>NZ_JASGCY010000027.1:0-20576 GCF_047607465.1 Microbacterium sp. | reverse complement strand
TACGCGTTGCGGGACCGGTTCTGGGTCTGGCTCGACTCGACGACCTGACGCCGCGCTCCCGAGTTCTCCCCGGCGCGAGGGTGAGGCGTTCGCCGGGTGATGTTCCCGGCGAACGCCTCCAGCCGTGCGCCGCACCGTGCGGGGTGCGGCCGCCCGCTGCTAGGGGATGGTCTCTCGGCGGCGGCGGGCCAGCACGAGCACCGCTCCGAGGAGCGCTGCGGTCATCGCGGCCAGCAGCGCACCCCAGGCGAGCTCGCCGCCGGTCGTGGCCAGCGGCGGCACGACCTCGGTGACCGTCTCATCCGATGGGCCCGCATCGTCTGCCGGATACAGGGCCGTGAGGGTGGCCACGTTGCGCAGGGTGCGGTCGCCATCAGGATGCTCTTCCACCCGCACCGTGTACGACACGGTCGCGGACTCGCCCACCGCAAGCACGCCGTACCAGCTCAGGCTCGCACCCTGCACGCTCACCGTCCCACGGTCAGCGACCGGCTCCCCGACGAGCGCCGCGTCATCGAGCACGTCCAGCAGATCGTCGAAGAAGCTCGCCGGAGCGTCGGCCGTCGTGTCCCCCTTGCCCGTGTTGGTCACCCGCACCGTGTACGTGACCTCGCCGCCGTAGACGACCACGGACGCGGATGCCGTCTTCTCGATCGCCAGCCTCGGCGACGCGATCTCGCTCGACACCTCCGAGGTACTCGTCACTGCCCCGCCGACACCCGACTCGACCGTCGCGCTGTTGCCCACGGTCGCCTCCAACCCGGCATCACCGTCCGGCAGCGTCACCCGAACCGTGACATCGAAGACATGCCGCGACTGACCCGCCAGCACCGCACCCTGGGGCACGAGGACCGTGTGCGAGACACCATCCCACTCGTCATCGACCGCGGGACCGCCCTCTCGCGCCGCGGCACTGTCGACGACGACCTCCGACCCCTCGGGCACGCTCAGCTCATCACGCAGCCCGTAGCTGACCGGGTTGTCGGCGTCGTTGGAGACGACGATGTGGTAGCTCACCAGCCAGCTGCCATCGCTCTGCCGCACCGGGACACCATCGACCGTCTTCACGACACCCGGGTCCGAGATCCGGGCGCATGCCGCCGCATCCGAGACCTGCCCGCCCGCATCCACACTGACGGTGTTGCGCAGACCCGTGCCGCTCTCGCCCGCGTCGAGCGTGCAATCCGCCGCCGCATCGGATGCCGACAGCGAACCGGTGTCCGCGACGACACTCACCTCATAGGTGTGCGCGCCACCGGCCGGGAGAAGCACCGACTCCGCGAGTGTCGTCTCAGCCGCACCGTTCCACGACCCCTCGACCGCATCCTGCACTCCCGCTGGCTCAGCGGTCACCGTGGGAGCGCCAACGGCCTCGACACCGTCGCCGAACTCGAACGAGTCGCTGAGGTCGTAACGCACGGCCGACTCGCCGGAGGGGTTCGACACCGTGACCTGGTAGACGACCTTCCACGTGCCATCCGCCTGCTGGCTGAGCCCCGTCACCTCTTTGGCGACACCGGGGGCGGCGACATCGGGAATCTCCGCGCACGCCGTCGCCGGCGTCGAACGGGATCCGACATGAACGACCGCCTCATTGACCAGACCGCCGCTGTCGCAGGTGCGCTCGTCGACCGGCGTGCCCACCGGCGCCGTGAAACGCACCGTCACCTGGAACACATGCGTGGTCGGCGAAGCCGAATCCTCGGCCTTCCCGATCACGCCCTCAGCGAGCTCCGTGTCGGTGACACCATCGAAGCCCGGGTTCGCGGCGACGCCACCGGTCGATGTCACATCGACAGCCTGCACCTCCACACCCGCGGGGAAGTCGAAGGCGTCGGTGACACGGTACGGCACCTCGTCCGCCGTGACGGAATGGTTGACGACGCGCACGTCGTACACGACCGTCCACTCGCCGGTTGCCGGATCCTGCACCGGAACCCCGACCGCCTGCTTCACAATGCTCGGATCCGTGAACGACTCGCACGCCGACGCCGTCCGCGTCACCGCGCCCGTGGTCACCGTGGCGACGTTGCGGAAGCCGGTTCCGCTCTCGCCCGCATCGAGGCGGCAGTCTGTCGCCTCCGAATCGGCCGCGACAGCGTCAGGGTCGACCGCGATCACCACGGTGAAGCTGTGCGTCGCACCCGGCGCGAGCGAGACCTGCTCGACGATGCTCTTCTGTGCGACACCATCCCAGTCGTTTCTCACCGTGACGTCGGTGGAGGTCACGACCGCGCTGGAGATCACCGCACCCTCCGCGAACGCCGGCGCGTCGTCCAACGAATACGACGTCGCCGCCATCGCGCTCGGGTTCGTGACGGTGATGAGGTACTCCACAGTCCACACCCCCGTGACCGGGTCGATCACCGAACGCACCACGCTCTTCGTCAGCGCAGGAACCGGATCGGCGATCGCCGCAGCACACGCCTCCGCGGTCCCCGACACCACGTCACTCGAACCCTGACGCAGCGTCACCGCGTTGCGGTAACCACCACCGGGCGAGCAGATGAGGTCCACAGGATCAAGCGCATCATCCGCGGGGATCGACGTGGTGAGCGTCACCGTGAACACCCGCGTCCCAGGGACACCCGCCACCGCGGCGGGAACCCGATCGACACCCGACAGCAGCGCCGTGTGCGTGTCGCCATCGAACTCGGCATCGAGCACCGCACCATCAGGGCCCGCGACCGTGACATCCGCGACAACCGCACCCGTCGGCACGTCGAAGACATCATCGAGCGAGTACGCGAGCTCCGTGGCGCTCTCATTCGACACCGTGATCGTATACGGCACGCTCCACGTGCCATCATCAAGCTGCGTCGCAGTACCGGCGACCTTCGTCACCGTCGGCTTCACCGGCGAAACACACGCCTCTGCGGTGACCGCGGCGAGCCCGGGCTGGGTGAGCGTCGCCTGGTTCGCGAAACCGCCCACCACCCCGTCATCGCACAACGCCGCTGGAGTCCCCGCAACCGCGGCGCTGTCCGCGACGACCGTCACGGCGAAACTGTGCGTGCCGTCCGCGGGGATCACCGCGTCGTCCACGATCACACCACTGCCATCCCACGCCTGCGGGGACACCCCTGCCGGTGCCGAGGTCACCTCAGCGCTGACCACCGTGATGCCCGCACCGAAGCCGAGATCATCGGACAGGTCATACGTGGCGGACTCGGTGTGGCTGAGGTTCGTCACATCGATCGCATAGACGACCGTCCACGTGCCGTCATCGTTCTGCGTGAACGAGGTGACCCGCTTCGCGACCCCTGCCGCAAAAGACGTGCTCGTCGACGCGCACGCCACGCCCTCGGCGGTGAACCCGCTGACCAGACACGCTCCGCCGGCATCCTCCGCCGCATAAGCAGTGTTGAGGAGCACCCGGTCACCGCCGGCGCCCTCGCCGACAGTCACCCGGTAGGTGATCCGGACCGTCTCGCCCACGGCGAGCGGACCCGACCAACGCAGCACATCGCCAGTGGGGTCGGCGACCGACGACGACGAACCCGCCCGCGACACCGTCGCAGAACCCGCGACGAAGCTCGCATCATCGAGAACGGCCGAGAGGTCATCCGCTACCTCCGCGGGAACACCCGACGTGTAATCGGCCGTGCCGTCGTTGTGGAGTTCGATCGTGTACTCGATGGCCTCCCCCGCACGCACGCCCGAGGCCGATGCATCGCTCGACTTCGTGATCGCCACACGCCGAAGCCCATCCGTGTCCGTGTCCTCGTCGCTCAACGTGACCGACGAATCACCAGGATCGGGAGCGGTGACCTTCGCGGTGTTCACGACGTCATCAGTCGCGGTGCTGAGAACCCGCACCGTCACCGTGCGCGTGACGCTCGATGCGGCAGGAGGATCGACAGCCTCGCCGTCGCTGTTGGCGACACCGGCGGGCGCGAGGGCGGCCGCAGGCCACGTCACCACCCCGGCGTCAAAAACACCACCATCGGATGCCGACACGAACTCGACCCCCGCAGGAAGCTCATCCGTGATCACCGCATCCGCGATGCTCTCCGCGACGATCTCCGACGACGCGGTGAGCGCATAGGTGTATGTGTCGCCCACGCTGACCGCCGAACGACCATCCGTCTTGACGATCTGGACTCCGCCCGCGGCAACGACCTGCATGCACGAGGAGGCGTCGTTGTTGGTGAGATCGGGGTCGTAGGTGTCGCTGGCTGCGAGACCGTCGACGCACACCTGGGTCGCCTCTTCCGAGAGCGCCACGGGCAGGTCGAGGGGCGACTGCTCATCGATCGCGATCTCACGTGACGCACCCTGCGCGTCGACGGCGTCGCACTTGAGAGTGACAGGACCGGTGAGCGGTGCCGCACCGGCATCCGACTCGCAGCTCCAGCCGGCCGGCGCGAGTCCGGTCACGGTGAGACCTGCGGGGATCGTGAGGGTGACCGATCCGCCGCGCGAGACCGACCCGCCGTGGTTCGTGACGGTGAAGGGCACCACACCGGGGCGATCTACCTGCAGCGGCAGACGGTCGGGCACGGTGAGCTCGAGGTCGGCTTCGCCGACCTGCGCGCACACCGGGGCAGGCTCGGATGCCAGCAGCTGGTCGACCTTGTACGCGACGGAGTTGCACGCCAGGGAGTCGGCGACGGCGTTCGCACCGACCTTGGTCTCGAACTCAACGCTCACGCTGGCACCGGCAGCGAGCGCCTGCCCGTAGGCGATGCGCATCGCCTTCGCGCCGGTCGCCGACGCAGTCCAGTCGCCCGTGCCCCCTGTGGCGACCTCGGTGCGTACCGGGTTGGTTGACGCCGAATACGTCACGGTGAGCCCGGGGGAGGTCGATGTCACCTGCTGCAGCGTCTCATCGAAGGTCGAGCCGCGCGGGGTGGTCGAGCGCGTCATCGTGTCTCCGGAGTACGGCAGCACATCGTAGGCGACGAGGTTGGTCAGGGCACGGTTTCCTGTGTTCGTAATCGTGACTCGGTACTTGATCGCATCGGAGATCGGCGACACCGGCACGATGATCGACGAATCGCCCACCCACCGGCATCCGTCGGCGGACGAGGCATCAGGCAGGCAGATCTCCTTGATCATGGTCGCCGCATCGGAGCCTGAGACGGTGACGGCACGGGAGGACGTGGATACCCACTCCGTCGTGACAGCATCACCATCGACGTCGAGCGTGTCTCGCGCCGCGCCGCCGAATGTCGTGTTGGTGCTGTCGAGCACATCGTTACGGCGATCGGAGATCCAGAAGTTGGCGGTGTTCGAACCGATCGGCGCCGCGGAGGTCGGCGATGCGACGACTTGTAGCTGTGGCAGCGTCGCGTTCTCGCCGAAGTGCGTGCCGGCCGGCCACTGCGCGAGCACCACCTGCCGCTGCGCGCCACTGGCATCGGTGACCGTGCGATAGGTGTAGGTGACACCAGCCGGTACCGTGCCGATCATCGTGGCCGAGTTCGGCTGGATCGTCCAGCCGACCGGAGCGATGAACATGTACTGCGGCTCGAGAGTGTCGGGAATGCTCGTATCGAAGTTGCTCGTCGAGCCGCCGACGGTGAAGGTGACGAGACTGCCGGGGATGGCGTTTCCGCCGGTCTGCCCATTCGTCACGACGACGGGCGCCGTCGTGAAGGCCGAGGTGACGACCATCTTCGGTTTGTTTGGCTGCGCGACCGTCGGCCGCGGAATGAGGGTGACGCTTCGGCTGACCGTCACCTCGAAGTCGCCGGTGAGCGAGGGCTCGCTCGGGTACGCGATCGCGACCGTCGCCGTGTTCAGGTGCGGGCCGCTGGGCGAGGCCCCGTTGGGGACGTCGAAGTAGTACTTGGTGTTGAAGGTCGTATATCCCGTGTCTGTGGGCCTGACGCGCCCAGCAGCGACCTGCCCGCTGGTGATCTTCGAGCTCACGAAGCGGCAATTCGGGTAGCTGAGTCCCAAGCTTTGGATCGTCAGCGAGGTGGTGACAGCCGTACCGCTGACGGGCGTGTCGGTGCCACACCGGTAGCTGTATTCGATCGTGGGAGTGCCTGTGCCACCCGAGGTGGTGATCTGGCGCACTGGCATGTCGGGGAAGTCGAGGTTGGGTTCGGTAATCGTGATGACACCGGCAACGTTGCCCTGGTTGTACCCGTCCACCGACCAGTACTTCTGGTTCGCTGTGAAAGGAACGATAGCTGCGCCGGGGGTGCACGCCCGGTACCCATCCCAGCCGCTGGCAGGGCAGGTCTGCCCAGCCAGATCGGGGTTGATCCAGATCTGCCTCTGTGACCCCGACGTCGAATCGGATGCCACGTCCTTCCCCGCAGCAAGCTTGCCGAACGGATCCCAGCACGCGATCGTGTTGCTCGCCGACCCGCTCGCAGACTTCTTGGTGCGATTGATGTCGAGGTAGGTCGCGTCGACCGTGGCGGTATTCACGGTCGTGACTTCGAAGTTGCAGCCATTCGCATCCGCCTCAGCGATCTTGCTCACCGGATAGGTGACGCTGAATACACGATTGTTGTAACAGTTGGCTGCGTTGAACTGTCCCAACTGCTGACCGGTCGAGCCCCACCCGCCCACCGCGCACCAACCAGGGGAGGCTTCGGAGTTCTGCGTCCAGACGATGCTGTGGGTTGCAGCGTCATACACGCCGCCGTACGTCGCGCTGCCCGCAACATACTCGGCCTTCGGATCCAACGGAACCGTGACCGTGTGGTTACCAGCGCCTTGAAGCTGAGCGTTGCTGTAGATGTTTCCGCTGGACTTGTAGAACGAGCCGTCGCTCATGCGCACGCTGTAGGTGTACTGCGTGTTCGGCTTGAGGGTGCCGCTCGGACCGACAATCGCGATGCCGGGGTTCGGCACGGTGCTCTTCCAGGTGACGGCGTTCGCGGATGCTGTGACCGGCGCCACCGCTGTGTCGGAGCTGATGGTCGCGGACTGTTGGATCTGGAAGCCGGAGGGATACAGCTGACCCGCCGTCGGTGCCGCCGTCACCCGTCCCTGCGCGTAGTACTCCAGCGTGAAGCTGCCTGTGTCTCCGGGGTTCAGGGTGCCGAGGCTGATGAGGCGGCCGGAGACCTCGGTGCCCGAGACCGACCCCCCGTTCGTCGGCGGAGTCCACGTGGAATACGCCAGCAGGTAAGGGTTCACGGTTTTGCCGCTGCCGGTGCCTTGCACCCCGGTGAGCGAGATGCCATAGGGGTTGGGCTGTGCGGGGCTCATCTGAATCTTCGTGTTCTCACACACGGCGACCTCGCACGTGTACTGCACGCGGTACCCCACCCAGGCATTGGTCGCGCCCACCACGCCGAGCTCGGTGATCGGCTGACCCGTTGTCAGGTCGATCGCCTGGATGCTCACGGTCAGCTGGCCGTTACCGGCCGCCTGTGCGGCGATCGGCGTCATCAGCGATGCGGCGAGCGCCGCAGCGACCAGCACCGCCGCCGCGCTCATGAGACGACGCATCCGGACGAATGCGCCCGCTCGCGAAAAACCAGCCATGTCTATTCTACTCTCCCTCGGGGGGCGCGACCGTGTTCGCCCCCCCCCCCCCCCGAGCGCGCACACGACTGCGAGCGCGCTTTGATGCTGAATATACCGGTTCGTCGGCATGCGACAAGATACGATTCGCCATCGATGACGGGGGACGCGCACAGGTGCCCGCCGGCTGCGCGGGCTGATCGAGCCAGCAGGGCCGGGGGTAGCGGGAGCGGAGAGCCAGATTCTCGATACGGCGCTTTCGCATGATGAAATGAGTGCGACCGTGGGAGGTGGCAATGGCCGAGAGCAGGACCCCGAAGAGCGGCGGATCCGGCGTCCAGTCGGTCGAGCGGGTGTTCGAACTCCTCGAGCTGATGACGGATGCCGGCGGCGATGTCGCGCTGAGCGAGCTCGCAGCATCCACCGACCTCCCCCTGCCCACGATCCACCGCCTGCTGCGCACGCTCGTCTCGCTGGGCTGCGCCCGCCAGCTGCCGAACCGCCGCTATGCGCTGGGGCCGAAGCTCATCCGCATCGGCGAGGGCGCGCAGAAGCAGTTCGGCGCCCTCGCCCGCCCGAAACTCAAGGAACTCGTCGACGCGCTCGGGGAGAGCGCGAACATGGCGGTGCTCGACGGCGACATGGTCGTCTATGTCGCCCAGGTCCCCTCGCAGCACTCGATGCGCATGTTCACCGAGGTCGGACGCCGCGCCCACCTGCACGACACCGGCGTCGGCAAGGCGATCCTCGCGCAGCTTCCCGACGAGACCGTGCGCGGCATCGTCGCGCGCACCGGGATGCCCACCCCCACCGCGCACAGCATCGGCACCGTCGACGCGCTCCTCGCCGAGCTCGACGTGATCCGCGAGCGCGGCTACGCCGTCGACGACCAGGAGCAGGAGATCGGCGTGCGCTGCTTCTCGATGGCGGTGCCGGATGCCCCCACCCCGACCGCCGTGTCGGTGTCGGGTCCGATCTCGCGCGTGGACGAGGCCTTCGGCCAGCGCGCCGTGCCGCTGCTGCACCGTGCCGTCGAGGCGATCGTCGGAGAGCTCACCGGCTGAGGCCCGTCGCTGAGGCCCGCCGACCCGCGTCTGTCACTGAGGCCCGCCGACCCGCGTCTGTCGCGCTGCTCGAACCCGCACGCGCTACTGGTTTCCACACTCGCGCTGCTCTTCTCTGCATGCGCTGTCGCCCGCACATGTTCGTCGCGCTGCTCACTCCCGCACGCGCTGCCGTTTTCCGCACTCGCGCTGCTGTTTCCTGCACGCGCTGCCGAAATTTCAACAGCGCGTGCAGGAAACAGCAGCGCGACACGAGCACGGAGGGAAACAGCAGCGCGACAGGTGGGAAAGAGTAGCGCGACGCGAACGCGACAGGTGGGAAACAGCAGCGCGACACAAACACGGCAGGAAACAGCAGCGCGACACGAACGCAATAGGAAACAGCAGCGCGACAAAACCCGGATCGCCCAAGGCTGGGGAGGGTTCAGCTTCCTCGTGCGCAACGAGTGCCCGACCCTCCGGCCGGAGTGTCAAGGGCTCCGGCTCTCACACGCCGAGTTCTGCGCGCAGGCGCGCGACGTGCCCCTTCGCGTCGACGCCGTACTCCGCCCGCCGCACCACGCCTGCGCCGTCGAGCACGAAAGTGGAGCGGATCACGCCGTCGAAGGTACGGTCGCCGACGGTCTTCTCGCCCCAGGCCCCCCAGGCCTTCGCGACGGCCGCGTCGGAGTCAGCCAGCAGCGGGAAGGTGAGCGCCTCGGCATCCGCGAAGGCACGGATCTCGTCGACGGTGTCGGGCGAGACGCCGAGCACGGCGTAGCCGGCGGCGTTCAGCGCCGAGAGGCTGTCGCGGAAGTCGCACGCCTCGGTCGTGCAGCCCGGCGTCGCCGCCTTCGGGTAGAAGTAGACGACGACGTCCTTGCCCGCGTAATCGGCGAGAGAGGTCGTGTTGCCGTCGGCGTCCGCGAGGACGAACGCAGGGGCGGTGTCACCGATGTCGAGCTTTGCCATGATTCTCCTTTTTCCCTGTCACTGCTCGTCCGTGACGCCGAATGCGTCGAAGCCGGCGAGGAACTCGTGTGCCCAGAGTACGTCGGAGCGCGTCGGGCTGAACACCTCGTCGACCGCCCTTCCGTTCTCCCGGACCAGATCCCTGCAGTCCGAAACGCCTACCCGCTCAGGTGCTCGGCGTCCAGATCTCGCGCACCGCGTCGAGAACGGCGTCCGCCACCGCGCGTTTCGACCCGGAGGCCGAGGCGACGACGGCCCCCTCCGCGCCGATCACGACCGCCGCGTTCTCGCCCTGCTCGAACCCCCGCTGCCAGCCGACCTCGTTCACGACGAGGAGGTCGACACCCTTACGCCGCTGCTTGCGTCGCGCGCGCTCGAGGAGCTCGGCCTCATCGCCCTCGACCTCCGGTGTCTCGGCCGCGAACCCGACGATCACCTGCCCCTCGCGCCGAGCCCGCACGAGTCCCGCCACGATGTCGGGGTTCTCGACGAGTTCGATCGCGGGAATCCCGCCCGCCTCCTTCGTGAGCTTCCGCTCCGCGCGCACGGCCGGGCGGAAATCGGCCACGGCCGCCGCCATCACGATCACCTCGGCTGCGGCTGCGGCATCCGTCATCGCCCTCTCGAGATCGGCGGCGGATCCCGCGTACTCGACGCGGATAGACGGATGCTGCGCTGCGGCCAGCACGTCGGCGCCGATGTTCGCGGCGACGAGGGTCACCTCGGCGCCGCGATCGGCGGCCGCCGCGGCGAGCGCCACACCCTGCCGCCCGCTCGAGCGGTTGCCGAGGAAGCGCACCGGATCGAGCGGCTCGCGCGTGCCGCCCGCCGAGATCGCGATGCGCATGCCGGCGAGGTCGCGCGGCACCAGCAGCGCAAGGGCGGCCTCGGCGATCTCCTCCGGCTCCAGCATCCGCCCCGGTCCGCTGTCGCCGCCGGCGAGCTCGCCCGTGGCGGGGCCCGCGATGCGGACGCCGCGGGAGCGGAGCGTCTCGATGTTCGCCCGGGTGGCGGCGTGACGCCACATCTCGGCGTGCATCGCCGGGGCGATGAGCACGGGAGCCTCGGTGGCCAGGAGCGTGGTGCCGACGAGGTTGTCGGCGATGCCGGCGGCCATCTTCGCGATGGTGTTCGCGGTCGCCGGCGCCACGACGACGAGATCGGCGTTCTGCCCGAGCGCGACGTGGCGCACCCTCGCGACGTCGTCGTGCACGCTCGTGGTGACGGGGTTGCGGCTGATCGCCTCCCAGGTGGGCAGGCCGACGAAGCGCAGCGCGTCGTCGGTCGGGACGACGGTGACGTCATGACCGGCCTTGATGAGCAGCCGGACCAGCTGCACGGACTTGTACGCGGCGATTCCGCCGGTGACGGCGACGACGATGTTCACACCTTCGATTCTGCCCCAGTCCGCACCTGCGGGCTCCTCCCCTCAGGGAAGTCCACGGCGGCATACGCCTCGGCGTGACCGAGCCGACCTGCTCCCTACGCCGCCGGCTCCTCGTCCACGCACGAGAACCGTGCCCGGTACGCGGTCGGCGCCATGCCGAGCACGCGGGCGAAGTTCTGGCGCAGCACCGCGGCCGAGCCGAACCCGCACTCTGCGGCGATGTGCTCCAGCGGCAGGTCGGTGCGCTCCAGCATCCGCTGCGCGTGCAGGATGCGCTGCCGCCCGAGCCAGGCCGCCGGCGTCGCCCCGAAGTCGGCCTTGAAGCGCCGCGCGAAGGTACGCGGCGACATGAGCGCTCTGGCGGCGAGCTGCTCGACGCCGATGTCGTCGCGCAGGTTCTCGATCGCCCAGTCGGCGACGGCGGAGAGCGAATCGGATGCCGCGGGCGGAATGGGCCGGTCGATGAACTGCGCCTGGCCCCCGTCGCGCTGCGGAGGCACGACCATGCGGCGGGCGATGCGGTTGGTGAGCTCGGCGCCGATCTCCTGCCGGAGCAGGTGCAGGCAGGCGTCGATACCGGCCGCGGTGCCGGCACTGGTGATGATGCGCCCGTCCTGCACGAAGAGCACGTCGGGGTCGACGGACACCTCGGGGTACATCGCCGCCATGCGGTCGGCGTACATCCAGTGCGTGGTGGCACGGCGCCCGTCGAGCACCCCGGCCGCCGCGAGGATGAACGACCCGCTGCACACGCTCAGCACCCAGGCGCCGCGCGCCGCGGCGTGACGGGCGAGGTCCATCAGTCGCGGATCGATGCGCTCCCAGTACTCGTGCGGAATCGGGCAGAAGACGACGAGGTCGGCCTCATAGGCGAAGGCCAGGTCGTTGTCGACGTTCAGCGAGAAACCCATCTTCGACGACACGACGCCCACCTCGGGGGCGACCACGCGGAAGTCGAAGTTCGGCACCCCGTCGTTCGAGCGATCGAGTCCGAAGGCCTCGCAGGCCACCCCGAACTCGAACGGGGCGAATCCGTCCTGGACCACACAGGCCACGGTCTTCATGCTCGACTCCTCGAATGGCAGGGTTCCTACGCTCATAGTCATTTCAGCCACTCGTGGCAGTTGGACTCTGAACGTAGCGTTTCTGACATGATACTCCTCATCCTCCTCGCCGCCCTCAGCCTCTGGGGCATCGTGGCCACCGTCCGCGCATGGCGCAACGACGGCTACCGCGCCGTGCCGACCGACTGGGCCCGCGTCACTCCGGCATCCGCTGACGACGATCGGTGACTACGCTCGAAGCATGAGCGAGCCCCAGCATCCGCCTGTCCCGCCGCCGTGGCAGGCGACCCCCGCCGCCCCGTCATACCCCGCCGCACCCGGCTACCCGGCCGCCCCGGGCCCGCAGGCGGCGCGCCCCGCAGGTGGACCGGCGCTCACCGCACTGATCCTCGCGCTCGTGGGCCTCGTCCTCGGCTGGACGACGAGCTTCTTCTACTCGAGCTTCATCGGGGCGTTCGGCGGCGGCGCCTACTCGCTCCTCAACGGCGGCGTGACCTTCCTCGTGCTGGCGCTCTCCGCCACTGCGCTCATCCTCGCCCTCGTCTCGATCCGCCGGCCCGGCCCTCGGGTCATCGCCGGCATCGCCATCGGCATCGCCGCCACGCAGCTTCTCGGCAACTTCGTGGGGTGGCTGAGCAACCTCTTCTACCTGCTCGCCTACTGACGGGAGTCCTCGTGAGCGATCCGCAGCACCCCTCCGCCCAGCCCTACGGGACTCCTCCGCAGCCGACGCCGGGCTCTCCCGCCCCCTGGGCCGCGCCGGCACCGGCACCCACCAACCCGCTCGGGCGCACCGCGTCCATCGTGGCCACTGTCGTGGTCGGGCTCGCCCTGCTCTCGCAACTGATCTTCCCGCTGCTCATCATGAGCCGCGCGTACGACGTCGCCGACACGGTGTCGCTGGGGTTCGGCGTGATCGTGCTGCTCGGCAGCATCGTCGCGGTGGTGCTCAGCATCCTCGCGCTGCAGCGTCCCGCACCGCACCTCCTCGCCGCGATCGCGCTCGGCGCAGCAGGATCGTCGCTCGTCGGCTCCCTCTTCAGGTTCGCGCTGACCCTCTGGCCGTTCTAGCGGCTCGCGGCGAGCACGCGCTCGTACACCTCGATCATCGCCGCCGTCCGCGACGATTGCAGGAACGCCTCGGCCGTCGACGCCGACGGCACGGGCGCGACGCCTGCGGCGATGTCGGATGCCGCCCGCCGCAGCGTCTCGGCGAGAGCGGCGATGCGCTGCGACTCCAGGGTCCTGCCCCGGGTCCCTGAGTCTGCCGCAGTGCCCACAGCCCACAGCCCCCCGCCGAGCTCGGCGGCGATGTCGGGGTCGCTGATCACCGAGGGCGTGCCGAGCGTCGCCGCCTCGAACGGCGTCATCCCCTGCGTCTCGAAGCCGATCGAGGTCTGCACGAGCGCGTCGGCATCCGCGATCCGCGCGAGGGTGTCGGCATAGCCGAGCCTGCCGGCGAAGCGCACACCGGCGACGCCCGCCACGATCTTCTCGGCCGCCGCGCGCTGCGCGCCCCCGCCGATGATCTCCAGCTCCGCGTCGACACCGGACGCGACCCAGGCCTCCAGGAACGGCAGCAGCCGCTTCTCGGGGCTCATCCGCCCGAGCCACACGAACCGCGGCCGCCGGCCGGAACGGCCGGCTCCGGCATCCCGTCGGTCGAGCGTCGCCTGACGCAGGTCGTCGTCGATGCCGTTCCAGATCACGTCGACGTGCGCGAACACGCCGTGCTCTTCGAGGCGGCGGGCGAAGTGCGCCGACGGCGCGGTGACGGCGGATGCTCCGGCGGCGAGGCCCCGCAGGAACGCCCAGCCGTCGCTGCCCGCGCCGGATCCGGGCAGCGCACGACGGCGCCAGGCGTTGAGCACCCCGAGCACGGGACCGGCGAAGGGCGTAACCGCGCGGATGCCGACATCGACGCGGTTGTGCATGGTGTGCACGACGGGGATGCCGTGCCGCCGCGCATACCGATGCCCGATGAACGCGCCCCAGAAGTCGGCCTGCACGTGAACGAGGTCGACGGGCGGGCGATGGGTCATCGCGCGGTCGACGAAACGGTCGGTCGTACGCCCGGGCCAGCTCATCGAGTACTCGCGGTCGGCCGTGATCGGCATCGAGGGGAGATCGACGGACGCTTCGCCAGGCTCTGCGTTCGCGCCCGCAGGGCGCCCGTGCATCCGGGGGGCGACGACGGTGACGGTGTGGCCTGCCCGTTCGAGGAACTCCCGCTGCAGGCGCATCGAGACCTGCGCGCCGCCGAGCGAGTCGAGGTGCTGATCGCCGAAGAAGACGATGTGCATGCTCACTCGGGCAGCGGCTCGTCGCGGTACAGTGCCTCGAAGGTGTCGAGAGTGCGGTTGATGTCGTGGATCACGACCCCGTCGAGAGAGGCGCGCTGCATCCGCTCGTACTCCTCCTGCGACGCGGTGAGGACGTCGGTGAGCCGCGCGGCGAGCGCGTCGGCGTCGCCGGGCGGGAAGAGGTAGCCGTTCTCGCCGTCGTGCACGAGGTGCGGGAGAGCCACGGCATCGGCGGCGACGACGGGCAGCGCCGACGCCATCGCCTCCATCGTCGCGATCGACTGCAGTTCGGCGATCGACGCGATCGCGAACACCGAGGCGCGCGAGAGGAGGGCGCGCAGCTCCTGGTCGGTCGTGCGCCCGTGGAAGGTCACGCGGTCGGCGAGGCCGAGCTTCGCCGTGAGGTTCTCGAGGTTCTTGCGCTGATCGCCGCCGCCCACGATGTCGATGGTCGCATCCAGCGCGGGGTCGAGCTTCGTCATCGCCTTGAGGATCACCTCGATCTGCTTCTCGGCGGTGAGCCGGCCGACGAAGACGATGCGGTTCTTCTCACGCGGACCGATCACCGGGGTGTACTGCGAAGCGTCGATGCCGCAGCTGATCGGTATCACGCCCTTCACGTCGACGGTCTTCTCCAGGAAGTCGGCGGCGCGCCGGGTGGGAGTGGTCACCGCGCGCGTCATCGCGAAGGTGCGCTTGGCGTCGGCCCAGGCGAAGCCCAGGATCAGGTTGTCGATGAAATCCGGCAGCATCGAGTGGTCGAGGATGTTCTCGGCCATCACGTGGTTCGTGGCGACCACCGGAATGCCGCGCTCGCGCGCGATGCGGGCGAGGCCCCGCCCGATCACGATGTGCGACTGGATGTGCACGATGTCGGGCTGGACCCGGTCGAGCACCTGGCGCGCGTAGTGCTTCGCGCGCCACGGCCACACGAAGCGGATCCAGTCGTGAGCGACCCAGCGCACCGAAGGCAGCCGGTGCAGGGTCATCGGCTCCCCCTCGATGACCTCGGTGCGCGCCGGCGAGCGGCGATAGGCGTCGTTCGGGGCGACGACGTGGATGTCGTGCCCGCGCTGCACGAGGCCGGCGGCGAGTCGCTCGGCGAAGCGCGCGGCCCCGTTGATGTGGGGCGCGAAGGTGTCGCAGCCGATGAGGATGCGAAGGGGACGCTGGTCGGTCGAGTCGGATGCGGGAGAAGACATGCTGCCTTTTGGGTTTCGACGGCCACGGAGCGCCCGGTTCGGGCGGTGGCCACTCTACCCGAGACCCCTGATTCCGCGGCTCAGGCGTACCGGCATCCGCCGCCCTTGGCCGGATCGCTCAGCAACCGGGGCACCGTCACGGCGTACCGTGGAGTCATGCGTCTGACAGCATCCGCCGATCCCGCCCTGTGGATCCCCGTGACCGACTCGCTCGGATTCAGAGGACGCCGCCATCGCAAAGCGGCGATCCGGATGCTGCTGGGCACGGCGAACCGCGCGCTGGGGCGCACCGAGCGGCCCGGCTCGAAGTTCGGGGCGTGGGCGATGAGCCAGGCAGCGCCCCTGCTGATGAAGCGCGCGGACGGCCGGGTGCTCGTGTGGACCTGGAAGGCCGAGCCCGAGCTCGTCGTGGCGATGGCGACGGCCCAGGCGCTCACCCCCGAGGTGCGCATCGCGCGCGCGTCGATGCCGATGGACTACGACGACACCGAGTCGTTCCGCAGCCGCTGGCTGGGCGTCGGCGAGAAGCTCGTGGCGCCGACGCTGTCGGAGACCCCGTTCACGACCTACACGTGGGACACCGGCACCCACCTCGTCACGCTCACCGCGGTGTGCGGCGACCGCGAGCGTTTCGGCACGCTCGACGAGATCGCCGGCGGCGAGTCCCCGGAGGTGCTGCGGCTGCCGCCCGCGTGACGGGTGCGCCGCCGATGCCCTACTGCTGACCGGTGTAGAAGCCGAAGGTGGCGTCGGCCGCCCTGGCGGCATCGGCGGGGTCCGCACCCGCGGCGACGTGCGCGGCCGCCCATCCGTCGGCCGCGGCGCGGCTGAACGCCTTGCCCTCGTCCGAAAGCTGCCACGCCTCGGCATCCGCCGGCGAGATCGAGCCCTCCAGAGCGCCGAGGTGCAGGGCGAGCCCGAGCAGCCCCTGATCCCAGCCGACGCCGGTCGCGCCGGGACCGAACATCTCCCACATGCCCGGCGGGACGTCGGCCGTGTGCGCGGTGTGCTCGAGCTCGAAGCGGGTGCGATCGTCGCCGAGCGCGCTCAGGCGCACGGTGAGCCAGGTCACCCCGCCGCCGTACTCCCAGGTGACGCCGTACGACGCGGCGCCGTCCGACGGAGCCTGGCACGAGAGCACCTCGCCGCCCGCGTTGCCCTCGAACTGGTATCTGCCGCCGACCCGGAGGTCGCCGGAGACCGGCAGGAACCAGCGCGCGATGCGGTCGGCCGTCGTCACCGCCTCCCAGACGTCGTCGATACCCGACGGATACTCCTGGCTGATCGTCTGGACGTACGAGGGCGCGCCGTCGACGTCCTCCTCGCGCAGGCCCCGCTGCACCGCGTCGATCTGCGTGCGGATGTCCACCATGGTCATTCCTCTCCTCTGCCGGAGCCGTGCCGCTCCGGGTCGTTGTCTGCTGCACGCCTGCGCTCATGGCGCCCACGGGCGAGCTCGGTGTCGAGCGCGGCGAGCGGCCCCCGCCAGAACCGCTCGAAGGGGGTCAGCCACTCGCCGGCCTCCCGGACGCCGCGCGGGTCGACGGCGTAGATCCGGCGAGTCCCCGCCGCTGTCGCGGTCGCGAAACCCTGTTCGCGGAGCACCCGCAGATGCTGCGATACCGCCGGCTGGCTGATGCCGAACTCGGCCTGGATCTGCGTGCCGATCTCTCCCGCCGAGAGCTCCCCCGACGACAGCATCTCGAGGATGCGCCGGCGGACCGGGTCTCCGAGAACGTCGAGTGCGTGCATGTCTTCTATGTTTGCATTGGCGATTATATAAGTCAAGACCGAAGTAATGATGCTGCCGGCCGCGTTCGGCGAGCCAGACGTCTGGCTGCGTCGCGCGTCGCAGCGGGGCATCGACACCCCGCTCCGGTCGCGATCCGTGCTGCTTCCCGCATCCGCCCGTCGTTCCGGTCGCGATCTGTGCCGCTTCCCGCCGCGTGAAGCGGCACCAACTGCGACCGGAACCACACGCGCCACCGCCTGAACGGCACGAACCGCGACTGGAACGGGCGGCACATGCGGGCCAGCCACCGGAGACCAGCCACCAGCGAACCCGCCACCCGCGAACCGCCCGCCGCGGTCAGCGCGCGATGCGGAGCGTGCGCACCTCGAACGGATGCAGCGCGAGGCTGACGCCGCGGCGCGGGGCGTCGAGCTCGTCCTCGATGAGCGACACCTCCCGCACCTCGCGGTGCTCGAACCCGACGAGCAGCGTTCCCGCCGCGCGCCGCCCGAGCGCCTCGTAAACCCGCACGATCACGTCACCCGAGCCGTCGGCGGCGAGTTTCACGGCCGACACGATGATGCCGTCGCCGTCGATCGTCACGAGCGGCTCGACCTCCCGCGCGCCTCGCACGAGCGTCGGCGTCGAGTTCATGCGGATGCCTTCGGCGGTCGCGACCCGGGCATCCGCTCCGATCACGAGACCGACCTCGATCTCGTGATGTCCGTGGTCCGTGTCAGGATCAGGGAAGCGGGGCGCGCGCAGCAGCGACAGCCGCACCGTCGTCGTCACGTCGTCGCCGTCGACGTCGCGCGATGTGTCGTACCCGTAGATCGAGTCGTTCACGAGCGCGACGCCGAAATCGGGCTCGCGCACGAGCACGAAGCGGTGCATCGAGGTCTCGAACTTCGCCGCCTCCCAGCTCGTGTTCGTGTGCGTCACGCGCGCCTGGTAGCCGAACTGCGTCTCGGCCTCGGTGTGCGTCGCACGGATGTCGAGCGGGAAGGCGAGCTTGAGCAGCTTCTCGGTCTCGTTCCAGTCGATCTCGTTGCGCAGCACCACGGTGCGCGACCCCGGACGCAGGATGATCGTCTGCTCGATCGTCGACTGCGAGAACGACCGGCGCACGCTGACGACGGCGGTGCCGTCGACGACGGATGCTGAGACGCTGTCTACTGCCGTGAGATCGGTGACGTTGTTGCGGTAGTACCTGTCGATGTCCCAGGCGTCCCACATGTTGGGGAAGTCCTGATGCAGCTGGAAAAGGTTCGCCGCGCGCCCCGCCGCGATCGCCTCACGCCCCGTGGCCTTGTCGACGGCAGAGACGATCAGCCCGTCGGCCGAGATCAGCACCGAGACGAGGTCGTTCTCCAGGCGGTGCCCGCCGTCCTCCTCGGTGAGCGCGACAGCGGCAGCCGGAACGGGATCCACCACGGGCGCGCCAGCGCCGGTGACCGGGTCGAAGACCAGCATCCGCTCCCCGGAGCCCGCGAGCGAACGACGCGCCGCATCCGACAGCTCCCGCGCCGTATCGAGCACGTCGGACAGCGCCTCGACGGCCTCCCGATGCACCCACGCGATCGAGGTGCCGGGCAGGATGTCGTGGAACTCGTGCAGCAGCACGACCTCCCAGAGCCGGTCGAGGGCCTCAGCCGGGTACGCGGCGCCGGTGCGCACGGCATCCGTCGCCGCCCACAACTCGGCCTCGACGAGCGCGTGCTCCGCCCAGCGGTGCAGCGCCTTCGTCGCGTGCTGGCTGGTGAGCGTGCCGCGGTGCAGTTCGAGGTAGAGCTCGCCGACCCACACCGCCGGGTTCGGCAGCTCGGCGCGCGCCGCTTCGAAGAAGGCATCCGGATGCTGCCATTCGACCCGCGCGCTGCCCTCGAGATCGCGCAGGCGCGCAGCCCTGCCCGTCATCTCGCGGGTCGTTCCTCCGCCGCCGTCACCCCAGCCGACCGGCGCGATCGAGCGCGAGGCCACCCGGTTCTCCTTGAACTGACGCGCGGCCTTCGCGACCTCGGCGCCGCTGAGCTGCGCGTTGTAGGTGTCCATCGGCGGGAAGTGCGTGAACACCCGCGAGCCGTCGATGCCCTCCCAGAGGAACGTGTGATGCGGAAAGACGTTCTGCTGGTTCCACGAGATCTTCTGCGTGAAGAACCACTCGAACCCGGCCCGGCGCATGAGCTGCGGCAGCGCCGGCGAGTACCCGAAGCTGTCGGGCAGCCACACGCCCTTCGAGCGGATGCCGAACTCGCGTTCGAAGAATCGCTGCCCGTACAGGAACTGGCGCACGAGCGACTCGCCGGACGGCATCACCGTGTCGGATTCGACCCACATACCGCCCAGCGGCAGGAAGCGGCCGTCGGCGACCGCCGCCTTGACGCGCTCGTGCACTTCCGGACGGTGCTCCTTGAGCCAGGCGTACTGCTGGGCGCTCGACATGCCATAACGGAACTCCGGATGCTCGTCGATGAGCGCTGTCATCGACGAGGCCGTGCGGGCGACCTTGCGGATCGTCTCGCGCACGGGCCACAGCCAGGCGGAGTCGATGTGCGCGTGGCCGATCGCCGCGATGCGGTGAGCGCTCACCTCGGCGGGAGCGGCGAGGACGCCGGCGAGCCTCTCACGGGAGTCGGATGCCGTCGCGGCGATGCGCTGCAGATCGAGGGCGTCCAGGGCGTCGTCCAGCGCCTGCAGGATGCGCATGCGCCGAGGCGAGGTCGGCGGGAGCTCCGCCTGCAGCTCGAAGAGCACCTCGAGATCGAGGGCGAGCTCGAACACTTCGGCTTCGAACACGGCGAGGTCGATGCGCCGGGTGCGGTAGAGCGGCTCGGGCGAGGAGGTGCGGATGTCGCCCTCCTGGGTGGGGAGGAAGGGGTGGTGGCCCAGGATCACCGGATTGGCTGCGGCCTCGAGGTAGAGCTCGACGGGCTCATCGCCCCGGGCCGTCTCGGCGATCGGCACCCATTGGCCCCGCGGATTGACGCTCTTCACCGGCGTGCCGTCTGCACGGTAGACGAGCGCCTCGCACTGGAACCCGGGCATGCTGATGTCGAAGCCGAGGTCGATGACGGCCTCGACCCGGCGGCCGGCCCACTCGGCGGGGACCCGCCCGGTGAGCCGGAACCAGGTGGTCGACCACGCGGGACCCCACGGCGCCGGCACCTGTGCCGCAGAGAAGTCGAGCGCGAGAGCATCTGCAGGGGCGATCGGCTCGCCCGGCAGCTCGGCGAGCTCGACCGTCAGCGGCATGGACGCGGAGTGGATGGCCGGGCGGACGCGTTCAGCGAGCACCCGCGCGACGCGGCCGAGCGTGAGTGAGGTGTCATCGTGCACGATTGCTCACGTTACTTGAATAACCACGTTTGCACACTCCCCGCCCCCCGCGCGTTCCGGTCGCGAACCCGGCTCGATCTCGCGCGGAATTCGAGCCGGGTTC
>NZ_JASGCY010000026.1:0-4060 GCF_047607465.1 Microbacterium sp. | reverse complement strand
CTGCTGTTCCTCGCGTCGCGCTGCTGTTCCTCGCGTCGCGCTGCTGTTCCTCGCGTCGCGCTGCTGTTCCTCGCGTCGCGCTGCTGTTCCTCGCGTCGCGCTGCTGATTGCCGCTCACGCTACAGAAGTTTGAGCAGCGCGGGAGAAGTTCAGCAGCGCGAAAAGAAGAAGAGCAGCGCGACGACGAGTTGAGCAGCGCGACGACGGGAAGAGCAGCGCGACGACTGAGTAAAACGACGGGATGAGCAGCGCGACGGGGTGCGGAAGTCAGGCGAGGAGCGCTGCGACGCGGGTGCGGACCTGCACGGCGATCTCGTCGACGGATGCCGAGGCGTCGAGCACCAGGAAGCGATCAGGCTCTGCGGCGGCAAGCGCCAGATAGGCGTTGCGGACCCGCCCGTGGAACTCGGCCTTCTCGGCCTCGAGCCGGTCGAAGGGCTTGTCGGCCGAGTCCAGCCGTTCCCTGGCGGCAGCGGGATCCAGGTCGAGCAGCAGCGTGAGGTCGGGCAGGGCGCCCTCAGCCGCCCAGAGCGACAGGTTGCGGATCTCGACGCCGTCGAGCACCCGCCCCGCACCCTGGTAGGCGACCGACGAGTCGAGGTAGCGGTCCTGCAGCACGATCTCCCCGCGCGCGAGCGCTGGGCGCACCACCGTCGCGACGTGATGCGCCCGATCGGCGGCGTACAGCAGCGCCTCCGCCCTTGGCGCGATGTCGCCGCGATGATGCAGGACGATGTCGCGGATGAGCACGCCGACCTCCGAGCCGCCGGGCTCACGCGTGCGGACGACGGTGCGCCCGGCATCCGTCAGCCAGCCGGCGAGCAGATTCGCCTGCGTGGTCTTGCCCGAGCCGTCACCGCCCTCGAGCGTGATCCACACGCCGCGACCTGGGGTCACGAGCCGGCCTTGGCCTTCGCCGCCGCGTTCGCCGCTCGCGTCGCCGCCGCCTTCTTCGCCGCGGCGGAGCGCGCCGCCGCCTTCTCGGCGTCCGTCGGCGCCTTCCCTTCGCCTGGCTGCGCTCGCTCAGGACGACGCTTCGCGGGAGCCTTCTTCGCGGCGGGAGCCTTCTTCGCCGCCGCGCCCCGCGCCCCGCGCTTGGGCGCCGGACCCTTGGCGCGCTTGTCGGCGAGCATCTGCACCGCGATCTCGAAGGTGATGTCGGCGACCTGCTGGCCGCGCGGGATCGTCACGTTGGTCTCACCGTCGGTCACGTAGGCGCCGAAGCGCCCGTCGCGGACGCGGATCGGCTTGCCGCTGACCGGGTCGGCCTCGAACTCGGCGAGCGCGCTGGCGGCCCGCCGGGCGCCGGCACCGTACTTCGGCTGCGCGTAGATCGCCAGCGCCTCTTCGAGCGTGATGTCGAAAATCTGCGACTCGCTCTCGAGCGAACGCGAATCGGCCCCCTTCTTCAGATACGGTCCGTAGCGGCCGTTCTGCGCCGTGATCTCATCGCCCGACTCGGGGTCGACGCCGACGACGCGCGGCAGGCTCAGCAGCTTCAGCGCGGTGTCGAGGTCGATGGTGTCCACCGACATCGAGCGGAACAGCGACCCAGTGCGGGGCTTGGGAGCCGCCTCCTTCTTGGCTGACCGCTTGGGCTTTGCCGCATCCACGATCTCGCCGCTGGCCTCATCGACCACCGCGTCGTCGGGGACCGGATCGTTCTCCTGCACGTAGGGGCCGAACCGGCCGTCCTTGACGACGATGATCTTGCCGTTCTCGGGGTTCTCCCCGAGGACGCGGTCTCCGGCGACGGGGGCGTCGATGAGCTCCTGCGCCTTGGCGGCGGTGAGCTCGTCGGGGGCGAGATCCTCCGGCACGTTCACGATGCGCGGCTTGGCCTCGGGGTTCGCCGGATCGATGACCTCGAGGTACGGGCCGTACTTGCCGAAGCGGAGAGTCGCCGTGTCGGTGATCGGCGTCGAGTTCAGGGCGCGCGCGTCGATCTCGCCAAGGTTGTCGACGACCTGGCGCAGGCCGACCTGATTCTCCGAACCGTAGTAGAAGGAACGCAGCCACTCGACGCGCTTCTGCTCGCCGCGGGCGATCGCGTCGAGGTCGTCCTCGAGCGCCGCGGTGAAGTCGTAGTCGATGAGGTCGGCGAAATGCTCCTCGAGCAGGCGCACCACGCTGAAGGCGAGCCACGTCGGGACCAGCGCCTGACCGCGCTTGGTCGCGTAGCCGCGGTCGATCACGGTGCCGATGATGCTGGCGAACGTGGAGGGCCGTCCGATGCCGTGCTCCTCGAGCGCCTTGACCAGGGATGCCTCGGTGTAGCGGGGCTTCGGGCTGGTGCGGTGGCCCTTGGCCTCGGCATCCGCGATCGACAGCTCGTCGCCGACGGCGACGACCGGCAGCGACTGGTCGCTCGCCGCGTCCTGCGCGTTGCGCTTCTCGTCGCGGCCCTCTTCGTAGGCGTCGAGGAAGCCCTTGAAGGTGTAGACGGTGCCGGATGCCGTGAACTCCAGGTTCTGCCCGTCGGCGTCGACGGCGATGGTGACCGTGGTGGTCTCGTACTTCGCGTCGGCCATCTGGCTCGCGACCGTGCGCTTCCAGATGAGGTCGTAGAGACGCTGCTCGTCGCGGTCGAGCTGGGAGGAGACGGATGCCGGGGTGCGGAAGTTCTCACCCGACGGACGGATGGCCTCGTGCGCCTCCTGCGCGTTCTTGCTCTTCGACTTGTACACGCGGGGCTTCAGCGGCACCGCGCTGTCGCCGTAGAGCGCGACCGCCTGGCTCCGCGCCGCCTGCACCGCCTGGGTGCTCAGCGCCGTGGAGTCGGTGCGCATATAGGTGATGTACCCCTTCTCGTACAGGCGCTGGGCGACGCTCATCGCCTGCTTGGCGCTCATCGAGAGCTTGCGACCGGCCTCCTGCTGCATCGTGGAGGTGGTGAACGGCGCGTAAGGGCTGCGCGTGCCAGGCTTCGCTTCGACCTTGGTCACGGTGCCGGCGCCGGCCGCGTCGACGGCGAGCGCGAGGGCTGCGGCCCTGCGCTCATCGAGGACGACGACGGCCTTCTTCAGCTTCCCGCGATCGTCGAAGTCGGTGCCGCGGGCGAGCTGCCCGCCGTCGACGCGCACGAGGCGCACGCTGAAGCCCTGGCTGCCCGACCGCGCAGCCTGCGCCTCGACATCCCAGTACTCGGCCGAGACGAACGCCATGCGCTCGCGCTCCCGGTCGACGATCATGCGGGTGGCCGCGGACTGCACGCGCCCGGCGGAGAGCCCGGACTTCACCTTGTACCAGAGCACGGGAGAGACATCCCAGCCGTAGAGGCGGTCGAGGATGCGGCGCGTCTCCTGCGCGTCGACGAGGTCGGTGTCGAGTTCGCGGGTGTTGCCGACGGCGGCCTGGATCGCGTCCTTGGTGATCTCGTGGAACACCATGCGCTTGACGGGGACCTTCGGCTTCAGCGTTTCGAGCAGGTGCCACGCGATGGCCTCGCCCTCGCGGTCCTCATCAGTGGCGAGCAGGAGCTCGGAGGCGTTCTTCAGAGCCCGCTTGAGCTCGGCGACCGTCTTCGTCTTGCGGTCGGAGACGACGTAGTAGGGGTCGAAGTCGTTGTCGACGTCGATCGAGTACTTTCCGTAGGCCTGCTTGTCGGCGGCCGGAATGTCCTTCTTGTCGGCGAGATCGCGGATGTGGCCGACGGAGCTGAGCACCTCGTACCCGTCGCCGAGGTATCCCTGAATAGACCGCATCTTCGTCGGGGACTCGACGATGACGAGCTTCTTGCCTTCAGCCAAGGGTGCGTCCTTTCTTCGAAGCACACCATACACACCGCTGCAAAGGGTTGGGCGCAGTGGTGTCGTGTACGTGCCGCCGTCAGTTCCCCTCGGGTGGCCCTGCTCGGGCTCGGGAGACGGCAGCGATTCCAGCGTACGCCGCCTGGACCTGGACGGTCGCCACGAAGCCCACCAGCTCGCACCCCGTGAGCACGGCGCCGGATGCCGCGGCGACCCGTGCCGCGAGGGCGCACGGTTCGTCCGCCGCCATCACCGCCCCGGTGGCGGCGTCGGCGGCGGCGAGAGCGGCGGCATCCGCCGCACCGGCCGCG
>NZ_JASGCY010000025.1:0-29138 GCF_047607465.1 Microbacterium sp. | reverse complement strand
GCGGAGCCGGGCACGGTGGTGCCGGTGCCGGTGCCTGTGCCGGCGAGGAGTTGGACGGGGATGGTGACGAAGATCTTCGTCTTCACCGCGGTGGCGGTGTTCTTCCCGGTGAGCCAGGCGCAGAGCAGGTCGGCGCGCACCTGATCACGAGTGCGCCCGCCTCGTTCCCCCTTCTGCACGTGCTTCGCGGTCGCCGTGAGCCGGCCCATGATCTTCTCCGCCTCGACGGTCGGGATCAGCGCGGTCAGCCAACTCATCCCGTCACCGGCCGGGGACACGCGCACGTTCCGGTCGGCCATCGCCCGCGCATGCCTGCGGGACGCGATGTTCCCAGCAGCACTGTCGACCAGGCGCTTCACCTTCCGACGAAACGTCTCTGGTGGGAGGTCGAGAGCCCACTCCGCGGCTGCCGCATCGATTTTCGCCGTCATCGCGGCCAGTTCATCGACAGCATCCTGAGGAGAATCCACGGGGAGCTGCAAAGGATGCAGGCACTCTCGCACCTGGTCGACCTGTCGGATCGTCGCGAACCCGTCACGGGCCTGCTGCCACATCGCGGGCAACTGCTCCATCGCCCACGACGACGACCCATGGATATAGCGGACCTGATCTTCGGTGAGACGCAAACGCGGCGCGATATCGAAGATCGCCGCACGCTCAGCCATGTGGACATCGGCATCGAACGTGTACACCTCCGGATGCCGCGCCGCGAAAGCGACCACCTCGACAACCCGCTCAGCGCGACGAGCCGCAACCCGGTTGAGCTCGATGTCAAGGCAGGCAAGATCATCAAGAAGGATCGATGCGACCTCACGCGGAGACACCGGTGACGCGACAGCACCATCAATGGCACCGGGCGCCACCGAAGTGTCCATGTGATCGAGTGATACGACGTCATCCATGCATCTAGTGTAGAACATAAGTGCGAACAGAGGAAGACTCAGTTTTTCTCGACCGCTGCGGACAGCAGCGGACAGCGCCGATACCGTTCGTGCGACCTTGCAGCCGTCACCTTCTCCCAGCGAGTCCGCCGAGAACCGGTGAGAGGATGATGCCTGTGACCTCTCGTGAGCTGGTGGCAGTCGATGCCGGTGCGCCGGACGAGCTGCGCACGGCGCTCGCACGGGCTCTCGACGGCGGACCCGCGCTCGGGTTCGGGATGCTCCCGGGCGCCCCCGCCCAGGTTCCAGAAGGCACGGCGGTCGTCATCGCGACGTCGGGCTCCAGCGGCATCCCCAAGCAGGTGGTGCTCAGCGGCGAGGCGCTGCGGGCGAGCGCGGCGGCGACGGCGGCGCGGATCGGCAGCGGACGCTGGCTGCTCGCGCTGCCGCCGACCTATGTGGCAGGGCTCCAGGTGCTCGTGCGCTCTGCCATGGCAGGCACGCAACCCGCCGTTCTCGAGGGGCGGTTCTCAGCGAACGCCTTCGCCGAGTCGACCCTGTCGATGCTGAGGCCCGCCGGAGGGCCGGGGGTCGGCATCCCGGATCTCTACACCTCGCTCGTGCCCGCCCAGCTCGTCACGCTGCTCGACGCCGCGGACGACCCGGCCGTGCTCGCCGCGTTGCAGGCGTACGAGGCGATCCTCATCGGCGGTCAGGCGCTGCCGCAGCCGGTGCGCGAACGCGCGATCGAGCGCGGTGTGCGCCTGGTGCGCACCTACGGCTCTACCGAGACGAGCGGCGGATGCGTCTACGACGGCGTACCGCTGGACACCGTCGCCGTGCGCGAGGTCGACGGCGAACTGCGGATCGCCGGCCCGCACCTCGCCGATGGCTACCTCGGCGACGAGGCCCTCACTGCGCGTGCGTTCACGCGCGATGAGCATGGCATCCGCTGGTACCGCACCGGGGATCTGGGGCTCGTGGAGGACGGGGTGGTGCGGGTGCACGGACGCGTCGACAATGTCATCGTGTCCGGCGGCGTCAACGTGTCGCTCGACCGGGTCGAGAGCGTCGTGCGCGCGGTGCCGGGGCTCGCGTCCGCCGTCGTCGTGGGCGTTGATGACGAACGGTGGGGCGAAGCATCCGTCATCGTCGCTCCTCGCGGCGAGGTGCTGCGCCGCAGCGAGGTCGACCAGCTCGAGCGCGCGCGTGCGGCGGTGGGCACCGCGATCGGCAAGCCCGCCCGCCCCGCCCGCCTGATCCTCGTCGACGAGCTCGACGTCCTGCCATCAGGCAAACCCGACCGCGAGGCGATCCGCCGCTTCGTCGCGGCGCACGGCTGACCTCCGAGAAACCACTTCTGCGGCGAGACACCCCCTGGCGCGTGGTTTCTCAGGCCGAGAGTGGTTTCTCACCCGGGTGAGCACTGCCAGACTGAACCATGGCCACTTACACGCACGGACACCACGAATCGGTCCTCCGCTCGCACAGCAACCGCGACATCGCGAACTCGGCGGAGTATCTGCGCCCGCACCTCACCTCGTCGACGCGGCTCCTCGACGTCGGCGCGGGCCCCGGCAGCATCACGGTCGACTTCGCGGGCGTCGTCGCCCGTGTGACCGCCACCGAGATCGACGACGACGCGCTGTCGCTCTCCCGCGCGCTCGCCGCCTCGCGCGGGGTGGACAACATCGACTTCTCCGTCGAGGACGTGCACGCGCTGAGCTTCCCCGACGACAGCTTCGACGTCACACACGCCCACCAGGTGCTGCAGCACGTCGGCGATCCCGTCCAGGCGCTCCGCGAGATGCGTCGGGTCACGGTCCCCGGCGGCATCGTCGCCGTGCGCGACGCCGACTACGCGGGATTCTTCTGGTTCCCTGTGCTGCCAGAGCTCGACCGCTGGCTCGACCTCTACCGACGTGCGGCGCGTGCGAACGGGGGAGAGCCGGATGCCGGTCGGCGGCTGCTCGCGTGGGCGCGCGCCGCCGGCTTCGACGACATCACGGCGACGGCGTCGACCTGGTGCTATGCCGCCCAGGAGGAGCGCCGCTGGTGGGGAGGGCTGTGGGCCGACCGCATCCTCGAGTCGGCGCTGGCCCGGCAGCTCGTCGACAGCGGCATGGCGACGCGCGCCGACCTCGACGAGATCAGCGCGGCGTGGCGCCGCTGGGCGGACGACGGTGACGGGTGGTTCCTCCTTCCGCACGGCGAGATCATCGCGCGCGCCTGACGGCTCCTCGTCCGGGGACCCGCAGCCGAGCAATGCGGGGCGCGGACCTCGCGGAGATCCACGCCCCCGGATACATCGCCAGACGGATGCCGGGGCGCGACGGCGCCGCGTAGCGTGGAGGGGTGTTCCGCCCCGTATCGCGTGCCTGGCTCGTCGCCGACATCCTCGGCGCCGTGATCGGGTTCCTCATCACCACCCCGCTGATCTTCGTCGCCGGGGCGTCGTGGCTGAGCGCCTGGATCGCCGTGCCCGAAGCTGCGAGCGCGACGTACATCGTCGTGAGTCTGGTCATCTGGGGCGCGGCGGCTCTCGCCCGGCTGTCGCCGCAGCTCGCCATCGGCATCGCCTGGGTCGGTGCGGTGCTGCAGATGGCGGCCGGGCTGTCTCCGGCCGCGTTCGACCTCGGGATCCTCGTCGTGCTGTTCGGCACGGCCGCGTGGGGGACTCGCCGCGTCCTCTGGGTCGGCGGCATCTCGGCCATCGGCGGCGGCATCGTCGGCGGCATCTACTTCACGATCATCTGGTCGGGGGAGTTGCTGGCGGATGCTGCGAGCACCATGCGCGCGGCGCTGATCGGCTCGCTGATGGCGGCCGTGTTCGTGCTGGTCATGGTGATGTCGTGGGGCATCGGCCTGCTCTGGCGGGTCGTTCTCAACGGCAGGGCGACGCAGGTCGCGCGTGCGCGCGCCGAGCTCGTCGCGGCCGAGGAGCAGGAGCGGGTGCGCATCGCACGCGACATGCACGACGTGGTGGCGCATTCGCTGGCGGTCGTGATCGCCCAGGCCGACGGCGCGAGGTACGCCGCGGCGGTGAAGCCCGAGGTGGCGACCGAGGCGCTGACGACGATCGCTGAGACCGCCCGCGGCGCGCTGAGCGATGTGCGGCTGCTGCTCACCCAGCTCCGGCACCGCCAGGGTGACGGCCCGCAGCCCACTCTCGCCGACCTCGAGGCGCTGTTCGCACAGGTGCGCCAGGCCGGCGTCGAGCCGCGCATCACCATCGATCCGGTGCCGCCGGGAGAGCCCCCGGCGGCGATCCAGCTCGCGGTGTACCGCATCCTGCAGGAGGCGCTGACGAACGCCATCCGTCACGGCGACGGTGCTGTCGACGTGACGCTGGCGTGGCTGCCCGACCGCGTCGACATCGAGGTCGGGAACACGATCGCCGTGTCCGCGGGGGCCGCGGGCGGGCACGGCGTGGTCGGCATGCGCGAGCGCGCGCAGCTCGTGGGCGGTAGTCTTCAGGCGGGGCCGGAGGGGGCGAGATACGTCGTGCGCGCGTCGTTGCCGATCGGCTCTCCGCCACGCTCCGGCGACGCCGGCGCTCACTGAGAAACCGGGATGTCCGAATGATCCGAGTCGTGCTCGTCGACGACCAGGCGCTGTTCCGCGCCGGCATCCGCATGCTCGTCGCGTCCCAGCCCGACCTCGACGTGGTGGGCGAGGCCGGCGACGGACGCGAGGCGGTCGACGTCGTGCGCTCGACCCGACCCGACGTCGTGCTGATGGACATCCGGATGCCGGTGATGGATGGCCTCTCGGCCACCGCCGAGATCCTCGCACAGCCGGACCCGCCGCGTGTGGTGATGCTCACGACCTTCGACCTCGACGAGGCGGCGGCACGGGCGATCCGGCAGGGGGCGAGCGGGTTCCTGCTCAAGGACGCCGATCCCGAGTTCCTCCTCGCCGCGATCCGCACGGTCCACGCCGGATCCAGCGTCATCGCGGCCGCGGCCACACGCGAGCTCTTCGAGCACTTCGCCGAGGTCGCCAAACCCGTTCCGGCGCAGTTCTCCGACCTCACCGACCGGGAGCGGGAGATCTTCGCGCTCGCCGCTCGCGGCCTGTCCAATTCCGAGATCGCGGCGCGCGAGTATCTCAGCGAGGCGACCGTGAAGACGCACATCAGCCGCATCCTCACCAAGCTCGCGCTGCGCGATCGGGTGCAGCTCGTGGTCTTCGCGTTCGAGCACGGTCTCGTCTGAAGTCCTGCCTCGTCTGAAGCCCCGCCTCGTCGGCTGCTCGGCGGGATCATTCTCGAGATGTACGCGGATGCTCCGCCGGAGCGACGCGCTGGGCCAGGCCCGGGAAATAGCGTCGAAGGCATGGAGATCACAACCACCGACCTCGGGCTCGCCGCCCGCGTGCAGCACCTGAAGAAGACCTACGGCACGGGTGAGGGCACAGTGCACGCGCTCGACGACGTGAGCGTCGGCATCCGCCGCGGGCAGTTCACCGCGATCATGGGCCCGTCCGGCTCCGGCAAGTCGACGCTCATGCACATCATGGCCGGGCTCGACTCCCCGAGCGAGGGACGCGCGTGGATCGGCGACACCGAGATCACCGGTCTCGGCGACCTCGACCTGACGATCCTGCGCCGCCGTCGCGTCGGCTTCGTCTTCCAGGCCTTCAACCTCGTCCCCACGCTCACGGCCTTCGGCAACATCATGCTGCCCTTCGAACTCGACGGACGCCGGCCGAGCGCGATCGAGAGGGCCCGCATCGACGGGCTCATCGAGTCGCTCGGCCTCGGTGCCCGTCTCGGCCATCGTCCGCACGAGCTCTCCGGCGGCCAGCAGCAGCGCGTCGCGATCGCGCGCGCCCTGGCCACCGCTCCCGATCTCGTCTTCGCCGATGAGCCCACCGGCAACCTCGACTCGAAGACCGGCCGCGAGGTGCTGCGCCTGCTCGCCACCGCCAGCCGCGAGCACGGCCAGTCGATCGCGATGGTCACGCACGACGCGATCGCCGCGAGCCATGCTGACCGCGTGCTCTACCTCGGCGACGGTCGCATCGTCGCCGACCACTCGCGGCAGAGCGCCGAGGAGATCTCGGCGTACATGCTTGCCGCCGAGGTCGGCGCGTGAGCGCCCTCGCGACGGTGGTCCCGCAGACCACCGCGACCGGATCGCGCGTGCGCTGGCTGCGCGAGCGCGGCATGGGCGCCAGCATCCTCGTGGCCACGCTGTCGGCGGCATTCGGCGTCGTCCTCGTCGTTTCGACGGCGTTCATCGGCGCCGCCCTCCAGGACGATCCCTACATCGGCGACAGCGAGACCCTCGCCGTCGTCGTGTCCATCCTGTCGGTCCTGCTGACGGCCGTCGCGATGTACGTCGCGGCGATCGTCACGGCGAACACGTTCTCGACGATCATCGCCGGACGCACGCGGCAGATCGCCCTGATGCGCCTGATCGGCGCCACGGCGCGCTCGCAGCGCGGCGAGGTCGGCCGGCAGGGACTCGTCGTCGGGATCATCGGCGCGGTGCTGGGGCTGCTCGCGGGACTGCTCCTCTCCGCAGCCGGGGTGCAGATCGCGGCCGGACTCGTCGGAGCGGATCCCGCCGGATTCACGCTCGCGCAGCCCATGATGGTGCTCCCGGCGGCCGGGGTCGCGCTGACGACCTGGGCCGCGGCCTGGGTCGGCTCGCGGCGGGTTCTCGCCGTCACGCCGTTGCAGGCGATCGGCGGCGCGGTGGAGCGCACGCGCGACGAGGTCTCGCGCCCGGCCCGCCACATCGGCGCCTGGGTGCTGCTCGTCTCAGGGGCAGCCCTCCTCGCCGCCGGCGTGATCGTGGGACTTGTGAGCCCGCTCGGCGTCGTCGTGGCGTTCTTCGGGGGCGTCCTGTCGTTCACGGGCCTCGCGATGGGCTCGGTGCTGTTCATGCCTCCGATGCTGCGGCTCGTCGGGAGGGCGTTCGGGCGCAGCGCCACCGCGCGCCTCGCCGCCGAGAACGCCCTGCGCTATCCGGAGCGCTCCTCGCGGATGGCGATCGGCGTGGTCATGGGCGTGACGCTGGTGACGATGTTCGCGGTGGCGCTGGAGTCGGTGAAGCAGATGCTGATCGCGCAGGTCGAGGGGGAGGTGCCCGCCGAGTTCTTCGCACCCTTCGACGCCTTCGCCGCCGTCATGATGGTGCTCGTCGCGGTGTCGGCGGTGATCGCCGCGGTCGGTCTCGTCAACCTCCTCACGATCGGCGTCGTGCAGCGCCGTCGTGAGCTGGGCCTGCTGCGTTCGATCGGGCTGTCGAACACGCAGGTGCGGCGCATGGTGCTGCTCGAGGCGACGCACATCACGGTCGCCGCCACCCTGACCGGACTCCTGCTGGGCGTCGCCTACGGATGGGTCGCAGCGCAGTCGCTGCTGGGATCCGTCCCCACGCTGCCGGACTTCACGCCGGCCGGGTTCGTGGCGCCGCACTTGCCGTGGCTGCCGATCGCGATCATCGTCGCGGCGACCGCGGTGCTGACCCTGGTGGCGGCGGCGACGCCGACCCGGCTGGCGACGAGGGTGGCGCCGGTCGAGGCGCTCGCCGCGGACTGAACTGCTCCGCCCGCCGCCGTTGGCGTGCCGGTGGTGGCCCTCCGCTGCTGGCCGTCGCTGCCGGCCCTCCGCTGCTGGCGCGTCGGCGCCCGAATGGCCGCCCTGGTACCGATCCGGCGGCTGTTCGAGCACCCGCTCGGCGCCGCGATGCGGCTCTAGGCTGGACGGATGCCGTCTCCCTTCGACCAGTCCGCGTACCAGGTCCGTCTCGAGTGGGGCGTCGAGGGGCTCGCCCGCCTCGCACCCGCCGATGTCGTGGTCGTCGTCGACGTGCTGCGTTTCTCGTCGACACTGCCGGACGCTGTGGCATCGGGCGGCGCGATCGACCTCGCCGATGCGCGGGAGTGGTCGAGCAACGGCGCTGCCGTCGCTGCCGCGGCGGCAGCGACGGCACCGGCATCCGCTCCCGTGGCGGTCCTCGTCGGCGGACTGCGCAACGCGTCCGCCGTTGCCCGCGCTGTGCAGCGGATGCAGGAGCGGCGTCGTGCGCGCACGTCGGTGAACGTCATCGCGGCGGGCGAGCGCGACGCCGACGGTGTGCTGCGCGTCGCCGTCGAGGACCAGCTCGGCGCCGGGGCGATCCTCGCCGTGCTCACCGATCTCGGCATCGACCACACTTCGCCCGAGGCGGCCTTCGCCGCCGAGGGGTTCCGTGCGCTCAAGGGCGCGTTGCGGCACCTGCTCACCGCCAGCGGATCAGGGCGCGAACTGGAGATCGGGGTGGCCTCGACAGCGCGCATGGCGCTGTCCGGCATCCGTCCGGCATCCGTCGCCGAGGCGGCCGAGCTCGACGCGACCGACGTCGTCCCGGTGCTGCGCGATGGCCGATTCACGGCCTTCGGCTGACACCCCGGCGGGCACGGCGCGACGGGGCGCCGATCGACGTAAGGTCGAGTCCATGAGGTACGTCCCCGCTCTCATCGTCGACGCCGTGCTCGTGCTGGTCTTCGCCGTCATCGGGCGCGCCTCGCACAGCGAGGATCCGCTGGGCCTTTTCGCCACCGCTTGGCCGTTCCTCGTCGCGCTCCTCGTCGGTCACGTCGTCGCGGCTGTTCAGGGCCGGCGGGCGCCGCGGCCATGGACGATCCTGTGGGGCGCGATCGTGTGGGTCGTGACGGTCGTCGGCGGTCTGCTGCTGCGCGTGGCCACTGGCAGCACCGCCGAACCGCCGTTCATCATCGTGGCGACCCTCGTGCTCGGGCTCTTCCTCATCGGGTGGCGTGCGCTCGCCGCCGTCGTCCGCCGACGCAGACGCCTCGCCGAGGGCGGCGCCCCTGCGCGCGGCGTCTCCGATTCGGGCGGCGCCGCCGGCGCGGGCGCCGCATCCGAAACCGGCGACACGACGGCCGAGCGCGATCCTGATACGGCGCATGAGCGCGATCAGCAGTAGCTCTCAGCGCGTCAGTTGCGCCGCCCTCCGCGTCGCTGCCGTGATCTCGCGTCGGGTCCACTCGAACTGGAACCGCGGGTCGTAGGTGCGCGAGCACTTCGCACACGAGGTCGCGCGGGTCGGGCGCCGGTGCCGATAGGCCGTGTGCCCTGCGGGGCACGTGCCCACCCACGGCGCGAGCTCGACCGCGGTCTCGCCGTGATGGGTCACACCGCCGACGTAGCCGAGGTCACGGGCGATGCGTTTCCAACTCGGCCCGTGCGCTGCGGCGTGCCCGGCGATGGCGTGCGCGACCTCGTGCAGCAGCACCTGATGGATCTCGTCGTCGTCGAAGCGGGCGGCGAGATAGCGGGAGACGGTGATGCGCTTGTTCGAGTAGTCGCACTGGCCGGCACGCCGCTTGGCGTTGTCGAAGCCGAAGGCCCAGCTCGCATCGAGATGCAGCCGGATCAGCGCTTCGCCCCAGATGCGCACACGGTCGAGTTCCGCCATGGGCTCAGATTAGGCCATGCCGGCGACATCGAGGATGCGCGGCATCATCCGACGGCGAGCGGTGCGGGACGACGGCGTTCGGCGGCGTCGATCGCGAGCAGTGCGACCTCGAGCTCGCGGTCCTCGGCGCCGGCCTCTCGGCGCAGGAACAGCGAGCGCTTGAAGCTCTCCCTGGCCGTGTCGAAGTCGCCCGCCTCGTAGGCGTTCTTGCCGTGGTGCTGGTGAGCGAACGCGGCGATCGCGATCCATCCCTGCCCCTCCGCCTCGGCGGCGCAGGCCGACAGCTCCTGCTCGGCGGCGGCGAACGCGCGCCGGTACTGGAGGATCGTCGCGTGCAGAACGCGGGCGCGCAGGACGTCCTTGCGCGTGCCGGCCATGCGCGCCTGGCGCACGGTCTCCTCCGACAGGGTCAGCGCCTCGTCGAGCCTGCCGAGGACCTTCAGCAGCCATACGCGCTCGAGCAGGGCGGGAAGGCTGCGCTGGGTCTCGATCTCGGCCAGACGCTGGGCGCATTCATCGAGATCGACCACTTCGCGCAGGGTGTCCTGGTCGTAACCTCGAATGAAACTCATTGCGCTCTCCTTTCGCAGCATCCCATCCTCCAGTCTGCCTGGAGCGCTGCGGGTCGCCAGGGCGGCGCGCCCCGAACTCGGCGATCGACTTCGGGATCGACGCGGGGCACGGATCGGCGCGGGAATGGCTCAGCGCAGGAACAGCGACGCGTCCGGTCGAGGGGATGCGACGGCATCCGCATCGGTGACCACACTCGCGCCCTGGATGAAGGAGACGACTTCGGCGGCTTGGGCGATCTTCGCCGGGTGGGGACCCGCGGCCAGCAGCCGGGGAAGCCATTCGGTCGGCAGTGGGACGGCGGATGCAGCGACCACGAGATTCCCGAAGCGACGGCCCTTGAGCACCTGCGTGTCGGCGAGAACAGCGGTGTGCGGCAGGACCTCGGCGATCGTCGCCACCTGGCGGCGTGCGAAGGCGAGACCCGGACCGTCGGCGACGTTGACGAGCAGCACCCCGGTGCCCGCGAGCAACGCGGAGAGCTCGCGATAGAACTCGACGCTGGTCAGATGCCCCGGTGTCTGAGCCCCGGAGTAGACATCGGAGATGACCAGATCACAGGCTCCGAGCAGGGCGGGGGGCAGCTTCTGCACCCCGGCGCGCGCGTCACCGATCCGTGTCCGGATCGCCGCCCCTCGGGGCAGTGGCAGATGCTCGCGCACGAGGGTCGTCAACGGCGCCTCGAGTTCGATCACCTGCTGGCGCGATCCGGGCCTGGTCGCCTCGATGTAGCGCGGGATGGTCATCGCGCCGGCGCCGAGGTGCACGGCCGTCAGCGGGCCGTCCCGAAGCTGATCGATCACCGCGCCCATCCGCACGATGTACTCGAAGTGAAGGTGCGTCGGATCGTCGAGGTCGACATGCGATTGCGGCGTGCCGTCGACGACGAGCTCGAAGCCGCTGGTGAACGCGCTGGGAATGATCTCAGCGATGCCGCCGTGGTCGAGCCGTGCCTGCGGATGCTCGATGTCGCGTGAGCGTGAACGTCCCATCAGTTCAGTTTGCCGTTCGCGCAGGTCTCCTGCTCGAGGCTGATGCCCGTGACGGTCGGCGGCAGTGTCGCGCGGCCGTCCGGAGTCGCCGGCGCGTCGGTCGGGTCGGTCGGGGCGGTGGGTTCGGTGGTGGGTGCGGTTGGTTCTTCGGATGCGTCCTCATCGGTCGGTTCCACGGCGGTCACGCCGCCGTGGTTGGAGGCGTCCCCCGTGATCGTCAGAGGTTGACCCGAGTTGATCGCCGCCCACATCTGCGCCGCCGCGCTCTCGTCCGGGACGACCTTGATCCCGGGGTTGTCCGGATCATCGAGCGTCGGATACTGCACGAACACGAAGTCGCTGAACGGCACGTCCTTGAACGCCAGCGCGAGCTGGGCGAGGGTGAGCGGGTTGGCGAGCTCCTTGCTCGGCAGGATGTTGTCCGCGATCGTGTTCGCCATCCGCATCACCTTGGACACATCGGTGAGCGTCTCGTTGCTGAGCACGGTGCGCGCCAGCCGCGACATGTACTGCGGCTGATTCGAGACGCGCGCCAGGTCGCTGCCGTCGCCGACGCCGTGGCGGGTCCGGATGAACATCAGCGCCTCGATGCCGGAGACAGTGCGGATACCGGCCGGCCAGTGGTCGATGCCGGCCAGATGGTCGTTGATGCCGTTGCCGCCGATGCACACGTCGACGCCGCCGATATCATCGGTGATCGCCACCAGGTCGTCGAAGCTCATCTTCGCGGCGAACTCGATCGGGATGTCGCCGAGGTCGCTCACGGTGCTCGCGACGCACGCGAGGCCGGCGTGCTGGTAGACGGAGTTGATCGACGCCTTGGACAGGGCGGACGCCGTCGAACCGTCCTCCCTGGTGCACTCGGGCACGGCAACCATCAGATCGCGGGGCAGAGACAGCACGGTCACGTTGCGCGGCGCCGCGGAGACGTGCACGAGCAGGTTGACGTCGTTGAGGACGCTGCCGTCGGCCTCCCGGCAGCGTTCCCCGAGGATCTCGGTGGTCAGCGGTCCGCACTCGTCGGTGCCGATGATGGGGATGTTGAACGACCTGTCGTCCGGGTACGCGCCGAAGCCGGGCGGGGCGACGTCTGCACCCCCTTCGAGCGACACGGCACCGTCGCCGATGCGGTGGAACAGATCGCCGACGACGAACGAGGCCACTGCGATGCCGGAGACCAGGAGCACGCCGAGGGCGACGCCGAAGATCCGCATCCCGGTCTTCGTGCGGCTCGGCGTCGGCAGATGCGCGTGCCGCGCGACGGTCCGACGCTCCTTGTTCCTCGGGGCCATGGGGTGAGCCTAACGCGCCGTTCGGCGCTGGCGGACACGGTTCGCGTGGCTCATCCTCGCGCGCGGCGGCAACGTCAGCCGCGCGCGCGAGGAACAATCGCGCGAACCGCGAACCGCGAACCGCGAACCGCGAACCGCGAACCGCGGGCAGCGGAGGGGGCGGGGTGCGTTGGTTGCGTTGGGGAGATGGTGGGTTCCGGTCGCGATTCATGTCGGTATTGGTCTGGATCGGATGTTCCGGTCGCAGTTGGTGCCGGTATGCGTGGCCGGGAGCGGCACGGATTGCGACCGGAACAGGAAGGGCGGATGCCGGAACGGCACGAATCGCGACCGGAGCGGTGAGCTAAGCCGGTATGGGTCTGGAGGGCTCCGCGGTCGGGGAACGCGCTGGCTTTGTTCGGGAGGCGATGGGTTCCGGTCGCGATTGGTGCCGGTATCGGTTCGGATCGGATGTTCCGGTCGCAGTTGGTGCCGGTATGCGTGGCCGGGAGCGGCACGGATCGCGACCGGAACGAGAACGGCGGATGCCGGAACGGCACGGATCGCGACAGGAACCGCGCAGAGCGGGGACGGCGGATGCCGTAGCAGCACAGACTGCGACCGGAACGGGGAGCGGAGCCGGGGGACCCGAGTATGTCGGAGGAGAGCGAACCGCGAGGGAACCCCGAACCGCGAGAGAACCCCGAACCGCGGCGGAACCGGATGCTTTTACCGCAGCATCCGGAATTGGTCAAGGATTGGACTTGCCATGTCGCAGATTCGTGTCTATAGTTGGTAGTTGCGCTCGTTTCTCCGTGCCCTCATATGGTGGTCGGCATCCGTTGAGCTCTGAGCGCAGCTCCACACCGACGACAAAGGAATCGACAAGCCCTGGCCGGGCTTACGGAGGTTATTCCCTTGGCTGCTGCTCCCAACGCATCCACATCCACCACCACCAAGAACGGACGCGGAGCATCCCGCCTCTCGTTCGCCAAGATCTCCGACACCCTGACGGTCCCCGACCTTCTGGCTCTGCAGACCGAGTCCTTCGGCTGGCTCGTCGGCAACGACGCCTGGAAGGCGCGCGTCGAGGCCGCCAAGGCCGAGGGCCGCACCGACGTCAACGAGGTCTCGGGACTCGGCGAGATCTTCGAGGAGATCTCCCCGATCGAGGATCTCGGCGAGACGATGCAGCTCTCGTTCACGAACCCGTACCTCGAGCCCGAGAAGTACTCCATCGACGAGTGCAAGGAGCGCGGCAAGACCTATGCCGCCCCGCTGTACGTCGAGGCCGAGTTCATGAACCACCTCACCGGCGAGATCAAGACCCAGACGGTCTTCATGGGCGATTTCCCCCTGCAGACCGACAAGGGAACCTTCATCATCAACGGCTCCGAGCGCGTCGTCGTCTCGCAGCTCGTGCGCTCGCCCGGTGTCTACTTCGACAAGACCCCCGACAAGACGTCCGACAAGGACATCGTCTCGGCGCGCGTCATTCCGAGCCGTGGTGCATGGCTCGAGTTCGAGATCGACAAGCGCGACCAGGTCGGCGTGCGCATCGACCGCAAGCGCAAGCAGTCCGTCACCGTCTTCCTCAAGGCTCTGGGCCTGACCAGCGAGGAGATCCTCGCCGAGTTCGCCGGCTTCCCCTCGATCGAGGAGACCCTGGCGAAGGACACCATCGTCACCAAGGAAGACGCCCTGCGCGACATCTACCGCAAGCTCCGCCCGGGCGAGCAGGTCGCCGCCGAGGCCGCCCGCGCGCTGCTGGACAACTTCTACTTCAACCCGAAGCGCTACGACCTCGCCAAGGTCGGCCGCTACAAGATCAACCACAAGCTCGGTCTCGACGCGCCGCTCACCGCCTCGGTGCTGACCGTCGAGGACATCGTGGCCACGATCAAGTACCTGGTGCGCATCCACGCTGGTGTCGAGAGCTTCGAAGGCATCCGCGGCGGCAAGAAGACCGAGATCCGCATCGCGACCGACGACATCGACAACTTCGGCAACCGTCGCATCCGCGCGGTCGGCGAGCTCATCCAGAACCAGGTCCGCACGGGTCTCAGCCGCATGGAGCGCGTCGTCCGCGAGCGCATGACCACGCAGGACATCGAGGCGATCACCCCGCAGACCCTGATCAACGTGCGCCCCGTGGTCGCTGCGATCAAGGAGTTCTTCGGAACCTCGCAGCTGTCGCAGTTCATGGACCAGAACAACCCGCTCGCGGGTCTGACCAACAAGCGCCGTCTCTCGGCCCTCGGCCCCGGTGGTCTGAGCCGCGACCGGGCCGGCGTCGAGGTCCGTGACGTGCACCCGTCGCACTACGGCCGCATGTGCCCGATCGAGACCCCTGAAGGTCCGAACATCGGTCTGATCGGTGCCCTCGCGACCTTCGCGCGCATCAACTCGTTCGGTTTCATCGAGACCCCGTACCGCAAGGTGGAGAACGGCGTCGTCACCGACCGGATCGACTACCTCACGGCATCCGAGGAGGTGGACTTCAACATCGCGCAGGCCAACGCCCCGCTCGACAAGAACGGCCGCTTCAAGGAGAGCCACGTGCTCGCGCGCCCGAAGGGCGGCAGCGGTGAGGTCGACCTGTTCCTGCCGGAGGAGATCGGCTACATCGACGTCTCGCCGCGCCAGATGGTGTCGGTTGCGACCTCGCTCGTGCCCTTCCTCGAGCACGACGACGCGCAGCGCGCGCTCATGGGCGCCAACATGCAGCGTCAGGCCGTGCCGCTGCTTCGTAGCGACTCGCCGCTGGTCGGAACCGGTATGGAGGGCTACACCGCCATCGACGCCGGCGACGTGATCACCGCCGAGAAGGCCGGTGTCGTCACCGAGGTCTCCGCCGACAAGGTCGTGGTCCTGCTCGACGAGGGCGGCACGCAGGAGTACCACCTGCGCAAGTTCGACCGCTCGAACCAGGGCACCTCCTACAACCAGAAGGTCATCGTCTCCGCCGGTGAGCGGGTCGAGGTCGGCGAGGTCATCGCCGACGGGCCCGCGACCGAGAACGGCGAGCTGGCGCTCGGGAAGAACCTCCTCGTCGCGTTCATGACATGGGAGGGCTACAACTTCGAGGACGCCATCATCCTCAGCCAGGACCTGGTGAAGGACGACACCCTCTCCTCGATCCACATCGAGGAGTACGAGGTCGACGCTCGCGACACAAAGCTCGGCAAGGAGGAGATCACCCGTGACCTCCCCAACGTCAGCCCGGAGCTGCTGAAGGACCTCGACGAGCGCGGCATCATCCGCATCGGCGCCGAGGTCCGCCCCGGCGACATCCTCGTCGGCAAGGTCACCCCGAAGGGCGAGACCGAGCTGAGCGCCGAGGAGCGCCTGCTCCGCGCGATCTTCAACGAGAAGAGCCGCGAGGTCCGTGACACGTCGCTGAAGGTGCCGCACGGCGAGCAGGGCACGATCATCGCCGTCAAGGAGTTCAACGCCGAGGACGGCGACGACGAGCTCGGCTCCGGCGTCAACCGCCGCGTCGTGGTCTACATCGCCCAGAAGCGCAAGATCACCGAGGGCGACAAGCTCGCCGGCCGTCACGGCAACAAGGGCGTCATCGCGAAGATCCTGCCGGTGGAGGACATGCCGTTCCTCGCCGACGGCACCCCGGTCGACATCGTCCTGAACCCGCTCGGAATCCCCGGTCGAATGAACTTCGGCCAGGTGCTCGAGACGCACCTCGGATGGATCGCCAAGCAGGGCTGGAAGGTCGAGGGCACCCCCGAGTGGGCTGCGAAGCTCCCGAAGGACGCCTTCGAGGCAGCCCCGGGCACCAAGGTCGCCACCCCGGTGTTCGACGGTGCGAGCGAGGAGGAGATCGCTGGTCTCCTCGACTCGACGCTCCCGACCCGCGACGGTGTGCGCCTGATCGACTCGTCGGGCAAGACGCAGCTGTTCGACGGCCGTTCGGGTGAGCCGTTCCCTGCGCCGATCTCGGTGGGCTACATGTACATCCTGAAGCTGCACCACCTGGTCGACGACAAGATCCACGCGCGTTCGACGGGCCCGTACTCGATGATCACCCAGCAGCCGCTCGGTGGTAAGGCGCAGTTCGGCGGTCAGCGCTTCGGTGAGATGGAAGTCTGGGCCCTCGAGGCCTACGGCGCCGCGTACGCCCTCCAGGAGCTCCTCACGATCAAGTCCGACGACATCCTCGGCCGCGTCAAGGTCTACGAGGCGATCGTCAAGGGCGAGAACATCCAGGAGCCCGGCATCCCCGAGTCCTTCAAGGTGCTCATGAAGGAGATGCAGTCGCTCTGCCTGAACGTCGAGGTCCTCTCGGCCGACGGCACGGCTGTCAACCTGCGTGACACCGACGACGAGGCCTTCCGCGCAGCGGAGGAGCTCGGAATCAACATCTCCAGCCGCTTCGAGGCCGCCTCGATCGACGAGATCTGAGGTCAGGGCCGCCGCCCGGCGGCGGCCCGCCTCCCCGATTTCTCACAAAGAATTCCGACACAGGAGAACTAGTGCTCGACGCAACAACCTTCGATGAGCTTCGCATCGGCCTGGCCACCGCTGACCACATCCGCGCGTGGTCGTACGGTGAGGTCAAGAAGCCTGAGACCATCAACTACCGCACCCTGAAGCCCGAGAAGGATGGTCTTTTCGGTGAGCAGATCTTCGGCCCGTCCCGCGACTGGGAGTGCGCCTGCGGCAAGTACAAGCGCGTGCGCTTCAAGGGCATCGTCTGCGAGCGCTGCGGCGTGGAGGTCACCAAGAGCTCCGTCCGCCGTGAGCGCATGGGCCACATCGAGCTCGCCGCCCCCGTCACCCACATCTGGTACTTCAAGGGCGTGCCCTCGCGCCTCGGCTACCTGCTCGACATGGCGCCGAAGGACCTCGAGAAGGTCATCTACTTCGCCGCCTACATGGTCATCTCGGTCGACGAGGATGCTCGTCACCGCGACCTGGGCACCCAGGAGAACAACATCCGTCTCGAGCTGAAGACGCTCGGCGACCGCCGCGACGCCAAGATCGCGGACCGCCTCGCCAAGCTCGAGGAGGAGCTCGCGGCCCTTGAGGCCGAGGGCGCCAAGGCCGACCAGAAGAAGAAGGTCAAGGACGCAGCCGAGAAGGAGATGTCGCTCATCCGCAAGGGTGCCGACGAGGCGATCGCCAAGCTCGAGCGCGTGTGGGAGGACTTCCGCACGCTCGAGGTCGGTGCCCTCCGCCCCGAGGACGACGTCTTCCACGAGCTGCAGGACCGTTTCGGTCAGTACTTCGAGGCCTACATGGGTGCCGAGGCGATCCAGCGCCGCCTTGCCGCCTTCGACCTCGCGGCAGAGGCGGAGAGCCTGCACCTGCAGATCTCCGAGGGCAAGGGCCAGCGCAAGATCCGTGCGATCAAGCGCCTCAAGGTCGTGAACTCGTTCCTCGAGACCGGCATGAGCCCGGCCGCGATGGTCCTCGACGTCGTGCCGGTGATCCCGCCGGAGCTGCGCCCGATGGTGCAGCTCGACGGTGGCCGCTTCGCGACCAGCGACCTCAACGACCTCTACCGTCGTGTGATCAACCGCAACAACCGTCTTCGTCGTCTGATCGATCTCGGCGCCCCTGAGATCATCGTCAACAACGAGAAGCGGATGCTGCAGGAGGCCGTCGACGCCCTGTTCGACAACGGCCGTCGCGGCCGTCCGGTGACCGGTACCGGCAACCGGGCCCTCAAGTCCCTCAGCGACATGCTGAAGGGAAAGCAGGGTCGCTTCCGCCAGAACCTGCTCGGCAAGCGCGTCGACTACTCCGGCCGTTCGGTCATCATCGTCGGCCCGCAGCTGAAGCTGCACCAGTGCGGTCTGCCCAAGCAGATGGCCCTGGAGCTGTTCAAGCCGTTCGTCATCAAGCGCCTCATCGACCTCGGTCACTCGCAGAACATCAAGGCCGCCAAGCGCGCCGTCGAGCGCACCCGTCCCGAGGTCTGGGACGTGCTCGAGGAGATCATCCGCGAGCGCCCGGTGCTGCTGAACCGTGCGCCCACGCTGCACCGCCTCGGCATCCAGGCCTTCGAGCCCCAGCTCGTCGAGGGCAAGGCCATCCAGCTGCACCCGCTCGTCTGCGCGGCCTTCAACGCCGACTTCGACGGCGACCAGATGGCCGTGCACCTGCCGCTGTCGGTCGAGGCCCAGGCCGAGGCCCGCGTGCTCATGCTCGCCTCGAACAACATCCTGAAGCCGTCCGACGGCCGTCCGGTGACCCTGCCCTCGCAGGACATGATCATCGGCCTGCACCACCTGACCACGGTCAAGGAGGGTGCTGTCGGTGAGGGTCGTGCGTTCGGCTCCGTCGGCGAGGCGATCCTGGCGAAGGACGAGGGCACCCTCGACCTGCAGGCGAAGATCCGCATCCGCATCCCCGGTCTCACCTTCCTCGAGGGTGAAGCGCCCGAGGGCTACGAGCGTCACGGTCTCGTCGACGCCTCGCTCGGCCAGGCGATCTTCAACGACACGCTGCCGAAGGGCTACCCGTTCGTGCGGGAGGTCGCCGACAAGGGCAAGCTGTCGCAGATCGTCAACAAGCTGGCCGAGGAGTACCCGAAGGTCGAGACGGCCGCGGCGCTCGACCGCATCAAGGACGCCGGCTTCTACTGGGCCACCCGTTCCGGTGTGACCGTCGCGCTCAGCGACATCCTCACCCCGCCGAACAAGGCCGAGATCGTCGCCGGCTACGAGAAGCAGGCCGCGAAGGTCCAGTCGCAGTACGAGAAGGGTCTCACCACCGACGCCGAGCGTCGTCAGGAGCTCATCAAGATCTGGACCGAGGCGACCGACGAGGTCCAGGCCGCGATGAAGGCGCACTTCCCGGCGGACAACACCATCAACCGGATGGTCTCATCGGGCGCGCGTGGTAACTGGCTGCAGATCCGCAACATCGCGGGTATGCGAGGCCTGGTGAACAACCCCAAGGGTGAGATCATCCCGCGTCCGATCATCTCCTCGTACCGCGAGGGACTGTCGGTGGCGGAGTACTTCATCGCGACGCACGGTACCCGCAAGGGTCTCGCCGACACCGCTCTGCGCACCGCCGACTCGGGTTACCTGACCCGTCGTCTGGTGGACGTCTCGCAGGACGTCATCATCCGCGAGGAGGATTGCGGCACGTCGAAGGGCCTCGAGCTCCCGATCGCCGCGGCCGACTCCACCGGCACGCTGGTGCGCGACGCGAATGTCGAGAACTCGGTGTTCGCGCGAACCCTGGCCTCCGACGTCGTGAACGCGGCGGGCGAGGTGCTCGCATCGGCCGGCGACGACGTGGGCGACGTGCTCATCGACAAGCTGGTCGAGGCCGGCGTCGAGACCATCAAGGTCCGCTCGGTGCTCACCTGCGACTCCGCCGTCGGCGTCTGCGCGCAGTGCTACGGCCGTTCGCTCGCGACGGGCAAGACCGTCGACATCGGCGAGGCCGTCGGCATCATCGCGGCCCAGTCGATCGGTGAGCCCGGTACCCAGCTGACGATGCGCACCTTCCACACCGGTGGTTCGGCCTCTGCGGATGACATCACGCAGGGTCTGCCCCGTGTGCAGGAGCTCTTCGAGGCTCGCACCCCCAAGGGTGCATCGCCGATCGCCGAGGCCGACGGCCGCATCACGATCGACGAGACCGACAAGGCCAAGAAGGTCATCCTCACGCCCGACAACGGCGACGAGCCGGTCGTCTACCCGGTGCTGAAGCGTGCGACGCTCCTCGTTGAGGACGGCCAGCACGTGACGGTCGGTCAGCCCCTGCAGGTCGGCACGCTCGACCCCAAGGAGGTCATGCGCGTCATGGGTGCCCGCGAGGTGCAGAAGTACCTCGTCGGCGGCGTGCAGGGCGTGTACCGCTCGCAGGGTGTGCCGATCCACGACAAGCACATCGAGGTCATCGTCCGTCAGATGCTGCGCAAGGTGACGGTCGTCGACCACGCCGACACGACGCTGCTGCCGGGTGAGATGGTCGACCTGAAGCGCTACCAGCAGATCAACCGCGAGGCCGTGGCCGAGGGCAAGCGTCCGGCGTCGGGCCGCCCGGAGCTGATGGGTATCACGAAGGCGTCGCTCGCGACCGAGTCGTGGCTGTCGGCCGCCTCCTTCCAGGAGACGACCCGCGTGCTCACGCAGGCCGCCATGGAGGGTAAGCGCGACCCGCTGGTCGGTCTCAAGGAGAACGTCATCATCGGTAAGCTCATCCCCGCCGGAACCGGTCTGTCGAAGTACCGCAACGTCACGGTCGAGGCCACGGAAGAGGCCAAGAGCGAGCGCTACCCGAACCGGATCTTCGCATCCGACGGGGCGTACTCCGACGGCGACTTCGGCTACGTCGACTTCGACGCGTTCTCGACGGACGACATCACCCCCGGCACCTATAACTGAGTGCTGAATGACGAAGAAGGCCCCGGGCATCGCCCGGGGCCTTCTTCGTCGTGCGCGGGGAGCCGTGCGGGGAGCGCCGTGCGTCAGCCGAAGAGCTTCTCCACGATGCTCGAGGTGTAGCCGGAAGGGGCGAGGTTCGAGTACTGCGTGTCGATGAGCACGCCGTCGCGCCAGAACAGGGTGCGTCCGTCGGTGACCGGGTACTGCGCGTTCGGCCAGGTCTTCTCGCAGCGGGTGCCGCCGTCGGGCGTGAAGCAGCTGAAGCCCTCATCGGCGACGAGCGCGTTGAGCATGTCGAGAGCGGGGCCGCGGTTCATCTTCGTGATCTTCGTCACGAGCCGGGTGGTGTCGGCGGCGGGATCGCCCCAGATGCAGGTGAGCGCGCTCTCCGGTCCCACGCCCGACGGCCCGAAGGCGGGGTCGTTCAGTGGGGTGTCGCCGAGCTGCTCGAGGACGTCGTCCGAGAGGATCGCCCGGCAGTCCGTGGGCATCGCGACGGCCTTCGTCGTCGGGGTGGGCGACGGCGTGGGCGAATCGGATGCCGAGGGCGACGCCGTGGCCGGTTTCGGCGAAGCGCTCGAAGTGCCCGATCCCGTCCCGGATCCGGCCGGGGCGCAGGCGGTGAGACCGGCGATGAGCAGCAGCGCGGCGGTGGCGGCGACGAGTCGAGCGTTCATGGCGACACCGTATCGTCCGGGTGGGCCGACGCGATAGGCCGGGATCGCGTGTCGGGCGACCCGTCAGGCGGTATTCTCGGCGGAATGAGCACGCAGTCTGCATCGTCCGTGAACGCCGTCGTCATCGGGGACGCGCTCATCGACGAGATCAGGGATGCCGGCGGCGTCAAGGAGCTCGTCGGGGGAGCGGCCCTCAACGTGGCGGTGGGGCTGCGCCGACTCGGCGTGCCGACGACGCTCATCGCGATGGTGGGCGACGACGACGCCGGCGGGCACATCCGCGAGTACCTCGCCGATCACGACGTGCGCCTGATCGCCAGCCCCGCCCCGAACGGATCGTCGCGCGCGATCGTCACGAAGTCGGCCGGCGGCGAGCCGCAGTACGTCTTCAACGAGGCGGCCAAGCGGCGCAGCATCCGCTATTCCGAGGAGGCGCGTCGGGCGATCGCCGACGCCGGACTCGTGGTGACCAGTTGCTTCCCGTTCGATCGCGTCGACGAGGTCGACGCCCTCGCCGACGCCCTCGGGGACGCCCTCGTCGCGATCGATCCCAACCCGCGCAGCGGCATGCTCAGCGACCGGGCCGAGTTCGTCCGCGGGTTCGAGCGGCTCGCGGCGAACAGCGCGATCGTCAAGGTCGGGGCCGATGACGCCGACCTGCTCTACGACGGCGACCTCGACGCGCTGCGCGCGCGACTGCGTCAGCTCGGCGTGCGCGCGGTGCTCGCCACCGCGGGGGCGGCCGGCGCGGTGCTCGAGTCGGACGCCGGCATCGTCAGCGCTCCGATCTCGACGCTCCCAGGCGCCGTGGTCGACACGGTCGGAGCCGGCGACGCGACGCTCTCGGCGGTCACCGCCGCACTCGCCGGAGGGATTCCGGAGAGCCTGGAGGAGTGGCGGGCGCTGCTCGTCCGCGCGATGGACGTCGCCGCGGCGACCTGCCGGGCCGAAGGCGGTCTGCTGCGCACGCCCGAGTCGCTGGCGGATGCCGACAAGGGCGTCTACGGCAGCTGAACGCTCGATTTCTCGGGACCGCATCGGGCGAGTATGATTGACACTCGTGCCCCCGGTTGGCTGAGCAAGTCGGGCGGGTGCGCAATGGCGAGTTACCCAAGTGGCCAAAGGGATCTGACTGTAAATCAGCCGTCTTCGACTTCGGGGGTTCGAATCCCTCACTCGCCACCATTTCTCAAGGCCTCGCCCAGCGGGGCCTTGAGTCGTTAACGGATGCGCTGCGGGTCCCCGGAGGGATGATCGGACGGCCATCCGACGTTCCTCGGCGTGCCGTCCGTCGGCTGAGATTCCGTCTGCATGCCCGGAACCCCGATCCCGGCATGCAGACGGGATCCGGGCATGCAGACGGCACGCCGCAGGAAGGCCGGAACCGGCCCGGCAGGCAGGAACCGGCCCGGCGGGCCTCAGGATGCCGGCGTCCGTACCGAGTCGCGGACGATGAGCGGCATCGGCACGAGCTCGTGGGCGGGCTCGCTGCCGCCGAGCAGCATCCGCACGCCGCGGCGGCCCATCTCCTCGTAGGGCAGCCGCGCCGTGGTGAGCCCCGGCCGCTGGTACTCGGCGAGCTCCTCGTCGTCGAAGGAGATCACCGAGATGTCCTCGCCGACGCGGATGCCGCGCTCGAAGAAGGCCTGGTAGACGCCGAAGGCGACGTTGTCGTTGCAGGCGAGGATCGCGGTCAGGTCGGGGTGCTCGTCCAGCATCCGGTGGGCGCCGCGGTAGCCCTCGAACGGCGTCCACGCCTCGACCTCGATGCGCTCGGCGCGGATGCCGGCGCCCTCGAGCACGCCGAGCATGCCGGCGAAGCGGTCGGGGATCGTCACGGACTCGCGCAGGTCGTCCATCACCCGGAGCACATCGCCGATGATGCCGATGCGGCGGTGGCCGGCGTCGACGAGATGCTGGGCGACGACACCGCCGGCGACCCGCTCGGCGGGCAGGATGCTGGGGTGGTCCCTCGAGGTCCGGCCGTTCACCATCACCAGCGGCACGCCGCGGGGGAGCGGCGGCACGTCGATCATCCTCGCCGACATGAGGCCGATGAGCAGTCCGTCGACCCGGCGATCGAGCATGGCGTCGACCGCAGGGCCGAGCTCGTCGGGCTCGCCCCTGGTCTCGGCGATGAGCACGGTGCGCTCGTGCGTCTTCGCCTCGTCCAGCACGCCGCTGATCATCGCCGATGCGTATCGGGTCAGTGTCACCTGGTCGGAGATGAAGCCGATCGACTTCGTGCGGCCGAGCCGCAGGCTCTGCGCCTGCGGATCGGGGCGGTAGCCGAGGGCTGCGGCGGCGGCGCGCACCTTCTTCACCGCCTCCTCGGACAGTCGCGTGCCCGGCCGATCGTTGAGGATCATGCTCACCGCCGACTTCGACATCCCCGAGGCCTCGGCGACATCGGCCAGCGTCACACGGCGCGACTTCGGTTCGCTCATCGTTCTACCCTTCCCCGCTGAACCATTTCAGCACAAACCCTTGTGCATGCCGGGATCGGATGCTATTTTCGGGATGCTGAATCAATTCAGCACCGTGGCGCATCGAGGGGGCTGCGTCCGGACACGCGATGCGAGAACAAGAGGACAACACAGTGGTTGAGCTCAGTCGAAGGGCCATGATCGGCCTGCTCGGCCTCGGTGCGATCGGCACCGTGGTCTCCTGGCCGCGACTCACCGGGGCCGACATCCCCGGACGCGGTGACGACGCGCTGACCGTGGCGATCTTCGGCACGGCCACCGACGCCGCCGCGCGGCAGAAGCTGGTCGACGGATTCCAGCTCAAGTACCCCGACATCTCGGTGCGCATCGTCGCCATCCAGGGTCAGGACTGGAGCACGTTCTTCGCCAAGATCCTCACGATGATCGCGGCGGGCAACCCGCCGGACGTCGTCGTCGTCGCCACCGAGGGCGCCCAGCTCTTCGCCGAGCAGATGGCCTATCCGCTCGACGAGTTCGTGCAGCGCGACGCGGCCGAGATGCAGGAGTACTTCGACGACGTGCATCCGTCGCTCATCGAGGCCTTCATGTACAAGGGCAGCCTCTACCAGCTGCCCGACAACTTCAACGCCCCGAACATCTACTACAACACGACGGCGCTGAACCGCGCGGGCCTCGAGCGGCCCGCCGACCACTGGACGGTGGACGACTTCTTCGCCGTCGCCGGCGCCATGAAGAAGTCCGGTCAGGGCAACTTCCTGCCCTACTTTTGGAACAACCGCCTCTGGGGCGGCGTCGTGCCCTGGCTCTACGTCAACGACACCAGCTTCCTCACCGAGGAGAAGGCCTCGGGCGGCGACTGGCTCTGGAAGAAGTTCTACCCGAACGAGAAGCCGCGCGGCGGCGGGTTCCTCTGGCAGAACGCCGACGCGCTCAACGACCGCACGGTCGAGAGCTTCGAGGTGCTCCAGCGCATGGTGTCGGAGGGTCTCGCGGCCAACCCCGCGCAGGGCGGCGGCAACGAGCTCGTCGCGCTGTTCTCCACGGGATCGGTGGGCATGACCCCCGCCGGCGGCTACTGGGTGTCGGGTCTCAAGGAGTCGGGCTTCCGCAACGAGGACTACGACGTGACCTACTTCCCGAAGATGCGCAGCCAGCGGCATCAGTTCGGCGCGGCCGGCTACGCGATGATGGCGACCGCGCAGCGCAAGGACGAGGCCTGGGAGTGGATCAAGTACTGCGCCTCGGTCGAGGGCATGCGCATCGCCCATCCGAAGCCCGACTCCTCGATCACCCGTCGCTCCCTCAACGACGAGCTCTACGGTGCCGGCGTCGGCCCCGCGCACTGGAACGTGTTCTACGACACGCTCGACCTGTTCCCGACGACGGCTCCGATGCCGGCGCCGCCGCAGCAGGCCGCCGTGGAGTCGGCGCTGCTGAAGAACGTCGTCTCCACGATCACCAACGGCCAGAGCGGCGTGCGCCGGGGCCTTGAGACCATGCAGCGCGACCTCGAGCTCGCCCTGAAGGGACGTTGACCATGTCCGTATCGACCGCGACCCAGTCCACCCGGGCCATGACGGTGCCCAAGGGCACGAAGCCGACCCCCGAGAAGCGCCGGGGCAACCGGCTGCTGATCTGGGTCTTCCTCGCGCCGACCATCATCGGTCTCGGCCTGTTCAGCCTCGTGCCGATCATCGGCTCGTTCGTGCTCGCCTTCTTCCGCTGGGACATCATCACCGCGCCCGAGTTCGTCGGCGGCGAGAACTTCGTCAACCTCGCCACCAACCCCACGGTGCGGGTGTCGTTCCTCAATACGATCGGCTTCGTCGTCGTGGCCGTCGTCGTCCAGCTGGCGGTGGCCCTCGGCCTCGCCATCCTCGTGCAGTCGAAGATGCCGAACTGGCTGCGCACCTTCTTCCGCTCGGCGCTGTTCTTCCCGCTGATCCTCTCCGCGGCATCCGTCTCGCTGATCATGGCCTATCTCTTCAACCAGGAGTTCGGCCTCGTCAACCAGATCCTCGGATGGGTCGGCATCGGCAAGGTCGGCTGGCTCACGACCGGGTTCGGCGCCAAGGTCGTCGTGCTGTTCGTGTACGTGTGGCAGAACTTCGGGTTCACCTTCCTGCTCTTCATCGGCGGCGTCTCGGCGATCCCGAAGGAGGTCTACGAGGCCTCGTCGATCGACGGCGCGACGGGATGGAGCCAGTTCCGACACATCACCCTGCCGCTGGTCAGCCCGACGATGCTCGTCGCCTCGGTGATGGCGATCATCAGCGCCCTGCAGATCTTCGACCAGCCCTACGTGCTCACCCGCGGCGGACCGGGAGACGAGACCCGCACCGCGGTGATGGTGATCTACGAATCCGCCTTCCAGCAGCTCGACTTCGGCGGAGCCTCGGCGATCGGCATCGTGCTCACCCTGTTGATCATGGTCGTCACCGCCATCCAGTTCCAGCTCAGCAAGCGTTTCGTCTTCTACGGATGAGGTCCCAGATGTCCACCATCGACGCCGTCACCACGCGCTCGCCGCTGCGCCGGGCAGGATCGGCGGGCAAGTACGCCCTGCTCATCGTCGCCGCGTTCTTCACCATCGCCCCCGTGGCGTGGACGCTCATCACCGCGCTCACCCCGTCGAACATCGACACGGGCGCGATCGAACCCGGCTTCGGCGCCTTCGCCGACGTCTTCACCAAGATCCCGGTGTGGCTGTACACCTGGAACAGCGCGCTGGTCACGCTGCTCATCGCCGTCGGGCAGATGCTCAGCGCGGCGATGGCCGGCTACGTCTTCGCCCGTTTCGAGTTCCGCAGCAAGAAGGTGCTGTTCGGCCTCATCCTCGCCACCATGATGGTGCCGATGCAGGTGACGATCGTCCCCGTCTTCATGCTCGTGCGCGGCATGGGCCTGGCCGACACGCTGCTGGCCCTCATCATCCCGATGCTGCCGACGGCGTTCGGCACGTTCCTCATGCGGCAGTACTTCATGGGACTGCCGGCCGAGCTCGCCGAAGCCGCGGAGATCGACGGCGCCGGCCCCTGGAAGGTGTTCTTCAGCATCTACCTGCCGCTGGCGACGCCGGGACTGGCCATCGTCGGCATCCTCGCCTTCAACTACCACTGGAACGAGTTCTTCCGACCATTGATCATGACGATCAGCGAGCAGAACTTCACACTCCCGCTGGGCCTGGTCACCCTGCAGGGCAACCTCGGCTCGGGGAGCGTGTCCACGGTCCTCGCCGGTGTGATCCTGTCGATGGTCCCCGCGCTGCTGGTGTTCATCTTCGGGCAGAAGCCGCTGCGCGAAGGACTCACCGCGGGAGCAGGCAAGTGACAGACGCCCCCGCACCCCGTCCCCTCCTGCACTTCGCACCGGAGCGCAACTGGATCAACGACCCGAACGGACTGGTCTTCCACCGGGGCCGCTACCACCTCTACTACCAGTGCAACCCCGACGGGGTGATCCACGATCACCTCAGCTGGGGGCACGCGTCGAGCCCCGATCTCATCGAGTGGGAGCACCACCCGGTGGCGATCCGCCATGACGACGACGGTGAGATCTACTCGGGATCCGCTGTCGTCGACCGGGGCAACACCTCGGGGCTGGGGGCGGCGGACGCCCCTGCGCTCGTCGCGCTGTTCACGCACGCCTCGCGCCACCCGAGCCGGCAGCGCCAGTCGCTCGCGTTCAGCGTCGACGACGGGCTCACCTGGACGAAGTACGCCGGCAACCCCGTGCTCGACCGCGGCACGGGGGAGTTCCGCGACCCGAAGGTGTTCCGCTACGAGGGGCCGGCGGGCAGCTACTGGGTGATGGCCGCCGTGGAGGCGACCGATCGGCAGGTGCTCCTGTACCGCTCCGACGACCTGACCCGCTGGACGTTCCTGTCGAGCTTCGGCCCGGAGCGGGCCGTCGACGGCGTGTGGGAGTGCCCGGACCTCTTCCCGCTGGCGGTGGACGGCGACCCCACCGACGTGCGCTGGGTCCTGCTCATCAGCCTGAACCTTGGCGGCATCGCGGGCGGATCCGGCACGCAGTACGTCATCGGACGCTTCGACGGGGTGACCTTCACCGCCGACCCCGAGGCGACCGGCGAGGCGATCGACTGGCTCGACTTCGGGAGGGACTGCTACGCGGGGGTGACCTTCGACGGCCTCGCCCGCGAGGACCGCACCCTCATCGCGTGGATGTCGAACTGGGACTACTCGAAGTACCTGCCGTTCGTCGGCGGGCCGCTCACGCACGGCATGATGACGCTGCCCCGGCGGATCTCGCTGGTGCGCGTCGACGGGCGGCTGCGGCTGCGCCAGCAGCCGATCGCGGCCGCCGTGGGCGAGGAGAGCGTGACGCACGATATCGTCGCCGCAGCCGCGGTGGATCTCGGGTCGCTGCCGGATGCCGGACGCATCGTCGTGCGCGTCGACACGCAGGACGCCTCGGGCTTCGTCCTGCGGCTGGGCGGCGACGATGCGGATGCCGGGGGCGTCGTGCTCGCGTACGACCGCGGCGCGCGCACGGTCGCCCTCGATCGGCGGCACGGCGCCGACGAGGTGCACGAGAGCTTCGGGAGCATCGAGACCATGCCGGTCACGGGCGGGCACGTCCTCGAGCTGGTGATCTGGTTCGACCGGGCCTCGATCGAGGTCTTCGCCGACGGCGGCACCCGCGTGCTCACCGATCTCATCGCGCCGCAGCAGGGGCGCGTGCTCTCCATCGCCGGCGTCGGCGGAGAGGTGCGCGTCGAGCGGGTCGGCGTCGCTTCCGTGTGACCGCCGTCCCGCTGCGCGGGGGGCGACGCGAGGGCGGGCGGCGCAGCATCCGGCTCCTCCCGCGCTGAATAGACTGGAGCGATGCGCGCGCTCACCGAGGCCGACGTCCGCTCGTCGTTCGTCAACGCCGATGCCGATGATCTGCGGATCATGGAGATGCCGCACGATTTCGTGCTCGTGGACTGGGATTACCTCGACTTCTTCGCCTGGCGCGACCCCAGCGCCGGCAAGCGCGGGTACGTCCTCACCCAGCACGACGGGCGGATCCGCGGCGTCGTGCTGCGGGTCTCCGAGCCCGGACGCGGCCGATCCGGCATGTGCAACATCTGCCACACCATGCAGCCCGGCAACCAGGTCGCGATGTTCTCCGCACGTCGCACCGGCGAGGCGGGGGAGCGCGGCGACGCCGTGGGCACGTACATGTGCGCCGACCTGTCGTGTCACGAGAACGTGCGGCTCGCCCATCCGCTCGCTCCGAACGAGGTCCGAGCCGCCGGCCAGGTCGACTTCCGCCTCGACGGCACGCGCCGCCGCATGGAGGCCTTCACCGCCCGCGTCTGGGAGCAGGGCTGACCGCGATTACGCTGGTGGCATCCGTCCTGTGCTCGAAGGAGTCTCAATGAAGTTGTCAAGCCGCGATTGCGGTCTTCGTTGGGCTGTCGATCGTGAAGGTTCGGTTGTCGCGCAGGAGTGCCCAGAGGACGTCGACGCGGCGTCGGGCGAGGGCGAGGAG
>NZ_JASGCY010000024.1:0-19285 GCF_047607465.1 Microbacterium sp. | reverse complement strand
ACTCCATCATCCATCGCGACCAGCGCGACCGAGGAACTCAAACTCATCGAAACAGGTAATCCTTCAACTCGCCCTGCGGGCGGACTTGCTACGAACCGGTGGACTCACCCAACCCTGACACGCAGGGCAGGACGAACGCAAGACAGGACCACTCAGGCCGCGATGTCATAGCGCGCTCTTCCACCGAGGCGCGGGGTGCGCAACGGATCGACGTGAGGTGGAGGAATGATCCACACTCGCGCGGACACCCCCGTGCCGTCGACCTCGATATCCCACCCGTTCTCGTGGATGCGATGATGACAGCTCTCACACAGCAGAACCCCGTTCGACAGGTCGGTGGGTCCGGCATCCCTCGCCCACCATCGCAGATGATGGGCCTTCGTCATCTGCGGAGGAAGCGCGCACATCACGCAGCCGCCGTCGCGCTCGACGAGCGCGAGCCGCTGTGCCCGCGTGAAGAGCCGCTTCTCCCGTCCCCAGTCGAGGATCTCGCCGTCTGATGCGAGCACGGCCGCGATCACTCCCCCACCGGCCGCCAACCTGCGGCAGGCATTGATGCTGATCGGCTGATCCGTGCCGTCGATCCTCGCCGATCCTGCGCCCGAGACGAGCTCATCGTGGTTGACGCGGACGACGACCGTCGCACCCGGCATCGGCAAGCCCCCGTTATCGCACCCGGCGACGTGACTGCAGATGTCGACGAGGGCGTCGGCCTGGACCATCGCCACCGACCGGTGGTCCGCATCGAGAGCCTGCGGATCGAGAGCGTCGCGTCGCGCGCGGAACGTCGCCGAGACGTGCGCCTGAATCGCCGCCTTCACCGCTGCCCCCGACGCGGCGTCCGTGCGGAAGTTCACGTGCAGAGCGCCGTTGCGCTCGAACATCGTCAACGATCTCTGACCGCGCACCTCGTCTTCACGCGGCGCGACGCCGTCAGGATCGAGCCAGGCTTCGGCTCGCGCGATGAGCTTGCGCACCTCATCGAGCGAGAGCCCCGGCGCCCGCTCGACGAGAAGCCGCTCGGCCTCGCTCACTCGTTCGGTGCCGGCTTTGAACCCGACGCGATCGAGAAGCCCGACGATGGCCGCCGCAGCCTCCATGCCCAGGACGCCCTCGGCAAGTGCCCGCTGAATCTCCGGATACTTCGGCGGAAGCGGTTCACCGAGCAGATTCGTACGCGGCGCCGTGGCTTCGCCGACATTGATCAGACGTGCCGCATCGCCTGTCGAACTGCCACTTGCCGCCGCGATCATCGCCGACGCGGTGCGGAAACCCTGCTCTTTCGCAAGGCCACCCGAGCCGAGCTCCACTCTCGATTCATGGGCAATGGCGGCCGCCAGTTCGGCGCGAAGACCGCCGAGAAGGCGCTGCAGCACTGCCATCGCTTCACTGGCCTGCACGAGTTGCGCGCGCGTCAGCGCCGCCGCGGATTCAGCGCACGCCCACGCCTCATCGACGCGAGCGACTGCCGCGTGGAAGGAATCGAGAAGTGGGGTTGCCATGGCTTCAGCTTAGAACATATATTCGTACCCGTGAAGACCTATCTCGAACTTTTCTTCGATTACATTCGGCTCGCCTTCCGAGCTCTCCGTCGTCAATCCGAGGCGCCCGCGCCGACGAGCCGGCGCAGCGCTCGGCGATGGCTGCGGTGTGCGTCCAGGGCTTCTCCGGCACCTCTACGCGTCCGTGAGCGAACGCTCACGACACAGCTTCCGCCTCGCCCGCCGTCGGTCGGACGGTGGGCACGGAGATCATCCGCCCACCACCTGCTCGTCGCAGGATCAGCGATGACGTGCGCTGTGCTCGGCTGCCCCCGGCGTCAGGGAGCACGATCTCCCCCTCCTCCCAGCGGATCTTCTCCTCCCAGCGGATCTTCTCCTCCCAGCGGATCTTCTCCTCCCAGCGGATCGTCGCCGCCGATCGTCGCCGTCACCGACAAGTCCCGCACGGCCGGCGTGCGAAGCCGCACCGCCAGGTCGCTGGTCGCGACCTGCACGACCGTGTCGACGTCGATACCGGCGATGCATTGCGCGTCCGCTCTGTGAAAGGACGCCCCCTGATAGAGACAACCCCCGTGTGGAAGGAGACGGGCCCTATCTGAAAGAAGACAGCCCCTGAAATGAAGGGAGGCAGCGCCTGAAAGGAGACACCCACTGAAAGGAGACAGCCACTGAGAGAAGACATCCGCTGAGAGGAGACGACAGCATCGGCTACGGGCTCCTCGATGCTTCGGATCACCGGGACTGCATCGGTGCTGCCGACGCTCGGATCGGCACCGATCCTTCTGACGGCCTGGCGGGCACCGACCCTGCAACGACCGGGCCGGCACCGATCCTGCCGACAGCCCTTCCGGCACCGCTGTTCCTCGCGCCGTCGAGCGTGGAGATGCACCGGCATCCGCTCCCCTGCTAACGTCGGGCTCGCGCACCCGAAGCGCAGAGGAGACGCCGTGCACACCGCAGAACCTGCGCCATCCAGGGAACCCGTGACGATCCGCGACGCCGAGACGGCCGATCTCGCGTCCATCACGGCGATCTACAACCATGCGGTGGAGCACACCACCGCCATCTGGAACGAGGCGCTCGTCGACGTCCACGAGCGCGCCGGTTGGCTCACGCAGCGGCGCGCCGAGGGCTTCCCCGTGATCGTGGCCGTCGACGGGTCAGACGACCTCCTCGGCTACGCGTCGTACGGTCCGTGGCGTGCATTCAGCGGCTTTCGACGCACCGTCGAGAACTCCGTGTACGTGCGCGACGGCGAGCACGGACGCGGCATCGGAACAGCGCTCATGACCGCGCTCATCTCTCGGGCCCGCGAAGCCGGCCTGCACGTCATCGTCGCAGCGATCGAGAGCGGGAACACCGGTTCGATCGCGCTGCACGAGCGGCTCGGCTTCACCGAGACCGGACGCCTCCCCCAGGTGGGCGAGAAGTTCGGGCGCTGGCTCGACCTCTCCCTCCTCCAGCTCGTCCTCGACGACAGCCCGGCTCCGGGCCCCGCGCCCGGCGCCCCCTCCGCATGAGCGTCTTCACCTGGCTCGTCGACCTCTTCAACTCCCATTGGATGCTCCCGGGCGGACAGACGCTGCTCATCCGCGAGGTCGTCGGCAACGTCTTCGGCCTCGCGAGCGCGCTGGGCGGCATGCGCCGAAGGGTGTGGGCGTGGCCGGTCGGCATCGTCGGCAATCTGCTGCTGCTGACCGTCTTCCTCGGCACCATCCTCAACCCCGATCACGAGCTGCCGAACCTGCTCGGCCAGGCGGGACGCCAGGTGATGTTCATCACCGTCGCGATCTACGGCTGGGTGCGCTGGCGCCGAGCCCGCGACGACGGCGGACAGGTCACGCCGCGCTGGGCGCCCTGGGGTGCGAGGATCGGCATCGTGCTCGTCCTCGTGATCGGCACGATCGCGCTGACGCCCCTTTTCCGGGCGCTCGGCTCCTGGGAGCCCGTGTGGGCGGATGCCTGGACCTTCGTCGGATCGCTGCTGGCCACCTACGGCATGGCCAAGGGCTGGACGGAGTTCTGGCTCGTCTGGATCGCGGTCGACATCGTCGGCGTGCCACTGCTGTTCAGCTCGGGGTTCTACGCGACTGGCTTCATGTACCTCTTCTACGGCGTGTTCACAGCGGTCGGCTTCGTGGTCTGGATCCGCGCGCAAGCGCACGAGAAGCCTCAGGTCGACACGCTCATGCCCGACCCGCGGCCGCAGAATCCGCGGAGCTGACGGCGCTCCGCTGCACCCGGATACCATTCAAGGATGAGCACGATCGACGACGTCTCCATCGGCGGCGACATGATCCGCCTCGGTCAGTTCCTCAAGTTCTCGGGACTCATCGACACCGGCGGCGACGCGAAGGAGGCCATCATCGACGGCTTCGTGAGCGTCAACGGCGAAGAGGAGCGCCGCCGCGGACGCCAGTTGCACGACGGCGACCTCGTCACATTCGCCGGGCGCACCGCACGCGTCACACGGTGAGCACCCCACGCGTCGCACGGTGAGCACCGATGCGCCTGCCGATCCGCCACGGACGCAGGACGCCGCCTCCGAGGCAGCCTCCACCCCCAGCGCAGACCTCGGCTCCCAGAGCAGACCCGGGCCAGCCGTCGGGATGCCGGGAACGGAGATCGGGAACAGATGCCAGGAACAGATGCCGGGAACGGATGCCGGGACGCCGGCACGGCGGCGGTCACTGCGCCGGCAGGCATCCGCCGTCCATGATGTAGCCGCCCGCCTCGATGCGCAGCGCTTCCGCTGAGACCTCGCCGAACACGCACCCGCCCTCGGGGCCGTACGCGGCGAAGGCCACCACCCGCTCGTCGCCGCGTGCCTGCGCATCGGCGAGACCCGCGTCCTCCAGTGCGGCCTCGACGGCATCCGCGGTCACGCCGTTACCCGCGCGCAGCGCGTCGAGCGCGGGCGAGACCTCGGCGATCGCGCGCTCAGCGGCCTCCCGTTCGCCGTCGGACAGGTCCATCCGCTGACGGTAGACGTCGTTCTGCGCCATCGCGTGATCGGGGTCGTAGGGCACGCAGTCGGGCGGCGGCTCGACGCCCTCGATGAGCGGGCACGCCGCCGTCGGACTCGTGCTCGGCGCCGGCACCCCCGCACCCGCCGCCCCCGCACTCGGCACCCCGGCACCGGGCGACGCCCCGGCGGACGCGCCGACGGCCGTCGTCGCGCATCCAACCAGCGACAACGGAACGACGAGCGCCACGGCGACCAGCATCGCCCGCAGGCGTTCCCCCCGGCATCCGGTCATGCCATTCCTCGAATCACAGGAAGCGGATGCGGCAAAGCCTCCGCGCAGAGGAGTCTTTGCCGCATTGACATGACGACGGCGATCACCCCGGCATCCACCCCGCGGCCCGCCGGCGCTCGAGACCGTCGAGCAGCAGGTCGAGCGCGAAACGGAACTCGGCGTCGTCGTCGCAGGACGAGCCGGCGTGCGACGCCGTGGTCGCCATCCGCACGATCGCCGGGAACGCCGACTGGAACGCGGCGAGCGCCGCGTCGCGCGCGGCCGGATCGTCCGGCACCGCAGGGGTGGGCATGACGTCGCGGGTGAACCCCCACATGCGCGTGCTCAGCGCATGCATGCCGTGGTGGACGAGGTCGGCCGAGAGGCCCCCGGCGAACATGATCTCCATGAGGGAGTCCATGTAGCCGAGCACGACGGGACTCGCGAGCGTGCGCGTCTCGATCGCGTCCTGCGCCCAGGGGTGCACGCCCAGCGCGGCACGGGCGGCGATGATCCGCGCCGTCAGCGCGGTCTGCCAGTGCTCGCTGGAGGCGGATGCCGGAGGGAGTGCGCCCACGAGCCGGTCGACCATGCCATCGATGAGATCCTCCCGCGAGCCGACGTGCTTGTAGAGCGCCATCGGCGTGACCTCGAGCCGGTCCGCGAGCCGGCGCATGGTCGTCGCGTCGAGGCCGTCGTCATCGGCCAGCGCGATCGCCGCATCGATCACCCGCAGACGGTCGAGCGGGGTGCGGGAGGTTGACATGTATACAGCGTAGACCTAATCTCGAAGGTAAGAGGTATACGCCGTATACCCAGAGAGGCACCCATGAACAGCACCCCTCGCACGTACGCTCGCGCCGCCGGCATCCTGTACCTGACCACCCACGTCACCTCGGTCACCGCCGTCATCGCCTACGGGAACGGGCTCCCCCGCCTCGGCGTGCTCCTGGAGTTCGGCCTGGCGATCGGATGCCTGGGCACCGGCATCCTGCTCTGGATCCTGCTGCGCGAGCGGGGGCCGGCGCACGCCGCGGCATTCGCGCTGCTGCGCACCCTCGAAGCGGCGACGATCCTCGCGGGCGCGCTGCCGATGCTCGCCATGGCGATGGACGGCTCGGCAGACCTGGAGCGCCTGCACACGGCGGCGTTCCTCCTCGGTCAGGGGCTCGTGATCAGCGTCAACACGATCGTGCTCGGATGGCTGCTGCTCGGCTCGCGCGCCGTGCCGCGCCCGCTCGCCGTGCTCGGCATCGCCGGCGGGACGATCGTGCTCGCGAGCAACACGGCGCAGCTGCTCGGCGCGATCCCGCTGAACGGCACCATCGCCGGGCTCTGCGCCGTGCCCGTGTTCGCCTTCGAGATCTGGTTCGCGGTGCAGCTGATCGTGCGGGGCGTGCGCTCCTGATCGCCCCGATCAGGCGTCCGCTGCCCGCGCCGCCGCACGATCGGCGTGCCCCAGCGCCCGATCGGGGGCGATGACGTCGCGCACCCGCCGCTTGAGCTCGACGATGTCGGGGAAGCCACCGTCTTCCGCTCGCGACCAGATCCGCTCGCCGTCGGCATGCACCTCGAAGATTCCGCCCGTGCCAGGCACGAGGGTCGCCCCGCCGTCGCGCAGCTCCTCCTGGAAGGTGCTGAGCAGCTCCTGCGCGACCCATGCCGCGCGGAGCATCCAGGAGCACTGCGTGCAGTAGACGATGCGGATGCTGTGGGCCATGACCGTCAGCGTAGCCTCCCGCCCGCGGCGACGAGCCGACCAGCCTGCCGCGGACACAGCCGGGGGCGCCCTCAGGCGGCGAACGGGCCTTCGGCCTCGCCGACGAGGCCGAGCGCGCGCAGACGAGGCATGACCTCGTCGCACAGCAGTTCGACGGAGCGCCACGACCCCACCGGAAACGCGATGAACCCGTCGAGTGCGCGCGCCCGAGCGCGCTCGACGATGGCCGCCACGGCGTCATCCGCCGTGCCCACCACCGACCAGTGCGGTCCGGTCCCGCGGCGCCCCAGCGCGAGCGGATAGGTGTCGCGCTCGATCGCCTCCGCCTCGGCGGGGGTATCGGCCAGCAGCAGCGAGATGCCGGGCAGCAGCAGCGGAGCATCCGTCCGCCCTGCGGCCCTCGCCACCTCCCTGATCGCCGCGCGCTGGGCGACGCCCGATTCGGCCTCGATCGCCGACGCGAACATCGCGTCGGCACGGCGCCCGGCGAGCGCGATCGTCGCCTCTCCTCCGCCCGCCACCATCAACGGCAGCGGCCTCGGCGTCGGCACAGGCAGCGGGAGCGGGCCCGCGACCCGGAAGTTCTCGCCGCTGTGCGCACTCGGACGGATGCGCTCCTGATCGACGAGCACCCCGGCGTCGCGATCGAAGCGCATCGCCGCCATCGGGAACCCTGACCGCAACGACTCGACCACGTCGATGAGCTCTCCGGCTCGCCGCCAGCGAGCATCCGAATCGGGCAGCCGCTCGATCGAGAAGTGCTCGTCGCCCGACCGCGATGTCACCACGTTCCAGCCGATGCGCCCCGGCGCCAGGTGCTCGAGCGACACGAGCTGCCGGGCGAGCGGATACGGCTCGGTGAACGTCGCCGAGATCGTGACGACGATACCGATGCGCCGGGTGGCGCCCGCCAGCTGCGCCGCCTGCACGATCGGGTCGAGGCCGAGGTGGGCGGGGTCGCGGCCGATCGTCTCGAGCGGCAGGGTGAGCGCGTCGGGGCGGAAGGCGATGTCGAACCCGGCGGCCTCGGCGCGCAGCACGGCGTCGATGATGGGCCCGCCCGAGAGCAGCTCCTCGACCCGCGAATCGGCGCGGCGCCATGCCTGAGCACGCATCCAGGTCGGCGCGATCGAGAATCCGGCCAGCAGCGTCATGCGATCTCCTCAGCCTGCGGGGTGGGCGCTGCCACCACCCTATGACCGCACGCGCGCGAGGAACTCGACGGTCGCCGGATGCTGCGGGGCGTCGAAGATCTGCTCCGGCGGCCCCTGCTCGACGAGCACGCCCTCTTTGAGGAACACGACGCGGTCGGCGACCTCGCGCGCGAAGGACATCTCGTGGGTGGCCATGACGATCGTGGTGCCTCGGCGCTTCAGCTCGCGCACGAGGTCGAGAACCTCGCCGACGAGCTGCGGATCGAGCGCACTGGTGATCTCGTCGAGCAGCAGCACCTCCGGTTCGGTGAGCACGGCCCGCACGATCGCGACGCGCTGCTGCTGACCGCCCGAGAGCCGGTCGGGGTACTCTCCCGCCTTCGCCGCGAGGCCGAGGGTCTCGAGCAGCGCGAGCCCGCGCGCCCGCGCCTCGGGCACCCGCCACCCGTGCACCTTGCGCGCCGCGAGGGTGACGTTGTCGAGCACGGTGAGGTGCGGGAAGAGGTTGAAGTGCTGGAAGACGACGCCGATGCGGGCGCGGATGCCGTCGGCATCCGCCCTGGGGTCGGTGATGTCCTCGTCGCGGAGGAAGATCTGTCCGTCGTCGACCCGCTCGATGAGGTTCATGGTCTTCAGCAGCGTCGACTTGCCCGACCCGGATGCGCCGATCAGCACGACGACCTCGTGCTCGGCCACCGCGAGGTCGAGGCCGCGCAACACGTCGTGGTCGCCGAAGCGCTTGCGCACCCCGCGGGCCTCGATAACAGGGGTGCTCATACGACTCCTCCGGCCTGCTCGCGCCTGTTCAGCCGCGCCGTGACAGCGTCGGTGAACCTGATCATCGGCCAACTGAGGGCGATGAAGAACAGTCCGGCCACGACGTAGGGCGTGTAGTTGTAGGTGTCAGCGACTTGCAGCTGGGCCGCGCGCACGGCGTCGATCACGCCGAGCACCGAGATGAGGCCGACGTCCTTCTGCATCGAGACGAAGTCGTTCATGAGCGCGGGCACGACCTTGCGCACACCCTGCGGGATCACGACGATCCGCAGCGTCTGCGCATGGCTGAGACCGAGCGAGCGGGCGGCCACCCGCTGCGAGGGGTGCACGGCCTCCATACCGGCGCGCAGCACCTCGGCGACGTAGGCCGAGTAGGTGACGACGATCGCGATGGTTCCCCAGAACGCCGGGGGCATGCGGGGGAAGATCATCAGGGCCGGGATGCCGTAGCCGATCAGGTACAGCACGATCAGCAACGGGATGCCGCGGAAGAAGTCGGTGTACGCCGCGGCGAGCGCGCGCAGCGGGAAGAACACCGGGCCGCGCAGCGACCGCAGGGTGGCCAGCAGCGTGCCGAGGACCGCGACGCCGACGGCGGCGACGACCAGCACGAGCAGGTTCGTGAGCAGGCCCTGGAACACCGGGCCGACGCTCTGCAGCGCGATCTCCGGGTTGAAGTAGGTCTGCCGCACGACCTCCCAGCCGGGGGTGTTCACGACGACGATCCCGACGACCACGACCAGCACGACGCTGCTGAGGAACGCGATCAGCACGGACCGGGTGGTCGCCCGGCGCCGCAGAGCGCGGCGCGACAGCTCGAGCTCGCTCGGCTGCCACGCCGTCTCTGCGGTGAGGTTCGTCATTGCAGGACGGGTACGTCAACGGCGTCGCTGAGCCACTCCTGCACCAGCGCGTCGAGGGTGCCGTCCGCCCGAAGGGCATCGACGGCGTCGGAGACCGCCGAGGTGAGAGCGGAGTCCTTCGGCAGCACGAAGGCGAACTCGTCGCCGCCGTCGGAGCCCTCGAACTGACCGGTGACGGTGGAGTCGTCGACCACGGCCGCGGTGAGGTAGAACGCACCGGGGAGGTCTGTGACGAGCGCGTCGATCTGGCCGGACTGCAGGGCGAGCACGACGTCATCGACCGTGTTGAACACGCTCAGGTTCGCATCTCCCAGCTGCTCCTCGGCGACCGTGTAGCTCGTGGTGCCTGCGGCGACGCCGACCTTGGCGTCCTTGAGCTCGGCGAGAGTGGTGGCCGATGCCGCATCCGAGTCGTTCAGGGCCACCACGGCCTGCGTGGTCGTGTAGTACGGCGACGAGAAGTCGACGGCCTTCTTGCGCTCATCGGTCACCGAGAACTGCTGGATGTTCACGTCCCAGTCCTTGGGTCCTGGCGCGATGGCGGCGTCGAAGCCGGTGCGCACCCAGACGATGTCGTCGGCGTCGAAGCCGAGCTCTGCGGCGACCGCGTTCGCGACGGCGCCTTCGAAGCCCTTGCCGTTGGACGGGTCGTCGTCGACGAACCAGGGCTCGTAATCGGGCTCGCCGGTGGCGATGGTGAGCTTGCCCGCGGTGACGGTCTGCAGCTCCCCGTCGGCTGCGGCGGACGTGGAGGCGGCGGGAGTGCCCGCGCAGGCGGCGAGCGAGAGGGCGGCGACGGCCGCGGCGGCGGCGGCCGCGACGCGGCGAAGGGTACGGGACACGGGCTGCTCCTGAGAAGTGTTCGGTTGCCGGCTCACGAAGGGTCGATCGGGTTCTGATCAAGAGTAGGCGAGGAGGCGAGCCGCCAATCGGCGAAGTCGAAACCTGGGGACACGAAGCACGACACGAGCACCTCGCTGTCGTCGAGCGGGCGGGCCGCCTGCCAGACCCCCGCGGGGACCAGCGCCTGCGCGGCATCCGTTCCGTTGAGCACGATCGTACTCGCCTCTCCCGGTTCGGCGCCGTCGCCCCCGAGGCTCAGCTCGAGCCGTCCAGGGCCGTGCCAGAGCCAGAGCTCGTCGCTCGTGACGACGTGCCACTGGCTGCGCTCGCCCGGCTGGAGCAGGTAATGGATGCAGGTGCCGGCTGGTCTCGGCCCGCCCGGCGTCTCGACGGCGATCGGGCTCGTCCAGGTGCGGCGGAACCAACCGCCCTCCGGGTGAGGAGCGAGGTCGAGCCGCTCGGCGGTCGGCGGGCGCCCCCCGGTTCCTGAGCGAGGAGCGGAGCGACGAGACGAAGGGCGCTCACCACCCGGGAAATCCTCGCGCGCCCAGCGCACCTCGCCGGAGACGATCGTGGCCACCGCCCGCCCTGCCCCCGCTTCGACGAGCTCGGCGAGCGCATCGGGCCCGGCCGGCACGTCGAAGAACGTGAGATCGGCGAGGGCGCCGACGGCGAGGTATCCGGTGCGATCGGGGCCGACGTCGATGCCCATGGCGTGAGCGCCGCCGACGGTCGCGGCCCCGAGGAGCCTGGCGTGCAGATCGCGGTCGGTGTAGCCCTGCGAGCGGGCGATGCGGGCGAGCTCGGCGACGTCGGCGAGCACGTCGAGCGAGGGGCTCGACGACAGCGAGTCTGTACCGACGGCGATCGGGCTGCCCTCGCGCAGGTACGCGGCGATGGGCGGCTCCTCCAGTCCGATCACGGCGTTCGAGCGGGGGCAGAGGGCGACGGTGGTGCGGCGTTCGCGCAGGATCGCCCGGTCGCGAGCGGTCATGTAGACGCCGTGCGCGATGTGGCAGTCGGGGCCCAGAACGCCGAGCTGGTCGACGAACTCGGTGGCGCTGGTGCCGAACCCGGCGCTGCGCAGCTCCTGGAAGCTCCCAAGCCCCGCGGTGTGCCAGGCCTGCGGATGCTCGTGCGCGAACTCGCTTTCGAAGGCGGCTTCGCCAAGGTGGATGTGAATGCGCCCGCCGCGCTCGCGCACGATGTCGGGGATCTCCAGCAGCGGCTCGATGTCGAGCGAGTAGGGGGCGTGCGGGGAGAGCCCGGTGCCCGGTGGGGTCGGCAGGGCGTCCAGCGCCCGCTCGACCTGCGTGCGTCCGGTGCGAGCCCAGTCGGCGTTGGTCCAGCTCATCACCTCCCAGTAGGTGATGCCGTGCAGCCGCGCATCGTGCAGCGCCGAGGCGGCGTCGACATCGGTGACGACGTCGGCGAGGGCTGTGGTGCCGCTTCTCACCGCCAGATCGGCGCCTGCTGCAGCATCCGCTCTCCAGTCCCTGCCCGCCTCGTAGACCGGGTCGAATGCCCGCACCCAGTCGTCGAAGCCGGCGTACTGACCGCGGCCGACCTCGGCCATGCCCGTGTACTGCAGGTGGGTGTGGGCGTTCACGAGGCCGGGTGTGAGGATGCCTGGCCAGTGCACTTCGTCGTGCGCGACGCCGCGTTCGGCGAGGGAGCGCAGCACCCAGCTGCGCTCCCCGACGTGCATGATGCGTCCGTCTCGCACGGCGACGGCGCCGTCGACGATGGGCGGGGCGGTGACGGGGACGACGAGGCCGGCGGAGTAGACGGTGGTCATGAGGATGCTCCGAGGTAGCGGCGGGAGCGCCATTCGTCCTGCGCGTCCTGCTGCTCGCGGCTGCGGGTGTCGATGCGTGCACCACGGGCCGCGAGGGCGGCCCGTGCGATGGCGTCATCGGCCTCGGCGGCGAGCGGATGCAGGCCGGCGGCGAGCCCTGCGCTGAGCAGCTGCTCGACGGCGCCGAGCTGCACGGCGAAGGAGAGGTCCATGATCTCGATCGGGTTCCCCTCGCCTGCGGCGAGATTGACGCCGTTGCCACGGGCGATGACGAGCGCCCCGTGCTCCGAGCGGTCGAGGTGCGGGGCGCCTGTGGGAGTGAGGACCGAGTCGTCGACCTCGCCGGGGACGCCGCCGGCGACCGCGACGATCTTCGCTGTTTGCAGTGCGTCTGCGGTGATGGTGTGCGCAGCTCCGGTCGCCGAGATGACGAGTGAGCCTGGTGCGATCTCGGCGAGCGGGGCGGAGCGGAGCCCGTCGTGCACGGCCTTGAGGGCCCGGACCGGGTCGGTCTCGGCGATGGCGATCTCGGCACCGAACGCGCGCAGGTGCGCGGCGACGCCCTCGCCGACGGGCCCGTAGCCGATGACGACGGCTGGTTGGTCCCTGAGGCCGATGCCCGCCGCATCGAGCACGTCGGCGATCGCGAAGACGCACGATTGCCCTGTGCCGTAGCGGTTGTCGAACGAGGTCTTCATGGCGGCGTCGTTGACGGCGATCACGGGGATGCGCAGGAGCCCGCGCTGGTGCATGAGCCGCAGCGGCGCGAGCCCGCTCGTGGTCTCCTCCGCAGCGCCCCGCAGGCTTTCAGCGAGCCCTTCTTCGTGGGCGAGCCGGATGAGGTGCGAACCGTCGTCGAGCAGCAGGTCGAAGCCGCGACGGAGGAAGGCCACGGCGGCGGCGCGCTCTGCGGCCCCGCCCAGCCCGGGATCGCCGTCGACGGGGATGCCCCGTTCGCGCAGCACTCCGGCGACCTCGACATCGATCTCGTCGGGGTGCGCGTAGACGGCGACGTCGGCGCCGGCATCGCGCAGCAGCAGAGCGAGCTGGGCGGTCTTCGGTTCGAGCACCATCGCGATGCCGATGCGGATGCCGCGCACGGTGCCTTCTTCGCGCAGGCGTGCCGCGATGAGCGTCGACACGGGCATGTGGGCCCCGGCGGCGGCCACCCGCTCCGCCGCGGTGCGGCGCTGCGCGGGTTGATCGATGCGGTCGACACCGGAGCGGAGATGCCCACCGAGCGCAGTGATCAGCTCCCGGAGTTCTACGGCCACCGCATCCGATCCGACCACGTCGAAGCCGCGACCCGCGATCATGAGGTTCGTCTCGCGCGCGAAGCGGCGAACAAGGCGCTCGGCGGTCGTGCGGGGCTCTGTCACCGCTCAATCGTATTGCCGCAGCCTCTGCGGCCACCGCAGGATCGGTCGGGGCGCGGGACGCGCCTACGCCGAGGTTCGGTAAACGCACTCACCCGTGATCGCGCGCGTCCACGCGGTTTCAGTCCACTGCGGTTCAGTTCGTGCAGGCAGAACAAAGCCCCGCGGTGCCTAACTAGCCGAGGCTAGACAGAGGACGGTTCCCGCGGGGCGATGTACCTAGGATAGCAGGCGTGTCCGAACCACCGCGCTCGCTCGATGCCGTACCGGCGGAGCGGTGGTTGAGTGCGCCACGCTACCGGCGCTACCTCGCGGTGGCGGGCGGAGACCATGTCCTGGCGATGGAGACCTACCTGTGGAACTCGCGTGTCGCCGCTGCCGGGATCGTGGACGTCGGGCACCTCGAAATCGCTGTCCGCAACGCCTACGACCGTGAGTTGTCGCGGCGCTTCCCCGATTGGGCGATCAACGCGCAGTCGCCGTTGTTCCGGTTGGAGCAGGGCGTGCAGCGTGCCCGCGCCCGCCAGCATCGCCGGAACCAGGCGAGCCTGGGCCGGATCGCGGACGCGAAGCGGGGGCTGAGTTCGGCACCGACGCACGCGGAGGTCGTGGCGGCGTTGACGTTCGGGTTCTGGTCGAATCTCACGGTCGCGGAGCGGACGCCGACGATCTGGAACCCGATGCTGCATCGGGCATTTCCCAAAGGTACGGCGCGGGCGCGGGTGCATGATCTGGTTGCGCGCGTGGTGAAGTTCCGCAACCGGCTCGCGCACAATGAGCCGGTGTTCTCCACGCGCACCGGCTTGGAGGATCGGCTCACCGAGGTGCAGGAGCTGTTCGAGCTGATCGACCCGGACGCTTACGCCTATGTTGTCGACCACTCAACCCTCGATGCTGCTATCGCTTCCTGCCCGATACCGGGTTTGACCAGTGCGAGCGGCCTGCGCTGAACGCTCACCGGCCGAGCCCTGGCCCGTCGCGGTGGTGGCCGTCGCGGTGCGGGTCGCGTTCGGTCGGCCCGCTGTCTAGCCGTTCCCGCCCGGCGTGCGCGACGAGCGGTACCGTAGCCTGCTCCTGATCGGTCTGATATTGCCGATCGTGGCCCATCTCCGACCCACCTTCCTGCTCGTGTGAGAGGTAGGTGTGCATACGGAACCTGGGCTACGCCGAGACCAGCTCCTGCGCTGCGAGCAGCCGCCCGAGCATACGTGCGATCTCGCCGGGACCCGAACGCGGTGCGACCGCCTCGACATCGGGGTTGTAGTTCGTGTTCGTGTTCACGTCGTAGGTGACGAGGCGGCCGTCGAAGGTCTCCGCGAACTCGATGCCGGCGATCCGGATGCCGGCGCTGCGCAGGAACGCCCTGTGCTGTTCGACGAGCGGATGCTCCGCCGTGATCTCCGCTCGCAGCTGGAACAGCGGCGGCGCCGGAGTGCCGTCCTCGCCGTCGACGGCGCATGCCTCCGCCGGGCACAGCTCGAAGCTGCCCGCACTCGTGTCCACCCGCACGGCGTAGACGAGCTCCTGATCGACGTACTCCGCGCGGGTGATGAACGGCTCGCGCGCCCAGAGATGCTCCTGAATCAGGGTGATCCCGTCGGGGGACGGCTCGAAGTCCGATCCGACGACCCACTCCGCGAACTCCTCGTGGGAGTCCCAGCGGCGCACCCCCAGTCCCTTGCCGCCCTGGTTGTGCTTGCTGATGAACGGGGCGGAGAACTCCCGCGCCCGCACAGGGAGCTCGGCGGTGCCGAAGACCGCAACCGTCTTGGGCACGTCGACTCCTGCGGCACGCAGCGCCGCATGCTGGGCGACCTTGCTCACCTCGAACTCGAGCACGGCGCTGCCGTTGACGACCTCACGCCCCCACGACTCCAGCCAGCGCAGCACCGCGCGCCCGTATTCCTTCGATCCCGCATGGTCGCGCGTATGCGCCGACGCGGACAGCCGCGACCAGAACACACCCTGCGGCGGCTCCGCGTCGAGGTCGATGGAGCCGCCGGTGAGCAGCCACTGCTCGGCAGGAACCCCCGCGGCCTCGAAGGCGGACTGGAAGGGCGGCCACCATTCGGCGTTCTCGTGGATGACGTAGACCTTCGGCTGCTCACTGGACATAGGGTCAACCTAGTCGGGCGGATCCGGATCGGGGCGGCCTATGACACACCACGAAATCCGCGGTAACAACGGTTCGGATTGCGGTGTCGACCACCGCGCGATCCGCAGCCGGTACGGGGCTGGGCGCGCGCGGGAGCCGTGTGCGGATCATGTCGAACCATGAAAGAAAATGTCAGATCAGGGCACAGTTTCCTGCGGTTGCGATTCTTTACCGGAGATGTCCTCGTGAAACCTCGGACAACCGCTCGACGGCGCGCACGGACAAGCGCGGATAGTGTTCCTGCGAATCCACCGACGCGGCGTCCCCGCCCGTGTCGCATCGAAGGGAACCCTGATGACCGACCTGCTCTCCGCACCCGCCGATCCGGTGACGACCGCGCAGACCGCGGCGCCGTCCCGACGAGCCGCACTGGATGAACTGGTCGAGGAACGCGGTTCCGGCGAACTGGCACGACTGCGTTCGCGTTTCGCCGCCGCGTTCGAGATCCTGCGTCGCGATGCGGTCGGCGCCGACCGCACGGGGTCCGTGCAGCACGAGGGCGTGCGTGCGCTCGTGGACAGCGGGTTCACCCGCCTTCGCGTGCCCGAGTCCGCCGGCGGCATCGATGTTCCCCTGATGGACGCGTTCGCGCTCCTCACCGATCTCGGCGCAGCGGACCCGGGTGTCGCCAATGCGCTGCGAGGGCACTTCAGCTTCATCGAGATCCTGCGCCACCAGCCGGGGATCGACCCCCACGTGCGCGAGCACTGGCTGAGCGAGATCGTCGCCGGGCGCATCTTCGGCAATGCCCAGACGGCGCCCCCCGGCGCCGAACCGACGACCGTTCGACAGTCGGATGCCGGCGACTGGCTCATCACGGGGAGCAAGTACTACTCGAGCGGATCCCTGTACGCGGACTACATCCGCGCCTCGGGCGAGGACGAGTCGGGGCGGCCGGTGTGGGCGATCGTGCCGACAGCGCAGGAACGGGTGCGGCGCGAGCCCGACTGGCGGGGATTCGGTCAGCGCACATCGGCGAGCGGCAGCACGGTGTTCTCCGACGCCGTCGTGCATCCGCTCGGTCTCGTGCCGATCGACCGCGGCGTGGCACAGCATCAGAGCTATGTGCAGCTGTACCACCTGGCCACCCTCACCGGCATCGTCCGCGAGGTCCTCGATGAGGCGATCACCGTGAACGTGATCCGCCCACCGCGGAGGCAGTCCTTCGGCGACCATGCGCTGGATGTCGTCGGCTCGCTGTACGCCTCCTACGTCACCGCTCAAGCCCTGCTGCGCACGTCGGCTGACGTGCTGCACTCGGCGAACACCCGGTTCCTGGCCGATGGCGACCGGGCCTCGTACGAACGGCTCAGCGTCTACACGATCGCCAGCCAGGTGACGGTGATCGAGACGGCGCTGGAGGCCACCAGCCGGCTGTTCGACGCGGCGGGGGCGAGTCTCGCCGAAACCGCGCGGGGTCTGGACCGGCACTGGCGCAATGCGCGCACGATCGCCTCGCGCAATCCGGTCGCCGTCAAGCCCCGCCTGATCGGCGAGCATCTGGTCAACGGACGCTTCTACGTGAGCCCGTTCGCGCCGTTCGACGCCGAGGGCCGTCTCGCCGACTCCGCAGCCATCGGCGCCGGAGAGTAGTCGGGCGGCCCGCTGCGGCGCGGATCAGCCGACGCCGACGGGCGCCGCGCCGATCGCCTCGCGGAGGGTCGAGTGCGTGTACTCGCGCTTGTGGATGCCCTTGCGCTGCAGCAGCGGCACCACCTCGTCGGCGAAGGTGATCAGGCCGTCGGGGAAATGGTCGATCATCAGGTTGAAGCCGTCGGCGGCCCGCGAGCGGAACCAGAGCTCGATGTCGTCGGCGATCTGCTCCGGCGTGCCGACGATGATGCGCGCGCCGAATCCTCCGAAGTCGCGCAGGATCTCGCGGACGCTCTGGTCGCGGCGCTCCTGGATCCAGTCGAGAAAGGTGAGCCGATAGCCCGCCGACGTCGGATGGTCGTCGGGATTCCACGGCTTGTCGAGGATCTCGGCCGGGATCGGCTGGTCGATGTCGAGGGTCCTCGCGTCGTGAGCGATGACGTTGCTCAGCGAGCCGAGCGCGTATCCGTCGGGTGCGCGCGACTCGAACTCGTCGAAGCGTCGACGGGCTTCCTCCACGGTGCTGCCGATCACGAGCGACAGCCCAGGCGTGACCTTCGGAAGTCCCGGTGCGCGGTCGTACGCTGCGGCGCGACGCTGAAGATCGGCATAGTTCTCGATGGCGCGGCGCAGAGTGAGCTCGACCGTGAACACTCCCTCCGCGTGACGCGCGGCGAGATCGCGCCCCTGGTCGCTGCCGCCCGCCTGGAACAGCACCGGGGTCCCCTGCCGGGAGGGCGTGAGCGCCGTCACCCCTCGAAGCGGAAGTGCTCGCCCTCGAAGCGGTAGCGGCCGTCATCCGCTGCCGCAGACCACACCGCTTTCACCGCATCGACGAACTCGGCGGCCTGACGATACCTGGTGGCCCGATCGGGGTTGGCGTCGAGGCCGAAGTTGCCGGCGACGTTCGGGTTGTACGTGGTGACGATGTTCCAGCCGAGCCGCCCGCGGCTGGCGACGTCCGTGCCGAGCAGACGCTCCGCCAGCTCCACCGGGTCGTTGTACGTGGACGACGCCGACGCGATCACGCCGATGTGCTCGGTGGCCGCCGTGATCAACGCGGCCAGGGTGATCGGTTCGATCTGGCTGCCGGGGCGGGGGTTCGGATTGTGCAATGCCGGCTGATCGGCGAAGAAGACGGCGTCGAGCAGGCCGCGTTCGGCGGCCTTCGCCGACGCGATCCAATGCGCGGGGCTGATGAGAGCGTCGGCGTCGTGGTCACCGAACTGCCAGGCGGCCGGACGCTGGCCGAATCCCTGCAGATTCACATTGAGGGTGAGCAGGTCGGTACGGTCGGTCATGATGCGGCTCCGAAGGCGAGTGGTCTGTCTGACAGGTCGTAGGTGCGCCACGGCAGTCCGAGTCGATCGCGCAGCGAGCCACCAACGACTTCGGGAGCATCGACCACGGAGAGCAGGGCCTGCAGCGTTGCGAGGTCGGTGATCTCGACGTGGGCGAGCGCGGCGCCGGGCGTTCCCGGAGACGCGGCGAGCGCAGGGCGGCCCTCCTCGGGGCTGCGCCGCCAACGCTCCACGAGCTCCGCGTCGTCGATGATCACGACATCGACGAGTCCGTGCGCCGCGTCGAGCTCGACGGCATCCGTGACGTGCCACAGCGACACCGGTTCGCCCTGACGGCTCGTCGGCGAGTTCAGGGCTCCGGCGACCCGGTAGTGCGCCCCCTCGTGCGCGACACGGCGGATGCCGTCGGTCGTCGCGTACACGCCCTGGTCCCTGTCGGCGAGCAGCGTCGCCACCGGCCACGAGTTCCACAGCGCCCGGATGACGTCGATCCGTTCGGCGGTGCGTGCGGTGCCGCCGGCGGGCCCTCGGAAGACGACCCCGCTGCGTGCGCCGGTGAGGTGGTCGAGGGACAGGAACCGGCGGGCGGCGTTGTACGGCGCATCCCGTTCGCCGTCGCTGGTGACGAGCACCGCGAGCTGAGGCACCTGCACGGCGAGAACGGTCGCCGTGGCGACCGGATCGAGGTGCAGCGGTCGTCCCTCCGCGCCGATGATCAGGGCGCCGATGCGGTCGGCGAACCGTCGCAGCGCATCGATCGTCGCGGCATCCCCGTCGCGCAGAAGCGCCGGAAGCTCGCCGCGTGCGGCGAGCAGGATCGGTGGGCGTGGCATGGGTTCTCCGTAAGTTGTTAAGCGGCCCGGGAGGGCCGGATGTGGCTGATGGCTTCTTGTCTCAAGTGGCTCCGAAGGAGTGGCCGTCCGGTTCTCCGGGGCACCCTGACTGCTGATTGAGATGCGCGTTT
>NZ_JASGCY010000023.1:0-51698 GCF_047607465.1 Microbacterium sp. | reverse complement strand
GGACTCCCTTGTCGATCGCCAGCGCCCGTAATCGCCCGTGCGGGGGGGCACGTTGCACACCGATTCGTGCCCCGCCGTCTCGAACCCCGCCGCACCGGACGACGACGTCTCAGGGCTTTTCGCCCCGCGCTGCGCCGCGAACAGCGGGATGATCGGAGCCAGGGTCTCGTCGTCGCGCGTCATCGCTCGCTCCGCGATGCGTGCACCGGATCGATCGCGAACACCGTCGCCGCTCCTCGCCGAGGCATCAGGCCGGGCGACGCTCGGCGAGCTCGTCGGCGGGAGCGGCCACCAGGGCGCCGATGCCGAGCTTCTGCTTGATCTGCGACTCGATCGCCAGGGCGATATCGGGGTTCTTGAGGAGGAACCCGCGCGCGTTCTCCTTGCCCTGACCCAGCTGGTCGCCGTCGTAGGTGTACCACGACCCCGACTTCTTCACGATGCCGTGCTCCACGCCGAAATCGATGAGGCTCCCCTCGCGGGAGATGCCGACGCCGTAGAGGATGTCGAACTCGGCCTGCTTGAAGGGCGGCGCCATCTTGTTCTTCACGACCTTGACGCGCGTACGGTTTCCGACCGCCTCGGTGCCGTCCTTGAGCGTCTCGATGCGACGGATGTCGAGACGGACCGACGCGTAGAACTTCAGCGCCTTGCCACCGGCGGTGGTCTCGGGAGAGCCGAAGAAGACGCCGATCTTCTCACGCAGCTGGTTGATGAAGATCGCCGTGGTCTTGGTCTGGTTCAGTCCACCGGTGAGCTTGCGCAGCGCCTGCGACATGAGGCGGGCCTGCAGACCCACGTGGGAATCGCCCATCTCGCCCTCGATCTCGGCCCGCGGCACGAGAGCTGCGACGGAGTCGATGACGACGAGGTCGATCGCGCCGGAGCGGATCAGCATGTCGGCGATCTCGAGCGCCTGCTCACCCGTGTCGGGCTGCGAGACGAGGAGCTGGTCGATGTCGACGCCGAGCTTGGCGGCGTAGTCGGGGTCGAGGGCGTGCTCGGCATCAACGAAGGCGGCGATGCCCCCGGCCCGCTGCACGTTGGCGATCGCGTGCAGCGTCAGGGTCGTCTTACCCGACGACTCCGGACCGTAGATCTCGACGATGCGGCCACGCGGGAGCCCGCCGACGCCGAGGGCGACGTCGAGCGCGATGGAACCGGTGGGGATGACCTCGACGGGAGCGCGCTCGTCGCTGCCGAGGCGCATGACCGAGCCCTTTCCGAACTGGCGGTCGATCTGGGCGAGAGCCGATTCGAGGGCTTTCTCGCGGTCTGCGGTGCTGGGCATGTTCCGTTCCTTCTGCTCGCGTGATGCCGCCTGTAGGCTGTCGCGGCCCGCCCCGGCTGGGGCAAGACTCTCCGACAAGGCGTATGGCTCCGAGGCCATGTCTTCACCGTACGAGGGGCCTCCGACATCAGGGCGGAAACCTCGCGAACGGTGGAGAACTCCGGTTCAGAACCACTTGTGCAGAACGATACGCCTCATCGAACACATCTTCGATGAGGAGTGCGTTACGGCGTGTCGGAATGCAGAACACCTGCACGCCCGGCGTCACCGTCGGCGCGGCTCCAGCCTCCCGGCCCCGTGCCTGCGCTCGAGCGGGACATCGGCCTCGACGCACAGCGCCAGCCAGATATCGCGCGGCGGCACCCCGGCCTCGAGCGCTTCGGCGGCGGTACGTCCGGCCAGCTGGTTCAGCACGAGATCGCTGACCAGCGAGCTCGCGCGTGCGCCGAACTCCGCATCGACGGCGCGCAGGAACTCGCTGCGTCGCATGAAGGGAAGGCGATCAGCGCAGCGAGAGCTGCGGCTCGACCGAGGCGACGAGATCGTCGGGGACGATGTCGGGGAAGACCTGGATGCCCTCGAGCACCGAGATGCGGTCGCCGACCTCGCGCATGATCGTCGAGATGGGCACGTCGAGCGCTTCGGCCACCGAGGCCAGGATCTCGCTGGACGCCTCTTTCTGTCCGCGCTCCACCTCGCTGAGATAACCGAGGGCGACGGAAGCCTTGCTCGCGACCTGCCGAAGAGTACGCCCCTTCTGCAGGCGGAAGTCCCTCAGCACATCGCCGATCTCCTGGCGGACAAGAATCATCGGAACCTCCTCCCGTTCTTCGAGGACTCCCTCGAAGAGATGGCCAGTCTAGCCCGACCGACCTGTATGAAATCTACTGTGACATCCTGTGGCTTGAATGTGAGCACACTCGTATCAACTTTGACCCACCGCCGCCTATTCCCGCGCCGCCGCGAGCAGGAGCGCAAGCGCCGCCTGCACCGATCGCGCACGGATCTCGGCACGGTCGCCGGCGAACCGGAGAGCGCGCGTCCATTCGCCCTCCGGCGTGACGACGGCGATGTGCACGGTGCCGACGGGCTGTCCGTCCGGCGAATCGGGGCCTGCGATGCCGGTGGTGGAGACACCGGCATCCGCCGATCGCCCGTCGACCGCGACGGCGCTCCGGATGCCGACGGCCATCTGCCGGGCGACCTCGGGATGCACAGGGCCGTGCGCTGCGAGCAGCGCCTCGTCGACGCCGAGCAGGGTGTGCTTGACGGGGGTCGCGTAGGCGACCACCGCACCGAGGAGCACCGCGGACGAACCGGGCACCGAGACGAGCTCCGCCGCGACCGCGCCTCCGGTGAGCGACTCCGCGACGCCGAGCGTCCATCCGCGATCGCGCATCGCTTCGAGGACCGCGGCTGCCGCGCTCATGGCAGCCGTTTCGCTCCGCGCACCTGGGCGACGATGTAGTCGATGCCGCTGACGACCGTGAGCACGAGCACGATGATCATGAGGACCGCAGTGACCAGCGTCCACGGGCCCAGCCCGATGAACTCGTGCAGAGGAAGCAGCGCCCAGCCCAGCGCCACCCCCTGGAAGGCGGTCTTGACCTTGCCCATCCAGGCGGCGGCCACCACGTGCTCGTTCACGATCATGAACCGGTGCACGGTGATCCCCCACTCGCGCACGAGGATGATCGCGACGATCCACCACTGCACCTCGCCGAGGATCGCGAGGCCGACGAAGCCCGCACCGGTGAGGAGCTTGTCGGCGATCGGATCCCAGAGCTTGCCGAAGTCGCTGACGATGTCGTACTTGCGGGCGAGGTAGCCGTCGACCCAGTCGGTGGAGATGGCGACGACGAAGAGCACCCCGGCGATCCAGCGCACCACGAGATCGCCCGCGCCATAGGTGCCGCCGACGAGCAGCAGCACGAAGAAGACGATCGCCAGCGGGATGCGGACCACGGTGATCGCGTTGGGCAGCTGCCGTGGAATCGCCATCAGTCGCGCCCCGTCAGGCCCCAGGCGTCTTCATCGCCCTCCGCCTCGACGACTGGGAGGCCATCGAACTGCGACTCGATCGGGTCGCCGGAGCTCCCTCCCGCCTGCGAGGCCGAGGGGACGGATGCCGGTGCATCCTCCCCGCGGAGCTTGGCGAGCACCTGCGGCAGCTGCTCGGGGGTCGCGAGCACGTCGCGGGCCTTGGATCCCTCCGAGGGCCCGACGATCTCGCGCGACTCCAGCAGATCCATGAGGCGCCCGGCCTTGGCGAATCCGACGCGGAGCTTGCGCTGCAGCATCGAGGTCGAACCGAACTGCGAGGACACAATGAGCTCGGCCGCAGCGAGCAGGAGCTCGAGATCGTCGCCGATGTCCTCGTCGACCTCCTTCTTGCGGTTCGGCTCCATCGCCTCCTGCACATCGGAACGGTACTCCGGCCGCGCCTGACGGGTGACGTGCTTGACGACCGCCTCGATCTCCTTCTCGTCGACCCACGCGCCCTGCAACCGGAACGGCTTGGACGAGCCCATCGGCGAGAACAGCGCGTCGCCCTGGCCGATGAGCTTGTCGGCGCCCGGACTGTCGAGGATCACGCGACTGTCGGTGACGCTGGTGACGGCGAAGGCGAGCCGGGAGGGCACGTTGGCCTTGATGAGACCGGTGACGACGTCGACGCTGGGTCGCTGGGTCGCCAGCACGAGGTGGATGCCGGACGCCCGCGCCAACTGCGTGATGCGCACGATCGAGTCCTCGACGTCGCGCGGGGCGACCATCATGAGGTCGGCGAGCTCGTCGACGACCACGAGCAGGTACGGATAGGGCTTGAGCACGCGCTCGCTGCCCACGGGGACCTCGACCTCGCCCGCGCGCACCGCGCGGTTGAAGTCGTCGATGTGACGGAAGCCGAACGACGCGAGATCGTCGTAGCGCATGTCCATCTCCTTCACGACCCACTGCAGCGCCTCCGCGGCCTTCTTGGGGTTCGTGATGATCGGAGTGATCAGGTGCGGCACTCCCGCGTAGCTGGTGAGCTCGACCCGCTTGGGATCGATGAGCACCATGCGCACCTCGGACGGGCGGGCGCGCATGAGCAGGCTCGTGATCATCGAGTTGACGAAGCTCGACTTGCCGGACCCTGTGGAACCGGCCACGAGGAGGTGCGGCATCTTCGCGAGGTTCGCGATGACGATGTTGCCGCCGACGTCCTTGCCGACACCGATGGTCATCGGGTGGGTGCTCTTGAGGGCGGCCGGCGAACGAAGCACGTCGCCGAGGGCCACCATCTCCTTGTCGGCGTTCGGGATCTCGATGCCGATCGCGCTCTTGCCGGGGATCGGCGAGAGGATGCGGACGTCGTTAGAGGCGACGGCGTACGCGAAGTTGTTGCTGAGCTGCGTGATCTTCTCGACCTTGACGCCGTGGCCGACCTCGATCTCGTACTGCGTGACCGTCGGGCCACGCGAGAAGCCCGTGACCTTCGCGTCGACCTTGAACTGCGTGAGCACGCTGGTGAGCTGCTCAATGACCTTGTCGGTGGCCTCGGAGCGCGTGACCGGGGGCGGCCCCTCGGACAGCACGCCGGGCGAGGGCAGGATGTAGGGCGCCACCGGCGCCTGGGGGCCGCGCTCCCCCGGGCCGTCTGTACCGAAGCCGTCGAGTCCCGGCAGCTCGGGCATCTCGCCGGTGTCGGAGTCGTCGAGCAGCGCCGTGGTCTGCTGCCCCGCGAGCGCATCGGCGACGGCGCGCACGTCGGAGAGCACCTCGGTGGCCGCGTCATACGAGTTCTCGACGGTGACGGCCTGGTCGTAGGCCGGCGTCGCCGGGGCCGGGTCGAGCAGAGCCGTGACGTCGTCGGAGCCGAGCCCGCCCACGTCCGGATCCTCCTCGCGGCCGGTCTTGTTGCGCCGCCACCACGGCAGCACGTCGGGGTCATCGGCCTTGTCGGCTTCGTCGATGCCCGCATCCTTCGCCGGCCTCTCGATGCGCTCCGCATCGAACATCCAGGCGTAGAGGTCGCCCAGGCGCTGACCGATGCGGTTCGGCGGCGTCTTGGTGAGGATGAGGATGCTGAGGCCGGCCAGCAGCGCGAGCACGATGTACGCGCCGATCGGGGTCAGGTACGACAGCGGCTCGCCGATCATCCAGCCCAGGAGCCCTCCGGCGTCGCTGAGGGCAGGCATCCCCTGCCGCGGCTGCGCCCGCTCGATCGTCCCCGATGCGCCGGCATGGCCGGAGGCGGTGTGGCAGAACCCGGCCATCGCCAGCACGAACAGGCCGAAGCCGATGCCGATGCGCCCGTTGTCGTGTACCGACGACGGATGCCGGAAGAGCCATCCCGCGAGCAGCAGCAGCAGCACCGGCATGACGAAAGCGACACGGCCGACGAGAGCGCCGACGGAATAGGCGCTGATGCTCACCGCGGCCTCGTCGCCGATGAAGAACCACTCGTTCACCACCCCGGCGATCGCGAGCAGAACGAGCAGCAGCGGGAATCCGTCGCGGCGGTCGTCCTTCTCGAGCGTCTCGGGTCCGAAGGCGCGGAAGAGCCCGCCCACGCCGTGGGCGATGCCGTTCCAGGCCCGCACGGCGACGGGCGGCTTGTCGGCCTCGTCGATGTACTTCTTCGGAGCCGCCGGGGACTTCGGAGCCGCCTGCCGCGCCGCCTGCCGCTTCGGACGCGACGATGCGCTCTCCGACGCGCGCTCGGATTTCGTGGTGCTCCTGGCCATGCGTCCACGCTACGGGCGATCATCGGCATTCCCCCGTAATGACGCGGGTTTGCGCCGGATTGCGCGAGGCGTCAGAGGACGCGGACCATCGTGTCGCGCACCGGTCCGGCCGTGGTCACGATGAAGCCCTCCGACTGGTAGAGCAGCCTGGCGAAGTTGTCGTGCTCGACGCTGAGGCTGATCCGCCGATAGCCGCTCGCGGCCGCGCGGGCGGTGAGCTCCTGCAGCAGCGCGCGGCCGATGCCGCGCGCCCTCCAGACAGGGCGGATGCCGATGATCAGCTCGGGCACCGAGGTGCCCACGAAGCCGAACCCCGGCTCATCGGGCGGAAGCACGCGGTACCAGGCCGCACCGATCGGTTCGCCGGTGCCGTCGACGGCGATGATGCCGACGTCGGAGGGGCGCATCCAACCGGCAACGTACCGGCGGTGCGACGTCGAGAGGACCTCGTGGCGAGGACGTGCGGCCCCGACGCGCCAGTTGGCGGCCTCGACGAGCATGTCGCCGAGGAAGACGCCGTCGGAGGGGACGGCCGGCCGCATGTGCACAACCTCTGCCATGCCCGGATTCTAGGCGCCGCCTGTTACAGCGGGATGACACGGAACCGGGAGCGCGGCGGCTACGCCTCGATGACGAGGGGCACGATCATCGGACGGCGGCGCAGCTTCTGGTTGACCCACCGTCCGATGGTGCGGCGCACCACCTGCGACAGCGCGTGGGTGTCGCGCACGCCGTTGCCCGCGGCGTCCTTGAGGGCGGCCACGATCTTGGGTACGACGTCGTCGAACACCGCGTCGTCCTCGGCGATGCCCCTGGCGTGGATCTCGGGGCCCGAGATGATGCGTCCTGTGCCAGCATCCACCACGACGATGACGGAGACGAAGCCCTCCTCGCCGAGGATCCGACGGTCCTTCAGATCGGCATCCGTGATCTCCCCCACGGTCGACCCATCGACGTAGACGAAGCCGAGGTCGAGCTGACCGGCGATGCGGGCGGCGCCGTCCTTCAGGTCGATCACGGTGCCGTTCGAGGCGATGATCGTGCGCTCCTCGGGGATGCCGGTGTCCTGAGCGAGCTTGGCGTTCGCCATCAGGTGGCGGTATTCGCCGTGCACGGGCAGCACGTTCTTCGGCTTCAGGATGTTGTAGCAGTAGAGCAGCTCGCCGGCCGCCGCGTGGCCCGACACGTGCACGCGCGCGTTGGCCTTGTGCACGACGTTCGCGCCGAGCTTGGTGAGCCCGTCGATGACGCGGTAGACGGCGTTCTCGTTGCCGGGGATGAGGCTGGAGGCGAGGATGACGGTGTCGCCCTCGCTGATCTCGATCGCGTGATCCATGTTCGCCATGCGGCTGAGCACCGCCATCGGCTCGCCCTGGGAGCCGGTGGACATGTAGACCACCTGCTCGTCGGGCAGGTCGCGCGCCTTCTTGAAGTCGATGAGCACGCCATCGGGCACCTTGAGGTAGCCCAGCTGCTCGGCGATCGTCATGTTGCGCACCATCGAGCGTCCGAGGAACGCGACCCGGCGGCCGTGCGCATGGGCGGCGTCGATGACCTGCTGCACGCGGTGCACGTGGCTGGAGAAGCTGGCGACGATCACGCGGCGCGGCGCCTTGCCGATCACCTGGTCGAGCACCGGGCCGATCGAGCGCTCTGTGGGGGTGAACCCTGGCACGTCGGCGTTGGTCGAGTCGACGAGGAACAGGTCGACGCCCTCCTCCCCCAGGCGCGAGAACGCGCGGAGGTCGGTGATGCGTCCGTCGAGCGGCAGCTGGTCCATCTTGAAGTCGCCGGTGGCGAGGACGAGGCCGGCCGGCGTGCGGATGGCCACCGCGAGCGCGTCGGGGATCGAGTGGTTCACCGCGACGAACTCGAGGTCGAACGGACCGACCTTCTCCCGCTGACCCTCCTGCACCGTGAGGCTGAAGGCCTTGATCCGGTGCTCCTTGAGCTTCGCCTCCACCAGCGCGAGGGTGAGGCTCGAGCCGATCAGCGGGATATCGCTCTTCAGACGCAGCAGGTACGGCACGGCGCCGATGTGGTCCTCATGGCCGTGCGTGAGCACGACGCCGACGATGTCGTCGAGGCGGTCCTTGATGGGCTCGAAGTCGGGCAGGATGAGGTCGACGCCTGGCTGGTGCTCCTCCGGGAAGAGCACGCCGCAGTCGACGACGAGGATCTTGCCGTCGTACTCGAAGATGGTCATGTTGCGGCCGACCTCGCCGAGGCCGCCCAGCGGCGTGACGCGCAGGGTCCCCTCTTCTTGGGCGGCAGGATCTGCGATGGGGATGGACATGTGTCTCCTCAGTCGGACACTCCGCGTGTCCGTTCGTTCGTGGTGACGCAGCTCAGCGCGTCGTGCCGTGCACCTTGGGCAGGGCGCCGCCGGCGGCCGCGTTGCGGTCGGGGCGGAAGTTCGCGAAGTCGGCACCAGGCACATCGGCGACGAGAGCGAGCTCGTCCTCGATGAGGGCGGCCTCCCACTCCTCCGGGCCCACCAGCGGCAGGCGCACGCGGGGGCTGGAGATGCGGCCGAGACCGTGCAGGATGTACTTCGCCGCGACCGTGCCCGGCACATGGGTCATCGCCGCGCGCACGAGCGGCTCGAGGCGCTTGTGCTCGGCCGTCGCCGTGGCCAGGTCACCGCGGTTCACCGCATCGACGATCGTGCGGTAGGGGGTCGCGGTGATGTTGGCCGTCACGCCGATGAGGCCGGTGGCGCCGATGGCGAGATGCGGCAGCACGTTGGCGTCATCGCCGGAGAAGTACATGAGGTCGGTCTGGTTGAGCACACGGCTCACCTCGCTGAAGTCGCCCTTGGCGTCCTTGACCGCGAGGATGTTGGGGTGCTTGGCCAGGCGCAGGATCGTCTCGTACTTGATCGGGACACCGGTGCGACCGGGGATGTCGTAGAGGATCACCGGAAGATCGGTGGCGTCGGCCACGAGCCGGAAGTGGGTGAGGATGCCGGCCTGAGTGGGCTTGTTGTAGTACGGCGTGACGATCATGATGCCGTCGGCGCCGAGCTTCTCGCTGGCCTTGTACAGCTCGATCGCGTGCGCGGTCTCGTTCGACCCTCCGCCCGTGATGATCTTCGCGCGTCCGGCCGAGACGGACTTGCCGACCTCGACGAGCTTGAGCTTCTCCGGGTCCGTCAGGGTCGAGGTCTCACCGGTCGTGCCCGTCACGACGACGCCGTCGGCGCCTGCGGTGATGACGTCGTCGATGTGCTTCTCGACCGCAGGCCAGTCGACTTCGCCGTCGGCGGTCATCGGAGTGACCAGCGCGACGAGAACCTGTCCGAAAGGATTGCCCGAGTGCGTCATGCTTCCAGCGTATCGGTTCGCGGCCTCGCCCATGGCGCGAGTCCGGCCGGTCGACGAAGCCCCGATCGACGAAGCCCCGATCGACGAGGCCCCGCCGACCTGCACAGGCCGGCGGGGCCGTCGTGACCCCTCGGCGGACACGCCGCCGGGCGGATCAGCCGGCGAGCGGCTCCCAGGGGCCCCATCTCCCACCCGGCACGTCGCCGCGGCTCCACCACTTTGCCCGCCACAGCTGTCCGCCGTCGCTGACGATGTCGCCTGCGTCGAAGATCCGCGTGGGCGTCCACGTCGCGACACCGTCCGGGGTCGCCGCGATCTCCTGCCAGGATCCGTGCTTCGACGCTCCCGGTGTCTCGCCGCTGGTCCACCACGTCGGGACCCAGATCGCCCCGTCGAAGGCGACGACGTCTCCGGCGACGTACACGGCACCGGCCCGCCACAACGGCGGCTCATCGGCATCCGCGTCGTCACCGATGACGATGCCTCGACCATTCGTCGCGATGTACACACGGCCGAACACATCGGGGTCGCCCTCGATGTCGGCGCCGATCCAGCCGAACTGGTGGGCGTCATCGTTGATCCTCGTCCACGACTCGCCGCCATCGACGGAGCGGAACACCCCGCGGACGCCATCGCGTTCGGCGGCCGCGTAGATGGCCGCGGCGTCGGCACCCGGCGCCGCCTTGCCGAAACCGACGGTGTCCGCTTCGTCGAACCCGGCGACACGCGACCACGTGGTCCCGGCATCCGTCGACCGCCACATCCCGTAGTCCCCATCAGTCTCGCCGCCGGCCAGCCAGAGGTCGCCGATGCGCCCCGGCATGGCGGCGAACCGCACGGGTCCGGCCGCCGGCAGCGCATCCGTCGAGACGGCACGGAAGTTCGCTCCGCCATCGACCGAGCGGTAGAAGACGCCGTCCGCGAAGGCGTACACGTTGCGCGCCTGGACGCGGTCCGCCTCGACGCGTGCGCCGTCCGCGAGCCCCGCCACCGGGGTCCAGGTGGCACCGGCATCCGCCGTGACCTGAGCGACGGCGCCGGCGGGCGCCCACACCGCCCCCGAACCGTCAGCGGTGACGGCGATGGTGCCGCTCCCGGTCGCTCCTTCGACCGCAGGCGACGCGACCCAGCTGCGGCCGGCGTCGGCCGAGAGCGCGGCGCGGTGCGCACCGGAGCCGTCCGTCCCCGCCCTGCCGATCACCGCACCGTCGAGACCTGCGGCGTCCACACTCGTTCCGCCGCCGAAGTACGGCTCCTGGAACGTGTTGCTGACGGTGGCGAGGTCGTCGTGGACGAAACCACCGAGGTCGAGCATGGCCGAGACGAGGTCGACCTCGCCGGCAGGCGCGACGAGATCCTGGATGGCGGTCTCCTCGAGGCCCGACGCCTGCGGAGTGAGATGGATGATGCCGTCCGGCTGATCCCAGGCTGTCAGGTCATCGGATCGGTAGATGGTGGCGCCGGTTCCGTACATCAGCTCGTCCGAGTTGTGCGGGTCGATCTCGAGGGCCGAGACCATCCATCCCAGTTTCGGGGTCGGCTCGCTCCACGGGACCGGTTCGCTCACGTCCTTGCCGAACGCGAGCCACGGCACCTCGGCGATGGACTGCTCGTAGCGGCGGACGAGCTGCGTGCCGTCGCCGTAGGCGTAGTCCCAGATCGGAGACCATGTGGCGCCGCGGTCGGTGCTGCGGAAGATCAGGATGTCCGGCCACCACTGGATCTGCGATGCCACCATGATCGTGTCGGGATCGTTCCGGTCGATCGTGAGCCCGCTGAAGCCGAAGTCCCCGCCGATCGGCCGTTGCGTCGGCGTGATGTCGGTCCAGGTCCCGTCGTCGATGCCGTAGCGCCAGACGGCGCCGTCCGAGCCGTCGTACGGACCGGAGGTGTCTGTCGTGGTGACGTAGAGGAATCGCCCGGCCTCGTCTACGACGCCGCGCTGAGGGAGGAACCCGGTCGGGGCGCCCGCGATCTCGCTCCAGGTGACGCCGGCGTCGTCTGACCGGTAGAGGATGTGCTCCTTGTCGGCGACGGCGGTGAAGAGCGTACGGGTGGTCTCCCCCGCCGGTGCGGATGCCGCATCGAACGCAGTCCACAGGACGCCCAGCTCGCTGGTCAGATAGGAGTTGTCCGAGTCGGAATCCGGTGCGAAGTCTCCGACGTTCGGAAACGCCGTCACCTGCTCGAAGCTCACCCCCGCGTCCTCCGACCGCCACAGCCCCTGTCCCTGCTCGGCGCCGTAGTAGAGCACGTCGTTGTCGTTGGGGTCGATCTGCAGACGTTCGCCGATCCCGCGCCCCGGCATGTTGCCGCCGACCTTGAACGGCAGCGCCGTGCTCTCCCAGGTGGCTCCGTAGTCGCGCGATCGCAGGATGGCACCGTCATTCGGATCCCAGTCGTTCGTGTACATGCCGACGGCCGCGTACACGTTCGCGGTGTCGACGGGGTCGGTGGCAAGGCTCAGCACGCCGAGCCGGTTCCACTCATCCCAGCCGATGTGGTCGAGCAGCGGGACCCACCGGTCCGCTTCGCGGTCCAGGCGGTAGGCCCCGCCGACGTCGGTGCGCGCGTAGACCAGTCCTTCCTCGGTCTGGTTGTAGATGATCCCGGGAACGTACCCTCCGCCCTCGATCGCCGCGTTCCCCCATTCGTAGTCGGGATCTGCGGCGGCGGTCGAGGCGGATGCCGCTGTGACGCTCCCTCCGGCGATGATCACCCCTGCGATCAACGCGACCGTCCATGCCTGCCTGTTGCGATGCACCATGCGCACTCCTTCGTGTCAGGTGAGCAGTGAGCCCACAGCGACAGTATCGAAGCGCTTCGAGTCTCGCAAGAGAGCGCTCCCACGCCGCGCGTGACGACACGCGTTCGAGTACGGGCCCGCTCCCGCGTCAGACCCGCCCGCGGCGCGCGACACCCGCGGTGAGCCCGCGCGGCAGCACCCGTGCGGCGCCGACGATGACCTTGTAGCGCAGCGACGGGATCGAGACCGCCCGGCCGCGCGCGGCGTCCCGAAGCCCCTCCCTGACGACGGCGGGCGCGTCGAGCCACATGAGCGCAGGAACGCCCTCCTCACCCGGCGCGAGCCCCATCCGCTCATGAAACGTGGTGTGCACGAAGCCGGGGCACACGGCGGTCACCGTCACGCCGTCGCGTGCGTACTCCTCGTTCGCCCAGCGGCTGAAGCCGATCAGCCAGCTCTTGCACGCCGAGTAGGTGGACCGGGAGATGAATCCGGCGACGGAGGCGACGTTGATGATGCGACCGCCGCGACCCCGCATCGTCTGCAGAGCGGCGTGCATGAGCCGCATCGACGCCTCGACGTGCACGCGCAGATGACGCACCTCGTCGGCGACATCGTTGTCGGCGAACCGCAGCGGAAGACCGAAGCCGGCGTTGTTCACGAGCAGGTCGACGCGGTCCGATGCATCGCGCAGCCGATCGGCGACGTGCTCGACGTCCGCCTCGATCGCGAGGTCCGCCGGCAGCACCTCGACCGCGACCCCGTACTCGCCGCGCAGGTCCGCGGCGAGCGCCTCCAGCGCGTCCGCCGTGCGGGCGACGAGGATCAGATCGGCCCGTCGGCGCGCGAGCTGCCGGGCGAACTCGGCGCCCAGCCCTGCGCTTGCACCAGTGATCAGCGCGGTGGGCATGTCAGCGCTCGTATCCGAGGAAGCGGTAGCGGATGCCGGTGCTGCTCGTCTGCCACTCCCCCTCGTCGACCAGCCGCCACCCCGCCCTGGGCGGGGCGAACGCGTCGCCGTCGACCTCCAGGTCGATCTCGGTGACCTCGAGACGGTCGGCGTCCGGCAGGACCTGACGGAAGATCTCCGCTCCGCCGATGACCCACGCCCTGTCCTCACCGCGCACGGCCTCGGCGACGGTCGCCGCCCGCCGGGCTCCGTGTGCCGCCCAGTCCTGCTGGCGGGTGATGACGATGTTCTCGCGACCGGGGAGCGGACGGAACCTCTCGGGGAGGGAGTCCCACGTCTTGCGCCCCATCACGACCGGCTCCCCCAGAGTGACCTCCTTGAAGTGGGCGAGGTCCTCGGGCACATGCCACGGCATCCCGCCCTCCGCGCCGATGACCCCTCCGTGCGCCTCCGCCCAGATCAGGCCCACCCAGGTCATACCGCCACCGCCGCGCGGATCGGTGCGTGGTGCTGGTAGTTCTCGACGATGAGATCCTCGAAGCGATAGTCGAGGATCGACTCCGGTTTGCGCGCGAAGCGCAGCTGCGGATACGGGTACGCCTCACGGGTCAGCTGTTCGCTCACCTGCGCCACATGGTTGTCGTAGATGTGGCAGTCGCCCCCCGTCCAGACGAAGTCGCCTGGTTCCAGACCGACCTGCTGCGCGATCATCAGGGTGAGCAGCGCATAGGAGGCGATGTTGAACGGGACGCCGAGGAACAGGTCGGCGCTGCGCTGGTACAGCTGGCACGACAGCTTCCCGTCAGCGACGTAGAACTGGAAGAGGGCATGGCAGGGGGCCAGCGCCATGTCCGGGATGTCGGCAGGGTTCCAGGCAGACACGATCAGGCGGCGCGAGTCGGGGTTCGTACGGATCTGCTCGATCACCTCGGACAGCTGGTCGATGCTCCGCCCGTCCGGGGTCGGCCACGACCGCCACTGCACGCCGTACACCGGACCGAGGTCGCCATCGGCATCCGCCCACTCGTCCCAGATGGTCACGCCGTTCTCCTGCAGCCAGCGGACGTTCGAGTCGCCGCGGAGGAACCAGAGCAGTTCGTAGGCGATCGATTTGAAGTGCACGCGCTTGGTCGTGATCAGCGGGAACCCCTGGGAGAGGTCGAAGCGGATCTGCCGCCCGAAGACGCTTGTGGTGCCGGTCCCCGTGCGATCGGACTTGTGCGTGCCGGTCTCCAGCACGTCGCGGAGCAGATCTTCGTATGGCGTGGGGACGGCGTCGCTCATGGCGTCAAGATTACCCGGCGAGGACGTGGCCGGCTCCGTCGTCATCGTGCGAAACAACGACCCGCGCCCCGCCCCAGCGGTCGTACGCTCGATCCATGTCACCGCCGGTCGCTCTCGCCCTCGCGGGCGCGCTGATCGTGCTCGCGATCATCGTCGGCGTCGTGCTGCGCCTCGTCGACGGGCGGCGTCGCGGCGCTGGCCACCTGCGGTTCGACCCTGCGCACGCGCACGGCGACCTCGGCAGCAGGGCCACCCTCGTGCAGTTCAGCACCGAGCAGTGCGCGCGCTGCCCGCAGGTGCGCCGGCTGCTGGGCACGATCGCAGCATCCGGCGACGGCCTCGCCCACGTCGAGGTCGACCTCACGCATCGCCCGGAGCTGTCCCAGCAGTACCACGTGCTGTCGACGCCGACGACGTTCCTCGTCGACCGCACGGGCGCGGTACGCGCCCGCTTCACCGGTGTGCCGCACCGGCAAGCCATCGACGAAGCCCTCGCCGCGCTCTGAGCGCAGACCGGAGAACATCATGTCCGCACCCGCAGGAATCGACCCGCGCGGCCCGCGCTTCGCCGCCACCATCACCGCTGCGCTGCTTCTCGTGGCGACCTTCCTCGCACTGATCGGCGTCGCACCGACCGCCGCATCCGCCACGATCGCCCAGCGGATCGCCGACCCCGGATTCCTGCTGACTGTCGTGATTGCCGCGTTGTTCCTCTGGAGCGCGGCATCGCCCGCCACCGCGCCATGGGGCGCGCTGTTCCGCCGTGCGATCCGCCCTCGTCTGGCGCCGCCCACCGAGCTCGAGGATCCGCGTCCGCCGCGCTTCGCGCAGGGCGTCGGGCTGTTCGTCGTCGCCGTCGGCCTGCTTCTGCATCTGGTCGGTGTGCCGTGGGCGCTGCCCATCGCCACGGCGGCGGCGTTCCTCGCCGCATTCCTCAACGCCGCCTTCTCCTTCTGCCTCGGCTGCCAGCTGTATCTGCTGCTGCAGCGTGTCGGCGTCGTCGGCCGCGCAGGCACCGCGTGATCGCTGTCGCGGAGCGCGCGCTCTCGGTAGGCTGACTGCGACGCGACGCTGCCGCCGTGGCAGCGCGAGAACCGGAGGAAACCATGCCCGTCACCAGCGAAGCCAACAGCACCTGGACCGGATCGCTCCTCGAGGGATCGGGCACCGTCGCATTCGCGTCGTCGAACCTGGGCTCCTTCCCGATCGACTGGAAGGCGCGCAGCGAAGGCAGCGACACCACGACCACGCCGGAGGAGCTGATCGCCGCCGCACACGCATCGTGCTTCAGCATGGCCCTGTCGCACGCCCTCTCCGAGAACGGCACGCCCCCGGAGCGCGTGAACACCAGCGCCTCGGTGACGTTCAAGCCCGGCACCGGGATCACCGGCAGTCACCTCAACGTGAACGCGGTCGTCCCCGGCCTCGCTCCCGAGAAGTTCCAGGAGATCGCCGACGGCGCCAAGACCGGATGCCCCGTGTCCCAGGCGCTCGCCGGTATCGAGATCACCCTCGAAGCGACGCTCGACTGATCATCAGACGCGCTCGAGGCGGATCGCCTCGCGGATGCTGGCACGGGCGTCCTTGCGCCGCCCCGCAGCATCCTGCACCACCCCGAGCCGGTAGTGGGCGCGCCAGTCGGTCGGTGCGGCATCGACCAGTGCCGCGTACTTCGACACGATCGGCTCCGCGTCGTCCCGCGCGATCCGACCCGACGGCGTGAGCTCGCTCTCCGCCTGCGGCATGCCGCCTTCAGCATCCAGCGTCCGGCCGAGCCGGTCCGCAGCGACGCCGAACCGCAGCTCCCGGTACAGCGCCCAGGCCCCGACCAGGGGCATCACCAGCAGGGCGATGCCGATGGCGATCGCGACCGGCTCCTTGGTGGTGAGCATCACAACCGAGCGCTGGCCGACCACCACGATGTAGAGCGCGAGGCAGACCGCCATGACGCCGACGCCGAGGCGCGAGGTCATGACCGGATGCCGATGTCGATCATGTTCTCCAGCCCCACCACGACGCCGGTCGCCTCGGCGGCGAAGGGGATCGCCAGTCGGATGCCGGGCGCGTAGGCGCTGGCCGGGTCCACCGTGTCGTGGGTGAAGGTGAGCGACTCCCCCGGCCCCGACAGGATCACCTCCTGCTTGGCGATGACCCCGGGGCGGCGCAGCGAGTGGATCGGCACACCGCCGACCTGCTGGCCGCGGGCGCGCTGATCGACATGCGGAGCGCTCACCGGGCCCTGCTCGGCGCGCGCGGCGGCGATGAGCTCAGCGGTTCGCACCGCGGTGCCGCTGGGCGAGTCGATCTTCGCCTCGTGATGGGCCTCGACGATCTCCGCCGAGCCGAAGAACGGCGCCGCCGCGGCGGCGAGGACTGAGCCCAGGACCGAGCCGAGCGAGAAGTTCGGGATGAACACCGCCCCGCTCTGCGCCGTGTCGACGAGCGGGCGGATCATCGAGATGCGCTCCTCGGACCAGCCGGAGGTGGCAACGAGCACGTTGATGCCGCGCTCGAGCGCCGCCCGCACCACGTCGATGCTGATCTGGGGCGTCGAGGCGTCGACGACGAGGTCGGCTCCCTCGATCTCGGCGAGGTCGCTCGAGGAGTCGAGGACCCGGACCACCTCGAAGCCGTCGAGCTCATCGATTACCGTGCGGATGATCGTGCCGAGCCTGCCGGTACCGCCGACGAGAGCAATGCGCGTGGTCATGCCCCCCAGTCTATTCAGGGGCGAAGGCGCCGCAGGCGCGTGTCACACCGGAATCGTGTCGGGCACGCCGGTGCGCAGCTCCACCGGCAAGTGCCCGGTGTCGTTGTGCGTGAGGAGCGTCCACGGGCGACCCTGCTTCTGCGCGATCACGGTGAGTCCGCAGTGCGCCTGGTTGAGCGTCATCCAGCGCCATTCCGGGGCGCCGAGGACCTCGCGCACGAACCACGAGATCACGACGTTGTGGGTGATCAGCACCTCGTGCACATCGCCGGTCTTGCGCACGAGGAACTCGTTCACGGCATCAGCCATCTGCGCGGCCCCCGCCTCGATCTCGGCCTGGGTGACCGCTCCGAAGAAGGGTTCGAAGACCGCGGGGGTCTCCTCCGTCATGCCGGTGGGGACGCAGTCGAACAGCAGGGCCGTCGGCTCGGGGTCGACCGACGGCAGTCTCGCCGCGATCGCGCGGGCGGTCTCGTTCGCCCGCAGCAGCGGCGAATGCCAGACCGCGTCGAGCGGGAGCCCGGACAGCCGGTCGGCGATCAGCTCTGCCTGGCGCTGCCCCCGCGGAGAGAGCGGACCGTCGGCGAGGCCGTGCTCGGCATCCTGATGTTCACCGTGTCTGACCAGATAAATGTAGTGCGTCACAACTCGCTCGCTTCATCGCCAGCATCTGCCGGGCTCGTGTCCACCCTATGCCAGGTCTGCGACGGCGGGCATCGCGGTCAGGCCCCGGCTCGCGTGAGGTCGGCGAGCTGCGCACGCGAGAGCGTGACGCCTGCGCCCTGCATGAGCTCGTCGACGTGATCGGCGGCGAAGGCGTTCACGATCGGCGCCGTGACCGTGCGCTGCGCGAGCAGCCAGGCGATCGAGACGGCGGCGACCGGCACAGAGAGGTCGCCGGCGACCTGGTCGAGCGCCCGCAGGATCTTGATGCCGCGCCGGTTGAGGTGGCTGCGCAGCTGCTCGCCGCGTACGCCCTGCGCCGCGAGCGCCTTGCTGCGGTGGCGACCGGAGAGGAAGCCGTGCTCGAGCGCGTGCGAAGGGGTGACCGCGAGGTTCTGCGCGCCGGCGACCAGGCGCAGATCGCCTTCGAACGGATGCCGACGGATGAGGTTGTACGGCGCGTCGACCACCTCGATGCGCGGGTAGCCCGCCGAGGCGAGGATGCGCGCTTCGACGAGGCGCTCCGGGCTGAACCCGAAAGCCCCGACGCGGGAGATCTTGCCCGCCTCGACGAGCCACTCGACCGTGGCGAGGGTGTCTTCGAGGTTCGTCGTCTGGTCGAGCGACGCGTCGAGGTACAGCACGTCGATGCGTTCGATCCCGAGACGGGTGAGGGAGCCCTCCGCCGCGCGCACGAGGTTGACCGAGCCGAGACCGGGGTTGTCGGCGTGCGCGCCGACGCGGACGCTGAGCACCATCCGCTCGCGGAGCGCGCGCGAGCGCAGCCACTGGCCGATGATGTGCTCGCTCCGACCACCGGAGAAGCCGTCGGCGGTGTGCACAGCGTTGCCGCCGAACTCCACGTACCGGTCGAGGATGCCGTGGCTGGTCTCGAGGTCGACGTTCCAGCCGAACTCGGCAGCGCCCAGCATGAGCGGGAAGGTTTCGAACCCGGTCTCGCCGAGCGCCACCCTGATGCGCTCGCCGACGCCGAGACCGACGATCGGGATGGGAGCGGAGGGATGCTCGATGCCGGTCGGCTGCGCGCGCTCGATCGGCGCCGCTGCGCCTGAACCGAACAACCGCATACCCTCACCCCCGCATCGACCGTTGCGTTCCGGTCCTTACGTCACTGCCTGTCTGCACCCCCCGGTGCGTACTGACAGGGTATGCGACGTGCGTGAACGTTCCGGTCGATCTGGGGAGCGGCACACGAACTTCCCGTAACGGTTTGATCACATCGGATACGAAGAACCCGGGCCAGCGCGAGGCGGACCCGGGTTCTTCGTGCGTCAGCGGTGCTTACTCGGCCGCAGCCTCTTCGGCGGGCGCCGCGTCCTGCGCTGCGGCGTCGTCGAGCACTGGCTCGAGCGAGAGCTTGCCGCGGTCGTCGATCTTCGTGATCTTCACGAGGATCTTCTGACCGACCGACAGGACGTCGTCGACGTTCTCGACGCGCTTGCCGCCGGCGAGCTTGCGGACCTCGGTGACGTGCAGCAGGCCGTCCTTGCCCGGCAGCAGCGACACGAAGGCGCCGAAGGTGGCGATCTTCACGACGGTGCCGAGGAACTGCTCGCCGACCTCAGGGTTGGTGGGGTTGGCGATCGCGTTGACCTGGGCCCTGGCGGCCTCGGCCGACGGGCCGTCGGTCGCGCCGATGTAGACCGTGCCGTCCTCCTCGATGGAGATCTGCGCACCGGTCTCGTCCTGGATCGCGTTGATCGTCTTGCCCTTCGGGCCGATCAGCTCGCCGATCTTGTCGACCGGGATCTGCACGCTGATGACGCGCGGCGCCGTCGGCGCCATCTCGTCGGGGGCGTCGATCGCGGCGTTCAGCACGTTCAGGATCGTGAGACGCGCGTCGCGGGCCTGGGTCAGCGCGCCTGCGAGCACCGACGACGGGATGCCGTCGAGCTTCGTGTCGAGCTGGATGGCCGTGACGAACTCGCTCGTTCCTGCGACCTTGAAGTCCATGTCGCCGAGGGCGTCCTCGGCGCCGAGGATGTCGGTGAGCGCCGCGTAACGGGTCTCGCCGTCGACCTCGTCGGAGACGAGGCCCATCGCGATGCCGGCCACGGGTGCGCGCAGCGGCACACCCGCGTTCAGCAGCGACAGGGTCGAGGCGCAGACGGAGCCCATCGAGGTCGAGCCGTTGGATCCGAGGGCCTCGGAGACCTGACGGATCGCGTACGGGAACTCCTCGCGGCTCGGCAGCACAGGCACGAGGGCGCGCTCGGCGAGGAAGCCGTGCCCGATCTCGCGACGCTTCGGCGAACCGACGCGGCCGGTCTCACCGGTCGAGTAGGGCGGGAAGTTGTAGTGGTGCATGTAGCGCTTGCTCGTCGTGGGCGACAGCGAGTCGATCTGCTGCTCCATCTTGAGCATGTTCAGCGTGGTGACGCCCAGGATCTGGGTCTCGCCGCGCTGGAAGATCGCGGAGCCGTGCACGCGCGGGATGACCTGCACCTCGGCGTCGAGCGGACGGATATCCGCCAGGCCCCGCCCGTCGATGCGGGCACCCTCGGTGAGGATGCGGCCGCGGACGATCTTCTTGGTGACCGACTTGTACGCCGCGGAGAACTCGCCCAGGGCGGACTCGGGCAGGGTGCCTGCCTCGACCGCTGCGACGAGCTCACCCTTGACGCGGTCCTTGATCGCGTCGTCGGCGTTCTGGCGCTCGACCTTGTCGGCGATCTGGTAGACACCGACGAGCTCGTCGTAGGAGCGGCCGACGACGAAGTCGTAGGTCTCCTGCGTGTAGGGCAGGAAGACCGGGTACACGCCGGGCTCCTTCGACGCGGTGGCGGCGAGCTCGGCCTGAGCCTTGACGAGCTGGGCGATGAAGGGCTTCGCGGCCTCGAGGCCCTGGGCCACGATGTCCTCGCTCGGCTTGGTGGCGCCAGCCTTGATGAGGTTCCAACTGCCCTCAGTCGCCTCAGCCTCCACCATCATGATCGCGACGTCCTCGGTGCCGTCGTTCTTGGTCACCACACGACCGGCGACGACGAGGTCGAAGACGGCCTGCCCGACCTGCTCTTCGTTCGGGAACGCGACCCACTGGTCGGCGTGCTCGCCATGGCCGGGGATGAACGCCAGGCGCACGCCCGCGATCGGTCCTGAGAACGGCAGGCCAGAGATCTGCGTCGATGCGGATGCTGCGTTGATCGCGAGCGCGTCATAGAACTCGCCAGGAGCGATCGAAAGCACAGTGATGACGATCTGAACCTCGTTGCGCAAGCCATCGACGAACGACGGACGCAGAGGGCGGTCGATCAAACGGCAGACGAGGATGGCCTCGGTGGATGGACGGCCTTCACGACGGAAGAACGATCCGGGGATCTTGCCCGCAGCGTATGAGCGCTCTTCGACGTCGACGGTCAGCGGGAAGAAGTCGAAGCCTTCACGCGGGCTTTTGCTCGCGCTGGTGGCGGAGAGAAGCATCGTCTCGCCGTCCAGGTAGGCGGCGACGGCGCCCTGAGCCTGCTGCGCGAGGCGGCCGGTCTCGAAGCGGACGGTGCGGGTGCCGAAGCGGCCGTTGTCGAGAACGGCCTCGGTGGCGGTGATTTCAGGACCTTCCAAGAGGTCTCTCCTTCTTTGTTTAGGCTCGCGGGTCCGTATGACGCGCGAGCGTGTTCATGAAGGAGCTGCCGACGGGGTTCGGGCACGGGCATACAACATGCTGCGTATCTCGCCTGCGCTGGCCACCAGTAGAAAGCCACCCGACGATGCCGCCGAGGAACCCACCACAGGGGACCAGCTTCTCCGCCGATCGCTCCATGAATCGATGTGCAGTTGTGAGGTCGATGCAGATCGACCCCGTCCACCCTATCAGCGGGCGCCGAGAATCCCTTGCGCCGCTACACAGGCACGGCGCGACGGGCGTTCGGACGCCCGAGGTAGACGTAGTCGTCGTGCTTGGCGGCGCGCCCATCGCCGGCCACGCGCCCCTGCAGCCGCCGCCATGCCCACGGCAGGGCGTGGCGGCGCCACCACAGGCCTGCCCCGATCGGCTCGTTCTCGTGCAGTGCGGCATCGAGCGCGCCGAGGGCCTCGGCGTGCGGGACGCCGAGGCCCTCGCCGACGCGGTAGGCGAGAAGACGGTGCCCTCGGCTGGAGAGATGTACGAGATCCTCGCCCCAGTTCGGCCGCTCGCGCAGCGCAGGGAGCATGTCGGTGTCGATGAGCGTCGCCCCCGTGCGGGCGGCGCCGCCGGACAGAGCCGTGGCGAAGACCGCGAACCGTCGCGCGTAGACGCCGGCGATGGGGTTGCCAGGCAGGAACGGGGTCACCAGCACGACCTCGGCCCCGCTCGCCCTGAGCGCCACGACCGCGTCCTCCACCTGCCTGGCAAGGGCGGGGATGTCGACGCGGGGCTTCACGAGGTCGTTCGCACCCACGAGGATCGAGACGAGATCGGGACGCAGCTGGAGCGCCCGGCGCAGCTGGTCGCCGCACACGTCGGCGACGCGCTTCGAGCGGATCGCGAGGTTCGCGTAGTGCAGGTCAGCGCGTGCGGCGAGGAGGAGGGCGAGCCGGTCGGCCCAGCCGCGCAGCTGACCGCGCGGGTCCGGATCGCACAGCCCCTCGGTGAGCGAGTCGCCGAGCGCGACGTACCGCCGCCACGGCGCCTGCGCCGGCGGAAGCGGGAGCTCGGGCCGCACGCTTCGCCGGGCGCGCAGGCTGCGGTCGACGATGGCGAGCTCCTGGGCCTGCGCGAAGTGGTCGATGAGCCCAGTGCGGCCAGCTGACGGGCCGACTCGGCCGAAGGGGCGAGGGTGAGGGTCGCGCTGCGGTGCAGCCGGGCGATGTGCGTCTGCGCGAATCCGGTCGTCGCGGCGACGCAGTACCTCTGCGTGTAGGCGGCGACGTCGGTCTGATAGGCGGCCACGGGAGGAAGGACTCTGTCACGATCGCGACTCTCACACCCTCAGGATGCCGTCCTCCGCCCGCCCTGATCGCCGGAACCGGTCGTCGTCACCAGATGTTCACCGGATGCTGGAGCGCCGGTCAGATTCAGGCGTGTCCTGGTAGGGGGAATCGCCGGTGAGGTTGTCCCCGCGGTTCGCCCTGGGGCGCGCCTGACGGGTCGGGCCGTCACCGTACACCGCCTTGACGCGCGCGGCGTGGGTGGGGGCATCCGGCACCGCCTCGGGGCGGTCCTTCGCGAGCTCCTTGCGCAGCACCGGGACGACCTCGGAACCGAGGATGTCGAGCTGCTCGAGCACGGTCTTCAGCGGCAGCCCCGCGTGATCGATGAGGAAGAGCTGGCGCTGATAGTCGCCGAAGTGGTCGCGCATGGCGGCGTAGCGGTCGATCACCTGCTGCGGCGACCCCACCGTCAAAGGCGTCAGCTCGCTGAAGTCCTCGAGGCTGGGGCCGTGGCCGTAGACGGGGGCGTTGTCGAAGTACGGCCGGAACTGCGCGACCGCGTCCTGCGACTTCGCCGCCATGAAGACCTGGCCGCCGAGGCCGACAATCGCCTGCTCCGGGGTGCCGTGCCCGTAGTGCGCGTAGCGCTGGCGGTACAGCTCGATCAGGCGCTGGTAGTGCTCCTTGGGCCAGAAGATGTTGTTCGCGAAGAACCCGTCGCCGTAGTACGCGGCCTGCTCGGCGATCTCCGGGGTGCGGATCGAGCCGTGCCACACGAACGGCGGGATGCCGTCGAGGGGGCGCGGGGTCGATGTGAAGCCCTGCAGAGGAGTGCGGAACTCTCCCTCCCAGTCGACGACGTCCTGGTCCCACAGTTTGCGCAGCAGGGCGTAGTTCTCGATCGCGAGCGCAAGCCCCTGACGGATGTCCTTGCCGAACCACGGGTACACGGGACCGGTGTTGCCGCGGCCGAGCATGAGGTCGACGCGGCCATCGGCGATGTGCTGGAGCAGCGCGTACTCCTCGGCGATGCGCACCGGGTCGTTGGTGGTGATGAGCGTCGTCGAGGTGGAGACGATAAGCCGCTCGGTCTGCGCCGCGATGGCGGAGAGGAACGTCGTGGGGCTGGAGGACCAGAATGGCGGGTTGTGGTGCTCTCCGATCGCGAAGACGTCGAGGCCGACCTCCTCCGCGTGCGTGGCGATCGCCAGGGTCGCCGTGATGCGCTCCTGCTCGCTGGGGGTGACTCCGGTGGTGGGGTCGCGGGTGATGTCGCTGACCGACATGATGCCGAACTGGCACGCCTGCGCGCCTGACTGCTCGCTCATGATTCTCCGTGCTCTCGTGAACCGGACGCCTCGGCATCCGTTTATATTCATTTGAATGTATCTGAGTCAACGCGACCGCACCAACTTTATTCCCCGGGGTAGCCTCGGAGCATGAGCAGCGCAGGATCGGATGCCGCAGCCCCCCGCACGGGCTCGATTCCCCGCCCGCGCCGGAGAGTGCCGTTCTGGGACAACGCCCGCTACATCTGCATCGTGCTCGTGGTCCTCGGCCACGCCATCCAGCGCCTCATCTACGACTCCGACATCGCGCTGGCCTTCTATCTCGCCCTGTACGCCTTCCACATGCCGGCCTTCGCGATCATCTCGGGCTACTTCTCGAAGTCCTCCCCTCCGACCAGGGTGCAGATGGCGCGGATCATCACCGACATCCTCGTGCCCTACGTCATCTTCGAACTCCTCTGGACGCTGACGAAGTGGCTCGTCGAGGGCCAGGCCGACCCGAACCTCACCAAGCCGTCGTGGACGCTGTGGTTCCTGCTCGCCCTGGGCATCTTCCGCCTCGTGCTCCCCTATCTGGCACTGCTTCGTTGGCCGCTGCTGTGGACCGTCATGATCTCGATCGGCGTCGGCTACCTCCCCAACGTCGACAGCACCTTCTCGCTCTCACGCACCCTCGGGCTGCTGCCGTTCTTCACCCTGGGGTGGTGGTTGCGTGAGCACGACATCGTGAACCGCTTGGGCTTGCTCGCCCGCAGGCCGTGGTGGAGCCGCATCCTCGCTGCTTCGATCCTCGCGGGCAGCGGCCTTGCCGCCTGGTACTGGCTGGACCTGTGGAAGTCGATCGATCTACGGCACTGGCTGTTCTACGAGGACTCCTACGCCGAACTGGGCGGCGAACAGTGGTGGGCTGGCGGCATCCGCCTGGCCCTGATGATCGGTGCCGTGATCCTGAGCGCGGCATTCTTCACCCTCATTCCGCGAGGCCAGTACTGGTGGACAGCGTTCGGCCAGTACACGATGTACGTGTTCCTGCTGCACTCCTTCGTGCTGTACCCGTTCCGCGAGACCGGCATCCTGCGCGATGCGGAGCCCACCTGGCTCTGGCTGCCGCTGGTCACCGTGTCATCCGTGCTGATCGCCCTCGCCCTCGCCACCAAGCCCGTCCGGCGCGTGTTCCGCCCTCTCGTGGAGCCCCGGCCCGCACGACTGTTCATCGACCCGCAGCTCGCCTCCCGCGAGGGCCACCGCAGCGACCCGACCGGATCCCGCAGGCCGCGGGAGAGATCGGCGGATAGCCTGGGGGCATGACGCGCGCCCAGCTCCTCCTCGACCGGATCGTCCAGGAGGCGGATGCCGTCGGCTTCGGCGCGCACGGGATGCACGTCCTCATCGGCGACGACACGGCCGAGCATCGCTGGACCGACGACGTGCGCGAGGACGTGCACTCCGTCACCAAGGGGCTGTGCGTGCTGGCCGCCGGCATCGCCGCCGAGGCGGGGCTGGTCTCTTTCGACGAGCCGGTGACACGCTATCTTCCGGACTTCCGCACCGGCGACGGCGCCGATCAGGTCACCCTGCGCCACCTGCTCAGCATGTCCAGCGGCATCGACCTCCCGTGGTCGGAGACGATGATGACCGACTGGCCCGACCTCGCCCGCGAGTTCCTGAGCCGCCCCGCATCCGGCCGCACATTCCAGTACTCCAACGCGAGCACCTACACGGCGATGACCGCCCTCGCCGCCAGGGTCGGCGACGTCGGCGACTTCATCGCGGACCGGCTGCTGCGCCCTCTCGGCATCGAGGACGCCCCCTGGGAGCGCTGCCCGAACGGGAGGATCATCGCCGGCGGAGGACTCGCGCTGCGCACCGAGGAGATGGCGCGGATCGGTCGGCTCATCCGCGACCGCGGACGCTGGGGCGGACGGGAGCTGGTCCCTGCCCGCTGGATCGACGCGATGCACTCGGACTGGGTGGTCGCGGGGACGAGTCCGGGCTACGAACGGTACGCGCTGGCCGGCTGGGACAGCCCCGGCCCCGCGTGGCGGCTGCACGGCGCGTACGGACAGCTGCTGATCTTCCACGCCGATGCCGTGATCACGATCGCGGCAGACGACCACTTCGGCGCCGACGCGATGGCCGCCTTCGCCGTGCGCGCTGCCGCTGACGCGAGCTGACCGGAAGCCTGTTAGTGATCAGCCCGTCTTTGTAGCATGAGCGCATGCTCAGCACGCAACAGCATGACCTGTTGACGATGATCGCGGTGCTCGTATCGCTGACGGCACTGGTCATCGCACTCGCCATCATGGCCCCGGTGCTGCGTCAAGGCATCGCGTCATGGCGGGCCGGTCGGCCCTATCGATCGGTCGTGCCACAGTACGAGGTGCCTGCGGACCTGCCGCCTTTGCTGGCCGGCGCACTCCTCGGCATCCGCCGCAACCTCATCGCCGCGCAGCTGGTGCATCTGGCGGTCATCGGCGCGATCCGCATCGAAGACGGCGAGAAGCGGCATGAAGGCAAAGGCAGGTGGGAGGACGGAAGAGAACCCGCACTCCGGCTTGTGGACCGCAGCCGTGCTGTGGACGAGGTGGATCAGTACGTCGTGGACGGCCTGTTCTGGTCGCCCGAGCCCGGAGAGGTCGTGCGGGTGGCGAAGGGATCGTGGCGGCTCTCGAATCACCTGCGCTGGTCCCGCCGCCATGCCGAAGAGGAAGCTGTCAGGCGGGGATACCAGGTCGAGGTCCGCACGTCGGTGAGACGGCTCTTCGACCGGGCGCGAATGGGCACCTCTCTGCTCCAGGTGGGCCTGATCATCGTGGGAGTGACCTTCGGAGGTCTTATGATCCTCCTGCTCCAGGAGGCGCCGACGCAAGCGGTGCTTCCGGCCATCGTCGCGGGGATCGCCCTGGTCCTGTGGATCCTGGCGGCGATCCCCTGGCGGTTCTGCACAGCGCTCGGTCATGAGGCCTGCCGGCATCTGCGCGGAGTGGAGATGTTCATCAGGAGCGCCGAACAGGAGCGGCTGCGGATGCTGCAGAGCTACACCGGAGCGCGCCGCCGGCCAGACGGAACCGCCTCGGTGATCGAGACCGATGAACACCTCCTGCCCTACGCGATCCTCTTCCAGCTGGAGCGGGAGTGGTCCCGCGTGCGCGAGATGCGGTACCGCAGCGAGTCCGCCCGCCCCGCCTGGATCGGCGCCAGCGGCGGGTCGGACAGATCGGTCGTCCATGCCGACTGGACGAACTCCAGCGACTGGTTCGAGTCGCTCGATTCGCTGGAGGGAACGCTCGGAGACATCACCTCCACGTTCGACGGCGTGGATGGCGGCGGCAGCGGCGACGGGGGCGGCGGCGGTGATGGTGGAGGCGGTGGCGACGGTGGCGGTTGATGCGTGAGCGCCGCCGACGGGTCCGTGAGCGCGTACCGGGGCTAGGCGAACAGCCCTGCGCCCACGTAGGAGCCGGGCGCAGCCCCCGGAGGGATCGCCCAGATGCCGGAGCCGACGTGCGTGATGTACTCGCTCATCAGATCGGTGGACAACTGCCTCTGCAGGGTGATGAATTGCGCGGGATCGCGTTGGTATGACAGGAAGAACAGCCCCGCGGCGAGCCGGCCGAGCTCGTTGTTGCCGTCGACATAGTTGAAGCCACGGCGGAGGATGCGGATGCCGTCGTTCTGCTCGGGATGGGCGAGGCGGACGTGCGAGTTCGCGTCGATGTCGGAGCCGGTGAACACCGGCTCGGTGAACTCGTCACCGCCCGAGAGCGGTGCGCCGGACCCCTTCTCGCGGCCGATGATCGTCTCCTGCTCGCTGAGCCGGACGCGGTCCCACGTCTCGATGAGCATCGCGATCTTGCGCGCCACGAGATACGAGCCGCCCGCCATCCAGGCGGGCTCGTCGGAGCCGCCCACCCAGACCTGCGCGGCGAGGGCGTCCTCGTCGTCGGCGAGGATGTTCGCCGTGCCGTCCTTGAAGCCGAAGAGGTTGCGCGGCGTCGCCTGCGCGGTCGTGGTGCGCGAGGTCTTGCCGAAGCCGAGCTGCGACCAGCGCAGCTTCGCCCGTCCGAAGGCGATGCGGCTGAGGTTGCGCACGGCGTGCACCGCCACCTGCGGGTCGTCGGCGCAGGCCTGGATGCAGAGGTCCCCGTGCGACTGCGCCGGGTCGAGGTCGTCCCCGAGGAAGGCGGGGAGGCGCTGCAGGATCTCGGGGCGGAGCGCGGCGATGCCATAGCGGTCGCCCTCCTCGTCGTCCTCGAAGAGGCTCGGCCCGAGCCCGAACGTGATCGTGAGCCCCGACGCCGGCAACCCCTGCGCCTCGCCGGTGTCGTCCGGCGGCTCATCGGCGTCTCCGCCCACGGCGCCGGTCGCGCTCACCTCGAGTCCCTGGGTGATGCGCGACGCCGCATAGGACCAGTCCTGGAGCAGCGAGATCAGGTCCTCGCGATCGGTGCGCGGCATCATGTCGAAGGAGGCGAAGTGCAGATGCTCCTGAACTGGCGTCGTGATTCCAGCCTGATGTTCACCGAAGAACTCGTACACCTTCGCCGCGTCATCCGCCGCCTGCGCCCTACCGAGCGCGACACCGCCAGCGACACCAGCTCCCCCACCGAGAGCGAGCCCGACAACGCCTCCACCCAGGGCGAGTCCGAGAAGACCTCGCCGACTCAACCCCTGCGATGCGGAGGACCCGTCCCCCGCATCGTCATCCGATGCGGGGGACGGGGTATCCATCGTGCTTTCGCTCACTCCGGGATCGTACCTGTTCCGGCGCTCAGTCCAGGACGGTACCGGTGAGCTGCGACAGCGGCTCTGCCAGAGCGTTGATGAGATCAGTGAACTCACGCTTGTCGTCCTCAGTGAGCTCTGAATAGTTCACGAATCCATCGGCCAGCGAGCCGTGCTTCGCAAGCGCAGCCTCCAGAGCTGCGTAGCCGTCTTCGATCTCCGCGACCAGCGCCGCGCCCTCATCGCCCTTCGACGCAGCGAAGTCCTGCACCAGCGAGAACGCCATCTTGGAGCCCTCAACGTTGGCAGCGAAGTCGTACAGGTCGGTTCCAGACCACCAGTCCTCCTCGCCGGAGATCTTGCCGGTGGCGACCTCGTCAAGCAGAGCGATTGCGCCGTTCGAGATACCGCCGATGCCTTGGTCGTCCAGTGCGCTCGTGAAATCGTCGGAGTGCACGTAGTCGTAGAGCTCCTGCACATCGGCGATCAGCTGGTCGCCGAACCCGGCGCGCTCCTCTGGTATTGACGGCGCCCAGTCCTGCCAGGCCGGCGTCTCGCCATCGGCGTTCAGCGCATCTTCGGCGGGGACCCAGAGATCCTTCTCGATGCGGTGGAAGCCGGTCCAGTCCAGCCCCTCAGCGACCGCGTCGACCTCGCGGTAGTCGATACGAGGGTCCAGGTCACCGAGAGCTTCGGCCACCGGCTCGATGCGCTCATAGAACGCACGCACCTGGGGGAACTGCTCGCGAGCAGCCTCGTCGTCGCCGGCTTCGTATGCGGTGACGAACGTGTCGACGGCGGGGACGAGCTGTCCGACCTGGTCCTTGACGAACGCGGCGTAGAGTTCTACGGCCTGCTGCTTCTGCTCGGCATCCTCACCTGTGACCTCGACGCGGTCTCCGGTGACGGTGAATTCGGACTTGCCGACGCCGTCGCCGATCATGCCCGGCTTGCACAGGGTGTAATAGCTACCCGGCTGGGCAACGACGGTGAGGGTGCGCGATGCTGCAGGAGCGATGTTCTCGACCTCGCCGACGATGCGCAGGCCGTCTTCGGCGAGCAGGTAGAACTCGCTGATCTGGCTGCTGTCGTTCGTCACGTCGAAGGTCAGGGTGCCGCTTGCGGCGGTCGCGCCCGAGACGGTGCACGCGGTGTCAGTGGAGGTGACCTCGAATGAGGCCCCTGCTGCGGCATCGTCGGTCTTGGCAACGCAACCGCTCATGACGAGCGCTGCGACTCCGGTCGCGGCCAGAGCGCCGAGTGTTCGGCGGAAGGTGTTCATGATGCTCCTTGCTGTGTGAGGGACTCGGTCGCAGCACCCTGAGAATCGGGCCCTGCATTGGAAATGGGACGGGCAGGTCGGCGGGCACGCAAACCGCGGATGAAAAAGTACCCAACGATCGCTACATACAGCGCCCAGGCGGCGACCTGAATCCAGGTCATCCGCGGCATGAAACCGACGGTCGCCTGCAGGATGGCCGCCAACCCGCCGCCGGGGGCAATAACGGTGCTCACATCGAACGTCCAGCCGAACGGGAAGCCGCTCCAGCCTGTTGCCACTGCACCAGTCACCGCGTCGAGCGGCGCAGCTGGGGTGAAGGGACCCGGGATGACTCCGGCCTCTTGCAGGTCCATGATCGCGTAGGCGAGAACGCCTGCGGCAACGATCACCAGGAAGCCACTGGTCCAGGTGAAGAATCTGCGCAGATCGAGGCGCACGACCCCGCGCATCAGCAGCCATCCGATGACGACAGCCGAGAGCAGGCCGAGTAGGGCACCGATGAGCGCCGAGGGCGCATCGCCGAAGGACTGCACCATCGACCACAGCAGCAGTGTCGTCTCGATGCCCTCGCGGGCTACCGACACGAAACCGATCGCGATGAGTGCCCAGACGCCGCCGCTGGTGAGAGCGCGGTCGATGCCCTCTTCGAGGGTGGCTTTCATGGTGCGACTGGCCTTCTGCATCCAGAAGATCATCGCGGTGACCATTCCGACCGCGAGCAGCGACATGAGCCCGCCGATCAATTCTTGCGCCTCGAAGGTCAAGGAGTAGGCGCCGAAAGTGAGCACCGCTCCGATGCCGAGGGCAAGTACGATCGCGAGGCCGACACCCGCCCACATCCGGGACAGCGCCTCTTGGCGATCGAGCCGGCGAAGGTAGGCGACGAGGATGCCGATAACGAGAGCGGCCTCGAGCCCCTCGCGGAGCCCGATCAGGAAGGTAGCGAACACGTACAGCGCCTTCGAACGGGTTGAGTAAGGGATGCCTTACCTGACCAACTTTACACCCGAGCGGCACCGCCGTCGAAACGAGCTCATCGCGGTAACGCTGCGCAACACTGCTCGCGCGACGCTGCGGCCGGACCTAACCTCGCCTCATGTCTGAACTCTCGCTCCCGATCCTCGATCTGTCCCAGCTGGATGCCGGCCCTGAGGCCGCCGCGCGCTTCCGCGACGACCTGCGCGCCGCGACGCACGACGTCGGCTTCTTCTACCTGACCGGCACCGGGGTCTCCCCCGACCTCGAGGAACGTTTGCACCGCGCCGCCCTGGACTTCTTCGCGCTGCCGGAGGAGGAGAAGCTCGCGATCGAGAACGTCAAGAGCCCGCACTTCCGCGGGTACACGCGCATCGGCGGCGAGCGCACCCAGGGCAAGGTGGACTGGAGAGAGCAGATCGACATCGGACCGGAGCGCGAGGCCGTCGACGGCGGCCCCGCCTTCAACCGCCTGATCGGCCCGAACCTGTGGCCCGCCACGCAGCCCGAGCTGCGCGAGGTCGTCGCCGAGTGGCACGCGACCCTCGCGGACGTGGCCCGCAGGCTGCTGCGCGCCTGGGCGCAGGCGCTGGGCGCTGCGGAGTCGTACTTCGACGAGCACTTCGGAGAGCCGTCCACGCTCATCAAGATCGTCCGCTACCCCGGGACCCACGAACCCGAGCCGCAGCAGGGCGTCGGTGCGCACAAGGACTCCGGCGTGCTCACCCTGCTCTGGGTCGAGCCGGGCAAGGGCGGCCTGCAGGTCGAGCGAGACGGCGCCTGGGTGGACGCCCCGCCGGTCCCCGGAGCGTTCGTCGTGAACATCGGCGAGCTGCTCGAGTACGCCACCGGCGGGTACCTCAAGGCGACGAACCATCGGGTGGTCTCGCCGAAGGCGCCAGACGAGCGCATCTCGATCCCGTTCTTCTTCAATCCCGCCCTCGACAAGCGGCTGCCGCTCATCGAGCTCCCCGATGAGCTCGCAGCAGCGGCCACCGGCGTCACCGAGGATCCGCGCAATCCGATCCACGCGCTCTACGGCGAGAACGCGTTGAAGTCGCGCCTGCGCGCGCATCCCGACGTCGCGGCGATCCACCACCCGGACCTCGTGGCCGCACCGGCCTGACACCCTGGTATGACGAAGGCCTCCCCACACCGTGGGGAGGCCTTCTCAAGAATGTTCTGCGCGATTGTACGCAGGTCGGTGCTTTATCGACGCAGCCCAAGGCGCTCGATCAGCGAGCGGTAGCGCTCGATGTCGATGTCCTGCAGGTAGCCCAGCAGGCGACGGCGCTGACCGACGAGGAGGAACAGGCCACGACGCGAGTGGTGGTCGTGCTTGTGCTCCTTCAGGTGCTCGGTCAGGTCCTTGATGCGTTGCGTCAGCATCGCGACCTGCACCTCGGGGGATCCGGTGTCACCGGGGTGCGTCGCGTACTCTTCGATGATCGCCTTCTTGACGTCTGCTTCCAGTGCCATAGATTCGATCCCCTTTCTGCTTGTTGCGCGGTGCCCGGCACCTGATGTGCGAGCTCTCTTTATCCGCGGCCGATCGAACGGCAACCTCGACAGTCTACCCGAGAACCGCGCGCCGCGCGAACGGCCGTAGGACGCAGCGCGGAGGGTCGGTGGCGGTCGATTTGTCGGGTGCGGATGCCGGTGCGCCGGCGTGTCGGGCAGGATCCGCCCGACATTCGGCAATCGGCCCGACAAACTGCCCGCCGCCTGCCGGCATCCGTTCATCGAAGCACGGTGCAGGACTGTGTCGTCCCGTCGCCGACCAGCCGATCCTCGGCTCTCAGTCCTGCTGGAGCGAGCCCTGCAGGTCGAGCGTGATCGTGACGTCCTTGCCGACGAGGACGCCGCCGGTCTCGAGGGCGGCGTTCCAGGTGAGCCCGAAGTCCTCGCGGTCGATGACCGTCTTCGCCGACGCACCGGCCTTGTAGTTGCCCCACGGGTCGGTGCCGAAGCCGCCGAACTCGACCTCGAAGGTCACCGGCTTCGTGACGCCGCGGATGGTGAGGTCGCCGTCGACGAGGAAGTCGCCGTCCTCGATGCGGACACCGGTGGAGACGAAGTCCATCGTCGGGAAGTGCTCGGTGTCGAAGAAGTCGGCCGAGCGCAGGTGCGCGTCGCGGCCCTCGTCCTTGGTGTCGATCGAGGCGACGTCGACGCTGGCGGTCACCTTCGCCTCGAGAGGGTTCTCAGGGGCTGTGATCGTCGCACTCTTCACACCGAAGGTGCCGCGCACCTTGGAGATCATCATGTGCCGAACGCTGAAGGTGACCTCGCTGTGAGCGGGGTCGAGGGCCCAGGTTCCTGCACGGTATCCGGGGATGTCGATAGTAGTCATGACATCGTACAACTTACATGCACATGGATGTATTCCCATGAATACGAGAAACTTTCCGGGAACACGAAGAGCGCCCTGCCCCGGAGAGGACAGGGCGCTCTTGGCCGGTCGGATCAGCCGACGGCGACGAGGTCGATGATGAAGATGAGGGTCTTCCCGGAGAGGAAGTGGCCTCCGCCGACGGGGCCGTAGGCCAGGTGCGGGGGGATCACGAGCTCGCGGCGGCCGCCGACCTTCATGCCGGGGATGCCGTTCTGCCAGCCCTGGATGAGGCCGCGCAGCGGGAACTGGATGGTCTCGCCGCGACCCCACGAGGAGTCGAACTCCTCGCCGGAGTCGAACTCGACACCGGCGTAGTGCACGGTCACGGTGTCTCCGGGCTTCGCCTCGGCGCCGTCGCCCACGACGATGTCGCGGATGACGAGCTCAGAGGGGGCGGGCCCGGTGGGGGCGTCGAACTCGGGCTTCGTACGATCAGTCATGACTCCATCCAACCCGAGGCTCCTCCCCCGGTCAACCGAGCTCCGTCGCGCTCGGTCGCGTCGCGTCCCCGCCGCGGCCGTGAGGGTGCGCAGCACCGGGGTCCCGCCGGAGCCGTTGCCACTTCGGAAGCACGGGGTGCAGAATCACTGCATGGACGAGATGCCGCTCACCGCCCGCGCCGCGGACGACATCGGCCCCTCTCCGGAGCGCGGCGGCCGGCATCCGCACCGGCTGCAGGGGGCGCTGTTCCAACCGATCGGCGACGAGGGCCGTGCCGAGCTCGTCGAACGCCGGCTCGTCGACGCGATCACCCGCGGCCACCTCAGCGCCGGCGAGCGGCTCCCCTCCGAGGCCGATCTCGCGCGCAGTCTCGGCGTGGCCCCCGTCACCGTGCGTGAGGCGCTGCTGGCCCTGCGCGGCCGCGGCCTCGTGGTCACCCGGCGCGGGCGCAACGGCGGCAGCTTCGTCGCCGAGCAGGCCGACCCGGTCTCGTTCACCCGGGAGGCGGTGCGCACGGCCTCCCGCCTCGCGCTGCGCGACCTCGGCGCCCACTACGGGGCGATCACCGGCGCATGCGTGCGGCTGGCGGCCCGCCGCGCCGACCCCTCCGAGGCCCAGCAGGTCCGCCGCCGGATGCAGGAGGCGGGCGGGCTCGACATCGAGCAGCGCCGCCGGGTGCTCGACGACGCGCAGATCGAGCTCGTCGCGCTCAGCCAGTCGGCCAGGCTCACCCGCGAGCAGATGAAGCTGCAGGCAGAGCTCTCCCCGTTCCTGCGACTGCTCGCCCAGGACGGCGACGACGTGCGGCGTCAGGCGGAGCACCTCGCGGCGGTGGCCGAGGCCGTCGAGGCCGCCGACGAGAACGCCGCCGGCGCGCGCACCGATCTCATGGTCACCGAGACCATCGAGGCGCTCATCGCCATGCAGATGACGCTCACCTGAGGATCGACGGGAATCACAAGGGAGGAAGACAATGGCAGCCACCACCGATTCCGCGATGCGCGCCGCCGCACAGATCGTCAGCGGCTACTTCTCGATACCCACGCGCACGCTCGTGGACTGGGCGGCGCCGTTCGCCGCACAGGTCGAGGAGCTGCGGCGCAGCGGACCCCTCACGCAGGCGAAACTCGATCCGCTCGTCGAGCCCTACGCGCTGCAGACCCTTGCGCTCGATGGCGTGCCCGTGTACGGGGCCGGCTTCATCGCGGCCATCGACCTGCTCTCCGATGCGCGCACCCATCTCTCCTGGTGGCAGGGGGCCGATCGACGACGCCTCGTGCTCGCCTCACAGAGCGTCAACAAGGAGGACATCGACTACAGCACCCTCGAGTGGTTCCGGGTGCCGATGGCCACCGGCGAGCCGCATGTCGCCGGCCCATACGTCGACTACCTGTGCAGCGAGGAGTATACGATCACCGTCGCCGTCCCCGCGCAGATCGGCACGGAGAGCATCGGCGTCGCCGGGCTCGACGTGCTCGTCACCGCGGTCGAGAAGGAGCTCACCCCGCGCTTCATGGCGCTCGGCCACCAGGTCACGCTGGTCAACGGCATCGGGCGCGTCGTGGTGTCCACTGACCCTCGTCACGCCACCGGGGAATCGGTGCGCGGCGGCCCGCTCGGCGCACTCCCGCGGCTGGCCTGCGACGGTGTGGCGCTGGACGTGATCGTCGAGGAGATCTGACGGCATCCGGAAAAGCCCTTGACACCCGCGGATGCCGGGTGCACCCTGTTTGTAGATCAACTCAGCGCCCGGGAAGACTTGCAGGCATCGCCGCAGCACCGGGCGCTGAGTCTTGACCGGGCGCTGAGTCTTTCTCCCCGAACGCCCCATCCCCCTCGGCGCCCTGACGCTCAGTACGCCAGCAGTGCCGCACGGGTCGCGCGTGTACGAGCCAGGAGCGCCTGCTCCTCGTGAGCTGCGAGCGGATCGCGACCAGTGATCGCGCGCTGACGCACGATCGCGAGCGTCGTGGCGTCCTTGATGAACTCGCGCATCAGCGCACGTCGGTCGCCCCGCAGTTGCGCCGCCCAGGCGAGTCCGGTCTTGCGACCGGGGCCGGTGGCGAGCATGTTCACCTCTTCGGGCGTGAACCACCCCGCCGCCGCGTAGTCGCCCAGCCGCGCCTTCGTCAGACGCGCCTCCTCACGGCGCAGCGCGATGACCCCGAGGATGCAGCCGATGAACAGCGGCACCTGGAGCAGGAAATACAGCAGGAAGAAGTCCCCGAAGGTCGCCGACCCGTTCCAGAGCGCGTGCAGGAGCACGGCCCCGATCCAGCCGATCGCCGCGTACCCCAGCACGGAGCCGGCTCCGACCTGACGTCGTGCGGCGAGGCCGATGGCGAGGCCGGTCAGCGCGGTGAACATCGCATGGGCGAACGGCGAGAGGATGGCGCGGACGACGAACGTCATCGTCAGTTGCGCTTCGCCTCCTTCGATGAGGCTGATGGCGAAGTACTGGATGTTCTCGGTGAACGCGAAGCCGGCGCCGACGAGCGCGCCGTAGACGACGCCGTCGACCGGCCCGTCGATGCTGCGGCGCGCGACGACGTAGACGAGCCAGATGCCGACGCCCTTGAAGAACTCCTCCGCGAGCGGAGCCTGGACGACCGCGGTCAGCGCCTCAGGGCGTTCGCCGAGCACGAGCGTGACGACGAGATCGAGCAGCAACGAGAGACCCACCGCGGCGATCGCGCCCCAGGCCACGGCGAAGAAGACCAGCAGCTTCGGCTCTGGCTCCCAGCGGTCGATCATGCGCACCACGAGGAAGACGATCACCAGCGGGATGAACGCGAGGATGAAGCCGATGGCCGACGCACCGGGGCCGAGGAAGACCACGAAGTATCCGATCAGCGCCAGCAGGAGGAAGCCGAGGAAGCCGAAGCCGACGTAGAGCGCGACGCGCCCCCGGCGATGCGGCACCGCAAGCGCCGGCAGGCCTGGCGCGGGGGCCGGCGCCACCGGCGCCGACGGGGCGTGGTACACCGGCTGCGCGAGCACCGACGGGTAGCCGGGCTGCCGGGTGAAGGCCGCAGGCGCGTAAGCGGACGCCGCGTACTGCTGCGCGGAGTACTGCGGCCGCGGCGCGCCGTACGGAGGCTGGGGCGGCAACGGCTGCCGCGGCGCGGGCCCGGAGGGCGGCTGATGCATGGGCGGGGGCGAGCCTGCAGAACTCATAGAGAAAAGCATATGTGGCGCTTCATCCCGCGCCGGAGCGCCGATCACGGCTACCGTAGAGGCATGCGGTTCGCTCATCTGCGCCGTGCCGACTCCTCTGCGGTAGAGCTTGCCGTGGTCGAGGGCGCCGACGCCATCCTCGTCTCAGACCTCCTTCCCGACTCCCCCGCGACTCTTCAGCAGCTCATCGAGGGCGGCGCCACGCTGCTCGACGACGTGCGCGCCGCTGTCGCGCTCGGCAGGGCGCCGCGGCATCCGCTCTCCGGCTTCGCGTTCGCGTCGGCCGTGATCGCACCGCCCGCGGTGCTCGCCGTCGGCCTCAACTACGCGGCGCACTCCACCGAGCTGGGCCTGAAGACGGATGCCGCCCCGACCGTGTTCACGCTGTGGCCGAACTCGCTGACCGGGCACGAGCAGACCACCTCCTGGCCGCGCACCCTGAGCGAGGCCGTCGATTACGAGGCCGAGCTCGGCGTGCTCATCGGCGCCCCGGCCAAGGACGTCGCCGAGGAGGACGCGCTCGGGCACGTCTGGGGCTACACCGTCGTCAACGACATCACCGCGCGTAACGTGCAGTTCGCCGAGGCGCAGTGGTCGCGCTGCAAGTCGTTCGACGGCTTCACCCCGACCGGCCCTGTGGTCGTCACCGCCGACGAGATCGCCGATCCGCAGGACCTGCACATCTGGGCGGTCGTCGACGGTCAGATCGTGCAGGACGCCACCACCGGGCAGATGGTGCGCACGGTCGCGGCCCTCATCGCGCACCTGTCGCAGTCGGTCACCCTGCCGCCTGGCACCCTCATCTCCACGGGAAGCCCTGGCGGGGCGGGATACTCCCGTGATCCGCAGATCTTCCTCCAGCACGGCTCCACCGTGACCGTCGGCGTCGACGGCATCGGCGAGCTCACCACGCACTGCCTCGTGCGGGACTGACCCTCGTACGCCGAAGGGCGGGAGACGGTGCGCACCGTCTCCCGCCCTTCGGCGTCGGCGCTCAGCGGGAGAGCGAACCGGATGCGCCGATCGAGGCGAACACGACGAAGACGACGGCGACGATCACGACGATCCCGAGCCCCGTGATGATCCAGCCGGCGATGATCGCGATCGTAGCAGGGATGTTGTCGTATCCGACGGCACGGCTCTGGTTGCGGGCGACGTAGCCGAGGATCAGCCCCAGCACGGACGACACGACGAACGTGAGGATGACCGCGACGATGCCGAGCGTCTTGCCCGGGATGCTCGGCGGTGCGGGTGCGTACGACGGCGACGGTGCGCCGGGAATCTGCTGGGACATGTTGCCTCCGGTCGATGGGATGTCTCCGGGAACTCTACCGCGTGCCCCGGTTCAGATCTCGGCGAGCTCCTCCGGCGCAATGGTCGGAACCGCCGCCGTCACGGCTTCGAGCCCCGACAGCCGGGCGGGTGAGAGCTGCTTCATGACCTCGTCGCGGGACATGAGTCCCGCCTCGACGACGAGGTCGGCGACGTTGCGGTTCGTCAGCAGCGCGGTCTTCGCGAGCGCCGCCGCCGCCGCGTAGCCGATGAAAGGGGTGAGCGCAGTGATCACGCCGACCGAGGCGCCGACCATCGCGCCCAGCCGGTCGCGGTTCGCGGTGATGCCGTCGACGCAGTTGACGCGCAGCGTCCACATCGCCTGACGCATCCACGTGATCGACTGGAAGATCGAGTGCGCGATCACCGGCTCGAAGGCGTTGAGCTGCAGCTGACCGCCCTCGACGGCCATCGTGACGGTGGCGTCGGCGCCCACGACCGAGAAGGCGACCTGGTTGACGACCTCGGGGATCACCGGGTTGACCTTGCCAGGCATGATGCTGGAGCCGGCCTGCATCGCCGGGAGGTTGATCTCCCCGAGACCTGCCTGGGGGCCGGAGGACAGCAGGCGCAGGTCGTTGCAGATCTTCGAGAGCTTGATGGCGTTGCGCTTGATGGACGACGAGAACGACATGAACGAGCCGGTGTCGCTGGTGGCCTCGACGAGGTCGGAAGCCGTGGCGAGGTCGAGACCGGTGATGGCGCGCAGGTGCCTCAGCACGGCGGGCGCGTAGTCGGGATGCGTGGTGATGCCGGTGCCGATCGCGGTGGCGCCCATGTTGATCTCGAACATGAGCGCCGCGTTCTCGCTGAGGCGCTGATGGTCGTAGCCGAGGGTGGTCGCGAAGCCGTGGAACTCCTGCCCGAGGGTCATCGGGACGGCGTCCTGCAGCTGCGTGCGCCCGACCTTGAGCACGTCGTGGAACTCGCCGGCCTTCGCGAGGAAGGACTTGCGCAGCAGATCGAGCTCTTCGAGCATCGAGTTCAGCGTCAGCGACAGCCCGATCTTCACCGCCGTCGGATACACGTCGTTCGTGGACTGGCTGCGGTTGGTGTGGTCGATCGGCGACAGGAAGGCGTAGTCGCCCTTCTCCCGTCCGGCCAGCTCGAGCGCGATGTTGGTGATGACCTCGTTCGCGTTCATGTTCGTCGAGGTGCCGGCGCCGCCCTGGATCACCCCGACGGTGAACTGATCGTGGAACTCGCCGTCGATCACCCGCTGGGCTGCGCGGTCGATGAGATCGGCCCTCTCGGCGTCGAGGACGCCGATGTCCTTGTTCGCCCTGGCGCTGGCCTGCTTGACCATCGCGAGAGCGGTGACGAGTTCCGGATAGACGGAGATGGGGCGTTTGGTGATCGGGAAGTTCGCATCGGCGCGGGCGGTGTGGATACCCCAGTACGCGTCGGCGGGGATCTCCATGCTCCCGAGGGAATCGGTCTCTGTGCGGGTGAGGGCGGGCGCGGCGGAAGCCATGTCACATCCTTGTGGGTCGTGGCGAGTGAGTGATTCGGGGGTACATCTAGTGTACGCCTGTTCAACGCGAGCGCGAGGTCACCGCCCCGGCTTGCGCGAGAACGCATCGAGCCTCTCGGCGCGGCTGAGACCGGCCATCCTCTCCACCCACTCGGCGGTGAACACATCGGCCGTGGCGGCGTCCGTCACCGGCACCACGGTGTAGGTGATGACATCGGGATGCACGTGCACGAGCTGGAACGACTGAGCGGCGTCCATGCCGTTCACCTCGGTCGCCGGCCGCGCGACGTTCATGGTGTAGCAGGTCGACGACGCCACGCTCACCGGGACGCCGGCGAAGGTGCCGCTGGACGAGTAGTGCAGATGCCCCGCCAGGATGCCGCGCACGTCCGTGCCGCGCACGACGTCGGCGAGCTCGTCCTGATGCTGCAGCTCGAGGATGTCGAACAGCGGCACGTGCGCCGGCAGCGGCGGGTGGTGCATCGCCAGCAGCGTGCCGTGCGGGGCGGGCTCGGCGAGGATGCCGGCGAGCCATCGCAGCTGCGCGTCGTCGAGGTCTCCGTGATGCCAGCCGGGCACGCTCGTGTCCAGCGCGATGAGCCGCAGCCCGTCGAGATCCCAGACGCCGGTGACCGGCTGCTGCGAAGCGTCATCGTCGAGCAGCTCGGCGCGCAGGGCCGGCCGCTCGTCGTGGTTGCCTGCCACCCAGACGATCGGGCATCCGAGCTGCACCGCCACCGGCTCGACGGCCAGGCGCAGCCGTCGGTACGCGTCGGGCTCCCCAAGGTCGGTGAGATCGCCGGTGACGACGATCGCCGATGGGTGCGCATGCACGCGCCGGACGGCATCGAGGGTCGCGGCGAAGTTGGCGTCGGTGTCGGCGCCGCCCGGATGCCTCGCTCCCCCGGCCAGGAAGTGCGGGTCGCTGAGGTGGACGATCACGTGCGACGCGGGGCTGTGGCGTCCGAGAGAGGGCAGATCTGCCATGCTCTCAGCCTAGACACCAGGGCCGGGCCGCTGCGATCGCGCTCAGTGGCCGACGACGATGATGACGATGCCGCTCAGCACGGCGAGGCCGCACAGCGCGAAGCATCCGTACGCCCCCACGAGGGCGAGGAGCTTCTGCCGTTCGGTGAGCGGGCTCTGCTTCGCCGCCTTGGCCGCCTGCTTGGCCGCGCGCTTGAGGTCCTTCTCGGTGATGACCGTGATCGCGTCGGTGAACTCGGCGGGACTCACCACCGGCGCCCGGCCGCCGCGCACGAGCAGGCGCAGCCCCAGCGCGTAGAAGGTGACGATCGCCGCTGCTCCGATGAGAGCCGCCGCGAACACCTGGAAGAACGCGAGCCAGTTGATCTCGATGACCATCAGCGGCCTCCCTCTGCACCGGATTCGGCTTCGGCGGCGAGCTCTCGCGCGGCGCGCTCGGCCCGTGCCCGGCGACTCGCGCTGAGCACCTCCCACTCCTGGGCCGCCTGCTCGGCCTCGGCGAGTTTGCGCTTGGCGACCTCCGCCGCCTTCTTGGCTGCTTTGACCTCGGGGCCCGAGCCCATGGACTTCTCGAGCTTGCGCGCGCGGTGCACGGCCTTCTCGGCCTCGACGGCCTTGCGATCGGCCTTCGCCAGCGCCCTGGCCAGCTCGATGCGGCTCTGGCGCCGCGTGGGTCCAGGGGCCTCTGGCAGGTCGACGGCGAGGCCGGACTCCGCCACGTCGCTCATCGCGTTCGAGTGGGTGACGGCGTCGTGGCGCGAGCGCAGGAACAGGCCGACGATGATCGCCACCGCGAGGACCGCATCGATGGCGACGCCCCATCCGCCCAGCCACTGCACGAGCAGCGCGGCGAGAGCGCCGACAGCGCCCGCGGCCGGGAGGGTGAGCAGCCATCCGATCGCGATCCGGCCAGCGGTGCGCCAGCGCACCTGCGAACCACGGCGGCCGAGCCCCGAGCCGATGACCGATCCCGAGGCGACCTGGGTCGTTGAGAGGGCGAACCCGAGGGCGCTGGAGGCGAGGATTGTCGCCGCCGTCGAGCTCTCGGCCGAGAACCCCTGCGCCGGCTTGACATCGGTCAGCCCCTTGCCGAGCGTGCGGATGATCCGCCAGCCGCCGAGATAGGTGCCAAGTGCGATGGTGAAGGCGCACGCCACGATCACCCAGAACTCCGGCTCGTGATGCGCGCCGGACTGCCATCCGATCGTGATGAGGGCGAGCGTGATGATGCCCATGGTCTTCTGCGCGTCGTTCGTGCCGTGCGCGAGGGCGACGAGGGACGAGGTGAAGATCTGCCCCCAGCGGAAGCCGTCGCGTCCGTCGGGCTTGCCGTCGTAGCGACGGGTGATCGAGTACGCGATCTTCGTCGCGATGAAGGCGATGACGCCCGCCGTGAGCGGAGCGATGAGGGCAGGAAGGATGATCTTCGACAGCACGACGCCGAAGTCGATGCCCGAGAAGCCGACGCCGATGAGGGTCGCGCCGATGAGGCCGCCGAACAGCGCGTGCGACGAGCTCGAAGGAAGCCCGAGCAGCCAGGTCAGCATGTTCCAGGTGATCGCGCCGATGAGGCCGGCGAAGATGAGCGGAAGGAAGATCTCGGCGCCCATCTGCCTGATCGCGTCCTCGCGCACGATGCCGCCGGAGACGGTCTTGGCGACCTCGGTGGATAGGAAGGCGCCGACGAGGTTCAGCGCGGCGGCCAGCAGCACCGCGGTCCTCGGCTTGAGGGCGCCGGTCGCGATGGGCGTGGCCATGGCGTTCGCCGTGTCGTGGAACCCGTTGGTGAAGTCGAAGAACAGTGCCAGTGCGATCACCAGCACGACGATGAGGGCTGCGGTTTCCACCGTTCGCTTTCGGTCGTGTGAGGAAGGAAGAGGATGTCGACGGGATCGACGTGACGAACGAAGAGTTCGTCGGGGGTTTGACTTCCGTTAACCGGCCCCGCTAAATCCTCCCACCCTCTCCGAACCCGGTCAACTCGACCTCGACTAGCGTGGGAGGGTGACCGAAGCACCAGCAGCCGCCCGCCGCCCGATCGTCCGCACGCACCACGGCGATGCCGTCGAGGATCCGTACGAGTGGCTGCGCGACAAGGACTCCTCCGAGGTGATCGCCCACCTCGAGAGCGAGAACGCCTACACCGAGGAGCGCACAGCGCACCTCGCCGATCTCCGCGAGAAGCTCTTCCAGGAGATCAAGGGGCGCGTGCAGGAGACCGGCCTCTCCGTGCCGACGCGGCGGGGCGGATGGTGGTACTACAGCCGCACCGAGGAGGGCGCGCAGTACAGCATCCACTGCCGCACCGCGGCCGCCGACGACGACTGGACGCCCCCCGAGCTCCAGCCGGGCGTCGCCGTCCCCGGCGAAGCGGTGCTGCTCGACGGCAACGTCGAGGCGGAGGGCCACGGCTTCTTCTCACTCGGCGCCTTCGACACCTCCGACGACGGGACGATGCTGCTGTGGTCGACCGACTTCGAGGGCGACGAGCTCTACACGGTGCGCGTGCGCGACCTCACCACCGGTGAGACCCTCGCCGACGAGATCCCGAACACCGGCGGCGCGTTCTTCACGCCGGACGGCTCAGGCGTCCTCTACACGACCCGCGACGAGGCCTGGCGCCCCGACACCCTGTGGCTGCACCGGCTCGGCACCCCCGTCGCCGACGACGTGCAGCTGTTCCACGAACCGGACGAGAGGTTCTGGCTCGGTGCCGGCATCACCCGCAGCCGTCGCTTCCTCGTCATCGCGGTCGGGTCGAGCATCACCAGCGAGGAGCACCTCGTCGACCTCCGGGGCGACCTCACCGCCTCGCCGCGACTGGTCTGGCCGCGCACCGAGGGCGTCGAGTACTCGATCGAGCACGCGATCGTCGACGGCGAGGACCGGCTGTACATCCTGCACAACCAGGACGCTCTCGACTTCGAGCTCGTCTGCGTCCCGGCCGAGGACCCGCAGGGCGAGCGGGAGATCGTCCTGCCGCACCGGCCTGGGCGCCGGCTGCTCGGAATGGACGCGTTCCGCGACTTCGGCACGGTCGAGTACCGCAGCGAGGGCCTCGAGCGGGTCGCGCTGCTCGACTACGCGTCTGGCACCCTCGAGGACATCGCCTTCGACGAGCCCCTCTATTCGGCCGGCGTCAGCGGCAACCCCGAGTGGCACTCGCCGTTCCTCCGCCTCGGGTACGGCTCGTTCGTCACACCGGGCACCGTGTACGAGCTCGACCTCGCCACCCGCGAGCTCGTGCTCCGCAAGCAGGCGGTGGTGCTCGGGGGCTACTCCCCCGCCGACTACGGTCAGCGGCGCGAGTGGGCGACGGCATCCGACGGCACCCGCGTGCCGATCTCGCTCGTCTGGAAGCGCTCGTTCGGCGAGCCGGGAGCGCAGCCGCGCCCCGTGCACCTGTACGGATACGGCTCCTACGAGCACTCCATCGACCCCGGGTTCTCGGTCGCCCGCCTCTGCGAGCTCGACCGCGGCGTCGTCTTCGCCGTCGCGCACGTGCGCGGTGGCGGCGAGATGGGGCGCCAGTGGTACGAGGACGGCAAGCTGCTGCACAAGCGCAACACGTTCACCGACTTCATCGCCTGCGCCGAGCATCTGATCGGCTCCGGCACGACCACCGCCGCGCAGTTGGTGGCGGAGGGCGGCAGCGCGGGCGGGCTGCTGATGGGCGCTGTGGCCAACCTCGCGCCGACCTCGTTCGCCGGCATCCTCGCCGCGGTGCCCTTCGTCGACGCGCTGACCACCATCCTCGACCCGTCGCTGCCGCTGACCGTCATCGAATGGGACGAGTGGGGCGACCCTCTGCACGACCCCGAGGTGTACGCGTACATGAAGTCGTACACGCCGTACGAGAACATCGGCGACGCCTCGACGTACCCGCGCATCCTGGCAGTGACCTCGTTGAACGACTCCCGCGTCGCCTACGTGGAGCCGGCCAAGTGGGTCGCGGCTCTGCGCGAAGCCGGAGCATCCGATGTGCTGCTCAAGTGCGAGATGGTCGCAGGTCACGGCGGCGTCAGCGGACGCTACAACTCCTGGCGCGAGCGGGCGTTCGAGCTCGCCTGGATGCTGGAGACCCTGGGTCTCGCCTGACGCCCGCCCTTCGAACCAGCCCGGTGCGAGACGACTCAGCCGAAGAGCGTGGCCGCGGCGTCGTAGCGGACCTGCGGCACCGTGTTCAGCTCGCCGAGGGCATCCGCGAAGGGGACGCGCACGATCTCGGTGCCCTGCATGGCCACCATCTGGCCCCAGGCCTCGTCGACCACGGCATCCGCCGCGTGCATGCCGAGGCGCGTGGCGAGCACACGGTCGAACGCCGAGGGCGCTCCGCCGCGCTGGATGTGACCGAGGATCGTCGCGCGCGTCTCGATGCCCGTGATGCGCTCGATCTCGGGGGCGAGCAGGTCGCCGATGCCGCCGAGGCGAGGGCGGTTGAAGGCATCGAGGCCCTTGTCGCTGTAGGCCTCGTCCATGTCGCGCAGCTTGAAGCCCTCCGAGACGACCACGAGCGGGGCACGACCGCGATCGTGCGCGCTCGTGACGAGCTCCGCGATCTCCTCGATCGACAAGGGCACCTCGGGGATGCAGATGACGTGGGCGCCTGCGGCCATGCCGGCGTGCAGGGCGATCCAGCCGACGTGGCGGCCCATGACCTCGGCGACCATGCACCGGCGATGCGAATCGCCGGTGGTGCGCAGTCGGTCCATCGCGTCGGTGGCGATGTTCACGGCCGTGTCGAAGCCGAAGGAGTAGTCGGTGGCGCGCAGGTCGTTGTCGATCGTCTTCGGGACGCCGATGACGTGGATGCCGTCCTTGGCGAGACGATCGGCGGCGGCGAGGGTCCCCTCGCCGCCGATCGCGATGATGCCGTCGATCTTGTGGCCGTAGAGGGTCTTGGCGATGTTCTCCGCACCGCCGCGCACGCCCTCGTAGGGGTTCGTCCGGCTCGTGCCGAGGATCGTGCCGCCAACCTTCGACAGACCCTTCACGTCGTGGCGGGTGAGGGGGAAGAAGTCGCCGTCGACGACGCCGCGCCAGCCGTCGCGGATGCCGACGAACTCGAGGTCATAGGCCCGGGTGCCCTTGAGCACGATCGCGCGGATGACCGCATTGAGCCCGGGGCAGTCGCCGCCGCTCGTCAGGATGCCGATCTTCATGCTGCCGCCTTCGATTGTTCGGGTGGTGGGGGAGGACGGCGACGTTGCCTGCGAATGAGACTAGCGTCCCGGAGCGATCGAGCGCCATTCGGAGCGCCGAAAACAGCGCTTCTTGCGTGCCGTATCAGACGAAATACGGGAACTTTGGGAAAGAGGCGCCCTTGAAGCGAAGAAGGGTGCTAAGAACATTGATTCTTAACGCCCTTCGCCCGCGGGATTCAGCGCGTGACGATCACGCCGCTCCCAGCGCCTCGCGCAGCAGGTGCATGAGCGCCGCCAGCTGCACCGGCTCGCCGGCCGCATCGTCCACGGCTTCGCCGTCGAGGGCGCGGGCTGCGAGCCCCTGCTTCTGATCGATGAGCTCGGCGATCTTCGTGTCGATCGTGTGCGCGGCGATGATGCGCCATGCCGTGACCGGCTCGTCCTGGCCGATGCGGTGCACGCGGTCAATGGCCTGGGTCTGCTCGGCCGCCGTCCAGGACAGCTCAGCGAGCACGACGTTCGAGGCGGCCTGCAGGTTGAGGCCGACGCCAGCCGCGGTGAGCGAGCACACCGCGATGCCGACCTCGGGGTCACCGTTGAAGTCGTCGATCGCGATCTGCCGGTTGGTGGAGGTCTGGTCTCCCCTGATCGACACGAAGCGGATGCCTGCGGCGGCGAAGTGCGCCTCGGCCTGATCCATGACGTCGATGTGCTTGGCGAAGAAGACGACCTTGCCGACCGAGCGCTGCAGCTGCGCGGCGTAGTCGGCCGCGAGGTGCGCCTTGGCCTGGCCGATGCGCCGGACCATGGTGAAGACGTTGTCGCCGCCGGTACCAGCGGCCTTCGACTCCTCGAGCTCGTTGTGGGCGACGAGGCGCACGATGTCGTCGTCGATCTCACCGTGCCCGCGCGAGATGCCGGAGGAGACCGCTGCGTCAGAACGGGCCGCGATGATGCGGCGGTACTTCGCCGCCATCCGCTCCCCGAGCTCCCGCTCGGCCTGACGGATGCTGCGCCCGAACTCGTCGTCGAGCTGCACCGGCAGGTCGGCGATGAGCTTGTCCGGCAGGTCGGCGGCGACGTCCTTCTTCTTGCGCCGGACGATGCCCATCGAGATCACCGCGTCGCGCGCCTCGGGGTAGAACGCCTTGTCGGCCGGCGTGAAGCCGGTCGCGTCGAGCTTCTCCATGAGCTCGGGGCCGGGCTTCTCGCCGTTGGTCCAGCCGAGGAAGCGCCAGATCGCGTCGAAGTCCTCGACGTCGTTGATCAGCGGCGTCCCGGTCAGTGCCATCATGAGCGGATTGCCGCCCGGGGTGCGCTCGCGCACCCGTGCGGCCAGCGAGAGCACGTTCTGCGAGCGCTGCGAGGTGAGGTTCTTGATGAAGTGCGCCTCGTCGACGACCATGCCGCGCAGGCCGATCGATGCGAGCCACGACAGGTGCCGGTCGAGGATCTCGTAGTTGACGATGAACACGTCGGCGAAGGCATCGATATCGGCGCCGTCTCCCTGGATGACGGTGGCACGGCGCTGCGGCGTCCAGCGCTCGACCTCGCGCGCCCAGTTCATCTTCACGACGTTCGGGACGACCGCCAGCAGCGGGTAGGCGCCGGCGACGGATGCCGCGAGCACCGACTGCGCCGTCTTGCCGAGTCCCGGCTCGTCGGCGAGCAGGAAGCTGCGGTGGCCGGCGCGCACCGACTCGAGGAAGCGCGACTGGTGCACCATCACCTCGAGGCCCTTGGGCGACACGTGGTCGAACTCGGGTGCAGGCGGCAGCTCCATGCTCGCCGCCGCACCCCCGGCCCCGGTCTCGAACGCCTTGTAGAGCGGACCCATCAGCTCCCAGCCGTCCAGCCGGCGACGCGGCGTCGTGGTGACGCGCGGCGTGAGGTCGGGGGCGAGGAAGGGGTTGGCGAGCTGACGCGCCTCGACCGAGGGCGGGGTCACCTGGCGCTCGGCGATCGCGGCGGGCACCACCGGCGCCTGCACGGGGACGACGTCCGCGATGATGAGCTCCTCCGGGGCGAGCTCCGCCCCGGACTCGAGCAGCCAGTCGCGGCGCATGCGCTTGGCCACGGGCGAGGTGGCCTGATCGGCTTCGAGCAGCTGGATCAGCGAGGTGTCGCGCGCCGCGGTCTTGGCGAGAATGGTGGCCACGCCGTCGAGCCGCTTGAGCAGTTCGGCGCGCGCGGCATCGCCGATCGCCGCGTCGGCCTTCACCCTGGCGCGCTCCTCGCGCACGAGGAAGGCGATCACCTGGAACTTGACCCTGTTCGTCGGTCCGAGCTTGCCCCGCTGGGACTTGGCCTCGATCTCGCGCACCTTGCGCGCGAGGATCGGGATGAGGGGTGCCTCGTCGTCACGACGAGAGGTCTTCCTGCGCCGTGTGGCGGCGGTTGCCGTGGTCGGCATGCTCCTCCTGAGCGTGGAGGCCACAGCATCCGTGGATGCCGGAGCCGTCTTCGGTGTCCGCGTGTGGCGCGAGCCAGGACCGTGCGGACGGTAACACCGGTTCTCGCCATCGCCTTTCGCTCCGGCAGGGAACCTCGGGAACTACGGGCAAGTCTACGCCATCAGGCGCTGATTCCCAGCACGCGGCGCGCGTCGTCGACATCGGCGGCCATCTGCCGCGTGAGCTCGTCGATGCCCTCGAAGGCCACCATCCCCCGTAGGCGCTCGGCGAACTCGACCGTGACATCGTGGCCGTACAGATCGAGACCGTTCTCGCCGATCACGTGAGCCTCCACCTGGCGGAGGATCACATCGTCGAAGGTGGGGTTCGTGCCGACCGAGATCGCCGCCGGATGCCGGATGCCGCTGTCGTGGTCGACCAGCCAGCCGGCGTAGATGCCGTCCGCCGGTACGAACGCGTCGGTGATGCTCTCGAGGTTCGCCGTCGGGAAGCCGAGCTCCCTGCCGCGCTTGTGCCCGTGCACGACCTCGCCGCGCACGTCGGCGAGGCGTCCGAGCACCGCGGCGGCGGCGGCCACGTCACCGGCCGCCAGCAGTTCGCGCACCCAACTCGACGACACCCGGCGGTGGGAGCCCGGCAGGTAGACCTCGTCGACGACCTCGACCGTGAACGCGTGCCGCGGGCCCATCTCGGCGAGCAGCGCGGGTGTCCCCTCACCGCCGTGCCCGAAGCGGAAGTCCTCGCCGACGAAGACCGTCGACACCTGGAGCGCCGAGACGAGGATGTCGGTGACGAACTCCTCCGCGGAACGCGCGGCGAACTCAGCGTCGAAGGTGAGCAGCAGCACCGCGTCGAGGCCGAGCTCGCCGAGCAGTTCGATCTTGCGCTCGACGGAGACGACGTTCTCCGGGCACAGGTCGGGGCGGATGACCGCCAGCGGGTTGCGGTCGAAGGTCACCGCGACCGCCCTGGCGCCGGACTGCGCGGCGCGCTGCTTCAGCCGTTCGATCACCGCGCGGTGCCCGGCATGCACGCCGTCGAACTTGCCGATCGCGACGGCCGACGGCCCGAACCACGCCGGCACATCGCCGGGGTCGCGGAAGACGATCACGCGCGCGCCCCGGCTGGACGGTGCGCGACCAGCCACCAGATGCCGAACATCGGCAGCACGAGGGGGATGAAGAGGTATCCGCGTCCGTACAGCGACCAGACCGTCTCGTGCTGGAAGAGCTCGGGCACGACCAGGCTCAGCGTGCCGACGACGAGCACCCCGGTGAGCTCGAAGACGATCGCGACCCAGGCGACCGCGTACCAGCCACGACGTCCAGCCAGGACGAGGGCGAGCGTGGCGAGGATGTACACGACCGCCGCGGCGGCCGACAGCGAGTACGCCAGCGGCGCCTCGTCGAACCGGCGGACGATCTGCACGAAGCTCCGCCCCGTCGCGGCGAGCGCCATGACGGCGTACACGATGACGAGGACGCGACCGATGCCGGTCATCCGGGGAGAAGGCGCAGAAGTGCTCATAGCTTGCACCATCCTAATCCGCGCCGGGTAGGACCCACGTCGCACTCAGGCGATCTGCACGGTCCAGATGACCTGCATTCGCCAGAGCATGATCGCGATGGCGAGCGCAGCGACCCCGAGGATCACGGTGCTCCAGCGACTGCGCTCCATGAGGGCCCACAGCACGGCGCCTGCCGGAAGGAGCGCGGCGGAGACGAGGTAGACCCAGTACTCGAGGAGGTCGCCGGTGGGCGGGTTGCCGGCGACGGGGGCGATGACGGCGACGACGATCTGCACGACGAGCAGCACCTCGACGAGCGCGAGGGATCCGACGCTGACGTCTCCTGGTCGGCGCCCGGCGAGACCGGCGACGACGCAGAACAGACCAGCGGCCAGCGCCACCACGATCTGCAGGGTCGTGAACCAGAGGATCATCGCGCGACCTCCGGCATGTTCATGACGCTCTTCAGATCCGCTCCGCGCCTCTCCACGATCCCGACCAGCGCACCGTCCTCGTCGATCGCCGCGGCGTGGGCGCCGTCGAGACGCACGGCGGAGCCTGCCAGCCGCTTGCCGTGACGGAGGTCCCGCGCATCGTCGGCGGTCACCGGTAGGACGGGCATCACCCGGCCTGCGGCGTCGGCCGGGCTCAGCGCGACGGCGTCGGCGAGGTCGTCGATGCCGACGGCATCCGCCACATCGAAGTCGCCCACCCTGGTGCGCCGGAGCGCCGTCAGATGGCCGCCGACACCGAGGCCTGCCCCCAGGTCGCGTGCGAGCGCGCGGATGTAGGTGCCCGATGAGCAGTCGACGACGACGTCGAGGTCGATGACGCCGTCGCCGTCGCGGCGGGCGAGCACGTCGAAGCGCGAGACGGTGACCTCGCGGGAGGCGAGGGTCACCTCCTCCCCCGCGCGAACCCTGTCGTAGGCGCGGCGGCCGTCGACCTTGATCGCCGAGACGGAGCTCGGCACCTGCGAGATCCGGCCGGTGAGAGCGCGGATGCCGTCGGCGATGAGCTCGTCGGCGATGCCCTCGGCGCCCGGTGCGGCCACGATGTCGCCGTCGGCGTCGTCGGTCGATGTCGTCTGGCCGAGGCGGATCGTGGCCGCATAGGTCTTGTCGGCGCCGACGATGTACGTCAGCAGCCGGGTCGCGCCCTCGATGCCGATGACGAGGAGCCCCGTGGCCATCGGGTCGAGCGTGCCGGCGTGGCCCACCTTCCTGGTGCCGAACGCACGGCGGGTGCGCGCGACGACGTCATGACTGGTGAGCACGGGCGGCTTGTCGACGAGGAGGATGCCGGGCGGGACCATCCACCCAGCCTACGGCGCGGCCGTCGCCTAGGCTGACGTGGTGTCCTCCGCGTCGCCCGCCCCCGTGAGCAGGGCGCACGTCGCGGACTGGTACCGGGACGCGGCACGGGATCTGCCGTGGCGGCGGCCGCAGTTCCGTCAGGAATACGGCGCCTGGGGAACGCTGGTCAGCGAGTTCATGCTGCAGCAGACGCCCGTGACCCGCGTGATCCCGCACCTTCAGGCGTGGCTGACGCGCTGGCCGACGCCTGGCGCCCTCGCCGCGGCCAGCCCGGCCGACGTGCTGCAGCAGTGGGCGAACCTCGGCTATCCCCGACGGGCGCTGTGGCTGCACCGTGCCGCGATCGAGATCGCCGATCGTCACGGAGGCATCGTGCCGCGCGACGTCGACGCGCTGCTCTCACTGCCCGGCATCGGAGACTACACCGCGCGCGCCGTCGCGGTGTTCGCCTACGGCGACCGGCATCCGGTGGTGGACACCAACACCCGGCGGGTGCTCGCCCGTGCCGTGCAGGGCGCAGCCCAGCCGGCGCCGCCCTCTCGGCGCGACCTCGACCTCATGGCGTCGCTGCTGCCGGCATCGGCGGCCGAAGCGGCCGTCTTCAACGCCGCGATGATGGAGCTCGGCGCCACCGTGTGCACCGCACGCGCACCGCGCTGCGAGCGCTGCCCGCTGCGCGACGGCTGCGCGTGGGTCGCCGCCGGCCGGCCG
>NZ_JASGCY010000022.1:0-4122 GCF_047607465.1 Microbacterium sp. | reverse complement strand
CGCGGTGGCCACTTCTGCGTCTGCCGTCAGCGCTTCTCGAGCTCCTCGGCCACGAGGAACGCGAGCTCCAGGCTCTGCATGTGGTTCAGCCGCGGGTCGCACAGGCTCTCGTAGCGCGTCGCGAGGGCTGCCTCGTCGATCTGCTCGGAGCCGCCGAGGCACTCGGTGACGTCGTCGCCGGTGAGCTCGACATGGATGCCGCCGGGGAAGGTGCCAACGGCGCGGTGCGCCTCGAAGAAGCCGCGCACCTCGTCGACGACGTCGTCGAAGCGACGCGTCTTGTAGCCGGTGGGTGTGGTGATGCCGTTGCCGTGCATCGGATCGGTGACCCACAGCGGCCGCGCTCCCGAGTCGCGGACGGCTTCGAGCAGCGGGGGCAGCGCGTCGCGGATCCTCCCCGCGCCCATGCGGGTGATGAACGTCAGACGCCCCGGCTCGCGGTCCGGGTCGAGCTTGTCGATCAGCTCGAGAGCCGTCTCTGGCGTCGTGGTGGGGCCGAGCTTGACGCCGATGGGGTTGCGGATCTTCGAGAAGTAGTCGACATGCGCGCCGTCGAGGTCGCGCGTGCGCTCCCCGATCCACAGGAAGTGCGCCGAGGTGTTGTACGGGGTGTCGGTGCGCGAGTCGATGCGGGTCATCGGGCGCTCGTAGTCCATCAGCAGGCCCTCGTGACCCGTGAAGAACTCCACCCGCCTGAGCTCGTCGAAGTCGGCGCCGGCGGCCTCCATGAACTTGATCGCGCGGTCGATCTCCGCCGCCATGCGCTCGTAACGCTGGTTCGCCGGGTTCTGCGCGAAGCCCTTGTTCCACGAGTGCACCTCGCGGAGGTCGGCGAAGCCGCCCTGGGTGAAGGCGCGGATGAGGTTCAGGGTGGACGCAGCCGTGTGGTACCCCTGCAGCAGGCGGCCGGGGTCGGCCCGACGGGAGCCCTCGGTGAAGTCGTAGCCGTTGACGATGTCGCCGCGGTAGGCGGGCAGGGTGACGTCGCCACGGGTCTCGGTGTCGCTGGAGCGCGGCTTGGCGAACTGGCCGGCCATCCGTCCCATCTTCACCACGGGCATCGAGGCGCCGTAGGTGAGCACGACGGCCATCTGCAGCACCGTCTTGATCCGGTTGCGGATCTGCTCGGCGGTCGCACCGGCGAAGGTCTCGGCGCAGTCGCCGCCCTGCAGCAGGAAGGCCCGACCGGATGCCGCGCGCGCCAGTCGATCGCGGAGGATGTCGACCTCGCCCGCGAAGACGAGCGGCGGCAGCGCGGCGATCTGCTGGGAGACCTCGGTGACGCGCTCGGCATCCGGCCACTGCGGCTGCTGCTTGATGGGGAGCGAACGCCACGCGTCGAGGGCTTCGGAGTGGTGCGGGAGCATGATCCCAGCCTAGCGGCGAGCGCAGCGTCAGGAGCGCCGCGCGGCAGCGGCCGGGAGGCGGTCCTTCACGGTCGACGCGTACACGTCCTCGTACTCCTGCTCCCCCAACCGCTGCAGGGCGATCATGATCTCGTCGGTGACGGAGCGGAGGATATAGCGGTCGTTCTCCATGCCCGCGTAGCGGGAGAAGTCGAGGGGCTCGCCGACCACGATCCCCACGCGCATGATGCGCGGGATCCGGCTGCCGATCGGCATCGCGGTGTCGGTGTCGACCATGACGACGGGCACGACCGGCACCTTCGCCTCGAGCGCCATCCGCGCGATGCCGGTGCGGCCGCGGTACAGCTTGCCGTCTGGACTGCGAGTGCCCTCGGGGTAGATGCCGAGGAGGTCGCCGCGTCCGAGCACCTGGAGCCCCGTGTTCAGTGACGCCTCTGAGGCCTTGCCGCCGGATCGATCGATGGGGATCTGCCCTGTGGCCTTCATGAAGTACTTCGTGGCCCAGCCCTTGATCCCGCGACCGGTGAAGTAGTCGCTCTTCGCCAGGAACGAGACCGGACGATCCAGCATCAGCGGCAGGAAGATCGAGTCGGCGAACGACAAGTGGTTGCTCGCGAGGATGGCGGCGCCGTTCGCGGGCACGTTGCCCCGCCCGACGGCCCAGGGGCGGAACACCGCCTTGACCACGGGGCCGATCACCACGTACTTCATCAGCCAGTAGAACATCGGGTGAAGTCTAGCGCTGCGCCCGGCTTCCGCCGACGATCGCAACTCAGTTCCGTTTACGATGAGATTGAGTCTCATGCCGTAGACTCTCAGGAACACGTGCCCGACCGGTATCGAAGGAGCTGCCGTGGTTCAGTTTGAAGTCCCCGCCGTCGTCCCCGCCGACCCCGACGCGAACATCGCCGACATCCTCGTCAAGCGCGTCGAGGCCACCCCCGACCGCGCGCTCTTCTCGGTTCCCGATGGCGACGGATGGCGCGACATCTCCGCCGCCGACTTCGAGACCGCCGTCATCGCGCTCGCCAAGGGCTTCGTCGCCGCCGGCATCCAGCCTGGCGAGAAGGTCGGGTTCCTCGCCCGCACCACCTACGAGTGGACCCTGGTCGATTTCGCCCTGTTCTACGCCGGCGCCGTGATGGTGCCGATCTACGAGACCAGTTCCCCCTCGCAGATCCAGTGGATCATGGAGGACTCCGGCGCGATCGCCCTCCTGGTCGAATCGCCAGAGCACTTCGCCCGCGTCGACGAGGTGCGCGGCGATCTCCCGCTCGTGCGCGAGATCTGGCAGATGCACCTCGGCGCGATCGATGCGCTCGTCGCCCAGGGGCAGTCGGTCTCCGACGACGAGATCACGCGCCGCCGCTCGCTGGCCAAGGGCGCCGACATCGCGACCCTCATCTATACCTCGGGATCCACCGGCCGCCCCAAGGGCTGCGTGCTCACGCACAGCAACTTCGTCGAGCTCTCCCGCAACGCGGCGAAGGCGCTCGACGAGGTCGTGCAGACGCCCGGAGCCTCGACGCTGCTGTTCATCACCACCGCGCACGTCTTCGCGCGGTTCATCTCGATCCTCGATGTGCACGCCGGCGTGCGCACCGGTCACCAGCCCGACACCCGTCAGCTGCTGCCTGCGCTCGGCTCGTTCAAGCCCACCTTCCTACTCGCTGTCCCCCGCGTGTTCGAGAAGGTCTACAACTCCGCAGAGCAGAAGGCCGAGGCCGGCGGCAAGGGCAAGATCTTCCGCGCCGCCGCCGACGTCGCAATCGAGCACTCCAAGCTGCTCGAAGAGGGCAAACCCATCCCGTTCGGCATGAAGCTGAAGTTCGCGCTGTTCAACAAGCTCGTCTACGGCAAGCTGCGCGAGGCCATGGGCGGCAACGTCGTCTACGCCGTCTCCGGCTCCGCCCCGCTCGGCGCCCGCCTCGGGCACTTCTTCCACAGCCTCGGCGTCGTGATCCTCGAGGGGTACGGCCTCACCGAGACCACGGCTCCGGCGAGCGTCAACCTCGCCGACGCGTCGAAGATCGGCACGGTGGGCCCGCCCCTGCCCGGTGTCGGCATCCGCCTCGCCGAGGACGGCGAGATCGAGGTGCGCGGCATCAACGTGTTCAAGGAGTACTGGAACAACCCCGAGGCGACGGCTGAGGCCTTCAGCGACGGCGGCTGGTTCCGCACCGGCGACATCGGCAGCTTCGACGCCGAGGGCTTCCTCACGATCACCGGCCGCAAGAAGGAGATCATCGTGACCGCCGGCGGCAAGAACGTCGCCCCGGCGGCGCTCGAGGATCCGATCCGCGCGAACCCGATCATCGGGCAGGTCGTCGTCGTCGGCGACCAGAAGCCGTTCATCTCGGCGCTGATCACGCTCGACCCCGAGATGCTGCCGACCTGGCTGTCGAACAACGCCCTCCCCGCGGACATGTCGCTGGCGGATGCCGCGAAGAACGACGCCGTGCGCGCCGAGGTGCAGAGGGCCGTGGACCTTGCGAACACGCGGGTCTCCCGGGCGGAGTCGATCCGCAAGTTCCACATCCTCGACACCGAGTGGACCGAGGCCTCGGGGCACCTCACGCCGAAGCTCTCGATCAAGCGCAACGTCATCATGAACGACTTCGCCGACGAGATCTCCGCGATCTACGACGAGCCGGTCGCCACGACCAACGTCGCCATCGGAGGCTGACCCCTCCCCCGAGGCCGAGACCCCGCCATATCGCCGAAACCCCGTGCTGCCGACGTCGGCAGCACGGGG
>NZ_JASGCY010000021.1:0-8232 GCF_047607465.1 Microbacterium sp. | reverse complement strand
GGGCCACAGCCACTGTTCCTGCCACGTCTTGCTCCTGCGGGGCGACCGCCGCCTCGACGGTCGAAACTGCTTGCGTACTCATATGTCACTCCTGAATCGGAGTTACACCGAAAACCGTACAGTCCCGCAGCAGGTCGAGCATCGCAGGGTGGTCGAGCCGTGGCCCGATCACCCGTTCCAACGCGGGGTGGATCTGCGTCAGCAGCCCGCGGATGCGGTTGCTGACTTGGGTGATCTGTCCGGCAAGGTCGTCGTCGAAACCACAGAGCATCGACAGTTCCGCGACCTGCTTGTCGGCGACCTGGATCGACCGGAGTGTGTGGGGCATCGTGCGCGCCGTCTCGGCGATGATCGCCGCGTCCCGCGCGTCGGTTTTCGCCTCACCCGGGTGCAGATCCGCGATGCGCCGCATCGCGAGCCCCGGCAGATAGCCGACGACCGCACCAGCTGCTTGCGCGACGGCCACCGGGAGCGCGCCGATCGTCGCGGGCTGATCGACCACGAGCAGGACCAGGCCCTGCTGTTGCAGCTGCGCCAGCACCGCGCGCAGCTTGCTCTCGTCGTTGGGGAGCGCCCTGTCGAGCAGGCGCTTCCCGGACCGATCCAGGGCGACGGCGTGGTGCTCGCCTTTGCCGACGTCGAGGCCGATGAACACGTCGACGTCGTCGTATCTGTCGATGTTGCTGACCACGCTGTCCTCCGCTTCGCTCGTGACGGCGTCCGCAGGCGGTGTGTCTCGGCATCCACGTTACGAACGGCCTCGAGCAACACTCGGGTCCAGCCCCTATCAGCGATCACGCACCGCCAACCAGGCTCGGTGACAACACCCCCCAGATCATCAAGGACAGGGGGCAGCAATCATGCCGAGCCCGGCAGGCCGTCACCCATCAGGATCCCTCCATCCGGGCTACGAAGAAAGTAACGGGGTTGTCGATGCGTTCTGCGGCGATGCGCCGCGTGCGCCAGCCGATCGCGGCGACGAGCACGACGATCAGCAGCAGCGCACCGCTCATCCCCATGCCCCAGGGGCTCGCGAAGACGACGGCCAGGACGAAGGTCATCACCGCGCCGCTGATCCCCAGCACGAGCACGAAGAGGGTGAACGCCGTCGCAAGGCCCTTCAGCATCACGGGGTTCCCTCGTCCCCCGGCGAGTTGGAGGGCTGGAACCGCCAGCACCAGCGTGAGCAGCGCCAGGGCGGCCGACAGCAGCCCCGCGCCGAAGAGAGGGCCGTCGAGAGGCACACGTCCGAATCCGAACGCCGCCAACGCGACGAGACCGGCGGCGAACAGGACCAGCAGCCCGCCGAGAAGGCCGGGCCGACCAGACGACGCCGAGCCGTTCACGGTCATGACGTCGCGATCTTCGGCCAGGCGGTGATCCCGCTCGATGTCAACGCCAGCGTCGCCTTCGCGGAATCGGCCTGACCGCTCAATACCCACCATCCCGCGGCGAGCGAGCCCAGACAGACGACCGCTCCGACAACGATGGTCACGATGGGCACGACCATCGACGGCGCGGCTGCTCCCAGTGTGGCCGCCGTCGCAGCCGCCGCGGCCTTCGCGGTGACGATCGTCACCACAATCGTGCCGATGAGGGTGAGCAGCGCCACGACGACCGCTGCCCAGAACGCGATGATGCCAGTGGCCATCGTGCTGAGCGCGGACGAGATCCGCTCCGCGTAATCGGACAGGATCGATGTGTTCGCCCGACGCTGCGGCTCGAGCGACTGCACGTACTGGTCCTTGCCGCGGCCCGACCACTCGTCCTCGGTCGTGAGCGCCTGGTCGGTGATCGTGTCGTTGATGCGGGCGACACGGCCCCCGACCTCGGCCCACGTCGCCGACGAGCTGTTGAGCAGGGCGGGATCGCCGACGTAGCTCAGCTTGTCGACGATCCAGTCCCAGATCTCGCCGAGCTTCACCATCAGCTTGTCCCACTCCTCGCGAAGACGGTCGGCCACCCAACTGAGGATGGCGGGGATGAGCGAGAGCACTTTGTTGACGAGTCGCAGGATCTCTTCGATCTTCTGCTGGATCTTCCTCAACAGCTCGATGATCTGCTGCGCGGGGTTCATTGTCGTTCTCCTCCGGTTGGTTCGCGCCCGCCGTCAGACGACCGGCTGCCACATCGCGTAGTACTCGGAATGGGTGATGTCTTCGAGACGCATGAAGTCATCCCGGATCGCGATCAGGGTGTCGGCCCCCGCGCGCACGTTCGCCGCACCGTTCCTGAGGAGGTCCACGACCACGGTGTGCAGCTCCTGATAGCGGTCGGCGACGTCCTGACCGGCGAACGAGAACGCACCTCGATGGATGCTGATCGCGCCGATGTCTCCTGATGCCGTGGACAGGACGTCTCCGGCCTCGTCCCAGATCCCGGCGTCGTTGGCGAGCGCCTCGAATTGCGCCCGAAGTTCTGGATGCATGATCAGCCCCTTCCGCGGATCTCGTCGATGAAGCTGTCGGGATCGTCGAGGAAGCGCTGGTACTTCGCCAGCGGCGTGCCCTCGAACGGCTTCTGACCGAGCACCGCAGCGGCCGAGCCGCGAGCATCCGCGATCGCCTCGTTCAACTCTCGGGTGATCTGCGCGCCGCTGCTGCGCGACAGCCAGCTCTCGGAGAACGACACGTCGATGAGATCTCCGCCGACGGTGACCTCGACGACGACGTTCCTCGCCAGGGACGCCGATGAGTAGGTCGTGTTACCCCGCTGCACTGCGACTTTGAAGGTCTCGTCGATGTTGGCCGTCATGTCGTCGAGCATGCTCAGCACGTTCTCGAGGGTCCGTGTCAGTGCGGCCCCACGGTCGGGCTCCGCCTCCAGTGCGGCCTGGAGCCTGGCGGCGGCGGAGCCGCTGACCGGCGGCGTCGGGATCGAGCCCCGGTTCTCCCCCAGGCCTTCCTCCAGCCGCTCGGACCAGACCTCGGTCTCGACGTCGGCGAGTCGCGCCAGGGTCTGGATGACCGCGGCTGCCAGCTCGCTCGGACGGTAGGAGCTCCTCCAGCCCTCATTGATGGCGAAGGACGGCGTACCGTCCTCCCCGCGCGTGACCCGGATCGTGCCGCTGGGATCCTCCGCGGTCTGGGGGCCCACCCCCCGGCTGGCATCGGCCAAGAGCCTCGCCTCGCGATTCAGCTCATCTCCGAGCCCATAGAGCTTCTCGGCGTCGTCGGTCATCGTTCCCCCTCCGTCGGCGTTGTCTACGCCGAGCGACCGCGATGCCGTGTCCGTGCTGTTGGCGCCGTGACACCGCCACGCCCGCTCGACCCTTCCACGGTAGAGGAAGGGGCGCCTCACCGCGAGCATCGTTTTGGCCGATAACCCATAACCGCCGGATAACCCCGCAGGGGCGATGCAGAAAAGCCCCGGTAAGATGGCGAGATCTACCGGGGCTTGTCCGTGCACCCCCAGGGACTTGAACCCTGAACCCACTGATTAAGAGTCAGTTGCTCTGCCGATTGAGCTAGAGGTGCGTGGCCCGGGAAGCGTACCCCGGCCGAGGAATTACATTACCAGCCGATGGCGCGCATGCGAAATCGAGCCGGCTCCGACGGGGCGTTCGCGCGTGTCACGCAGGCAGTTCCGCCGCCAGGGGATGCCGGGGGCTCCCCACTATCCTGGAGTCGTGACCGTCTCCCCCCACGCCACTGCTCTCGCCAACGATCTCGCCCTCGCCCTGCGTCTGGCCGACGCCGCGGATGCCGAGTCCCTCCCGCGCTTCGACAGCGCCGATCTCCAGATCTCCACCAAGGCTGACAACTCCCACGTCACCGATGCGGATCTCGCCACGGAGCGCGCCATCAGGGCGATCATCGAAGCGGAGCGTCCCGCCGACGGCGTCTTCGGCGAGGAGTTCGGCGCGCAGGGCGACACCCACCGCCAGTGGATCATCGATCCCATCGACGGCACGGCCAACTACCTGCGCGGCGTGCCGCTGTGGGGCACGATGATCGCACTCGCGATCGACGGCGTGCCGCAGGTGGGCGTGGTGAGCATGCCCGCCCTCGGGCGGCGCTGGTGGGCGTCGGCCGGCGACGGCGCCTGGACCGCGACGGATGCCGGACCCCGCCGTCTGCACGTGTCGCAGGTCGCCTCCCTGGACGATGCGAGCGTGAGCTTCCAGAGCATCGCGCAGTGGGCGGCCGCCGGCCGCACCGCAGAACTCCTCGCCCTTGCGGAGCGCGTCTGGCGCGACCGCGCGTACGGCGACGTCTTCTCCTACATGATGCTCGCCGAGGGCCACCTCGACATGGTCGCCGAGTTCGACGTCAAGGAGTACGACATCGCCGCGGCCGTGCCGATCGTGCGCGAAGCCGGTGGCCGCATGACCTCGTTCGAGGGCGTTGAGACGATCTCCGACCGCTCGACACTCGCCAGTAATGGCATCCTCCACGAAGCGTTCCTCGGCCTGCTGCACGACTGACAGCGCACCTGCACGGCGAGAGATGATCCCCCGCGTCCCGGCAGCCGCGTTCGCCGCCGTTCTCGCGGCGGCATCCCTGGTCGGATGCGCCGGCGAACCGGCGGCTCTCCCTCGCCCTGCATCCTCGCCCTCGACCCCTCCCCCGGTGAGCGCCGCGCCGCCGACCGAGGAACCGGATGAGGCCGCACCCGCAGCGCCGACCTGCGAGTCCATCGTGACCGAGGGCACCGTCGCGGCGCTCACGGAGGCCGGGTGGACCCCGCGGCGCAAGGACTTCGTGATCGGCGACGTCGCCCTGCCGGAGGGCATACTGTGCTTCTGGGCCGACTACTCGGTCGCCACCGATCACGGTCAGATGTACGGATGGGCGCCGATCTCCGCCGCGGATGCTGGTGCCGCGCAGTCCTCGCTGCTCGCCTCGGGCTGGTTGCGCGAGGACGGCCCCGACGGGGTCTATCTCACCGAGGACCCCCGCTTCTCCCTCGGCGTCGACGAGGACGGCTACGGCATGACCTATCTGTTCGGCGACGGGTGGGTGAAGCTCGCCGACACCAGGGAAGGGCTGATCCTCGTGGACTGGGCGGGCTGAGTGTCCTGCTGACGACGAGCGGTGCGTGCGCGGGCGGCGTCGCTCAGCTCTCGGCGATCTCCTCCTGCTTCCAGCGGCGCGCCTGGATGAAGGAGCGGATGCCGAGGACGACGAGCAGAGCGCCGACGATGAGAGTGATACGGGGCATGAGGCTCCTTGCAGGGGTGTGGGTCAGTTCAGGCTCGCGTAGTGGGCAGCGGCGTCGGCAACGCGGTCCTGATAGTCGGCGCTGTCGTTGTAGGAGCGGATCGCGCCGATCCATGAGGCGGAACCATCGAGGGTGCCGTAGGCGTGGCAGAGGTAGCGGGCGGCGGTGAGCGCAGCATCGTCGATGTTGTGGATGTCGGCGATGCCGTCGTCGTTGGCGTCCGTGCCCCAGATCTCCCAGGTGCCGGGGATGAACTGCATCGGCCCGACCGCCCGATCCCAGGCGGCATCGCCATCGAGGCTGCCGTTGTCGGTGTCGGGGATCGCCGCCGAGCTCGTGCCGTCCAGAAGTATCCCGATGATCTCCGGTCGCGCAACGCCGTCCGGGTCGATGGCGCCGCCGTGGAGCGTGCCGTGCTCGGATTCGACGAACCCGATTCCGGCGAGGGTGTTCCACCCGACCGCGCAGCCCTCGTGCTCGCGCACCCACAGGTCGGCTCCGGCGTAGGCGGACAGGGCGCGGGTGGGGATGCCGGATGCCTCGGACACCCGCAGCACCCACGCGGGGTCGGTCAGCAGCACGATCCCCGCGGGAACCCATGCGGCAGCGGGAGCCGCGGTGGTCGCGGCAGGCGACGGCGTCGCCTCGGCCGTGACGGGTGCCCCCTGGTCGGCCTGATCGGATGCCTGCACGCCGCTGTCGGCGTTCGCCGAGGCCACGTACCAGATGACACCTCCCGTCACCAGCAGCACAGCGGCCGTGACGAGCGCCACGACGAGCAGGGCGGGCTGCCGATCGCGGCGCCCGGTGGGGGCGTCGGATGCGCGGTTGCCGGTCATGCTCGGATCGGGATGACGAGGGGTTTGCCGGTGCCGGGGTCGGGGATGACGCGCACCGGGGTGTCGTAGACCTCGTCGATGCGTCCGGCGGTGAGCACGTCCTCGGGTGCGCCGGTGGCAACGAGGCGGCCGTGGTGGATGATCGCGATGTCGTCCGCGTACGCGGCGGCCAGGGAGAGGTCGTGCAGCACCACGACGACCGCGCGCCCCTGGGCGGCGAGGCGGCGGGCGATGGTGAGCACGTCTTCCTGGTGGCGCAGGTCCAGAGCGGCGGTGGGTTCGTCCCACAGCATCACCGGGGTGTCCTGTGCGAGCACCCGCGCCAGCGACACGCGCGCCTTCTCCCCGCCGGAGAGAGTCGGGAACGCGCGTCCGGCAAGGGTCGCGACGTCGGCCTCGCTGATCGCATCGGCGATGGCCCGGTCGTCGTCATCCGAACGGTCGGTGCCGATCCAGGGGGCTCGCCCCATCTCGATCACCTGACCTGCGGTGAAGGAGAACGCAACCTGGTTGGCCTGCAGCAGCACGGAACGCGCCCGCGACAGCGCCACCGGATCCCATCCGCCCAGCGGCCGATCGTCGAGGGTGACCGTACCGGTGGTCGGGGCGGCGTCGCCGGTGAGGATGCTCAACAGGGTCGATTTACCGGCCCCGTTGGGGCCGACCAGGCCCAGCACCCGCCCGTAGCCGATGTCGAGGGTGACGTCCTCGAGGATGCGGACAGCGCCGGCACTGTAGCCGACGCGATCGAGGCGGTAGGCGATGACGGTCATGCCCAGCCTCCCGCCCTGCGGCGATTGCGGCGGATCAGCCAGAAGAAGAAAGGCCCGCCCACCAGCGAGGTCAGCAGTCCGATCGGCAGATCCGCGGCCGGCACCACGGTGCGCGCGAGCAGGTCGGCGTACACCATCAGCACGGCTCCGCCGAGCAGGGACGCGACGATCAGGGTGCGGTGGGAGGGGCCGAGGATCATGCGGATCAGGTGCGGGATGACCAGTCCCACGAACGCGATGATCCCGACGAACGCGACCGCGACCCCGGTGAGCAGCGCGACGATCACGTCGGAGAAGATCCGGAGCCGTTCGACCTTCACGCCCAGGTGGGCGGCGGTGCGGTCACCGAGGGCGAGCAGGTCATAGCGGGGGCCGAGCCGGATCGCGGCGGCGGTGGCGATGGCGCCGACCACGGCGACGATGAGGACTTCGTTCCAGCGGGAGCCGTTCATCGAGCCGAGCTGCCAGAAGATGATCTGCTCCCGGCTGGCGGTGTTCCCCGCGAACATGAACAGCGCCAGACCGGCCCCAGCGAACGCGTTCACGGCGATGCCGGTCAGCAGCAGCGTGACGACCTCGGTGCGGCCCTTCGCGCGGGCGCTGGAGTACACGATCAGGGTCGCGGTGAGCCCTCCGGCGAACGCGAACACCGCCGTCGACCAAGGCCCGAACACCGTCAGGCCCAGGGTGATCGCCCCGGCGGCCCCCAGCGCGGCGCCGGAGGAGACGCCGACGACGCCGGGCTCGGCGAGCGGGTTGCCGAAGATCGCCTGCATCACCGCACCGGCCACGGCCAGCAGCGCGCCGACGAGCAGGGAGATCATCACGCGTGGAAATCGGATCTGCCACAGCGTCTGCTCCAGCAGCAGCTCGTCCGGCGCCCAGGCGTTGTCGATGCCGATCGCGCGCAGCACCGATCCGATCACCTGGGCGGGACCGATGGCGAGCTGCCCGAGCCCGGCCGACAGCAGCACGCCGACGACCAGAAGCACGGTCAAGATCGCGTAGAGAAGGGCGCGCCGGCCGCTGCCATTGCTGGGGTCAAGGGCAGGGGCCTGCGCGGTCTGTTCCGCCGTCACGAACCGTCCCCGGCCGTGCTGTCGGGCGCATAGATCGCGCGAGCGAGAGCGTCGAGAACATCGGCGGAGCGGGGGCCGAAAGACAGGATGGTGCCGTCGTCCATATCCACGAACCGGCGATTCTGTCCCGCGGTGGTGACGGCGACGGCGGGCTTGTCGGCGAGGAGCCCGTCGATGCCGCCAGCGGATTCGATGCCCTTGGTCATCACCAGGATCAGGTCGGGGTCGGGACTGCTGCACGAGTAGGTGATATCTGATCTGGCTTGCCCGGGAGGGTGGGCCTGGAAGGATGTTGCTGTGCCCAAGCCCTATCCCACCGAGTTTCGTGACGACGTCGTGCGCGTCGCCAGGCATCGCGAGCCTGGAGTGACGATCGAG
>NZ_JASGCY010000020.1:0-12024 GCF_047607465.1 Microbacterium sp. | reverse complement strand
GCCCCACCTGACGCGCCGCGCCCCACCTGGCAGAAGTCGCGCAGGTGGGGCGTCGGCGCGCAGGTGGGGCGTCGGCAGGGGTGCGCGGGGTTACTCGGCCCAGATCTCCTTCTGGGAGTCGGGCACGGGCTCCTCGAGCGGAACCACCAGCACCGACCGGTGCTGCCGGTGCGCGAGGCGGGCAGCGACGGACCCGGTGAAGAACTCCCTGATCGACTCGCCGATGCCGCGCTTGCGGGTGCCGACGACGATCAGCTGCGCGTCGAGCTTGCCCGCCAGCTGCTTGATGGCGAGAGCGGGGTCGCCGACGAGCTGACGCACCGTCCAGACGAGATCGGTGCCGTCGAGAACAGCGGATGCCGCCGCCTGGACGGCGTCGAACTCGGCGACTCCTGCTTCGAAGTTGATGTCGATGGGGGCCGAGTGCACGTAACCATCGGGATCCTCGTAGGTGACGAAGCGCGTGACGTCGACGTGCACGACGACGAGGGGCGCCGAGAGCAGCTTTGCGTAGCGGATCGCCTCGTCGAGCACCCGTGGCGACTGATCAGGCTGCAGCCCGACGATCACCGCCTTCTGCAGAGCCTCGTTCTGCACGTCTTCTTCCCTCTGTGCTGAGGAGTTGTCGGTCATGAGAAGTGCTCCCTTCACCAGGCCCGCTTCGGCGAGACGGGCTTCCCCGCGTGCTATTCTGAATGCTACTCTTACCGGCCTCGAGCCGGTTTCCTGAAACGCGCCGGGCCCGTGTCGTCCGGCTGCCGACTCGTGAGGGGGTCTCTGGCATGGGCCGTGGCCGGCAGAAGGCGAAACACACCAAAATCGCCCGCGAACTCAAGTCGTACAGTCCGTCTGTGAACTATTCGGCACTGGAACGAGAGCTCGCGCACCCGAGCGATGACTCCGAGGATGAGTACGTCGACAAGTGGGCAGACGAGTACGCCGACGAAGACGAGGATGAGCTAGAGAAGGCCTGACCGCCCCTCTGCTCGTCGCCCGCCCCGCACGATGCGCGGGAGGTTCGTCGCGCCCGCGCACGCCCGCCCCTGCGTAGGGCGATCGCAGCGGCATCCGTCCTGCCTCCGATCACGCCGGCGGGCGGCGACCTCACCAGCGACCGTGTCGCCGCTCCCATTCGTCCTCGATGGTGCGAGAGCCCCCGGCGATCCAGCCCGCGGGGGCGGCGACCACCAGCAGCCCGGCGAGCACGATCAGCGGCAGCTGCCATCCGTGCGTCATCTCGTGCAGCACGCCGAGCGCCAGCGGGAACAGCGCGGCGATCCCGTAACCGATGCTCTGCATGAAGCCGCTGAGGGCGACGGCGCTCTCCGGGGTGCGGGAGCGGATGCTGAGCAGCACGAGACTCAGCGGGAACAGGATCGCGGTGAGACCGAAGACGATCACCCACAGCGCGAGCCCCGCGGCGGGGAGCAGCAGCAGCCCGGCGAGGCCGGCGAGGCCCCCGCCGACCGCGACGAAGAACAGCGCACGCGCAGCCTGGAACCGCACCACGAGCACGGGCACCACGAGCGAGCAGGGCAGGCCGACCGCGCCGAACACCGACAGCAGGAGACCCGCAGTCGAACCGGTCACGCCGCCGATGTCGACGAGCATCGTCGGCATCCAGGCGAACGAGGAGTAGGCCATCGATGACGAGGCCGCGAACACGAGCGCGAGCGCCCAGGCCAGCGGCAGCCGCCACAGCCGCCCGAAGACCCGCGGGTTGGCGGGGTTCGTCGTGATCGGTCCAGTGGCGACCTCGGCGGGGGTGAACGCCTCGCGCCCCTCGGGGGCCTCTGCCGGACGAGCCGGTGCACGCGGACCGTCGGAAGCGGCATCCGTCTTTCCGGTGACGAGCATCGTCACCCACGGCGCCAGTGCGAGCAGCGCGATCGCACCCCACATGCCGAGCGAGACGCGCCAGCCGAGCGAGTCGGCGACCGGCACGGCGACCAGCGGCGGCAGGAACGTCGACACCGCCATGATCGTCGAGTACAGCGTCATCATGAGGCCGAGGCGATCGGGGAAGTACTTCTTGACCAGCGGTGGCAGCAGCACGTTGGCCGAACCGACGCCCGCGAAGACGAGCGCTGTGGCGGCCAGCAGGCTCCACGAGTCGAATGCCGCCCCGCGCAGCAGCAGGCCGATGCTCATCAGCGCGATCGCAGCGACGGCGACCCGCTCGAGCCCGAATCGGCGCTCGAGGAGCGGGGTGAGCAGGCCGAACACGGCGAAGCACACCGGCGGCGCCGAGCCGATCATGCCGACCACCACGGGCGACACCGGGAAGTCCGCGGCGACGTGGTCGATCACCGGCGACAGCGAGGCCACCGCCGAGCGCAGGGAGAACGCGACCAGCACGATCCCGAGCAGAGCGAGGGTCCTCCCCTGCCAGAGCGGCCTTGCTCTCACTTCCGGTCCTCGGGCTCGACCGTCCGGTCCCTGGAAGCGTCGACCTCCCGGTCCGTGGACGCGTCGACCTCCCGGCCCCTGAGCGAGCGCAGCGAGACGAAGGGCGAGGTCCCGAGCATCAGGACGACTGGGACTCCTCGACCCAGGACAGGTACTCGTCGCTCACCGTGCCGGTCACGTAGCGCCCGTCGAAGCAGCTCAAGTCGAGGTCGTCGACACTGGAGCCCTGGGTGATCGCCTCCTTGAGGTCGTCGACCTCCTGATAGACGAGATGATCGCAGCCCAGCTCTGCCGCGATCTCGGGGATCGTGCGGCCGTGCGCGATGAGCTCGTGCCGCGAGGGCATGTTGATGCCGTAGACGTGCGGATGCCGCACCGGCGGGGCCGCCGAGGCGAACGTGACGGAGGTCGCACCGGCATCCCGCGCCATCTGGATGATCTGCTTCGAGGTGGTGCCGCGCACGATCGAGTCGTCGATGAGCAGCACGTTCTTGCCCTGGAACTCGGTCGACATCGCGTTCAGCTTCTGCCGCACGCTCTTCTTGCGCACCGCCTGGCCCGGCATGATGAAGGTGCGTCCGACGTAGCGGTTCTTGTAGAAGCCCTCGCGGTACTCGATGCCCAGTTTGCGCGCGACCTCCATCGCGGCGGGGCGCGACGAGTCGGGGATCGGCATGACCACGTCGATCTTGTCGCGAGGGACGTGCTTGGCGATCGTGTCGGCGAGCTTATCGCCCATGCGCAGGCGCGACTCGTACACCGAGATGCCGTTCATGATCGAGTCCGGACGGGCGAGGTACACGTACTCGAACGCGCAGGGGGCGAGCGTCGGGTTCTCGGCGCACTGCCGCGTGAACAGCTCGCCGTCGTTCGTGATGAACACGGCCTCACCCGGATCGACCTCGCGCACGATCTCGTAGTCGCCGTTCTCGAGCACGAGCGACTCGCTGGTGACGACCCACTCATCGCGGCCCTCCGCGCCCTCGACGGTCGACGGCCGACGGCCGAGGATGAGAGGACGGATGCCGAACGGATCGCGGAACGCGAGCAGTCCGTATCCGGCGATCACCGCGACGACGGCGTACGCGCCCTCGATGCGCTGGTGGGTGCGGGCGACGGCCTCGAAGATGCGCTCGGGATCGAGGTCGACGGTCGAGGTGGTGTTCTGCAGTTCCCCGGCGAGCACGTTGAGCAGCAGCTCGGTGTCGCTGGACGAGTTCAGGTGACGGCGGTCGCGGTGCACCATGTCGGCGGCCAGCTCACGGGTATTGGTGAGGTTGCCGTTGTGAATGAGGACGATGCCGTAGGGCGCGTTCACGTAGAACGGCTGCATCTCCTCTTCGCTGGACGCCGTGCCCTTGGTGGCGTAGCGCACGTGGCCGAGGCCGACGTTGCCGAGGAGGGCGCGCATGTCACGGGTGCGGAAGGCCTCGCGCACCATGCCCTGCGCCTTCGCGTTGTGCATGACGCCGTTGGGTTCGGCCGTGGCGATGCCCGTCGCGTCCTGGCCGCGGTGCTGCAGCAGGAGGAGAGCGTCGTAGATGTCCTGGTTGACCGGGGCAGTCCCGACCATTCCGACGATGCCGCACATGGAGTGTCTGCTTATCCGTTTCTTCAGTGGGAGGCGTATGCGCCAACGAGGCGCACGGCTCCGCCGTCGACGCCCTTGGCGCCCAGGGCCCACTCGCCCGGAGTCTCGGCGCGTCGCGCCAGCGACGGGTCGAGGGGGCGAGGGGAATCGAAATCCCCGGCCGGGCGAGCGCCGAAGCCGACGGTGGCCACCTGCCACGCGTGCTGGCCCTGCGCTGCGAGGGCGGCGATGGCGGCATCCGTCTTGTCCTGCGCGACGACCGCGAGGAATCCGATGCCGAGGTTCCAGGTTCCCTCGGCCGACTCCAACGTGGAGCCGGCGATGTCGCTGAGCACGCGGAAGACGGGGCTCGGCGACCAGGTGCTGCGATCGACCTCGGCCCAGCTGCCCTGCGGGAGCACGCGGGCGAGGTTCGCCGCGATACCGCCGCCGGTGACATGGCTGAGCGCGTGCACGGCCCCGGGGACGGTGTCGATGAGGCGCAGCAGCGGCGAGGTGTACAGGCGCGTCGGCTCGAGGAGCACCTCGCCCCAGGTGGTGCCGAAGTCGGCGGCCTGGTCGCGGTAGCCGAGACGCGCGTTCGTGATGATGTGCCGAACAAGCGAGAAGCCGTTGGAGTGCAGGCCGCTGGAGGCGATCGCGAGGACGACGTCGCCATCCTGCACGCGCTCGGCACCGAGGATCGCGTCGGCCTCGACGACACCGGTGGCGGCGCCGGCGACGTCGTAGTCGTCGACGCCGAGAAGACCCGGATGCTCAGCCGTCTCGCCGCCGACGAGGGCGGTTCCGGTGGCCGCGCACGCCTCGGCGATGCCGCGCACAATGTCTGCGATGCGCGTGGGAACGACCTTGCCGCACGCGATGTAGTCGGTCATGAACAACGGCTTGGCGCCCACCACGACGATGTCGTCGACGACCATGCCGACGAGGTCCTGCCCGATCGTGTCGTGCTTGTCGATCGCCTGCGCGATGGCGACCTTCGTGCCGACGCCGTCGGTGCTCGAGGCCAGCAGCGGACGACGGTAGCCGAGCAGGGCGCTCGCGTCGAACAGTCCGGCGAATCCGCCGACGCCACCGAGCACTTCGGGGCCGTGGGTCGCGAGCACCGAAGACTTCATCAGTTCGACGGCGAGGTCACCCGCCGCGGTGTCGACGCCGGCTTCGGAATAGGGATTGGTGGAGGAGGCAGCCACCCCTCAAGACTACCGCCCGGCTCGCGGCGCCCGCGCCGGGGTTCTCACAGCATCCGCTTCGCGCTCCGGTCGCGCTCCGGTCGCGATCCGTGCCGGGTCAGCATCCGCTCCTGCCGTTCCGGTCGTGTTCCCGTCGCGATCCGTGCCGCAACGCCCGCCACCTCTGCTTTCCAGTCGCGTTCCCGTCGCGATCCGTGCCGCGTCAGCATCCGCTCGCGCCGTTCCGGTTGCGATCCATGCCGCTACGCACGCCGCCCCTGCGTTCCAGTCGCACTTCGTGCCGCAATGCCCGCCGCCCCTTCGCTCCGGTCGCACTTCATGCCGCCAACAGCCCGAGATACCGACACCAACTGCGACCGGAACCCCGAACGCCAACGCCAGAACGACACCAACTGCGACCGGAACGTTGTGAGGTGAGGAGCCGCGGGAGTCTCGGCGAACACGACGCGGAAGGCGAAGCCTCCGTCGCGAGTCGTGCCGCCGCGGCATCCGTTCTCCTGCTGCGGTCGCACTTCGTGCCGCTCAGAAGCGATCCAAGCGGCACGAAACGCGACCGGAACGGAACGACGGCGACCGAAACAGAGCGACGGGGACCGCAACGGCGACCGGGACGGAACAACGGATGCCGGGAAGGAACAACGGATGCCGGAACAGAACGACGGACGCCAGGACAGAACAACACACGCCGCAACGGGCCGAAACGGCGACCGCAACGCAACGACGGACGCCGCAACGGCACCTCGCCCGCGACGGGAGGCCGACGCGGGCGAGGAATACGATGGCCTCATGTCCGAGAAGCCGCAGTGGCTGATCCGCGAAGACGCGGGCGTTCCGGTGCTGGTCGCGCTCGCGCTGCGGCAGGCGCTCGGCATCCGCGTACCCGCCGACCTGCCCAGCCTTCGCGACCTGCCGGTCAGGGCACCCGACGCCGCCGAGACGACGGCGGCGCTCGAGAGCCAGTGGCGCGACTACTGGGACATGACCGTCGAGCCCCGCGCCCACCGCTCCGGCGTGCCGCTCGAGCTCGTCGACGGGTTCGACACGCTCGTCGCCCTGCCCGCATCGGGTGCCGAGGCTTTGGCCGAAGCGATCGCGCCGCATGCGGCATCCGCGCTGCAATACGCCCGAGCCGCCCACGACCGCTACGTCTCCTCGGTGGGCGCCACCACCGGCGGCGACGCGTATCGGGCCTACGCGAGCGCGATCGCCGAGTTCGAGCGCGAGATCGGACGACGCGCCCACTCCTTCGAGCTGAACGTGCAGGTGCTGCCGCTCTCGCAGCGCGGCATCTGGTGGATCGGCGCGCTGACCGTCGCCGTCACCGATGGACTGCGCCGCGACATCGTCGCCTTCGACACCGCCATTCGGCCGATCATCGCCGAACTCGCGTAGCGACGGATGCCGGAGCGGACGGCCGCGTTCGCGCTCAGTCGACCTCGATGATCGTCTCGCGCTCGACGCGGACGACGTGATCGCGACGGCGCACGATCCGCTCGGCGATGAGACCGGCGACGCCGCCGAGGGCGAGGCCGATGGGCGCCGTCCACAGCAGCAGGAACCCGAAGACCTGTCCCGGCGGGTAGACGACGTCGAGGGTCTCCGACGGCTCGTAGTTGCCGACGAAGGTGAGAATGCCGGCGGCGATCACGCCGAGCACGACCCCGATGCCCATGAAGACGCCGTAGCGCGGCACCTTGCGCACGGTCGCTGAGGCGATCTGGGGGGCTTCGGGCGACGGCATGTGTCCATTGTCCCACCGTTGCCTGTGCGAGGATGCCGCGCCGGCTGCGGCTGAGCCTCAGGGGCGCAACGGGAGAACCGTGGCGAGGTCGGCCCTCGTCCCCGAGGCGTGGATGCGGCCGGAGGCGGCGGCATCCGCCCATCGCAGCGCGCCCGTCGCGACGGCGATCCACGTCTGCGCGTCCATCTCGACGACGTTCGGCGGCGTGCCGCGCGTGTGCCGCGGCCCCTGGATCACCTGCACCGCCCCGAAGGGCGGCACCCGCACCTCGACGGTGCCACCAGGGGCCTTCTCGTCGAGCAGTTGCAGCAGATACCGTACCGCGGTGGCGAGGTCGGGTCTGCGCGGGGCGAGGCCGCCAGCATGGGCCTCGGCGACCGCGGCGAGCGCCGCGCGACCGGAGGCGATGTCGATGGAGCGTGCCATCCGTCCAGCCTACAAAGCAGCCCCCACTCAGGACCCCATCGGGCCGGTCCCCGCGCGGCGGGCATAGGCTCGAAGCGATGATGGAGACCGGAGAACTGCGGGGCGCGCGCGCCGAGCTCATCGCCGCGGCGAACGACCCCGGCCTGTGGGCCGGGCGGCATCAGCCGCTCCAGGGCGCGGCCCACGCGGCATCCGTGCTCGTGCTGTTCGGGCGTCTCGACGGCGTGCCGGCGCGCAGCGACGAGCTCACGGTCGCCGCCGACCTCGACGTGCTGCTGCAACGCCGCGCGGCGACGCTGCGCTCGCACCCCGGGCAGGTGTCGTTCCCCGGGGGCCGGCGAGAGGCCGGCGATGCGGATGCCGTCGCCACGGCCCTCCGCGAAGCCGAGGAGGAGACGGGGCTCGACCCCGCAGGCGTCGAGGTGCTCGCCACGCTGCGCGAACTGCCGCTCGCCGTGAGCAACCACCTCGTGACCCCGGTGCTCGGATGGTGGCGCACGCCCTCGCGGGTGGCGGCGGTCGATCACGCCGAGACGGTCGAGGTGTTCCGGGTCCCGGTCGCGCAGCTGCTCGATCCGAGCATCCGCTGCACATCGACGATCACGCGCGCCGGCCGCACCTGGAAGGGCCCCGCCTTCGACATCGACGGCACCGTCGTCTGGGGTTTCACGGCGATCGTGCTCGACGCCCTGTTCGACGCGACCGGCTGGACGGTGCCGTGGGATCGCAGCGTCGAACGCCCCGTCACGGTCTGAGCCGCCAACCCCGTTCCTGAGCGAGCGAAGCGAGACGAAGGACGCCCCGCCGAACCACCCCCCGCCGACGTCGGTAGTCTGGACGGGTGAAGATCCTCGTCCTCGGTTCCGGTGCCCGTGAGCACGCGATCATCCTCGCCCTCAGGGCCGAGCGCACGGAGCACGAGGTGTTCGTCGCCCCGGGCAACGCTGGCATCGCGCGGCAGGCGACCCCGGTCGCCCTCGACCCGCTCGACGGTGCAGCGGTGACCGCGTTCGCCGATGAGCACTCGATCGACCTCGTCGTCATCGGCCCCGAGGCGCCGCTCGTCGCCGGTGTCGCCGATGTGCTCCGCACCCACGGCGTGCCCGTGTTCGGCCCAGGCAAGGCGGCCGCGCAGCTCGAGGGATCGAAGTCGTTCGCGAAGCGCATCATGGACGCCGCTGGCGTCCCCACCGGCCGCGCAGTGCGGGCGGCATCCGTCGCCGAGGTCGAGCAGGCGTTCGACGAGCTGGGCGCCCCGCACGTCGTGAAGGCCGACGGACTCGCCGCGGGCAAGGGCGTGATCGTGACCTCCGACCGCGCCGAGGCCCTCGCGCACGCGGCGCACTACCTTCCGTCTGGTCCGGTGCTCGTCGAGGAGTTCCTCTCCGGCCCCGAGGTGTCGCTGTTCTTCGTCAGCGACGGGGACACGGTGCGCGCACTGAGCCCCGCGCAGGACTTCAAGCGCGCCTTCGACGGCGACGAGGGTCCCAACACGGGCGGCATGGGCGCCTACTCGCCGCTGCCCTGGCTGGCCGAGCGGTTCGGCAGCGAGAAGGCTTTCGTCGACGAGGTCACCCGCGATGTCGCCCTGCCCGTCATCCGTCGGCTGGACGCCGAGGGCACCCCGTTCATCGGCCTGCTCTACGCCGGGCTCATCCTCACCCCGGCCGGTGTGCGCGTCATCGAGTTCAACGCGCGCTTCGGCGACCCCGAGACCCAGGTCGTGCTGCCGCGCCTGGAGACGCCGCTGTCGGAGCTGCTGTTCGCCGCGGCGTCGGGGACCCTCGAGGACCAGCCGGAACCGGCCTTCGCCGACGACGTCGCGATCACCGTGGTGCTGGCGAGCGAGGGCTACCCCGAGGCCCCGCAGACAGGACGGCCCATCCACGGACTCGCCGAGGCGGCCGCGGTCGGGGGCGTGAGCATCGTGCACGCGGCGACCGCCGGCCCGGATGCCCCCGGCGGCGACCTGCTCGCGACCGGAGGACGTGTGCTGAACGTCGTGGCGACGGCATCCGATTTCCGCACAGCGCGAGAGCGCGCCTACGAGGCGATCGCGAAGATCACTCTCGAGGGCGCGCACCACCGCACCGACATCGCCGCCCGCGTCGCGGAGTAGCTCGCGGCCCGGCCCGGCACGGTTTCGGATGCTGGACGCGGCACGCCGCTCAGCGCGCGACGAGGTGCTTCGGACGCTGCATGAACAGGATGCCGATCACACCGACCAGCAGCACTGCGGCGGGCAGGATCATCGACTGCGCCATGGCGGCCGAGAACCCATCCACGACGAACGAAGGCAGCTGCCCTGACCCGAAGTCGCCGCTTTGGTCACTCGCTCCTGGAAGGTTCGCCTCGAGGCGCCCCTGCATGAGGGCGGCGATCGCGGCGGAGCCCAGAACCGACCCGATCGTGCGGGTCGTGTTGTAGATGCCGGCGCCCGCGCCCGCCTGACGCGGCTCCAGGTTGCGGGTCGCGGTGGTCGCGAGCGGCCCCCACATGCCGGCCTGGCCGACGCCCATGACGGCCGACGGCAGCAGGAACATCCAGATCTCCGCGTCCGCGTTCATCAGCAGGGCCTGCCAGACGAGCGCGACCACGGTCAGTCCGAGTCCTGGCACGAGCAGCATCCGCGGGTCGACACGATCGAGGATGCGGCCGGCGATCGGCGCGAGCACACCCGAGAGCACCGCCATCGGGATCATCAGCAGGGCGGCCTCGGTCGGGGTGAGCCCGCGTGCGAGCTGGTAGAAGAACATGAGCGGCAGCGACATCGAGGTGACCGTGAAGCCCACGGCGGCGATGCCGAAGTTCGACACCGAGAAGTTGCGGTCGCGGAACAGATCGAGCGGCACGAGGGGCTCGCTGCGGGTCGTCGCCTGCTGCCAAATGAACACCGCCAGCACGACGACACCGGCGCCGACCATCGTCCAGATCCACGCGGCCCAGTCGTAGTGCTCGCCCTCCTGAAGCGCGAACACGAGCAGGAACAGGCCGATCGCGCTGAGGAAGACGCCGACCATGTCGAACCGGTGCTCGTGGGTCTTCAGACGCGGGACCAGGATCCACGCGAGCACGAAGCCGATCACACCGACGGGCAGGTTGATGAAGAAGATCCACTCCCACCCGAAGGCATCAACGAGCAGACCTCCGGCGAGCGGGCCGACCAGCGTGGCGACGCCCGCGGTCGCGCCCCAGAGGCCCATGGCGGCGCCCCGGCGGTCGGCGGGGAAGGTGCGAGTGATGACAGCCATGGTCTGCGGGGTCATCAGCGAGGCACCCAGCCCCTGCGCCGCACGGAACGCGACGAGCATGGGCAGCGTGCCAGACAGCCCGCAGCCGAGCGAGGCGAGCGTGAAGATCACCAGACCGGTGAGGTAGATGTTCTTCGGACCGAACCGATCGCCGAGACGTCCGGTGATCAGCAGCGGCACGGCATAGGCGAGCAGATAGGCGCTGGTGACCCACACGACGTTGTCGAGGTTGTTCGTCTCAGGGTCGAGCGCGGCTTTGATGGCGGGGTTCGCTACCGAGACGATGGTCGTGTCCACGAGGATCATGAAGAAGCCGATGACCAGCGCCCACAGCGCTGGCCAGGGACTCTTCGGCTTATGCCCGGTGGTGTAAGAGCCGGTTTCGCCGGCGCGGGATTCAGTCATTCTGACGTGCCTTTCGCCTGGCAAGCAGGTCGTCGGGATCGGGTCCCCAGGGAAAGTCGGGGGAGGCAATCCGGGGGATCAGGGCGTCGAGCCAATCGATCTCAGCCCGATGCAGGATGCTGGCGCGTTCGAGTTCGAGCAGATACTGCTCCGGCACGCGGCGGGCCGCTGCCCCCGCGCGGCCCGTGTCGAGCGCGTCGAGCTTGGCGCGTAGTGCGTCGAGGCGGTTCGTGAGGAGCGCCACGACCTCGTCGCGCTCGAGATTGTGCGCCTCGGAGAGGGCGACGCGGAACTGCGCCGACCGGCTCTGGGAACCGAGCTCGCGCCGCACCCAGTCGGCGACGGCAGCCGAGCCCCGCTCGGTGACCCGGTAGGTCGTGCGTTCTGGCCGGTTGCCCTCACGATCGACGCCGACCTCTTCGAGGAGTCCGTGCCCGTGCAGTCGAGCGACGGTGTGGTACAGCGTGCCATTGGTGCACGTGACCATGCGGTCGTGGCGGCGCGCCTTCAGCAGCCGCGCCATCTCGTAGGGATGCATGTCGCCCTCGCGCAGCAGCGCGAGCACCATCACCCCGAGGGGCGTCAGCGGCACGTCGTTCACGATCACTCCCGTTCGATTAGTCTAGATGGACTAATCGAACTCGACTATACCTCGTAATGCCGTGATGGGGCGTCGTAGAGCGCCACCGGAGCAGGCCCCCACCGGGCCCGCGCCGCGCACGCCCCGGCAAGCCCTGTGCGGAGCTCAGCTGTCGCGTGCCGGGAAACGCCCTGGTGATCGTCCGATACGACGGCGCAACGACACCTGCCTCGTCGCGAACACGTATCGGGTCGCGTTTGCTTCGCCAAAAGCCGCCGGGACTGCTGCACGAGTAGGTGACATCTGATCTGGCTTGCCCGGGAGGGTGGGCCTGGAAGGATGTTGCTGTGCCCAAGCCCTATCCCACCGAGTTTCGTGACGACGTCGTGCGCGTCGCCAGGCATCGCGAGCCTGGAGTGACGATCGAG
>NZ_JASGCY010000019.1:0-6126 GCF_047607465.1 Microbacterium sp. | reverse complement strand
CCTGGGCCGACCTCGACCAACCCCACTTCACCCCCACCCCCACCCCCCCCACCGACACACAACCCGGCACCTACACCACCACCCTCACCACCCACTACACCGCCGACATCAACCTCGGCACCGGCTGGATCACCATCCCCGGAACCCTCTCCATCCCCTCCCCACCCCAAACAATCACCATCCACCAAACCCACACCGCCCTCGTCGCCCACACCTGCACCGAACAACCCACCGCACCCGGATGCTAAAACCCACAAACACCCACACCCCCAGACAATTCAAGGACGGTGAGATCATGAACATCGACCGGAATACGCGCAGATCCGCCCGCCTGTTGATGGCTCTGCCCATCGCCGCACTCGCCATCTCGCTCACCGCCTGCGCCGTGAGCCGCCCGACCGTCGAGGAGGTGTCGACGGGACTCGTGAAGCACTTCGAAGACCAGGGTCTCAGCGACGCGATGCCCGACAGCGTCGCCGACTGCTTCGCCGGCTACCTCGTCGATTCGGAGCTCAGCAACGAGACCCTCGCCAGCATCGCGAACGGCGAGGACAAGGCCGCGAGCGCCGAAGACGGCACGCTCGCGGCGAAGATCATCACCGACAACACCGACGAGTGCACCGCCGAGTGACCGCGCCCGGCGACGACGGACGACGCGACGCCGTACATCCTCATCGTCGTCGTCTCGGTGGTCGGCTCCGTTGCGACCGCCGGCACCACCGGCGCGATCGTGATGCTCACCCTGACCCTGTCGACGCTCGGCCTGCCGCTCGCCGGCGTGGGCCTGCCCTTCGCCGATGACTCCGGCGACGACGCGACCGCCTCGCGCTGACCCCCTCCGCATCATGAGCGCCCCGTCCCGGACCGCAGATCCCAGACGGGGCGCTTTCGCGCACCCCCGCGGATACCCCGAACTCCTGTGCGAGTGGCACGAATGCAGGCCTCGGATGCCCCGAAGCCGGAACAACCGACACCTGCGAGACGGAGCGGATGCCGGAGACAGAACGGATGCCGGACGACACCTCCGGGACAGAACGGATGCCGGCCGACGCCTCCGCCGGGCTACCGCTCGTGGCGCATCGCGCCGCGCGTGTCCAGCGCCAGCTCCTCGGCATCCATCGCCGACATCAGCTCACGCATCACCTCTTCGTCGAGGTTGCCCGCGTCGCGCTCCGCGACCACGATCTCGCGCCTGACCTGCAGCCACCCTCGCGACAGCGCGGTGAGCCCCTCGAACGACGGACGGGCCACGGACTCCGCCACCTGCTGCACCTCGTCGGTCGCCTTCTCCACCTGGCTCATCCGCTTCGCGAACGAGTCGAACACGCTGAGGTCGAGCTCTCCGTGCGCCGACTCCCACTCCACCCGCTTCGCCGCGAGGAACGCTTTGCCCGCCTCCCTCGTCTTCTGCTGCACAGCGGCGAGCGCGGCGGCGTCCTCCTGGTGCTCAGCGTCGTTGCGGATGCCGAGCCGCGTGATCAGCAGCGGCAGCGTCAGCCCCTGCAGCAGGAGCGTGCCGACCGTGACGATGAAGGCCACCACGACGATCGCGTGCGAGGGCTCCGGACCGAGCGTGGCGAGATCGGCCGCGGCGAGCGCTGTCGCCAGCGTCACCACGCCGCGCATGCCCGCCCACGAGATGACGGCGTTGTCGCGCCAGTTGAGCTGCAGCCCCGCCATCTGATCGCGCACGATGTGCGAACGCAGCTCTTCGGGGCTGTACTTCGACCAGCGCGGCGAGTCCTGCGCCCGCTTGGCGAACTCTCCCGATTCGATGCCGCGGTCCACGCGCGCGAGCCGGCGTCGATCGACCCGGTTCGCCCACGCCGTCGCGGGGAAGACGAACAGAGGCCGCACGATCAGCACCGCCAGCAACACCGCGGCAGACAGCCACAGGATGTGCGCGACCGACTCGGCGCCGAGGTCGCGCAGCACACGCGGGAACTGCAGCCCGATGTACGCGAAGACGAAGCTCTCCAGCAGCAGGTCGGCCGACAGCCACAGCGGCTTCTCCTGCTGACGGGTCGTGTAGTCGGTGCGCGGCGAGTTGAATCCGACGTAGATGCCCATGGCGACGACCGCGAGCACGCCCGATCCGCCCAGGTGCTCGGCGATCGCGTACGCGCCGAACGGCGCGAGCAGCCCGAACGTCCCGATGACGACCGCGTCGCCCACGCGCATGCGCAACTGGTGCAGGACGACCCCGAACACGAGCCCGATCGCGATGCCGACGACCACGGCGAGCACGAACTGCCAGATACCCTCCCAGATCGTCACCGTGGCACCGGCGAGAATGAGCGCGAACACCCGGTACAGCGTCAGCGACGTCGCGTCGTTGATGAGGCTCTCGCCCGACAGCACGTTCATGATGCGTCGCGGCAGCCCGAGTTTCCGGCCGATCGCCGCCGCCGACACGGCGTCCGGCGGGGCGACGATCGCACCGAGCAGAAGCGCCCCCGGCAGCGTCAGCGACGGCAGGATCAGCCACGCGATCACCCCGACGACCGCCGTGGTCAACAGCACCAGCCAGATACCAAGGCGCTGGATCTGCGGCAGGCTGCGCTTGAAACCGACGAACGAGACGTCCAGCGCCGCCGAGTACAGCAACGGCGGCAGCGCGAGATTCAGCAGCACGTGTCCATCGATCTCCAGATCGGGCACGAAGGGGAGGAAGGACACTGCCAGCGCCGCAACTGTGACCAGCAGCGGCGCCGGCCACCCTCGCCAGCGAGCGATCGCCGCCACGACGACGCTGCCGACGAGTATGTAGAAGAGCTCAGCATCCATGTCCCCACGGTACCGGCGTCGTCGGATGCGGATGCCGATGCGGGCGCTGCCGCCCCCTCCGGCTTACTCCGAGGGTCGAGCGGGGTCGAGGCCCTGCATCCGCTCGGCTGCGGTCTTCGTGGCCTGTTCGCGGAGATCCGCGTTCTCGTCCTCCAGATCCATCACACGACGGATGCCGGCGATGTTGATGCCTTCGTCTCTGAGGCCGGTCACCCTCCGCAGTCGCGCGATGTCGTCGTCGCTGTATCTGCGGGTTCCGCCGTCGCTGCGCGCGGGGCTGACGAGGCCCCTCGCTTCGAAGAGGCGCAGGCTGGCCTCGGGCACGCCGCTGAGCTGTGCGGCCACGGCGATGCCGTACACGGGCGTCTGGGAGTCGCGCTCAGCCATGTATGAGATTTCCTTCTTCGGTACTTGCATTCGATCCGGTTCTTGTTCTATAACAAATCTATAGCACGAGATGCAGATAATCTCGTGAGGCCATGCCATAGGGCACGCACGAAAGGAGACACTCATGGCACTGTCATTCGACCCGTTCAGTCAGCTCGATCGCTTCGCCGCGAATGTGCTGGACTCCGTTCGCGCACCCCGGCTCATGCCGGTGGACCTGTTCCGCGACGGGGAGCAGTACGTGCTGCACGCAGATCTGCCCGGTGTGGACCCCGGGTCGATCGACGTCGACCTCGACGGCTCGCAGCTCACCATCCGCGCGCAACGGACGGCGGACGGACGCGAAGGCGTGCGCTGGCTCGCCCGTGAACGCGGAGCGGGTCAGTTCCTGCGTCAGTTCACGCTGGGCGACGGCGTCGACCTCGACCGCATCAGCGCCTCGTACGAGAGCGGCGTGCTGTCGGTGATCATTCCGGTCAGCGAGCGCGCCAAGCCGCGCCGGATCGAGGTCGAATCCGCCGACCGGCGCCAGTCCATCGACGCCTGAGCGGATGCCGCGCCCAGCGGCTGGGGAGGGTGGGGAGTTCCCTGCCCTCCCCAGTCGGCTACAACCGAAGATGATCGCCGCCCGCACGAGCGGCTGAGGGTGCACCCCATGCGACGGCGCTCTGCACCGCCCTAGCGCAACCCCGCCCATCGCCTGCGTCGTCGCGCGCGATGCAGTGAAAGCCATGCGGCACGCGGCCGCATGGCTTTCACTGCATCTGTGGCGCGTCAGGCGCGGCGACGCCGTGATTGCAGAGCGAGCAGACCGCCAAGAGCGACCAGAGCGGATGCCGCTGCGGTCATGCCGACCGGAGCGCTGCCGCCCGTGAGAGCGAGCTCGACACTTGTGCTGGATGCGGCTGACTCTGACCGGCTGTCGTTGGCATCAGCATCGGAATCGTCGCTTGCAGACGCGTCGCCTGCCCCCTGGCCATCGTTGTCGGCGTCGGCGTCGGTTCCCGCGTCGGCATCGGCGTCAGCGTTCTGGTTGGCGTCAGCGCCAGCGCCGTTGTCCGTGTCAGCGCCGGTGTCCGTGTCGGCGCCGCTGTCCGTGTCAGCGTCCGTGTCGGCGCCGCTGTCCGTATCGGTGTCGGCGCCGCTGTCCGCGTCAGTGTCCGTGTCGGCGCCGCTGTCCGCGTCAGCGTCCGTGTCGGCGCCGCTGTCCGTATCGGTGTCGGCGCCGCTGTCAGCATCAGCATCAGCATCCACGTCAATACCGGCGTCAACGTCGGCGTCGGCGTCGGCATCCGCATCCGCATCCACGTCGATGCCAGCGTCAGCGTCAACGCCGCTGTCCGTGTCAGCATCAGCATCCACGTCAATACCGGCGTCAGCGTCAACGTCGGCGTCCGCATCCGCATCCGCATCCGCATCCGCATCCGCATCCGCATCCGCATCACTGTCCGCGTCAGTACCGCTGTCGGCATCAGCATCAGCATCAGCACCACTGTCCGCGTCAGTACCGCTGTCGGCATCGGCATCAGCATCAGCATCAGCACCGCTGTCGGCGTCGGCATCCGCATCGTTGTCAGCGTCAGCCACCTCCTCATCGGTGGCCGCATCGCACGGAATCGTTCCGACGAACTTGTAGTGGTGCAGCTCGCCCCCGCCGGTGGCGATGAAAGACTTCGTGACCCACTGGCCGTTGTGACTCTTGCCCAGGCTCTCAAAAGTGACATCGGCGTTAGGCGCGTAGATCGCGCCCATCTCGACACCCTGAACAGTGACAGAGCCCGTCACCGCTGAGAGATCGAACATGATGTACGCGGCATAATCTTGCTGCTGACCGAGCGCAGCGCTCCAGCCCTCGACATCGAGACCGGTGACCGTGGTGGTTCCGGCAGGAACGCGGATGATCAGCGGGGCGGATGCCGTCGGCGTGTAGCCGTTGAAGTTCTGCGTCTTGATCGTGGCGCCCTTGATCTCCTCGTAGTTGAGCACGTTCGGCTTGTCGGTGGCGAAGCCTTCCGGCATAGCGAGATTGCCCTGCACGTTCGCGGCGACCATGTTCACCGCTGTGGTGTTGTAGTCGGCGGCGAGGCAGGCGGTCGCCGTCGGATAGGCGCTGAAGTCCACGTAATCGGAGACCGACCCTTCGGTTGTCTTGACCGTAGTCAGCACGTCGTCTGAGTAGACCAGCGCCTTGAGATCGAGGTTGCCGCCTTCGGCGTCAGACAGACGCGTGAAGTTCGTGCCGGAAGCAGCAGCGACGCCTCCGCTGCGCGCGCTTGCGGTGAGGTTCGACACGTCGACGAGCTTCGCGATCGCAGACAGTTCGGCCGACCCCGCCTCAGCGTTGCCATTCATGATGTCGAATGAGCCAGCACCGGCGAATCCACCTGCCAACACGCGCACGGGCTGGCCATCGACTGTCGGCACGGTGTATGCGCCGGATCCGGTCGCTTGGTGCCGGATCGGGTAATTGCCGTTCGTCGTCGACAGGGTGCCCAGGACGGCGATAGATCCTTCGAGCTCTGCGTTGTTGAGAGCCGCGTCACCATTGGCGACGATCGTGAAATTTCCGTTCGACGCGAACGGGTTGACGCTCTGCTGCGTCGCGGCCTGCGCAGGCAGTGCCGTGAAAACCACTCCAGCCGTCAAAAACGCGACCGCGACCCCAGTTGCAACCCGATTGCGGGCATGCGTAATCATCCGCGTGTTCCCCTCACATAGATGGGAATACGCGCACGCGTCACCCATGACGCGCTGGTTCGCATGATGCAAACCGTGCCGATATCCCCAGGTGCGGCCCCCGCCGCACACTCGCTGCAGCCCCAACTGCAACCTCAGCAAGCTACGGCATCCCCGCCCCACGGTCAAATCACCCAGACCCGTCGCCTCTCCCCCGGCGTCTCCCCCGGCGTGGGTGGTCAAAAACGCGCCCCGGCCGCGCAGCGGGGGCGCGTT
>NZ_JASGCY010000018.1:0-50715 GCF_047607465.1 Microbacterium sp. | reverse complement strand
GTGCATCGCCCGGCCGACGGGCTGGGCCCGGCGTTCGTCGGCGCGCCTGCGGGCCCCGGCGCGCGCATCGCCGCCTTCACGATCGATGCGGCTGTCGTGGTCGTCATCGCCGCCGTCGTGCTGCTCACGACGAGGAGCCCTCTGCTCGCGGGACTGACCGCGGTCGAGCTCGCCGTGTTCCTCTGCGTGCTCGAGGCGCGCACCGGTGTCACCGCGGGCAACGCGCTGCTGCGTCTGCGCACGGCGCAGGGCGAGCGGCCGTTCTCGCCGGGCGTCGGGCGGCAGTTCGTGCGCGCGGTCATCACCGCAGCCGGGCTCCTCGTCGGCGTCGGCAGCTGGGTCGTCGTCGCCTCGGCCGGCTGGGATCGCGGCTCCCGTCGGCAGAGCTGGGCCGACAAGGCGGCGAACACCGTCGTCGTGGCGCTGCCCGCGCGCGCGGCCGCGACTGCGGCGCCGGTCATCCCCGAGGTCGTCCCCGAGCCGCTCGCGCCCCCGCAGGTCGTCGCGCTCGGTGAGCGCGGATCGTTCGTCGACGACGATTCCGAGCCGACCGGCGCGCGCGCCGCCTCCCGTCGCAGCGACGCACGCGGAGCGGATGCCGGCGAGAAGCAGTTGGTCGCGGTCGCCCCGGCGACCTCGCCGCAGCCGGTCGCTGAGCCCGCACCGGCATCCGAGACCGGTGCACTGCTGCTCATCTTCGACACCGGCCAGCGCGTGCAGCTCGGCCTGCCGCTGGCCGCCAACCTCGGCCGTGCCCCGATCGCGAGCACCCCGGACGACCGCCTCGTCGTCGTCGCCGACCCCGACTCGTCGGTGTCGAAGACCCATCTGCGACTGGAGCACTCGCGCGGACGCACCTGGGTGACCGATTTCGGGTCGACCAACGGCTCGGACGTGCGCTCCGATGAGGGCGAGACGACCGAGCTCGTCGCCGGTGAGCGCGTGCTCCTCGACGACGCCGACCGCGTGCGGATCGGCAATCGCAGTTTCACGATCAGCCTGCTGCTGGGCACTGACGGCAGCGCCGGAGAGAGAGCATGACAGGACCCCGTCTCGCGCCGCCCCGAGTGCCCTCTGGAAAACTCCCGGTGCAGGCGCCGCCCGAGCTGCAGCCGAGCGACGGCGGCATGGGCGTGCTGGGCTCGCTGCTGCCGATGCTCGGCAGCGTGGGAGCCATCGTCATGGTCACGATGTCGAACCAGTCGGTGACGGGTCTGCTCACCGGCGGCATGTTCCTGCTGTCGTCGCTGGGCTTCGTCGCCGTCAACGGCTGGCGGCAGCGTTCGCAGCGCCAGGCGACCACGCTCGCGGCGCGGCGCGAGTACCTCGCCTATCTGGCAGAGCTGCGTCAGAGCGTGCGCGTCGCCGCGCGGCAGCAGCGACGGGCCGCGAACTGGCATCTGCCCGCGCCCGCCGCTCTGCCGTACATCGCCGAGGAGCGCACGAGGGTGTGGGAGCGCACCGCGAACGACCCCGATTTCCTCTCGGTGCGCGTCGGCACGAGCGATCAGCCGCTGTGCGTCACGCTCGAGGCGCCGGAGCTGCCCCCGCTCGCCCAGCTCGACCCGGTCGCGGCGTCCGCGGCGCACCGCTTCATGCTCACGCACGAGGTGCAGAAGAACCTGCCGTTGGGGATCCCGCTGCGCGACTACGCCCGCGTCGAGATCACCGGAGACGAGGACGAGTCCCGCGCGCTCGCCAGGGCGATGCTCCTGCACATCGCCACGATGCACGACCCCGACGCCGTGCAGATCGTCATCGCCGCCGACCCTGCCGCCCTTGCGCTGTGGGAGTGGGCGAAATGGATGCCGCACACGCACTCCCGCACGGCGCGCGACGGCCTCGGTGCCGCGCGGATGATCGGTTCGCAGCTGTCGGAGCTCGAGGACATGCTTCCGGCCGAGGTGCGCGAGCGTGCGCGCTTCGCCCGCGACGGGGGCGCAGCGAAGACTCCGCACATCGTGATCCTCACCGACGGCGCGAGCACCTCGATCAACGACGTGCTCGTCAGCGGCGACGGCGTCCAGGGCGTCACCGTCATCGATCTGCCTGCGCGCTGGGGCGACCTCGACGACCCCTACACGCTGCGCGTCGCCTTCGAGCCGGGTGGGCGGGGGACCAGGGCCGAGCTGCTCAGCATGCAGTTCACCGGCAGCCCGTTCGACGCCGACGGCATCAGCATCGTCGAGGCCGAGGCGACCGCCCGGCGGCTCATCGCCCTCTACAGCGGCGGGGCGACGGTCGCCGCGAAGAAGGGCACAGGGGCGACCGGCCAGGCCGAGCTCGTCGAGCTGCTCGGGCTGCCAGACGTGCGCGACCTCGACCTCGACGCCGCGTGGAAGCCGCGGCTCGAGCGCGACCGTCTGCGGGTGCCGATCGGCCAGACCGAGGACGGCAGCCCGCTGATCCTCGACATCAAGGAGTCCGCCCAGCAGGGTATGGGACCGCACGGCCTCATCATCGGTGCGACAGGTTCCGGCAAGTCCGAGGTGCTGCGCACCCTCGTGCTGGCGCTCGCGATGACCCATTCGCCGGAGCAGCTGAACTTCGTGCTCGTCGACTTCAAGGGCGGTGCGACCTTCGCTGGCATGGCAGACATGCCGCACGTCTCGGCGATCATCACCAACCTCGGCGAGGAGATCTCGCTCGTCGACCGCATGCAGGACGCGCTGCAGGGCGAGATGGTCCGGCGCCAGGAGCTGCTGCGCGCCACCGGCCCGTTCGCGAACGTGGCCGACTACGAGAAGGCGCGCCGCGGCGGCCGCACCGACCTCGCGCCCCTTCCCGCCCTGCTCATCGTCGCCGACGAGTTCTCCGAGCTGCTGTCGGCGAAGCCGGAGTTCGCCGACACCTTCGTCAACATCGGTCGGCTGGGCCGCTCGCTGCAGGTGCACCTGCTGCTGTCGTCGCAGCGGCTCGAAGAAGGCAAGCTCCGCGGACTCGACACCCACCTGTCGTACCGCATCGGCCTGCGCACGTTCTCGGCGGCCGAGTCTCGTACGGTTCTCGGCGTCCCGGACGCCTATCACCTCCCCACGCAGCCCGGCGCCGGCATCCTGAAGTCCGACACCGAGACGATGACGCCGTTCCGGGCGGCGTACGTGTCGGGTCCGCCGCCCCGGCGGCGCCGGCGCGCCGGGGCGGGAACGGCGCAGGCCTCGGGGACGACGGCGGTCGAGCTGTTCACCGCCGCGCCGGTCTGGCGCGCCGAGGCGCCCGTCGACGAGCCCGCCGAGACGGTCGTCGATGCCGAGCCGGAGGAGACGCGCAACACCTTCGAGATCGCCGTCGAGCTCATGAGGGGCCGGGGCCCCGCCGCCCACCAGGTCTGGCTGCCGCCGCTGGAGACGCCGGCGACCCTCGACCAGCTCTTCGGAGACCTCGTCGAGGATCCGGCGCTCGGCCTCGTCTCGCCGCGCTGGCGCGCCGCCGGCGGGCTCACCGTGCCCCTCGGCATCGTCGACGTGCCCCTCGAACAGCGCCGCGAGACGCTCGCCGTCTCCCTGGGCGGGGCCGCCGGCCACATGGCGATCGTCGGCGCGCCGCTGAGCGGGAAGAGCACGCTGGCGCGCACCGCCCTGGTGGCGCTCGCGCTCACGCACACGCCGCAGGAAGTGCAGTTCTTCGTCATCGACTTCGGCGGCGGCAGCTTCACCGGGCTGCAGCGCTTCACGCACGTCAGCGGCGTGGCCACGCGCTCGGAGCCTGACGTCGTGCGCCGCACCGTGGCCGAGATCACGGGCCTGCTGAACGCCCGCGAGGTGTACTTCCGCAAGAACGGCATCGACTCGATCGACACCTACCGCCAGCGCCGGGCGCAGGGCCTTGCCGACGACGGCTACGGCGACATCTTCCTCGTCGTCGACGGCTGGGGGACGCTGCGCACCGAGTTCGAGATGCTCGAGCCCCAGATCCAGGCGATCGCCGCGCGCGGTCTGACCTACGGCGTGCACGTCGTCATCACGGCCTCGCGCTGGATGGAGATCCGCGCGAACATCAAGGACCTCATCGGCACGCGCATCGAGCTGCGGCTCGGCGACCCGACCGACTCCGAGGTCAACCGCAAGGCGGCCGAGAACGTCACCTCCCTCCCCGGCCGCGGCCTCTCCGAGAACGGTCTGCAGATGCTCACCGCACTGCCGCGGATCGACGGCGTCGACGATGCCTCCTCGCTCGCCGTCGGCATCGACGACGTCGCCGCCCGGGTCGCCGCCGCCTGGCACGGCCCCGCAGGCCCCAAGCTGCGCCTGCTGCCCTCGCGCATCGGCCACGCCGATCTGCGGGCCGTCGCCGCCGCGGCATCCGCCGACGGCTCGGAGCCGCGGGAGATCCTGCTCGGCATCGACGAGGCCAACCTCGCCCCGTTCTCGATCGATCCCATCGCCGAGCCCCTGCTCTACCTCTACGGCGACGCCGATTCCGGGAAGTCGTCGATGCTGCGCGGTGTCGTGCACGAGATCATGCGCCTGTACGGGTCCACCGAGGCGAAGATCTTCGTCGTCGACTATCGGCGGGCGCTGCTGGGCGAGATCCCCAAGGAGTACTTGGGCGCGTACCTCACCTCGCACGAGATGGCGGAGGGGGGTCTGGCGGAGCTCGCCCAGTTCTTCCAGACCCGCATCCCCGGTCCTGACGTCACCCCCGAGCAGCTGCGCTCGCGTTCGTGGTGGAAGGGCGCAGAGGGCTTCGTGCTCATCGACGACTACGACCTTGTCTCGACGTCGCAGGGCAACCCCGCGGCGGTGCTCGCACCGCTGCTGGCGCAGGCGGCCGACCTCGGTCTGCACGTCATCCTCACCCGCCGCACGGGCGGTGCGAGCCGGGCGGCGTACGACCCGATCATCCAGCGGATGACGGACCTCGGCGCCACCGGCATCCTGCTCTCGGGAAGCCCCGAGGAGGGCCAGCTCATCGGCAAGGTGAAGGCGGCCCCCGCGATCCCCGGCCGGGCGCAGATCGTCAGCCGCGACCGCGGCGTGGTCGCAGCGCAACTGCTGTGGGTGCCCCCGTCGTACCAATAACACCTGCGGAGGTTCCACGAATCACATCGACGATCGCGCAACCGGTTCTGCGAAGGCGCGAAGCGCCGCCCTCTGGTGGGGCGTCGCGGCCGCCGCGCTGGCGGTGATCGGCGCGATCAGGCCGCCGATCACCGCGGTCTTCGTGTTCGCGATCATCGCCTGCGCCGCGGTCGCGGGCGTCGTGGCGATCGTGCTCGGCATCGTCGCGGCGCGGCGTCCATCCGGGCGCGTTCCCGCCGTCGTCGGCATCGTCCTGGGCGTCGGGGCGCTCGCCGCAGCCGTCGTCTTCACGGTGCTCACCCTCGGCGCGGTCGCCGGCGGTCCGGTGGCGCAGGTCGAGCTGCGCGCCCAGGGCGAGGGCGCGTTCAGCGTGGAGTACCACGATGGCCGGGATCAGCGCACGGGCTCGAGCGCCGACGGGGACTGGACGGCGATGTTCGGCACCCGCGAGAACGCCACCGAGATGACGGTCACCGCCGACGAACCCGGCGAGGTGAGCTGTCAGATCCTCCGAGACGGAGAGGTCGTGGCCGAGGAGACGTCGGATTCAGGCACGGTCAGCTGTCAGTTCGACGGCTCGCGCTGAGCATCCGCTTCCGGCTGAGCATCCGCTTCTGGAGAACGGTGCCCGCTCAGCGGGCCGCGTCGGCGAGGTGCCTGGCGTCGTGGCCGAGGACCTTCACCATGATGCCGCGGCGGCGCAGCTCCGCCACGGTGCGGGTGCCCTCCTCGGCATCCCGTCCGAGCGCGTTGATGTTCGCCACGACCAGCACATCGCCGGCGTTGAGCGTGCCGATCAGGCGCGCGATGCGGTCGCTCCAGCTCTCGAGGATGTCGGGGGCCGGATGCCGGAACCCCTCGATCGGCACGCCGAAGCGGGTGAGGGCGTCACGCTGCTCGACGACCGACGGCATCCCCTCGCGGGCGACGACGAGGCCGACCAGGCGCGATCCGTCAGGGCGCGCCGACCAGAAGTCGCGGTTCTCCTGCAGCTCGGTGAAGCACTTCGGGCACTCGGCGGCCGCGTGCGGCAGGTGCAGCGGGCTCGTCTGAGCGTCATCGAATGATGCCGCGGTCTTCGTGGGTTCGTTCGTCTCGCTCATCGCGCACCTCCGGCATCCATTCTGCACTGTCTCGGGTGCGGAGTACCCTCAAGGCATGACCTTCAATCCGGATGCCGACATCTCGACCCATACGACCCGCAAGCGCGGTCGCGGCGCCGTCGTCGCCGGGGCCGGCGGCATCGGCCTGCTCGGCATCATCGCGCTCATCGCGGGGCCGCTGCTGGGGATCGATCTGACCGGGCTGGTCCCATCGGGCGAGTCCGCGGGCGGCACTGGCAGCGGGTCGGAATCGAGCCTCAGCGAGTGCAAGACCGGGCAGGACGCGAACGAGAACGTCGACTGCCGCATGGCCGGCGCCGAGGTCGCCCTGAACGCCTACTGGGAGGACCACGTCGACGGCTACGTCAAGCCAGGCATGATCGTCGTCGAGGGCTCCACCTCGACCGCCTGCGGCACGGCATCCAACGCCGTCGGTCCCTTCTACTGCCCGCCCGACCAGACGGTCTACATCGATCCGTCGTTTTTCCAGCTCATGCAGCAGCAGTTCGGCGCATCGGCCGGCAACCTCGCCCAGCTCTACATCGTCGGCCACGAGTGGGGCCACCACATCCAGAACATCGTCGGCACGATGGAGCAGTACCCGAACGACGGCACCGGTCCCGACAGCAACGGGGTGCGCATGGAGCTGCAGGCCGACTGCTACGCAGGGGCGTGGATCGGCCAGATGGCCTACGAGAAGGATGCCGACGGCGAGGCGTACCTGAAAGCGCCGACGGATGCGGAGCTCGACGACGCGGTGAATGCCGCGTACACGGTGGGCGACGATCACATCCAGGAGACCTCTGGCGGGTTCGTGAACCCCGAGAGCTTCACGCACGGCACGAGCGCGCAGAGGCAGTACTGGTTCGCCTACGGCTACAAGAGCGGTCTCGACGCGTGCGCGACGGCGTTCACGCTGCCGGGCGACCAGCTCTGACGCTCGGTGTGCTGCGGGGCTGAATGCGCCAGGCAGCGGTAGCGTCATCGGTGCAAGTCTGATCGGGGGATCACGATGACGAATCTGGACGCGCTGTATCCGGCCATCGAGCCTTACGAGACGGGGGAGCTGCTCGTCGGCGACGGGCATCGCATGTACTGGGAGATCAGCGGCAACCCGTCCGGCAAGCCGGTGGTGTTTCTGCATGGCGGGCCCGGCAGCGGCACCTCGCCCTGGCAGCGGAGGTTCTTCGACCCCGATGCGTACCGCATCGTGCTGCTCGATCAGCGCGGATGCGGGCGCAGCACGCCGCACGCGAGCGCTCCTGGCGCCGATCTGCGGTACGTCACGACCGCGCACCTCATCGCCGACATCGAGCTGCTGCGCAAGAACCTCGGCATCTCGAGCTGGCAGGTATTCGGAGGCTCGTGGGGCAGCGCCCTCGCGCTCGCCTATGCGCAGGCGCATCCGGATGCCGTCAGCGAGCTCGTGCTGCGCGGCATCTTCACCCTGCGCCGCGAAGAGCTGGAGTGGTTCTACGAGGGCGGCGCCGCGGCGCTGTATCCGGACCTCTGGGAGGAGTTCGCCGCCCCGATTCCGCTGCTCGAGCGCAATCGCATGATCGAGGCGTATCACCGGCGGCTGTTCGATCCCGACCCCGCCGTGCACGAACCGGCCGCCGTCGCCTGGACGCGGTGGGAGGCGGCGACGGTGACGCTGGTTGCGGACGCCGAGCACATCGAGGAGATGTCGGATGCGGCGCGGGCGCTCGCGTTCGCGCGCATCGAGAACCACTTCTTCGTGCACCGCGGCTGGTTCGCGGAGGGGCAGCTCATCGCAGGGGTCGACGGCATCCGCCACATCCCGGCCGTGATCGTGCAGGGGCGGCACGACGTGTGCACGCCGATGATGACCGCCTGGGATCTGCACCGGGCCTGGCCGGAGGCCGAGTTCGTGGTGGTCGACGACGCCGGGCACTCCGCGGCCGAACCCGGCATCCAGCGCGCGCTCCGCGCCGCGACCGACGGCTTTGCCCGGCGCTGAGCGCCGGTCGTCGGGCGCGGGGCGCCGGGCGAGGGTTGGTGGTGGCCGGTTTGTCGGGTGCGGATGCCGGTGCGCCGGCGTGTCGGGGCGGATCGGCCCGACAATCGGCAATCGGCCCGACAAAGTGCCCGCCTCCCTCCGGCATCCGTTCGTCGGGCGGTGGCCGCCCCGCGTGCGGAGCGAGACCAAACCCCGAGCGAGAACAGCGGCTATGCGCGCAGCGCCCGCAGCAGGGTCTTCACGAGTCCAGCGACTCCGCCGTTCGCGCGGAACCGCGTCAGCCCCTCGCTGACCTCGGCGCCCGTGCGCGACGAGACGAACCACGGGGGCTTGGGCAGGATCGTGGCCCTCGACGGCCGGCGCGGATCCGGCATCCATCGGGGAAAGGGCCGGAACGGGCCGCGGATCACGGAGCGCTCCACGTCGTCGAGGAGCAGTGCGTTGTGCACGACGCCGATGCCGCTGCCCACGTCGGCGATTGTTCCGCCGGGATACGCGCCCCATGTCATCGTCGGGGTGATGAAGCCGAAGGCCGTCCAGCCGTTGATGGCGATCGAGCCGTAGCGGAGGTCGGCGATGGCGCGCTCGAAGCCCGAGCCCAGCGACCTCTCGGTGGCCGGATCGATGATGATGTTCGCGCCGAGGGTGCCCTGCAGCGCCTCATTCGCATGAGCGACGGCGGCGTCGAGGAACGCCTGCCCGGTGCCAGGGACGGTGACGACACCCAGCACGGGGGCGAAGTACTCCGTGGTCTCGAGCGCCTCCGGGTCATCCGCTTCGCCGATCTCGACGAGCACGCGGTCGCCGAGCACGAGGGCATCGGGGTAGTCGTCCGTCGCCGCCTTCATGCGCGAAGGCGATCCCGGGTACCAGATCGGCCGCTCCGGCGCGGTGGCGTACGCGCGGCGCAGTTCGGCGCGGAACTGGTCGGCCTGCTCCCAGTCCTCCGAGAGGATGACGACCTGACCGGCGATGCAGTTGCGGCCGCAGTTCTGCAGCCGCATGGTGGCGACGTGCTCGGCCTGATAGGTGAGGTCGGCGGCGCTCCACTCGCCGGGGATGACGATGATCGGCGACACCCCGCCGAGCTCGGCCGTGATGGGCTTCTCCAGCAGCGGACGGTTCTCGCGCCGCCGTTCCTCCGGACTCTCGCCGGGAGCTTCCGGGCTCGTCGATGCGCCCCAGACGATCGCGTCGAACGTCGCCGCAGACCCCGTGATGTGCACGTGCGCGATATCGGGATGCCGGGTGAGGTACGCACCGACGGCCGGGCCACCGCGCACGATCCGCAGGATGCCGGGCTCGATCAGCGCCGCAAACGCGCGCTTGTAGACGGGAACGAGCGCGTCCTGCGTCGGGTTCACCTTGAGCAGGACCGTGCGGTTGTGCGCGAGCAGCTCGTAGAGGACATCGAGCACGGGGATGGAGGTGATGTTGCCGGCGCCGAGCACCAGGCCGACCCCGCCCGAGGCGTTCGGCGTGCGCTGTGCGAGGCCGGCCGCCGCCCGTGCGCGGTTCGTCGTCGTGCCCGGCGTGAGCCACACCTCGCCGGAGAAGCCCGACAGCAGAAAGCGGTCGATGCCGGTCAGCGGGAACGCGTGCACGCGGGTGCGGCCGCCGGGCGCCCGGTCGATGGTGACGCCTTCGAGGGGGTTCGTGCCGTTCGCCAGGCGGGAGAGGGTCTCGATGTACGCGTCGAGCGCACCGAGCACGCTGTACGGTCCGCTCAGCCACTCCTCGCCCCGAAGCGGATGCCGCCCATCGAGGCCTTTCGATGCCGCAGCCGTCTCCGCCCAGTCCTCGGAGGTGGCGGCGACGCCCGTGCGCACGGCGCGCAGCAGCGTCACGCGCTGGGCGAGCGTGAGCGCCGACCAGATCGAAGCTCCCGTCTGCAGCGCGCCGATCGCGGTGTCGAGCTCGTCGCGCTGGGCATCTGTCAGCGCGGAGGCCGTGGGCGCAGCATCCGTCTTCGTGTCCTTCGACGGTGTGGCGGATGGGGTCGCAGAAGTCATCGGCGTCTCCTTCGGGAAGGATCCCAGCCTAATCCGCCGAGCCTTCGCCCAGGCTCGACGACCGGGCTCGCTGGCTGGGCTCGCCGCCGAAGTCCGGTCGCGCTGCTGTTCTTGTGGTCGTTCTCATTCGTCGCGCTGCTGTTTCCCGCGTCGCGCTGCTCTTCTGGTTCGTCGCGCTACTGTTCTCCGCGTCGCGCTGCTCTTCTGGTTCGTCGCGCTACTGTTCTCCGCGTCGCGCTGCTGTTCTTGTTGCTGATCTCCTCCGTCGCGCTGCTGATCCCTGAGTCGCGCTGTCATTCTCCGCGTCGCGCTACTCAAGTCCGCACGCGCGGCTGAAGTTCCAGCAGCGCGGGCCGAGAAAAGCAGCGCGACGATCGATCCGGCAGCGCATGCGACAAAGAGCAGCGCGACAAGAGAACCGGCAGCGCGACGACAGAACCCGCACCGCCGCCGCGGGCGGCTCAGGCCTCGATGTCGGCACGGCGCAGCCGGTAGCGGGCGAGCACCGCGATGCTGGCGATCATGAGCAGGGCGGGAAGGATGCTGAAGCTGAGCACGATGCCCGTGACGGCTGACGCGGGCTGCACGGCAGACGCTCCGGCGACGGTCGAGACGTAGCCGGTCACGGCGAGCGTGAGCGATACGGCGCTCGCGCCCAAGGCGAAGCCGATGGTCTCGCCGGCGGTCCAGACCCCCGTGAAGGTTCCGGCGCGACCGGGTCCGCTGAGGCGCTCATCATGCGAGATGACGTCGGGCAGCATCGCCATCGGCAGCGACTGCAGCCCCGCATAGGCGATGCCGGCCACGGCGACGGCCGCATAGATCCACGGGCCGGGCGCCCACACAGCGACCGTGAGCGTCCCTGCCGCCGCCGTGAACAGGACGCTCGCGATGCGGAACGCCCGTTCCTTGCCGATGCGGCGCGCGACGATCGTCCAGCCGGGGGTGGCCAGCAGCGCCGGTCCCACCAGGGCGAGGAAGATCAGCGTCACCGCCGACTCCGAGCGCAGCACCCAGGTCGCGACGTACTGGGCGCCGGCGAGCATGGTGCCGGTGGCGAGGGCCTGCAGCAGGAAGGTGCCGAGCAGCGCCCGGAACGGCTGGCTCCGGCGCAGCGCCTGCACACCCGCGGCGTACTGCGCACGCAGACCGGACGGATGCTCCGAGACGGCGACCTGGCCGGTGCGGCGAGCTGCGGCATCCGCTGTCCTCGACGCGATCCACATGCCGAGGCCGATGGCGAGGCCCGCGGCGATGCCCATGATCAGGTAGCCGGTGACGGGATCGCCGCCGGCGCGGCGGAGCTCGGGTCCGCCCGCGCCGAACAGCAGGATCGCGGCGGTCAGCACGACGACGCGCCAGCCCAGCAGTCGCGTGCGCTCGTCGTAGCTGCCGGTGAGCTCCGCGGGCAGGGCGACGTAGGGCACCTGGAAAAGGCTGAAGGCGGTTGCCGTGGCGAGGAAGGCGAGCAGCACGCAGATCGCGCCGGCCACAGGCCCCCACGACGGCGGCACAGCGAAGGTGAGCGCGAAGCAGAGCGGCAGTGCGAGCGCACCGACCACCATGAAGCCGCGCCGCGAGCCGGTGCGGGCGAACTGGCGGTCAGAGGCCGCACCGATCAGGGGGTCGATGATGACATCCCAGATCTTCGCCGCGGTGACGATGGCCCCGGCGGCGAGAGCCGCCACCCCGAGGTTGTCCGTGAGGAAGTAGGTCAGCACCAGGCCGGGGACGGTGGCGTAGCCGCCCGTTCCCAGCGATCCGGTCGCGTACAGCGCGACCGTGCGCGCCGGAAGCCGGGTGGATGCTCGCTCGCGGCGAGCTGCGGTGCTCATCGCGCCAGCATAGTTGCGCCGTCGGCTCAGATCAGCGAGAGCTCGCGCAGCTTGGCCTCGACGTCGTCGTTCGACGGCTCGACGTGGTGCGACGAATCGGGGTACACCACGACGGGGATGTTCGTGCGCCCCGAGATCTCCTTGGCGACGTCGGCGGCCGCCGGATCGGCGACGAGGTCGACATAGGTGAACTCGACGCCGAGGTCGGTGAGCTGCTTCTTGGTGCGGATGCAGTCGCGGCACCAGTCCGCGCCGAACATCGTGATGGTGGATGCTGCCGGTGAGGTCATGGGACAAGCGTACGACCATCTAGGGGAAAGAGGGCTTGTTATAAGGGTAGCCTTACCTATACTTGATGCATGACTTCTGCGCGTGAGCACCTCGAGGATCCGGACTGGGACACCATCGAAGGGCCGTTGCTCATCGCCGGCGACGTGAACGACGTCGGCCGGATCGCCGAGATTTGCGCGCGGCTGCCGTGGGACGCGCAGGGCGTGGTGCTGCTCGAGGCGGCCGCGCGCATCCAGCAGCGCTATATCGACATGCCCAATGGCGTATCGGTACGCTGGCTGCTGCGCGGCGACGGCCTCGACCAGCCGACGCGGGGCGAGCGGCTGGGGCGCGCAGTGCACGCGTGGTGCGTCGAATGGGTGTGCGACGAGCCGGACGCCCAGTGGACGGTATGGCTCGGCCCGCACACCCCGCCGCGGATCGCGAGGATGGCGCGGAGCCTCCTCGGCGTCGGCGGCTGAGCCGACTCAGACCCCGGCGGTCGCCGTCTTCGAGGCGCCGGCGCTGATCGCATCGAGTGCCCGGCGCAGTGACGTGCTCGAGGTGTGCGCGGTGTACGGGAAGTACACGACCTCGACCCCGACCTCGGCGAACTCGCGCTCCAGGCGCAGGCCCTTCTCGGTGCCGCGCCAGTCGTCGCCCTTGAAGAAGTGCGTGAAGCGCACCTGCTCCCAGGAGTCCATCTTCGACGGCGTGGTCTCGACATAGACGTCGTCGACGAACGAGATGTGCCGCACGATCTCGGCCCGCTCCGCCGTCGGGATGACGGGCTCGATGCCCTTCACCTGACGGAGCATCTCGTCGCTGACGACGCCGGCGACGAGGATGTCGCAGTGCTGCTTGGCGTGACGAAGAAGGTTCAGGTGCCCGACGTGAAACAGGTCGAAAGCACCAACGGCATAGCCGATGCGCGTCCCCATGATCTCCCCAGATCAGTATTTCCCCAGAAGACGGATCCCCATCCGTCCAGCGACTCCCACAGCCGCTTCCGGCCAGCATACCAGAACGCGCCGGGCTCTTGCGTGCGCAGCGTGTGGAGGACGTCGTGCATGAGCGGACTCCGCCGGATTCCTCGCTCATAGCAAGTCGTGAAACGATGGGATGCAGGCGAAGAAGGGGAGCAGTGGTGGTACAGGTCACGGTCATCGTGCCGACCTACAACGAACGCGACAGTGTTGCCGAGCTCGTAGCGCGCACATCAGCAGCGCTTGACGGGCGCGACGCCGAGATCCTCTTCGTTGACGACAGTAGCGACGACACGGCGCTCGAAGTCGAACGAGTCGCTGTCGACGCCCCTCTTCCGGTGCGGGTGATTCACCGCGAGGACAACACCGGCGGACTCGGCGGGGCCGTCGTGGTAGGTCTCAGGGCTGCGGCATCCGATGTCTGCGTCGTCATGGACGGCGATCTGCAGCATCCGCCCGAATTGCTGCCCGCCCTGCTTGCGCGGCATGACGAAGGCGGAGCCGACGTGGTCGCCGCCTCGCGTTACGTCGGCGGCGGCGATACCAGGGGACTGGGGACGGCCGTGCGCTTCGGGGTCTCGCGGGCTGCGACCTGGCTCACCAAGGCGATGTTCCCGATTCGCCTGGCTCGTAGTACCGATCCCATGACCGGATTCTTCCTCGTCGACCGTTCGAGGCTCGATATCGATTCCCTCAAGCCGCAAGGGTTCAAGATCCTGCTGGAAATCCTCGCCCGTAACGATCTGCGCATCGCCGAGGTGCCGATGGAGTTTGGCGAGCGGAGGCACGGCACCTCCAAGGCGAGCCTGCGGCAAGGGGCGACGTTCGTCGCACACCTCGCCAGGCTTCGCTTCGGCAAGATGTCGCTGTTCGCGCTCATCGGCGTGATCGGCGCCGTCGCCAACCTCGGCATCATGTGGCTGCTCGTCGAGACGGGCGTGCCGTACGTGTGGGCGGCGATCATCGGCGCCGAGGTCACGATCATCGGCAACTTCCTGCTGCAGGAGCGCTTCGTCTTCGCCGACATGACGACGGACGCCCGACGCATCGGCGTCCGCTTCGTCACCTCCTTCGCGTTCAACAACGTCGAGGCCGCCGTGCGCATCCCGGTGATGGCGCTGATGGTCGAGACCTGGCACATCTCGAGCGTCCTCGCCACCGGGCTGTCGCTCATCGTCGCGTTCTTCGCGCGGTTCCTGTTCCACTCCCTCGTCGTCTACGCGCCCACCCGGCGCAAGGGGGAGGAGCCGGCGGTCGACACCGCTGCGCTGCGCGTGATCAAGGCGATCGACGCGGAGGCCATGCGGCCCGGGGAGCTCTGAGCCGCCCGACATCTGCCAGGATGGCGGGCGGGGAGGCGATATGAAACGCAAGGCGCTGGGGGCCGTGATCGCCCAGGGAGTGCAGGCGGCGACGGGACTTCTCCTGCAGATCCTCGTGGCACGCCTGCTGGGAATCGAGGAATACGGGCGTTTCGCGATCCTGTACGGGGTGGTGATCGTCGCCACCGCCGTCGTCACGGGGCTCATCGGCGACTCGCTGGTCGTGCTGGACCGATCGCAGCGCCGCGTCCGAGCCGGACTCGAGTCGATGCTCGTGCTCACCTCGGTCGTGCTCGCGGTGGGAGCGTTCACGATCGCGTGGTCTTCGGGATTCTCCGGGTTCTGGGAGGCGCTGGTCTTCGCCGTCGCGCTCGCCGCATTCGCGGTCGAAGAGATCGTCCGCCGCATGCTCATCGCCCACATGTCCTTCCTCCGCACCGCAGCGACGGATGTCTGCGGATTCCTCATCGCCCTCATCCTGATCCTGACGATCCAGCTCACCGGTACGCTTTCGCTCGCCGCGTTCCTCGCCGGGATCGCCGTCGGGCAGCTCCTGGCATCCGTGATCGGATGGCTTCTGCTGCCGCGGGACGATCGCCGCCTCGTCAGCCTTGTGGGCGCGGACCTGGGAGCCGTCTGGAGATACGGGATGTGGCGCGGGCTCCAGCAGGTGCTGCGACCGAGCCTCTTCACCGTCGTCCGGCTGATCGTCCTGTCCGCCTCGGGCCTCACCTCAGTGGGCCTGCTCGAGGCGGCCCGAACCTACACGTCACCCCTCATCCTCGTCATCGGAGGGCTCTCGTCGTTCCTGTTCGTGCGTTTCGCCGATCAGCACAAGGCGGGTGCCGGGGGGTCCGTGCGCGAGGCCGACAGGGTCGTGCTCTTCCTGCTGCTCGGCACCGTCGTGATGAGTGTCATCGCCGTCGTGCTGATCCCGTGGGTCAGCCCTATCGCCTTCGGGGTCGAGGTCGACGCTCTCGCTGTCATCGCGTGGCTCGCATACGGGGTGTCGGTAGCGATCGTCACGCCGTACGGTGCGCTCGGAGCGGTCGCGGGACGACAGGTGGGGGTGTTCTTCATCCGGCTCTCGGACACGCTGCTCGCGGTGCTCGCCGTCATCGGGATGCTCGCGTTCGGAGCAGCCCCTTCAGCGCTTCCCTTCGGGCTCGCCGTCGCCTCGATGCTGGGCGGTCTCGGGCTGCGCTGGATGGTCGTCGCCACCGGCCGGGAGGGCGACGGCGACCGGTAGTCGCTCCCAGGATCGAGAATGATAGGTTTGTCCCCTGTCTTCGACTGAGGGGGTTGGCGATGGAGGATGTCCCGTACGGGCGGATCCTGCGCGAGGGATGGGTGATCATCGTCATCCTCGCCGTACTCGGCGTGGGGTTCGGCTGGATCGTCACGAAGCTGCTGCCGGAGACCTACGCGGCAACATCGACGTTGCTGCTGCGCGTCGATTCGAACGAGGCGTCGCTGTTCGAGCGCAACCAGTTCAGCCTCGCGCGGATCAAGTCGTATCCGCCGCTCATCGACAGCCCCGAGGTCATCGACGCCGTGCGCGCCGACCTCAAGCTGGAAGACGCCGACTACACCGATCGGGATCTCCGACGGATGCTGTCGGCGGAGAACACCACCGACACCGTGCTGCTGGTGGTGCGGGCGGATGCCCCGACAGCGGCTCTCGCCACCGACATCGCGAACTCGGCGGCGAAGCACCTCTCCGAGCTGATCGGCGAGACCGAGAACGACAAGGCGGACACGAGGTACACGGTCGCGCTGGATCAGGTGCTGCCCGCGGTCGAGCCGCTGGCGCCGATCTCGCCCCAGGTGACCGCGATCACGGGTCTCGGCGGGATCGCCGGTCTCGCGCTCGGGGCGATCGTCGCCGTCTATCGCACGACGACGAATCGACGTCTGCGCACGATCTCCGACGTGCGACGGGCGTCCGGTCTGCCGGTGGTCGGGCAGATCCCGCGCCGCAGCCGCCTGCACCCCGAATCGAACTCGGCGGCCATCATGGCGTACGAGGAGATGATCGGAAACCTCGTCGCTCTCGCCGGCGGCGGCATGCGCACGCAGATCCTGGTCCCGGCCTCCGAGGGCGCCATCGACGACGATGCCGTCGCCGAGCTCCTCGCCGCCCAGCGGGCGATCGGCGCCACCGCGTGCGTCATCGACACCCGTGACTCCCCCGTGACCGGAAGCGGGTCGACGATCAACGAACTGATCGAGGACCCCTCGTTCGACGGCGATGACGAGACGCCCGCGGTCTTCGTCGCCGACGAGGCGATCGCTCTCGAGACCCTGGCGCATGAGCTTCCTGCGGTGGTCCTCGGGGCGCAGTACGCCTTCGATGTGGTCGTCGTCATCTGCGACCCCGCGGCCTCGGCTCTGATCGAGCAGCTCACCGAGCCCGGAACCGGGATCATCGTCAGCGTCAGGCACAACCGCACGTCCGCGACGGAGCTCGTCGCCGTCACCACCCGTCTCCGGGTGATGGGATTGCGGCCGGTCGGCGTCGTCATGCTCCACACGGGCACCAGAGCGCTCGGCTCCATCGCGGAGTCCTGGCGGGTCACGGATCGCGAGTCCGCACTCGCCGGCGCGGCCGGCCACTCGAGCCACCGCGCGGGCAGCGGAGGCTCGAATGCGCGAGCCGACTGAGAAGAGCAGGCAGCCGCGCCGCCAGTCAGCGCACCACCCGAGCCGGGCTCGCGGGGTGGTCGTCGGCGGCCTCTACATCCTGCTCATCGCGAGCGTCATACCCTGGCGGAGCCAGACGATCTACAGCGGCGGCGTGGATGCCGTCGTGATCGCGAAGGCGCTCATCGCGTTGCTGGCCCTGGCCTGCACCCTGATGCTCGCCGCCCGCACGAGGGAGCGCGTGGCCGTCGGCATCGCCCCGGCGGCGGTGATCTCGGTGACGCTCGTCGTGAGCCTGCTCGGCTCCGTGCTCGCGGGGAACGACGCCGCGACGATCGTGCTCGTCGCCAGAGTCTTCATGGTGATGGCGACCGTCCTGCTGCTGCTCACGATGGTCCCCTGGATCACCAGCGTCGTCTGCCTGCTCGCCGCGATGTCGTCCGTCGCGTTCGTCGCGGCGATCACGGGGCTGCCGGGGTTCGCGTCCTCAGGGCGCCTCGGGGGCGGCATCCCGGAGATCCATCCCAACGAGCTCGCGGGTCTCGTCGCGGCGCCGCTCGTCGGCCTCGTCGTGCTCATGCTGCGCACCGGCACGACGCTGTGGCGGCTGTCCGCCGCGGGGGTCCTGCTCGCGATAGCCGTGGCGAGCGGCTCGCGCACCGGTCTCCTCGCGATGGTCGTCGGGATCGTGATCGCTCTGCTGACCAACGGCATCCGCCATCGCAGCGTGCTGTATCTGCTGTTAGGCGCACTCCCGCTGGCCTACGCCATCGGCTCCTTCACCGACATCTTCGGAAGCATCGCGACCCGAGCCGGCTCGAACGACACGTCGACGGCGCTCGACTCGCGGTTCGACGCCTGGCGGGTGGTGCTCGCGTGGGACTGGAGCGAGTGGCGGAAGTGGATCGGTCTCGGCCTCTCCGCGAAGAAGGTCCCCGTCGACATCAAGTGGCGGGATGAGCAGGTGCTCGACAGCAGCTGGGCGTCGCTGCTCGCGCAGTCCGGCCTGATCGGCACCGCGCTGATCGCCGCGCTCCTCGTCTGGTGCGTCGTGGCCGCGATGACGTCGTCGCGTCGGCGTTGGCTTATCGCGCCCCTGCTCGTTCTCGTGATCGTGCGATCGGTGACGGAGAGTGGACTCGTCGACAGCGCGACCGCGTTCATCCTCTTCTTCGCCGTCACATCCCTGCTGACTCACAGGTCGAGGCATGCGGACGACCCCGTGGAACCTCGTTTCGAAGTGGAAGAAGCCGACGATTCGAGTCGGCGGGCCTGACCTAGAATGACGACAGTCCGCGCAGCCGCGGAGAAACGGTTCTGAGGAGCAGACAGTGGCCGAGTCGCAGAGCGAGCCGCGGGTACGGCGGGGGTGGCGCATGTGGACCGCCGTCGTCGCGATCGCCGTCCTCCTCGCAGGGGGGATCGTCTGGGGAGTGCTCGCCGGAGCAGGATCCGGCCGCTCGGGCGAGGAGTCCTCGCCCGAGTCCTCGTCCACGCCCACGCCGCAGCCGACGGAGTTCGCCACACCGTCACCCGGCGCGACCGACGAGGTCGAGAAGCCCGCCGACGGCGAAGAGGTCCCGCTCGATCAGCCGGCTCCTGCAGTGCAAGGGGTCGTTGCAGAGGTCGTGGGCCTCGAGGCGACGACGGCGGGCGGCGACGTTCCCGGCGAACCCGCTGGGCCAGCGATCAAGGTCACGGTGCGTCTCACTAACGGCTCGGCGTCCGCGGTGGACACGGCCGGATCGAATGTGACGCTGACTTACGGCGGAGACGATCGGCTTCCCGCCGCCGGGCTCGCCGTCGACGGGACATCGACGTGGCCGGATTCGATCCCGACGGGGGGCCATGCAGATGCGATATTCCAGTTTGCAGTTCCCTCTGTCCCCGAGGGGGACATACGTGTTATGGTCGACCTGTTGGCGTCAGCGCCGAACATCGTCTTCGTTGGATCGCGACCGTAGGGAGGTCGCGACGGCAGGGCGAGCACACTGGGGAGTCATCGTTCAGTGCCGATGACGGGATCGGCACGAACGGTTCATCATCTGGGGAGATGAACGATGGGCAATACAGCAATGTCTTGGGGACGCCGCGGACGCGGGGTGGTCGGAGCGATCGCACTGACGATCGCCGTCGCCATCGGGTCACTGGTCGTCACGGCACCCGCCGACGCGGACGTGAGTCCTCCCGCGGGTGAGGCGCAGACGGTCACCGCCGACTCGCTGCCCACCGTGCAGATCGACGGCATCGTGTGGGACCAGGCCGTCGTGGGCAACGTCGTCTACGCAGCCGGCTCCTTCTCGAGTGCGCGCCCGGCCGGCGCTGCGGCGGGGACCAACGAGACCCCTCGATCCAATCTGCTCGCCTATGACATCACCACCGGCGTGCTCATCACCTCCTTCGCGCCCACGATCAACGGCCAGGTGCGGCAGGTCGAGGCCTCCCCGGACGGTACCCGGCTCTACATCGTCGGCGACTTCACCACGGTCAACGGCGTCACGCGTAACCGTGTCGCCGCCTTCGACCTTCCGACGGGCACGCTCTCAGCGTTCAACCCGAACTCCAACGGCGTCACTTCCGGCGTGGCGGCGACGAACGACACGGTCTATATCACCGGGACGTTCGGGCGGGTCTCGGGGAACGACCGCTCCGGTGCCGCCGCCTTCACGCGCAGCGGCACGCTCCTGCCATGGGCGCCCGTGCTCGAGGGGCGTCAGGGCAAAGTCGTCACCGTGTCCCCCGACGGCACGAAGGTCGTGCTCGGCGGTAACTTCCAGACACTGAACGGAAGCTCGAACCCCGGATACGGGCTCGCGATGGTCTCGGCATCCGACGCTTCGCTGCTGCCCTTCTCCGCGAACAACGTCGTCCGCAACGCCGGACTCGACGCATCCATCTTGTCTCTGAAGTCCGACGGCGACGACATCTACGGCACCGGCTATGTGTTCGGCAACGGCGGAAACCTCGAGGGGTCGTTCCGTGCATCCTGGTCGACCGGAGATCTGATCTGGGTCAACGACTGCCATGGCGACGAGTACGACGTGCAGCCGATGGGCGACGTGGTCTACGCCGCCGGGCACTCGCACTACTGCGGAAGCCTCGAGGGAGGCTTCCCGCAGAGCGATCCCTGGACGTTCTACCGAGGGATCGCCGTGACCAAGGACGTGGCCCGGATCACCCCGTACGGGCTGAACCTCGGCTACTACGACTTCGGCGGCAATCCCGCTCCCAAGCTGCTGCACTGGTTCCCCAGCTTCAACGCCGGCAACGTGAGCGGCGCCTCGCAGGGCCCGTGGTCCGTCAGCGCGAACAGCGACTACCTCGTCTACGGCGGGGAGTTCACCCGGGTCAACAACACAGGGCAGCAGGGTCTCGCCCGGTTCGCCGTCACCTCCAAGGCCACGAACGCGCAGGGGCCCATCCTCTGGAACACCGCATGGCCGGCGACCGCGATCGCCCTCACCGGCGGATCGGTCCGCGTGAGCTGGCCGCTCAACTACGACCGCGACAGCGAGTACCTGAAGTACGAGGTGCTGCGCGACAACGTCGTCGTCAAGACCTTCGAGAACGTGCGGTCGAAGTCGCCCGACTGGGGTCTTCCGCCGATGGCGTTCGTCGACACCACCGTCGTGAACGGTACCAGCTACACCTATCGCGTGCGCGCCACCGACAACGAGGGGCATTCGATCCTCGGCGGCACGGCGACCGTGACCGCATCCGGATCCGCCGAGCCGAGCGTCTACCGCTCGGCCGTCCTCGCCGACGCGCCACTGGACTACTGGCCCCTCGATGACAGCAATGCGAGCTCCTCGTACGACTGGGCGGGTGCGTCCGACCTGGCCGTCCGCAGCGGCGTGACCCGAGGCGTCACCGGAGCCATGCTGAACGACACCCGCAAGGCGTCGGACTTCGACGGCTCGAACGACGGCTTCGCGACGACCACGACGGCCATCGCGGGTCCGGACACCTTCGGCGTCGAGGCGTGGTTCAAGACGACCACGACGAACGGCGGCAAGATCATCGGTTTCGGCAACAGCCCGACCGGCACGTCGTCGAACTACGACCGTCATGTCTACATGGAGCCCGACGGCAGGGTCACGTTCGGCGTGTACCCCGGCTCGTCGCAGACGGTCACGTCGTCCAACGCCTTCAACGACGGGCAGTGGCACTACATGTCCGCGGGCCTCGGCAGCGCCGGCATGGTGCTCTACATCGACGGCGTGCGGGTCGCGCAGCGGACCGACGTCACATCGGCGCAGGCGTACAACGGTTACTGGCGCATCGGCGGTGACAGCCCCTGGTCGGGCGCCGCGTTCTTCGACGGTCAGATCGATGACGTCGCCATCTACGGGGCGCCCCTGAGCAAGGAGCAGGCCGCCGTGCACTACGTCGCCTCCGGGCGGACGCTGGAGGGGGCCGCGGCACCCGCCGACGCGTACGGAGCCGCGGTCTACTCCCTGGATCCGGCGCTCTACTGGCGCCTGGGCGAGTCGATCGGCAGCACCGCGGCCGACGCCTCGGGCTACGGCCAGAAGGGCACCTACTTCGGCGGTGTCAACAAGGGAGCGGCCGGTGCACTGACAGGGGTGGCGAACACCTCGGCCACCTTCGACGGCGGACAGGTGATCAGCCAGAACTCGTTCACCAACCCGAGGTCCTACTCGCTCGAGGCGTGGTTCAAGACCACGACGGCCACGGGCGGGAAGATCATCGGGTTCGGCAACAGCCCTGACGGGAACTCCTCCGGCTACGACCGTCATGTCTACATGACGCCGACGGGGCAGCTCATCTACGGTGTCTGGGTCGGCTTCGGCGACACGCTGCAGACGTCGGGCTCGTACAACGACGGGCAGTGGCACCACGTGGTGGCCACCCAGGGCACGACCGGCATGCGCCTGTACGTCGACGGAGCGCTCCAGGGCTCGAACGGGCAGACGAGCGCTCAGGACTACACGGGCTACTGGCACGTCGGCGGCGACGTGACCTGGGGTCCGGGGGACTGGGAGTTCGACGGCTCCATCGACGAGGTCGCCGTGTATCTCGCGCCGATCTCCGCGACAGCGGTGGCGCAGCACTACTCGCTGGGCACGACGGGCGCTCCGGCGAACATCGCGCCGACGGCCGCCTTCACCACCGCCGTCACGAAGCTGGCGGTCTCCGTGGACGCCGGGGGCTCCACGGACTCCGACGGCACGATCGCGGGCTACTCCTGGAACTGGGGTGACGGGACCCCTGACGGCGGCGGCGCCACCGCGTCGCACACCTACGCGGCCGCCGGAAGCTACACGGTGACCCTCACGGTGACCGACGACCAGGGGGCGACCGACACCGAGACCAAGACGGTCGACGCCGTGGCCAACCAGGCGCCGGTGCCGTCGTTCACCTCGACGGTCGCGGATCTGAAGGTCGATGTCGACGCCGGCGCGTCGACGGACACCGACGGCGCGATCTCCTCCTATTCCTGGAACTGGGGCGACGGCAGCGCCGCAGGCACGGGCGTCACCGCGACGCACACCTATGCGACGGGCGGCGCGTACACGATCACGCTCACCACGACCGATGACGAGGGGCTGTCGTCGCAGACGACGGCATCCGTCATCGCCACCGCACCGGTGGGCGCCGTGACCTACGCCTCCGACTCGTTCAACCGGTCGGTGGCGAGCGGTCTGGGAACGGCGGATGTCGGGGGCGCCTGGACGCTGTCCAACACCGCGTCGAACTACCTCGTCAGCGGGGCGTACGCGGCCTTCCAGCAGCCGGCCGGTGGCGCGCAGCGGTACGCCTACCTCACCGGCGTCTCGTCTGCGGACACGGCGGTCGACGTCGATGTGGCCCTGCCTCAGCGTCCCGTCGGCGGCAGCGCCTACTACACGGTGTCCGTGCGACGGGTCGGGACCGACGAATACAAGTCGCGTGTGATCGTCTCGACGACGGGAGTCGTGACGCTGCAGCTGCAGCAGAACAGCGCCGTGCTCACCAACGTGGCCGCCGGTATAACGGTCGCCGCGGGAGACGCGCTGCACGTGCGCACCGAGGCCACGGGCACCTCGCCCACGACGATCCGCGCGAAGGTATGGCAGGTCGGCACCACCGAGCCCGCCAACTGGACCACCTCGACGACCGACAGCACCTCCGGCCTCCAGGTCGCGGGCCACGTGGGCCTCGGCGTGTATCTCGGTGGCGGGGTGACCAACGTCCCGTTCCAGACGCGTTTCGACAACTTCTGGGCAGGATCGACGACCGGAGACCCGACGCCTCCCGCCAACCAGCCGCCGACGGCCGCCTTCACCTCCGCGGTGAACGGTCTGACGGCCACCGTCGACGGTTCGGGGTCGACGGATGCCGACGGCACGATCGCATCCCTCGCCTGGGACTTCGGCGACGGCGGCACCGGCACGGGGGCGACCCCGGCGGCCCACACGTATGCCGCGGCCGGCACCTACCAGGTGAAGCTGACGGTGACGGATGACGACGGCGCGACCGGCACGGTCACGCACGCCGTCACGGTGACCGCGACGCCGGGCAATCAGAGCCCGACAGCATCCTTCACCGCGGTGCCGACCGACCTCACCGTCGCGCTCGACGCCTCGGCGTCGAGCGACCCGGACGGGAGCATCGCCTCCTATGCCTGGAGCTACGGCGACGGAGCGACCGGCACGGGAGTCACGGGATCGCACGTCTATGCCGCCGGCGGCACATACACGGTGACGCTCATCGTGACCGACGATCAGGGCGCCACCGGCACGCTGACGAAGTCCGTCACGCTGGTCGCACCCGCCGGCGACGTGTTCGCGGCAGACGACTTCGGTCGCGCGAACGGCCTGCTGGGCACCGCGCAGAACGGCGGGCTCTGGTCGCAGACCGCCGGCGCGGCAAACGTCGCCATCGACAACGGCACGGCGAAGTTCACCACGCAGGCGGCAGGGCAGACCCGGACGGCGACGTTGAACTCGGCCCTGTCCTCGAGCACGGACCTGACGTTCACCGTCACCGCCCAGGCGCTGCCCGCGGGCGCGCGCATGTACGTCACCGCCCTCGCGCGAGTCATCGGCTCCGACGACTATCGCGCACGCTGGCTGGTCGGAGCCGACGGCTCCGTGCAGGCGCAGCTCGCTCGCGGGGGCACCGCGCTGGTGACGCAGAACCTCACCGGGTTCACCTTCGCCGCCGGCACGACCTACAACGTGCGGGTCCAGGCGTTCGGCACCGCTCCGACGACGCTGCGGAGCAAGATCTGGGCTGCGGGGTCGCCGGAGCCGCTCGACTGGCAGCTCGCGACGACGGATGCGACCGCGGCCCTGCAGAACGCCGGATACGTCGGGATCGCCACCTACGCGGGGGGCGGCTTCAGCGCTCTGCCGTATACGCTGACCTTCGACGACTTCGCAGCGAGAGGAGTTGCGCCCTGACATTCGCAGATTCGTACCGGAGCCTGGCTGCGGCGCAGAAGGGAAGGGCCCGCGGGGCCCCCGCGTACTCGGTGTTCGTGAACCGCCCGGTCGGACGAGTGATCGCGGCGGCGGCGCACACCATCGGACTCACGCCGAACCAGGTCTCGCTGATCAGCGCCGCCTTCACGATGACCGGCGTGGTCCTGCTCGCCACCGTGCCGCCGTCGATCGGCCTCGGCATCGCCGTGTGGCTGCTGCTGGCCATCGGCTACGCCTGGGACAGCGCTGACGGTCAGGTCGCGAGGCTGCGCGGGGGAGGCTCCCTCGCGGGAGAGTGGCTCGACCACGTCCTCGACTCGACGAAGCTCGTCGCTCTCCCCATCGCCGTCGCGATCGGCGCGTATCGCTTCTTCCCGTTGCCCAGCGATCTCTGGCTCCTGGTGCCGCTGGGGTTCGCCGTGGTGTCCACGGTCACCTTCTTCGGCATGATTCTGAACGATCTCCTCCGGGGAAAGCGCGGAGTCGCGCAGGCAGCGGATGCCGGAGGATTTTCGGTTTTCCGCTCTCTGCTCGGATTGCCGACCGACTATGGCATCCTCTGCGTCGCGTTCGCCCTCTGGGGCTGGCCGCCCGCTTTCATGCTGATCTACAGCCTGCTCGCGCTCGCGGCGCTGCTCTATCTGCTCGCGGCGCTGGCTGTGTGGTTCCGGAAGATGTCCGCTCTCGGGTAGTCCCCGAGGGGTATTTTCCGGCACAGTTACGCAATCGATATCAGCAAATCCTCAGGAAGCATCCAGTGGATTCAGGATATGGTCTAGGATCATCCGCCACCGAAGGCGGATGTCATCGCCGTCATACCCGAATCTGACGGCGACGAGAAGCACATCGGACAGAATGCCTCCCCCTCATGCGTCTACGTACCCCTGTCATCGTTTCCCTCACTGCCCTGATACTTCCCTTCGCTCTCACCTCGCCCGCGGCAGCAGACTCCGCCTCAGACGTGGTCGTGGTCCAGGATTCCATGGACCGAACCGTCACCTCGGGCCTCGGAGCCTCGCCTGACGGTACCGTCTACGACGCTGCGCCGCTGGCGGCCGTCTCCGTCGACGGCGACGCCGCCCGACTGGTGGCGGCCAAGCCGGGAGCGACGGTCACAGCCCGACCGAGCGGCCTGTCGCTCGCTGATTCCACGCAGTCCGTGCAGTTCACGTTGCCGCAGCTGCCCAAGTCCGGCTCCGGCGCCTACGTGAGTCTGCAGTCCCGCATCGCGGACAGCGGCTTCTACCAGGTTCAGGTGCGGGTCGACCCGAAGGGCACGGTGCTCCTCGAGACTCTGCGGGTCAACGCGGGCGTCCAGACGTCCCTGGGCTACACCTGGGTACCAGAGCTCCGGGTGAAGGCCGGCGTCCCGTTCGTACTCGAGACCCGGATCTCCGGTACGGATGCCGTCGCCATCGACGCCCGCGTCCACGCTGCGGACGCCACGCCGAAGAGCTGGAAGCTGTCCCTGACCGACCGCGCGGCCAAGCGACTGACCACGGAAGGGCGCACGGGAGTGCGCCTGTACCTGTCGCGATCCACGCCCGCGCTGTCCGTCCTCTTCGACGATCTCCAGGTCACCACTCCGGCGGACGAGGATCCGACGACTCCGACGACTCCGACGACGCCCACGACGCCGACGACGCCCACCACGCCGACGACGCCCACCACGCCGACCACGCCGACCACGCCCACCACGCCGACCACGCCGACGACTCCTTCCTCGGATGCGGCACCCGTCTGGAACACCGCGGGCGCACGCACGGCCGCGGGGTCGGCGCTCGTCGGCACCACGAACTACGCGGTTCCCGCTGGTGCGCTCTTCGTGAGCGCGGGAGGCGCGTCCTCCGGAACGGGCACCTCGGCATCGCCTTTCGCGACCGTCCAGTCCGCCGTCGACCGCGCCGCCTCCGGCGCGACGATCGTCGTGCGCGGGGGCACATATCACGAGTCCGTCGTGGTCCCCTCGGGGAAGAAGATCACGATCCAGTCCTACCCGGGAGAGGCCGTCTGGTTCGACGGCGCTTCCACGCTGAAGAGCTGGCAGGGGTCGGGCGGACGCTGGTTCGCCTCGGACTGGAAGTACGACTTCGACTCCACGCCGTCCTTCACCAAGGGCGAGGCCGACGGCACGGCGGCCGGCTGGCGGTGGCTCGATCCCGCGTACCCGATGGCGGCGCACCCCGAGCAGATCTGGGTCGATGGCGTCGCGCAGCAGGAGGTGTCCTCGCTGGACAAGCTCGCTCCCGGCACGTTCTTCACCGACGTGGCGAACGACCGCCTCTACCTCGGCACGGATCCGACAGGGCGCACCGTTCGCGCCTCCACTCTGACCAAGGCGCTGTCGCTGCGCGGCGAGGGCGCGGTCGTCCGCGGCATCGGAGTGCGGGGATACGCGACCTCCGTCTGGATGATGGGAACCGTGACCGTCGAGGCCCCTCAGGCCACCATCGAGAACGTCGTCATCTACGACAACGCGTCCACGGGGCTCTTCGTCGGAGCCTCGAATGCGACCGTGCGCGACGTGACCCTGGCGCGAAACGGCCTGATGGGTCTCGGCGCCAACTATGCGGATGCGCTCGCGATCGACGATCTGCTCGCCGTCGAGAACAACGCCGAGCACTTCAACACGGCCCCCGTATCCGGTGGCGTCAAGATCACGAAGTCACGCGGCGTGACCGTTTCCGACTCCGCCATGCTCCGCAACGACGGCCCCGGCCTGTGGCTGGACCAGTCCGTGTACGACGTGGACATCGTCGGATCGGACCTCGTCGAGAACCAGGGCGCTGGTGCGTTCCTGGAGATCTCGCAGAAGATCGACTTCGTCAACAACCTGGTCCTGCGCAACGTCGGCAACGGCGTGAAGATCAACAACACCGGCGGGGTGAACCTGTGGAACAACACGATCGTGGGCGGAGACAGGCCGCTCAACATCGTGCAGGACAGTCGCAGCGCCTCCGACCCGTCGGTGCCCGGCCACGACGGCCGCAGGCCGAACCCGGACCCGACCATGCCGTGGCTGATCCGCGACATCTCGATCGGCAACAACGTCATCGCGGAGAGCGCAGGGAACTGCACGTTCTGCATCGAGGACTACACCCATCGCTACACGCCGAGCGAGCTCAACATCCGCACCGACGGCAACGTGGTCCAGCGGAACAGCGCGACGGCGCCCACGTGGTTCGTCGTATGGTCGCGAGGTGCGCAGAACGCCAATCCGTATGTGTTCAACACGTGGGACTCCTACCGGACCACGACCGGTCAGGACGCTCACTCGACGGCGGTCGAGGGGCGACCGGTGACCGACCTGAACGGTAGGCTGCTCGCGGGGATCACCGCTGTCCCTCAGGGGGTTCCCGCCGCTGTCGCGCCGTACCTTCCCGCAGGGCCGGTGACGATCGGAGCTCGTTTCTCCTGACATGAGAGGGCGGGGCGGGCGGCGAGAGTCGCACCCGTCCCGTCCCGTCTCGGCCCTGGGCCGGGCCCACCTGGACGTGGTCGTGGCATCCCATCCGCGGCAAGGCCAGGCCCCGCGATGGCCGGGACCGCTTGACTCATCCGCGCGGCGATCTCGCCGCGCGGAGACGGGATCAACGCAAAAGATGAAGGCCGGGGTGGTGTTCCACCCCGGCCTTCGGCTGTGTTCCCCTCGCCTCAGGGGGTGACTGCGATTGCTCGGTAGTCGTCGAAAGCGATGCTGTACGGGAGGCTGCTGAACCCGGACCCCGCATAGGTCAGGATCCCCGTGTATCCGGCGGTCTGGAGCGCGGCGGTCGAGTCCGTCGTGCTGATCTGCCAGGCGGTCGGCTCCGTGGTCCCCGCAGCCCAGATCTTGCTGCGCAGCGTGGTCGTCCCGGTGCCGTACACCTGGACCCGCACGTTGTAGGCGGTGCCGGGGACGATCGTGAACCCGGTGAGGTTCTGGGCCACGAGGGCGGTGCCCCCGCGAGCGAGCTGTGTCTGGACGGTGCCGTCCGCGGCGATCAGCCAGCGTGCGCGGTAGTCGTCCGACCCCACGACCCTGCCCAGCGCTGTGACGTAGATACGGGCACCGGCCGCGGCCGACGGCGTCGTGAACGAAAACGACAGATCCGTGCTCGACGACAGCGCCGACTTCAGCGAGGCGGTCCAGGTCTGACCGGCCGCCAGCGTGGTGAGCTTCGCCTTGCCGCCGTCGATCGAGACGTTCGCGGTGCCACCCGTCTGCATCCACGCGCCTCCGACCGGAGCCGTCCCGAGCACGCCGTTCGCCCGGCCGAAGTCATCCGACGCGAACGGCAGGACGGCCGGAGCGGTCACGGTGATCGGCTTGGTCGTCGTGCCGGTGGCGCCCCCGTTGTCGGTGACCGTGAGCGACACCGTGTAGGTGCCGGCCGCCGCGTACGTGTGCGAGGCGGTCACCCCCGTGGCCGTCGCGCCGTCCCCGAACTCCCACGAGTACGAGGCGATCGTGCCGTCGGCGTCTGTCGACCCCGAGGCGTTCGTCGAGACGGTGAGATCGGTGGCAGCCGAGGTGAATGCGGCCGTAGGAGCCTGGTTCGGCGCCACGGTGACGTCGTGGCTCGTCGAGGCCGATCCGCCGCGGTCGTCGGTCACGGTGAGGGTGACGGTGTAGGTGCCGGCACTCGCATACGTGTGGGTGGCCGTCGCTCCCGTGCCCGTCGCGCCGTCTCCGAACGTCCACGCGTACGCGGTGACAGTGCCGTCAGGATCGGTGGAGGATGCCGCATCCACTGCGACCGTGAGCAGGTCGGCGGAGGCGGTGAACGCCGCCGTCGGATCCTGGTTCGGAGCGAGCGTCGTGGTCACGGACTTCGTCTTCGTCGCCGTGGCCCCGCTGTCGTCGGTGACCGTCAGCGTCGCGGTGAACGTGCCCGCCGACGCGTAGGTGTGCGTCACGCTCGCCCCCGTGCCGGTCGTGCCGTCGCCGAAGTCCCACGCGTAGGACGCGATGGTTCCATCGGGATCGGCGGATGCCGAACCGTCGAACGCGACGTCTCGGTGATCCACCGTGGCGCTGATGGCGGCGGTCGGCGCCTGGTTGGCGGCGACCGTCACCGACCGCGTCAGGGTGTTGCTGAGCGCGGTGCTGTCGGTGACCTTGAGGCTGATCGTGTACGTGCCTTCGGTTCCGTAGGTGTGCGAGGCGGTCGGGCCGGTCGCCGTCGCGCCGTCTCCGAAGCTCCACTCGTACGTGAGCACGTCGCCGTCGGCATCCGTCGAGGTGCTGGCATCGACGTCGACCTTCAGCTTGTCGATCTGGTTCGCGAAGGCCGCCACCGGAGCGCGACCGGGCACGGTGCGCCCGCTGGACGCGAAGTGATCGTGGATGCGGCTCTCGGGTAGCGCCGTGGGGTACACGGCCACTTCGTCGAGGGTTCCGGCGAAGTAGTTGCTGGACGTGCTGCCCCAGGTGCGGTCCGCGCCGACGCGCCAGTATCCGCGGTAGTTCTCCGAGCCCGCCATCGAGTTGCTGCCGATGAGCTGGGTGTCGACCCACAGCCTCATGCCCTCGGCGCCCTGCGTCGCGACCACGTGGTGCCAGGCGCCGTCGTTGTAGGCGGTGGGGCTGACGAGCGTCGTCTGCGGCTGGCCGCTTCCGAACTGCAGCTTGCCGTCGTTCTGCATGATGACGTGTCGGTCATACGACGAGCTGAGTCCGCTCGTGGCATTGCCGAACCCGATCAGGGTGCCGCCCTTGTTGGTCGTCGTCTTGAACCACAGCTCGGCGCTGTACGTGGTCGGAGCCGTCCACGCCTCCTGAGCGACGATGAGCGCGTTCGAGCCGTTGAAGGTCGTCGACGTCCCGCTGTCGATCGCCGGAGCCTGGCCCCTGGTCATCGTGCCGGAGGCGTTGCCGGTGGTGCCGCCCGCAGCGGAGTCAGCGATCGTTCCTGCCGCGGTCTCGTTCAGGCGCCAGTAGAGGTCCGGCCTGTCGGTCGTCACCGAGGCCCCGTACACGTCGCTCGGAGCAGCCGTCCACGCGGCGGAGCGACCGCTCGCGAGATAGTGCGACTGGATGGCCGAAGGCGTCAGCGCTGTGGGGTACACGGCGACGTCGTCGATCGTTCCCGCGAGACCTGCGTTGGTCGGCTTGTTGGCGAAGCCGTTCGTCTGGTCGGCGCCGATCCTCCAGTAGCCGTTGTAGATCTTCGGCGCGGTGCGGGCCTGGTCCCGGTCGACGCGCTTGCCGTCGACGAAGAGCTGCATGCCCTCCGAGCCGACGGTGCCGACGATGTGGTGCCAGTTGCCGTCGTTCACGCTCGAACGGCTGGAGACGGTGCGGTACGACCCGTCGTTGATGGCGAAGTTCGCGCGACCGGAGTTGTCCAGATAGAGGACGCGGTCGGTGACTCCCGAGGTCGCCGTCCCGGTCGCAGAGTCGCCGAAGCCGACGATGCGTCCGCCCTTCGTGTTCGTGGTGTTCACCCACGCCTCGACCGTCACGGCCGCGTCCGCCGCGTTCACATCCTGCGTGGCCATCTTCGCCGTGCTTCCGCCCGCGGAGGTGATGCCGGGATTCGCATCATTGGTCATGGCGCCGGCGGCTCCGAGCGTGAGACTCGTCGCCGTGCCGACAGCGTCACCGACGTCGTCGTACAGGCGCGTCCCCGTCGTCTCGTCGAGTCGCCAGTAGTGGCTCGCCCCGTCGGCGCGCACGGCGGCGCGGTAGGCGGACGTCGGAGTCCCCGACACCGTCACGTACGGCGACCACGCACTCCACTGCACGTTGCCGTCGGCATCCTTGGCGCGCACCTGATAGCGCACCTGCGTCCCCGGTGTCTGACCGGTGTCCACGATGCTGAGGTTCGGGAGGCTCCAGAAGCGTCCGTCCGTGCGCGTGATGGTCCCGATCTTCACAGACGGGTTGCGGAACACGTCGTAGGTGATCGTGGCGTTGTCACGGTCCCAGGCGCTCGTGAAGGGAACGCGCACCACTCCGGCCTCGTTGGAGTACGGAGCGGGCGTCAGACCGGTGTTGTACACCGGGCCGACTGCGTGCGGGGACACTCCGGTCTTCCCGAACCGCACGAGACCCTGCTGGGCGACGTTGTTCACCTTCGGGAACTCTCCGCCGAGGACCACGTAGTCCGCGTTGCCGGTCACCGACCACGCTGCCTGGCGTGCGGGCGTGTAGGTGCCGAACTCGAGGTCCGGGTACCAGTTGAGCTGCTCCGTGTACGGCAGCCCCGTGAAGTCCCAGCCGTAGGCGTCCTTCTTGGTGGTCACGCCGCTCGGGGTCGTGCTCTCGGCGAGCGCCTTCTGCCAGCGCGCCCGCGGGTTCGTGTCGGGGAACGCCCCGACCACGCTGCAGTCGTGCTTGTGCGAGACCGAGTACAGGACGCCGCCCTGCGGGAAGCTGGCGTAGGTGTCTCCGAGGCAGTCGTTGACCCAGTTGATCTGCCCCGTGTACGGGTCAGCGGCGAAGGTCCCCTCGAACGAGGCTCCGGCGCCGAACGCATAGCCCGTTCCATACACCTGGGTGCCGTCGGTGCTGAGGCTCGAGATCGCGCCGTTGAGACCCGCCGACTTTATCCGGTCGGTGGCCGCCCAGGGGAGCGCGGTGCCGGTGGAGGCGTCGATCGATGCCATGCCGTAGGCGCTTGCGTCGTTCAGAGTCGTGAACGAGCCGCTGATGATCACGCGCGAGGAGTCGGGGCTCATCACCATATCCCACACGAATCCGTCGCCGGCCGCCGACGGCGCCCACGAGGTGAGGTTCCCCGTCGAGCTGCTCCACGCGGCGAGCTCGCTGCGGGGCTGGCCGCCGCTCGAGCGGAAGTTGCCGCCCACGTACACGGTGTCGCCCGAGAACGCGAGGCCGCGGACCTGACCGTCGGTGCTAGGCGCCCAGTCGATAAGGGCGCCGGTCGCGACGTCGAAGGCGGCGACGTGCGCACGCGCCTGACCGTCTGCGGTGGTGAAGTCTCCGCCGAAGTACACGGTCTTGCCGTCGGGTGTGGCTCGCACCACGAGACCCTGAGCGTCGAGGGAGTGCGTGAAGTTCGGGATCGGGTTGCCCGTGGTGATGTCGAACGCGAAGATGTTCTTCGCGTCGATCTCCCCGGGGCCGCCGACGGCCACCCCCGGCGGGCGTGCCTTCGTGAAGCTTCCGGTGACGTAGACGTTGTTGCCGACGACGACCTGGCTCCAGACGACGCCGTTGATCTGCCAGGTGGGCAGCACGTCTGCGGTGACGGTGTCCGGCTGGCCCGGTGTCTCCGCCTGCGCCGACTGCGCGGGCACGGCGATGAAGGCGAGCGTCGCCAGGGCGGTCGCCGCGGTGGCGACGACGCGGCGGAGAAGGGCATCCCCGCGGACGGTGCGTGTTATGGAGTTTCCTCGTGGTGCGAAGCGGTCGGTTCGGGTTGTCGATCGTGCAGTCTCGGAGGCCATGTCAGCTCAGGCCTCCGCGGAAGACGGCGGATGTATGCGCGCCGTCGAAGTCGATGACCAGCGTGACCTGGTCGCGTGAGCTCGCGGGCAGCGCGAACGCGTAGGCAGCGGTGGTGCTCGCTCCGGCGGCCACGGTCCCCGAGAAGTCCGACACATTGGCCTCGACGGCGTAGACGGGCGCGACGGGGGCGCCGCCGGCGTCGAGCATCGTGAGCACCGACGAGCCGAGATCGATCGGAGCGGAGGAGCCGTTGTCGAACGTGATCGTCAGGCGGGTGTACTCGCGATCGGTGAAGCTGCCGGGGCCCTGCGAGGTCTCCTTCGCGAAGGAGACCTCGTCGATCCGCAGCGTCACCTTGTCGTCATAGGTGACGGGACCCGAGGTGTCGGCGGGCTTCGCGCTCACGGATGGCGTGCCGCTGTCTCCCGGGCGCGCGACCTTGGCGACCGGCTGGTCCGGGGTGGTCCCGGCATCCGTCCCCGGCTCCGCGGTGGCGCCGGCATCCGCGGTCGGCTGCGAGGTCGGAGCGGCTGACGACGATGTCGTCGGCTCCGCGCCGCTCTGCGGCTGCTCAGCGCCGCTGCAGGCGACCAGACTCGCGCAGAGCGCGATGGTCGCGAGTGAAATGCATGCACGCGCGATCGACATGATTGTCGTCTCCCCAGATTCCCCAGTCAGGGATGCCGACAGAACTCATTCCCGTGAGTCGAGCGGCGTGCGTCATCCCCAAATGACGCTGTCCCCAGTGAGCGCGATACTATCACGCGGCATGGAGCGGGACAATAGTCCCGATCCGATCCGATCCGATCCGATTCGTTCCGAGGTCAGCGCCGGAGCGCAGCGAGGAGCTCGCGCGAGTACCGCGCGGCCGAGAACGCCTCGGCGGCCGCCTCCGAGTCGGTCGAGGCCTTCGACGCGAACGACGTCCATCCGTCGATGGTGGCGGCGATCGCATCCGCCAGCCGCCCGGCGTCTCCTGGAGGCACCAGGGTCGCACTCGTCGAGGCGCGCGTGGCCTCGGGCAGGCCTCCCACCTCGCTGACGACGGCGGGCCGAGCAGCGAGAGCGGCCTCGACCGCGGTGTTGCCGAAGGGCTCGTCGACGGTCGAGGGGATCAGCACGATGTCGTTGGCCGAGATGTCGTCCCACACCGAGGGTTTGAAGCCGAGGAAGGTCACGCGTTCGCCCAGATCCCATCTATCGACGAGGGAGTGCAGCTCTTCCGCGTACGCCTCGTTCCCCGGGAAGACCGCGCCCAGGAGATCGAGATGGGCATCTCTTCCCTCTTCCGTCAGGCGGTGCAGAGCCTCGATCGCGACGTGTGGGCCCTTGCGGTGCGAGAGCCGGCCGATGAAGAGCAGACGGGTCGGGCTCTGCAGGGCGTCGCGTGGCGGGACGACGGTCTCCGGACCCGCGACCGCGTTGTACACGACGACGGCGCGTCGTCGCAGTCGCGGCAGTGCCGCTGAGAGCACGCCCAGGCTGAACCTGCTGTTGATGATGATCCGGTGGCTGAACAGCAGGGGAATGTACAGGGCGCGACGCAGGATGCTCGCGATGGAGGCCTCGCCCTCGTGGACGTGGCACACCGTGAGGCGTCGGCTCCAGCGACTGAGGGGCAGCCAGAGCGGGGGAGTGATCGTGTTGACGATGACGACCCCGGCATCCGTCTCTCGGATCAGCCGCAGCCCCGGTCGTATCGACCGGAGGGTCGTCAGGACCAGTTCCCACAGTCCTCGCGGATTGAGGAGTCCCTTGCGGACGATCGGGGTCGCGCATTCGACCACCTCGGCGCCGGCGCGCTCGAGCAGCGGCACCAGCGGACCGGTGTGGGGAACGGTCACGACCACCCGTCTCCCCTCGCCCACGAGTGCGCGCACGGTCTCCAGCGCCATCCGGTCGGAGCCGTAGAGATCGGCGCCCGGATTGGCGATGAGTACGACGTTCGGGTCGCCAGTGCTCATGGTCAGCTCTGCGGCCAGTACTCGTCCACGAGGCTCACCGTCGATGCGATGTTCGCCCGGCTGGACGCTCCGAACACGATCGACTCGAGGTTCGGGAGGCCGCACACCCACTCGATCGCCTCGCGCGGCGGGATCGCTCCGCTCGCGAACACCGACATGGCGACCGCCCGGAACGGACGCTTCTCCATCGCCTCGCGGTAGCCGTCGACACCCCCCGACATGCGGAACCCGAGCTTGTTGATGTTCGAGCAGACGATCGGGTTCTCGACCCCTGCCTTGTCGAGATCGTCGAGGAGACGCGGGAGGTTCATCGTGATGAATCCGGGCTCGGCGTTGTACCGCTTGCGCACGTGGTCGGCGAAGATGCGGAACGCATCGGTGAAGCCCAGGCCGGAGAGCAGGTCGACCACGACGTTCTGCAACCAGATGACGGGAGTCGACAGCCCCGCGAACATCTTCAGCTCGGCGTCGATGAGCAGGGTGGTGACGCCCTCGATGTCCTTGCGGGCGAGGGAGGACGTGCCGCGGGCGATGCTGTCGAGCAGGCCCTCCTCGGGGAGGAACTTGCGGATCGCCCCGAGGAAGCCGTCTTCCGTCACCGCGTTCGCGTACTTGTGCGCGTACGGCATGCAGGGGAAGAAGCTCATGTCGGCGTAGCGGTCCGGCTGGGCGCGCACGCGGTCGGTCACCTCCGCGATGCGGTCGTGGGTCGTGCACATGAAGGTGTGCACGCCCTCGTCGTAGGCGGCGTCGAGCACGCTCATGATCGAGTCGGTGTTCTGGAACCGCATCTGCTGGGCCCGGGCCTTCTCCTCGGACATGTGGTTGACGCCGAAGAACTGGTTGTCGCCGAACAGCAGTCGGTCCATCGTGCGGGTGTTCGTCGTCATGGTCATTTCCCTCCACGCAGGGCGCTCAGCGCTGCAGCGATGCGCCCCTTCGGTGCCGTCTGGACGGCGAGGTCGGATGCGGCGTCAGCCGTCAGACGGGAGTCCTCGCGCAGCGCGTCCTCGCTGATCATCGAGATCACCCTGTCGGTGACCGCCGCGGATGCGAAGTCGTTGGTCCCGGTGAGGTCGCCGCTCTGCACGCGCTGCACGAAGGAGTCCAGCTGCGCGCTGTACTCCTCGCCGCGCAGGTAGAACCACGGAGCCTCGGTGAGTTCGGTCGTGTAGCGGACGTTCCACCCCACCTGGTACCCGTCCGGGATGGTGGCGGTGTCGCGCAGGTACACGTGGATCTCCTGGCGGTCTGCGTAGATCCGGCCGTTCGTCCCCCACAGGGTGATCTTGGTGGTCATCTTCCGCTGGGACTCGTCCGACCAGTTCGAGATGATCTGCGCCGTTCCGTCCGGATAGTGCAGCGTGCTGGCGACGGCATCGTCGATCTGCGCCGAGAAGATGCTGGTCAGCTGGCTGCCGCTCACGGACTCGGGGGTGCCGAGGTACCAGGTCAGGAGATTGAGCGGATGCGCCGCGTAGTCGTAGAGGCAGCCGCCGCCGGTCGCGCGCTCGCTGCGCCAGGTGCGTCCGGCGGGTTTGAGCACCACGGGGCCGTATGCCTCCGCCAGCGCGGTGTTCACGGTGCCGATGGCGTCGAGCTCGAGAAGCCGCTTCACCTCGCGGAAGGCTCCGACGAACCTGTTGTGATAGCCGACCTGGGTCACGAGACCCTTCTCCGCGGCGAGCGCCGTGAGCGTCACGCTGTCGGCGGGATCGATCACGAGGGGCTTCTCGCAGAACACGTGGATGCCGCGCTCCAGCGCTCCGCGGATCATCCCCGCGTGCAGATGGGTCGGCGTCGCGATGATGATCGCCTGCGGGCGCGCCTCATCGAGCATCTTCGTGAGGTCCTTGTAGGTCTTGACCCCGGTGTACTTCGCGAGGATGTCGAGCAGATAGCCCGTCGCATCGCATACGCCGACGAGATTCACGTCGGGATGCGCCTTGATCATCGACAGGTGCGACAGACCCATCTTCCCCAGACCCACCACTGCCACATCGATCATGCCTTGACCCCTGTCTCCTGCTGAGCATGTCCGCGCCGCGCGAGGGCGGTGCGGAGCGCGTCTTCGTACTCGGCGCCGATCTTGGTCCACGTGAACTCCTCACGGAACCGCTCACGGCTCGCGGCGCCCATGCGCCGCCTTCTGCTGTCATCGGAGAGCACATCGTCGAGCAGGCCGGCGAGATCGTCGGCTCCGGTGAAGTAGGCGTTGTCGGGTCCTGCGACCCAGGTGTTGTACGGATTGTCGTTGGCGATCACCGCGTTGCCGGCGGCCATGGCCTCGACGAGCGACGGGTTGGTCCCGCCGACCGTGTGCCCGTGCAGGTAGACGGCGGAATGGAAGCGCAGCGACTGCACCCGCTCGGGCTCGAAGATGGCGCCGGGGAACATGACCTCCTCCGACGCCGCCGCGCGGACGGCGACGTGATAGGGATCGTCGTCCCCATACGGGCCCACGACGACGAGCGGCATGCCGCGCTCGGCGGCCGACCACGCCTGCACGATCTCGAGGACCGAGTTCTCGGGGATCGGACGGCACACGACCATGGCGTAGCGCCCGGGCTCGAGCCCCAGCTCTTCCACGGGTGCCGTCGGGGCCTCGAGCACCTCGTGGGCGCCGTAGGTGATCGTCTGCACCCGGCGCCGGCCGAAGTGCCGGCGCAGGTAGGTCGCGATCACCGGATGGTCGGCGATCAGCACGTCTCCGACCCACCCCGCGAGCCGCTCGTTCGCGAGGAGGATGCCCTGCTTGAGGACCCCCCAGCGCTTGCGCGTCCACTCCATGCCGTCCATGTTGATGACGTTCGGGATGCGACGTATCCGGGGGATGACGTCGAAGACTCCCGTGTTGTATCCGAACGTGAGCCAGACGTCGCCGTCCTCGTGCTCGCGCATCGCGTGGCGGACAGTGGTCAGATCGAAGGCCGACGTGCCCTTCCATCCTTCGCGCGGCTCGTGCACGAGGACGCGCTGCAGCCCGTTCCACTCGTCGGTGGTCGTGGGACCTTCGCCGGCGAGCTGACAGTAGACGATCACGTTCCATCCCTGATCGCGCAGGTACAGCCCGACGTTCTCCGCTGCGGTCTCGAAGCCGCCGTAGGCGGCCGGAACGCCGTGGGTGCCAAGTATTCGCACGGTTGACGGCACGATGAATGTTCCCCTCGTTTCAGGCGCCTTCACGCCTGTCTCACTGAATGCGGTCCGGTGACTCCGCCACTCCCCGGCGGACCGAACCTCAGCGTTCTGTGACTAGTATGCACCGCTCGGCCGAACCATGACCTTGGCCGTCCGCCACATGATCTGCAGATCGTTCATGACAGACCAGTTCTCGACGTAGCGCAGGTCGAGGCGCACGCTCTCGTCCCAGGAGAGGTCGCTGCGGCCGGAGACCTGCCAGAGGCCGGTGATGCCCGGCTTGATGTACAGGCGTCGGAACACGGTGCCGTCGTAGGCGGTGACCTCGCTTGGCAGCGGCGGGCGGGGACCGACCACGCTCATGTCGCCGGTGAGCACGTTCCAGAACTGCGGCAGCTCGTCGAGCGAGTAGCGGCGCAGGACGACCCCGATGCGGGTGATGCGCGGGTCGTTCTTCATCTTGAAGAGCAGACCGCTGCCTTCGTTCTGCTCCTGCAGCTTCGCGAGCTGCTGCTCGGCGTCGGTGCGCATGGTGCGGAACTTGAGGATGCCGAACTCCTGGCCGTCACGGCCGATGCGGGTCTGGCGGAAGAAGACGGGTCCGCCGTCGTCGAGCTTGATCAGCAGGGCGATCACCGGCATCGCGATCAGTCCGATCGGGATCATCGCGAGCGCGGAGACGACCACGTCGAGGACGCGCTTGAACCCGTGGCGAGCGCCCTCGTAGGTCGGGATCTCGACCTGGATGAGCGGCAGCCCCTCGACCGGAGCGAACGAGACGCGGGGACCTGCGATATCGGTCAGACGGCTGGAGAGCACGAGCTCCGCGGCGGTGCCTTCGAGCTGCCAGCCGAGACGCTTGATGAACTCGGGGTCGCCCTCGGGGTGGCTCGCCACGATGATCGTGTCGGCACCGAGCTGACTGGCGACCGCCGCGACGGTGTTGACGTTGCCCAGGACCGGGAATCGTGCGTCGCCCGCCTCGACGTCACGGGCGTTGCCGTCGAGGAGCGTGGCTCCGACGACCTGGTAGCCGGAGGCGCCGATCGGGTGCAGAGTGCGCACGACGTAATCGACGTCGTCCTTGTTGCCGACCACGAGCGTGCGCGAGGTGAATCGTCCTTGCGCACGCTGCGTGCCCAGCCAGTTGCGCCACATCCACCGCGTGACGAGCAGCGTGAACAGCCCGAGCGGCAGACCGACGAGCACGACCAGCTGCATGTGCCCCCACACCAGCAGCACGCTGACCATTGCGATCAGACCGAAGGCGAGTGCGCTGGCGTTCGCGACGCCGCGGTACTCGGTGGCGCTCGCGTGGAAGAGCGCGGCATCGCGCGTGTGCAGCGCGCTGAGCGTCAGATACCAGACCGCACCCAGCACGCTGCCATCGCGCAGGGCCTCTACGCCCGCAACGCCGGCCATCATCTGGACCGATGCGGTGACGGCGACGGCGAACAGGATGACAGCGGCATCCGTGATCCGCAGGCGCATGCGGTAGCGACGCTCCCAGAGGCGGCGTCGTTCGAGCGTGGCGGAGACGCGCGGTGTGACGACCATGCGCGGCACCGGCTTGATGACCCGAGGCGCGGCGATCGGCGAGAAAAGCGACCCCGGTCGAGCGATGTTCAGTGCATCGTCGACGGCGCTCATGCCGAGGCCTCGCAGGCCGTGAATGTACGCAGAAATCCCCAGTGCGACATAGTTTCCCCAGTTGTTCCCCAGACCGCGAACCCCACGCTCACGGTGTCATGTCTGCGACCCGACCCCTCGGGTCCTGCTGAGTTCGTGACCCCACGCCACGACTCTCCTCCGCCGTCCCACACGGCGGGGTTTGCTACAGGAACTGCAGACGTTGTTCACCTTATCCCATACGGCAGGTTAACGGAAGGTATTTCCGGGGTCTTAACGAAATAGGCCTCCCAGGACGCCGCGCCCAAGTCTCATAGAAACTGCATAGGTGAAGCCAAGGGTTCCGATCGATTCCTGCGTCACGATGGTGTCATCACACCAGCTGTACCCCGAGAGGAGCCAGATCATGAGCCGCATTCCTGAGCCGACTCAGACACCAGAGGGCCCGATGTACGAGGGCCGCCTGCTCGACCACCCCGACGAGGAGGTCGTCGACCAGGGCGCCTCCTTCGACATCGGCACCCTCATCAGCCGGCGCGGGGTCCTCGGCATCGCCGGTCTCGGCGTCGGCGCCGTCGTCCTCGCCGCCTGCGCCCCCACGACATCGACGGACTCCACGTCGGCGGCGGGCTCCGCAACGACCGGATCCGATGGATCGACCGACTCCGGCGCTACGACGGGCTCGACCACCTCGACGGGGGAGATCCCCGACGAGACGGCGGGTCCCTACCCCGGCGACGGATCGAACGGGCCGGACGTGCTCGAGCAGTCGGGCATCGTCCGGCAGGACATCACCACCTCGATCGACGGCTCCGCGACCGCCGATGGCGTGCCGCTGACCATCGAGTTCCAGGTGCTCGACATGGCGAACGACGATGCGCCGTTCGAGGGTGTCGCCGTCTACGCCTGGCACTGCACGGCCCAGGGCGAGTACTCGATGTACTCCGAGGGGCTCGAGGATGTCACCTACCTGCGGGGCGTCCAGGTGGCGGATGCCGACGGCAAGGTCTCGTTCACCTCGATCTATCCTGGGTGCTACTCGGGTCGCTGGCCCCACATCCACTTCGAGGTGTACCCAGACGTCGACTCGATCACGGACTCGACCAACGCGATCGCGACGTCTCAGATGGCGATGCCCGAAGACTCCAGCAACACCGTGTACGCGCTGTCGGCGTACGACGGCTCGGCGCAGAACCTCGCGCAGGTCACGCTCGCCAGCGACAACGTCTTTGGCGACGACTCCGGGGCTTCGCAGCTGGCGACGATCACCGGAGACGCGACGAGCGGATACACGGCGAGCCTCGTCGTCCGCATCGACACGACCACGACACCGTCGGGGGGAGCCGCGCCCTCCGGTGGCGAAGGCGGCCCCGGCGGGTCAGGAGATCCCGGCGGCGAAGGCGGCCCCGGCGGCGGAACCCCGCCCGCCCGTTGAGAAACACCACTTCGAAAGGACAGAGAGATGCTTCAGAACCTCACCGGATGGCACGCGCTCATCATCCTCGCGATCGTCGTGCTGATCTTCGGAGCAGCCAAGCTCCCGGCCCTGGCCAAGAGCGTCGGACAGTCGATGCGCATCCTTCGCGCCGAGGCCGCCGAGCCCGCCGAGGCGGTCGATAACACCCGCGCTCCGGCATCCGCTCCCGGCGGCGCCTCCGCCGCGCCCATTCCGGACGCGGCGGAGGCCGGGTCGCCTGCCGCCGAGTCGGATCGCTCGCGCTCCGTCGTCAAGGTCGCGGAGTAGGCCATGACAGTGCTCGCCCCGCCGAGCACGCCGATGCCGGCCAGGATGCCGCTGTCGTCGCACCTCAAGGAGGCGCGCACCCGCGCGGTCCGTGCGACGATCGCACTCCTGGTCGGCATCGCGCTCGGCTACGTCCTGTCCGACACGGTGCTCGAGGTGCTGCGGACCCCGATCACCGCGCTCGCCGAGTCGCGCACCGCGAGCCTGAACTACGACAGCGTCACCGGGGCCTTCGACCTCAAGCTCAAGATCGCCCTGTTCACCGGCATCGCCCTGTCGAGCCCGGTGTGGATGTACGAGCTGCTCGCCTTCCTCGCCCCGGGGCTGAACCGCCGCGAGAAGAAGTACACCTTCGGCTTCCTCGCCGCCGCGCTGCCGCTGTTCGCGTCCGGATGCGTCGCCGGCTTCGCGCTGTTCCCGCACATGGTCGAACTGCTCGCCGGCTTCGCCTCGTCGGAGGACACCACTCTCCTGCAGGCGTCGTACTACGTCGACTTCGTGCTGAAGATCGTGCTCGCCACGGGCGTCGCTTTCGCGATGCCGGTCTTCATCGTCGTGCTGAACCTGCTCGGTGTGCTCTCCGCCCGCACGATCGCGCGCAGCTGGCGCATCGTCGTCGTCGTGATCGTGCTCTTCAGTGCGATGGTGACGCCCGCGGCCGACGTGCTTTCCATGTTCCTCATCGCCGTGCCGATGACCCTGCTCTTCGGCGCGGCCCTGCTCATCGCCTGGTGGCACGACCGGGCGCGCGCCCGCAAGGAGGGCTGAGTCGTGTTCGGTCTCGCGTTCGAGAAGCTGTTCGTCGTCGCGCTCCTCGCGGCGATCATCATCGGTCCGCGCCGCCTTCCCGAGTACGCGGCGCTGGCCGCCTCCGCGCTGCGCCGAGCGACCGGATGGGCGGCGCAGGCCAGGCACCGCCTCGACGAGGAGACGAAGGTCGTCGACTGGCGCACCCTCGATCCCCGGCAGTACGACCCGCGACGCATCATCCGCGAGGCCTGGGCGGATGCCGAAGCGCGGGAGGGTGCGGATGCGCATGCGGCGCGCGACGGGGAGGCGGATGCCGTGCCCAGCGACGCTCGGCCGGCTCTGACGGCCGCCGCCCCGGAAGCCGCTCCTGGGCGCTGGATCGTCACGGGGTCGTCGGCCCATCCGCGTCGGGTGTGGGAGGCCGCGGAGCGGTGAACGCCCGGGTCTGCTAGGCTCATCGGTGCAGCGCGTGCGTTTCGCCACTCTCGGCCGCCGCGTCGCCACTGATCAGGGCCATCACGGACCGCGCACACCGACGCGTGCGGAATCCGCCCTCGATCTCAGAACACTGCGGTGCGCGAGCGCGCCCGTCACGAAGCGATGAGCATCACCATGAGCACGACCACCCACACCCACGACCCCTTGACCTGGAAGCAGGCCGACATCGACGTGCACGTCGCCACGAGCGGCGGCGAGTTCGCCGGATTCGTCGAGTCCGACGGCTCCGCCCATCTGGTGCGCGATCACCGCGGCGTCGAGATCGGCGTCTTCGCAGACCTGCACGCGGCGTTCCGCGCACTCGAGGCGAGCCGCGAGCCCTTTCGCGGCGACGCCGTGACCGCCCCGCGCGCGATGCGCCGCCGTCCGCGTCGCGCCCGCGTCTGACAGCATCCGCGTCAGCCCTGCTCCGCTGGCCACTCCGACGGGATGCCGCCGTCCGGCCCCGGCAGCACGAGCCCCTGGTGCGGCGTGATCACGTGCCAGCCGTCCGCGTCGTCGCGCAGGAACAGCACGACGGCATCCGCGTCCCGGAACTCGTCGAACGACTCTGTCTCATCGCCGCAGCTGCGCGGCAGCGAGGTGACGACGATCTCGGAGCCGCCCGCACCCTTCTGCCACTCGTCGACCTCGACGTTCCAGCGTGAGGCGCGCATGCCCATGTACGTCGTCGGGTCGACCTCATCGCCGAGGCGGCCGATGGCGACGGCATCCGCCTCTTCGACGGCCGCCGCCGGCGTCTCGAAATACACCCAGTCGATGCACGACTGCGTCGTGACCAGCGGCCCGCTCGAGCACGCGGTCAGGGCGAGAAGGGCGACGGATGCTGCGGCGCCGGCGCTGCGACGGAACATGCTCCGAGCATCGCACTCCGCGTGATCCGCGGCCCGGTTCGATCCCGAACCGCAACAAAGCCCGCGGAGTGACGGATGCATGCCGAACCCGGCATGGACTGCGCCGTAGCCTGTGAACAGCGAACGGCATCCGCCCTTGGCTTCCACAGCTCGAGGGCTCCAGATCGACAGGAGAGCATCATCTCCCTCTCGCAGATGCACCAGGCCGACGTGCTCGGCCCCGTCCGCCAGACGTACTCGGGCACCGCCGAGTTCCCGCCCATGGCGGCCGCCTACAAACAGGTGTCCCAGGTCGTCCGCGAGACGGGGCTGCTGCAGCGCACCGGCTGGTTCTACGTGCTCGTCGGCGCCGCGCTCGCCGTGGCGTTCGGGGGCGCGGTGACCGGGTTCATCCTTCTCGGTGACAGCTGGTTCCAGCTCCTCATCGCCGGCGCTCTCGGTATCATCTTCACGCAGGCGGCCTTCCTCGCGCACGAGGCGGCGCACCGGCAGATCCTCTCGTCGGGGCCGGCGAACCTGCGCCTCGCCCGCATCCTCGCCGCCGGCGTCGTCGGCATCAGCTACTCGTGGTGGGACTCGAAGCACACCAGGCACCACGGCAATCCCAACCAGGTGGGCAAGGACCCCGACATCGAGGTCGACACCATCTCGTTCCTCGAGACGGATGCCGCGCGCTCGCGCGGACCGATCCGCCTGCTCACGCGCTACCAGGGATGGCTCTTCTTCCCGCTGCTCGCGCTGGAGGGGCTCAACCTGCACTACCTCGGCATCAAGCACCTCGTGACGGGACGCAAGGTCACCGGGCGCTGGTTCGAGCTGGCTCTCATCGCCCTGCGGCTCGCGGTCGTGCTCGTGCCGGTGTTCCTCCTGCTGCCGCTCGGCATGGCGTTCGCGTTCGTCGGCGTGCAGCTGGCCGTGTTCGGGATCTACATGGGGGCCTCGTTCGCGCCGAACCACAAGGGCATGCCGATCATCGCCCCGGGCGCCCGCCTCGACTTCTTCTCGAAGCAGGTGCGCACCTCGCGCAACATCACCGGCGGCTGGTGGGCCACCTGGCTCATGGGCGGGCTCAACTACCAGGTCGAGCACCACCTGTTCCCGAACATGCCGCGTCCGCACCTGGCCAAGGCGCGGGAGATCGTGCGCGACTACTGCTCCTCGCACGGCGTGCCGTACACCGAGACGAGCCTGCTGCGCTCCTACGCGATCGTCATCGACTACCTGAACCGCGTGGGCCTGGCCGCGCGCGACCCGTTCGACTGCCCGGCCGTCGCGCAGTTCGGGCGCGCGTAAGGCGTGTCCCGGCAGGGACGAGGAAGGGGTGCGAGCGTATCGCTCGCACCCCTTCCTCGTCTCCGCGGATCAGCGGTTGTCGGAGTTCTCCACCTCGATGACGTCGATCGTGATCTTTCCGTCGATCGTGGCGGTGTCGTCGTCGATGATCTCGTCGTCGAGGACCTCCTCGCCCAGGAACACGTCGTTCGGGGCTGCCTCGATGGGTTCGGGCTCTGCGGTCTCAACGGGCTCTGCGCTCTCCGCCGGGGCAGCATCCTCGACGGGCACTGCTGCTTCGTCCGACGCGGCTGCTGCGTCGGTGGCCGCCGCGTCTGCGCTGAAGACGCCCTCCGGGCGGATCAGTTCGCGCACCTCGGCCATGAAGCTGGCGAGCTGCTGCTGCTGCCAGCGCAGCTGGCGGGCGTGATCCTCGGCGTCGCGCAGCACCGTTGAGGTGTGACCGGTGACCGAGTCGACGATCTTCTGGGCCTTGAGGCGTGCGCGCTCGAGGGTGTCGCGCGCCCGCACCTGGGCGTCGGCCTCGATCGCCGCGGCCTGCGTGCGCATCAGGCGCTCGTAGTCGTCGGCTTTGGCCGAGATGCGCTGAGCGTGCTCGAGGGAGGCGGCGACCTGCTCGTTCGCGTCGTTCGTGATGCGCTCGGCGTGCGAGACGGCCTGGTTGTGCAGCACGAGGAACTCCTGCTGCGCGTCGTCCTGACGGCGGGTCAGGGTCTCTTCGAACTCGAGCACGCGGGCGTTCATCTCGCGCACCTCGCGTTCGGCATCCGCTCGCAACTGCGTCGTCTCGCGGGTGACGAGCGCGCGCAGGGCGGCGGCGCCCTTCTCGGCCTCGGTGCGGATCGCGGTGGCCTCCTGGGTGGCCTGGTGCACCCGCTCGGCGGCGTGCGCGGCCTCGCGCTCGATCGTCGCCTCGTGCGCCGTGTACTCGGTGTCGATCTTCAGGCGGATCTGATCGGCGTCGTGCTGCGCCTGCGAGATGATGCGCGCGGCGTCCGCTTCGGCCTCGGCGCGCTGGGTCGCGACCTCTTCGCGCGCGGCATCCATGAGGCGGTCTGCCTGCACGGCGGCGTTCTGGATGAGGACGTTCGCCTGCTCCTCGGCCACCCGCAGGATCGCCTCGAACTGCTCGCGGGTCGGTGCGTCCTGGCCCTCGGGGCGCGGCGCGTCGACGAGCTCGTTGGTGAGGGTCAGCACGCGCTCTTCGGCCTCGGCGGCCTGCGCCTTGGCGGCGAGGAGGTCGGCTTCGACGGCCTCACGGGCGCTGCGCTCCTCGTCGCGGAGGGCCTCGAGCGCGTCCTCGTGGCGGGCCTCGGCGTCGGCGAGCTCGGCCTGGGCCTGCTTGAGCTGGTTGCGCAGGGTGCTCAGCGCCGAGTCGACCTCGGCCTTGTCGTACCCGCGGAACGCTGCGGTGAAGCCGCCGGGCTGCTCACGTACGGAGTCGTCGATCAGCTTGTCGAAGAAGTCGTTCTCGGCGGGGGAATCGCTCATGGTCGGCCTTTCTGGCAGGGCCGTGGCGCACTCCGGCTGTGTGGAGTGCGCAGGCCGCAGGGGGGACGGGCGGGGGATCGCCGCTACACGCGGGCGCGCTCTTCCCAGAGTAGTCGCGCAGGCGGTGCTTGTGCAGTCACACTTCGTCCTCGGCCGGCGGGATGCGTCCGCTGCCTGCGCCCACCCACAGCGAGGGGTCCGCCGGGTGGCGCTCGAAGCGCACTGCAGGTCCCTCAGACGTGCGGATGCCGCGCGAGGACGCCGCCGTGGAGACGTGCGCGAGCAGCTCGGTCCAGAACCCCGCGCCCTTCGGTGCGCCCAGATGCTCGCGGGACCTGGTCACGCTGAGCAGTGCGCCACCGGCGGCGGGTGCGAGCCGCGCGACGGCGTCGTCCGCGTGCACGAAGCGGATGCCGAAGTGATCGTCGCCGAGGACGGTGAACATGCGCGGATGCTGCACGATGACCTGCTCGACGAGCTCGCGCGCAGTGGCGAGGGGAGCGTCGATCGACAGCGTCTTGGCCAGCTCATCGAGGGCGGCCGCGGTGTGCGCTTCTGCGGCTGTGCGCTCCGACCGCTCTCCGCTCCTCTGGGTGCGACGGCGGATCCATCCCGGCAGGAGGAACGAGGCGACGACGACGGCGACGATCATGCCGGCCGAGACGAGGAGGAAGGGGCTGTCCACGGCCCCAATCTACGGGGCCGTGGTGGCTTAGCATCCTTTCGTCGTTGCCGCTGGCGTCGCCGGCGCAGTCCTCGGGCTCGGCGCGGCATTCTTGACGATCTGCAAGGACACGAGCAGTGTGAATGCCATCTACCTCAACGGCGGCGTCGCCGGTGTGGTCCCGCCCAGCTACTGGGCGCAGTGAGAGAAAGGTGCCAGAAATGCCCACCGAAAACCGCTACATGACCTTCGGCCTGATACTCGGTGTGCTCGGCACGGGGATCGGCGTCGGCCTGGTGATCGCGAGCTTCATCGTCGGCGTCGGATCCTCGATCGGCGCTGCTCTGCCGTCGTCCGGCACGATCACGATCGTCGCCTTCGTCGTGTTGACCGTCGTGCTCCGTGTCGCGGTGCGCCGCCAGAAGCAGGTCGGTGAGCACGCCTGATCGCTGACACGCGAAGAGGAGCGCGGATTCCGGGCCGCTCTGAATCGCCCCGGGCCCAGTGGAGGGCGGGTTCTCCTAGCGCCGGCTGGTGCTGTGGGTTGTTCTCACGGTAGTACTCGTTCTCCTTCTCGATGGGTGTGCGGTATCCGATCGAGGAGTTGCATCCGGCTCTCGTTGAACCAGTCTCAACGTCGGCGGCGCCTGATCCTGTCCCGCATGTGCTTGTTCCGTTCCCGTCGCGATTCGTGCCGCACAGCCCGCCGCCCCTGCGTTCCAGTCGCACTTCGTGCCGCTAACGGCCCTGGATACCGACACCAACTGCGACTGGAGCCTCGGGCGCCAACGCCAGAACGGCACCAACTGCGACCGGACGTCAAGAAGGCTCTGGGTTTCGTCGTTGGGATCGAGATAACGGTCGAGAGAACGGACTACAGGCCGCTTCTTGCTGGAGCAGATTCGTCGTCTCGGAGCGCTGCTGGGACAGATCAGGAATGTGGCAACCGCGTCGCCGGAGATGGCGGAATGGTTCGGGATCGCGATCGTTCCGAACGACTCCGAACTGATCGAGGTGCTCAAGCCCTCCTCTTCCCGATAGCACGAGAGCTCTTCGAGGCGTATCCTGCGAGGTTCGGTCTCGAAAGCCAAGGGAGCAGAGATGGTCGACTCTGACGATGAGTTCGAGGAGCTGGCCCTTGCCGCCGAGCGTGGTGAGCTGGCGCGAGTTCCCGGAACAACGCTCAAGGGCGAGGAGCTTGCGACTCTACTCGAGGGTCTGCGCGCCGAGCACGGTGACGACGTCGAGGGCTTTCTCCGGGCGTTCTTCGACCTGCGCCCGGAGGGTTGACCAGTTCTCCAACGACCCGTTGGAGAATCGTCCAGCAGGCTGCTGGACAGATTGCGTCCGACCTGCGACGCCGTTTCCTCGCCGAGAGTCTCTGCTCCCTGGGTAGGCTGGTGTCGAAGACCCCGGAACGATCACTGGCTCAGCCACATCGCCGGGGTTTCGTCTTCGTGGAGCTACCGACACAAACCGGCACAAAGTCTCCGAGGAACCGCGAGGGGGCGTCCTTCGTCTCGCTGCGCTCGCTCAGGAACCGAGCCCTCCGACAGGCTCAGGGGCCCAGATGGCCGGCCCGAAAACCCTCCCTCATCAGGGCAAAGCAAACCCCCGCCATGTAGAAGCTAGGCGAGGGTTTCTGGGACCGTTGTAACGACGGTCCTTGTGGCTCCGACGGGCGTCGATCCCGTGACCTCACGATTTTCAGCCTGGTGCCCGGCCCGGTGCCGACCCAGAATCACTCCGCTGTGTAGCTCATAGGCAACTCGATGACCTCGAAGATCGCGGGTGAGTACCAGCGCTCGCGCCCACCGCGGCCGTGAGTTCCGAGCGATCGGAGCCAGCCACGTGTTTCGGCGTTCTTGATCAGGTTTCGCGCGCCCTGATTTGTCAGGTCGAGTTGATCCTGCACGGACTTTACCGTCACGAAGGGGTTGCGCACGATGATGTCAACGAGTCGCGGCAAGCTCGAGCGTTCTTTGATCGCCTCCGAGTGGTAGCTCTCGCGGATGGAAATCAGGCGTCTCGAACGTGCGACGGCGTCGTCCGCCTGGGCGCGGACGGCATCGAGGAAGAAGAGGAGCCAGCCTTCAATGTCGGCGTCCTCGCGCACCGCCTGCAGTCGCTCGTAGTATTCCTCGCGGTGTGTCTCGAAGTAGTTCGAGAGGTAGAGCAAGGGCAACGGGAGGCGCTTACGCTCCATGAGCAGGAGGTTGATGAGCAGTCGGCCGATCCTCCCGTTGCCGTCGAGGAACGGGTGGATCGTTTCGAATTGGTAGTGCATCAGCGCCGCCTGAACGAGCGCGGGGAGGCTGCGGCCATCGTCGTTGACGAATCGCTCCCAGTCTGCGAGGAGGTCACCGAGGTGCTGGGGCAAGGGCGGTACGAAGGTCGCGTTGTCGGGGGTGGCTCCAGCGCGACCGACCCACACGGGGGAACGCCGGAACTCACCGGGCGACTTCTCTTCACCGCGCACGCCGGTCAGCAGCGTCTCGTGGACTCGGAGGATGAGCCGCTGCGTGATCGGGAGCGTTCCGGCAAGTTCGTAGGCCTGCCAGGTCGCCTCGAGGTACCGCTGTACCTCGGCGGTGTCATCGTTTCGCGCGTCGGCGTCCACCTCGGCTTGAAAGACATCCGAGAGCGACGCTTGCGTGCCTTCGATACGGGAACTGGCAAGCGCCTCCCGGCGAAGGTACGGACCGACGAGGAGACTGGGGTCGGTGATGAGCATGCCGAGACCCTGCAGGTGACCGAGGGCGGCATCCGCCTCCGACAGTGAGGCCACAACGGTGCTCGAGAGCTCGAGCTGACGAGGGATGGGCTTTGGGAGATAGTAGACGAACGCATCTTTCTTGCCCGGCTCTCGCGTCGCGCGACCAAACGCGGAATCTACGAATCGAGTTGCATCCACCGATCTAAACTACAACAGAAATCGCGATTCAGTTGGAGCGTGAGGAACGAGTGACAACTGTAGTTGGAGCGTTCTGCTCACCTTCCAACTGACTCCACCGCAAGGTTGGAGTGTCGGCTCGCTAACGGGTTAGCCGATCACCGGATCGACCAACGCTTCGATCTTCGCGAAGAAGTCGGGTAAGACCTTGCGGCCTATGAACGGCCCACGTTGAGGGTGAGCCTGGAGCAGGTCGCCTGGACGAGGCATTGGCGCCGACGTTACGAGCACGAAGTCTTGCACCCCCCTTCTGGTACTGGTGCATGCTCTCGCTACTGTTGTGGGCGATGTGGTTGCGGCCGGTGCGTGGTCAATTGAGCATCCCCCGCGCTCTGTTGGGATGCGTCTTTGACCTCCGACCTGTCGGCACCGGGGGAGGGGGCGTCCTTCGTCTCGCTGCGCTCGCTCAGGAACCGGGGGCTTCGACAGGCTCGGGAACCGGGGAGAGGCAAAGCAAAACCCCCGCCATGTAGAAGCTAGGCGAGGGTTTCTGGGCTGATTGTAATGATCAGCCTTGTGGCTCCGACGGGCGTCGATCCCGTGACCTCACGATTTTCAGTCGTGCGCTCTACCAACTGAGCTACAGAGCCGTGCGACCGGCGAACCTGTCGCATCTAGACGAAAAGGCCTTCCCGAAAGAAGGCCCGTCGCTTAGAGCGACCCTGACGGGACTTGAACCCGCGACCTCCGCCGTGTCAGGGCGGCACGATAACCAACTGCGCTACAGGGCCAT
>NZ_JASGCY010000017.1:0-23760 GCF_047607465.1 Microbacterium sp. | reverse complement strand
GTCGCGCTCCTGTGCCTCGCACGCGCTGCTGTTCCCCACGTCGCGCTGCTGTTCCGTCGCGCTCCTGTGCCTCGCACGCGCTGCTGTTCCCCACGTCGCGCTGCTGTTCCGTCGCGCTCCTGTTCCTCGCACGCGCTGCTGTTCCTCCCGTCGCGCTGCTTGAACCCACACGCGCTGCGGAAAGTTCAGCCGCGCGTGCGGAGAAGAGCAGCGCAACACGGAGAAGAGCAGCGCGACACCGGGGAAGAGCAGCGCGACACAGAGACCAGCAGCGCGACGCGAAAGGCAGCAGCGCGCACGACGGCCGACCGTGACGGGGGATGGTAGCCTCGCCTCGAAAGGGGTGCACATGGGCGATCTGCTCCGCGGGATGCTGGGCTTCGCCGCCACCGCGCTCGGCGTCATCCTGATGCCCGACGCCGCCGCCCTGGGCCTGGCCATCGCGTTCCTCGCCGTCACCACGCTCACGATCGCCCTCGCGCTCTCCTTCGGCGCGATCACCGCCACCGCCGACGCACCCCATCCGCTGCGCGCCATCGATGCGGGTGCGCCGCTCGCCCAGAGCGATCCGGATGCCGCGGGGCATCCCCGTCCTCGTGCGCCGGGAGCCGCCGTCCCCGCGTAGTCCTCATCCGTTGGGACTGCGCGGCTTCGCCGACCCTCCCGACTCATGAATGGACTTCTTCCGTGGACATCTTCGCCTTCCCTCCCCTCGCCTGGCTGCTCGACACCGCCTACGGCGCCCTCGCCGGTCTCGCCTCGCTCCTCGAACCCCTCGCCGGTGCATCCTCCGCCGCTGCGGCAGTCGTGCTCGTCACCCTGCTCGTGCGCGCCCTGCTCATCCCGGTCGGGATCTCGCAGGCCAAGACAGAGCAGACCAGGGCTCGCCTCGCCCCGCGGCTGCGCGAGCTGCAGAAGCGCCACAGGAAGAATCCTGAGCGGCTGCAGAGGGAGATGCTCGAGCTCTATCGCTCCGAGAACACCTCGCCGTTCGCCGGCATGCTGCCGGTGCTCGCGCAGGCTCCGGTCGTTGGCATCCTCTACACGCTCTTCCTCCGCCCCGAGATCGCAGGCCACCCGAACGACCTGCTCACCCACGACCTGTTCGGCGCTCCGCTGGGCACGAGCCTCGTGCACATGCTCACCGCTGGTCCGTTCTCGTGGCCGACATTGCTCGTCTCGGCCGCGCTGATGCTGATCATGATCGTCGCCGCCGACCTCACCCGGCGCCGGTTCACCCCGGCGCCCGTCGACGATGCGCCGTCGTCGCCCGGCATGCTCCAGGCGATGAAGGCGTTGCACTACCTGATGGCCGTGTTCGCGGCGTTCGTGCCGCTCGCCGCCGCTCTGTACCTGACGGTGACGGTCAGCTGGACGCTCGTGCAGCGCATCGTGCTGCGCCGCCGCCACCCGCTCCCGGCGACCGGCTGAGAGCTACACATCAGTCGGGCAGCGGGACGGGAGCGGTGAAGGGGCCGCGCTCATGCCGGATGCCGAGCGTGGTCCCGACGCTCGCGGCGATCACGAGCGCCACCGCCAGCATCCGCAGCGCCGTCGCATCCTGCCCGAGCATCAACCAGCCCGCGAGCGTCGCGAACGCCGGCTCGAGGCTCAGCAGCACGCCGAAGACCCGCTGCGGCAGGCGGCGGAGCGCGGCGAGCTCGAACGCGTAGGGGATGACGGACGACAGCACCGCGGTGATCGCGGCGAGCAGCAGCAGGTCGGGGGCGGCGGCCACCGTGATCGACGCTGGCACCCCGACCGGCAGCAGGAGGACGGAGGCGACCAGCAGCCCGATGGCGAGTCCGTCGGCGCCCGGGATGAGAGCGCCCACCCGCGCGCTCATGCGGATGTACATGATCCAGAAGCCGGCCGCGATGAGGATGAACAGGACCCCGAGCGGATCGAGCGGTTCGGCACCGATGAGACCGTCGATGCCGAGCAGCGCCATGCCGGCCAGCGCCACGCCGACCCAGAGGGCATCGGTGAGGCGACGGGTGAGGACGGCGGCGAGCACGAGAGGACCGAGGAACTCGATCGCGACAGCGGGCCCCAGCGGAATGCGGTCGATCGCGGCGTAGAAGAAGCCGTTCATCACCGCGAGGGACACACCGAACAGCACTGCGGCGACCCATTGCGGCCGGCTCCACCGGCGGGGACGGGGGCGGACGATGACGAGCAACAGCAGAGCGGCGATCACGATCCGCAGCGACGTGGCGCCCCAGGGGCCGAGCACGGGGAAAAGCTGCGCGGCGACGGCCGCACCGAAGGGCAGCGAGAGGCACGAGCCGATGACAAGGACTACCCCGACGAAGGGGCGGGACGACGCGGCCGACTGCACCCCTCAACCCTAGGGCGCGCCCGCGGCTCAGAGGTGCTCGCCCCCGGTCACCGGGACTCCTTCGGCGCGCTGCACGAGGGTGCCACGTGAACGGGCCCGGATACAGAAATGCGATCGCGAGCGGAGGGGATTCAGAAGCCTTGATGATCACGCTCGCGATCGCAGCGCTGGGGACGCTATTTCTGGGGACTTTCAGATTACGGCGAGAGAGCGTGCGCACAATAGTGTCGACCGGCCAGACTTGCCTAGACTTTCGTCTATATGCGGATTTGCCGCCTGATCAGGACATCGGCAGTTTCGCCGCCACGCACCAGCGACCGTCGACCTCTCCGGCGCTGAACTCTCCGCTCGCGCCGATCACCCGTTCGGCCATGCGCCCGAGGCCAGTCCCACTGGAGGGCAGATCCCGACGCGGCGTCGCCGGCATCGGGCTGCTGATGGTGAGAGCGGCATGCTCGTCGTCGATCTCGAGGCCGATCGCGACCTCTCCGACACCGGCGTGCTTGAGGATGTTCGTGGCGGACTCCCGGACGATACGCGCGAACACGATCTCGGAGACGCGGGGGATGCGCTCGTCTCGTGGGTCGCCGCTGATCGCGACGGGATGGCCTGCCGCTTCGAGCTCGGCGCGGGCCTCGTCGATCGCGGCGCCGAGGTCGCCGGTGGGCATCCCTGCGGCGCGGGGGCCGTCATCGGCGAGTTCGATGACGAAGCGCAGATCCGCCATGGCCTTGCGCGCCGCCACACGGATCGCCTCCCGCGATTCGGCGCTCACCTGGGGGTCGTCGAGCATCTGCACGTGCAGCGCGACCACCGTGAGATGGTGCGCGATGCTGTCGTGCAGTTCACCGGCGATCCAACGCCGCTCGGCGAGGACCGCCTGACGTTCCTGTTCGGCACTGTCGGCGAGCTGCTGCTCGAGACGGCGGCTCCGGGTCGAGGCGAGTCTCAGCGCGAAGCCGATGGCACCTGCCATCGTCGCAACGATGAGGTAGATGCCGACGTTGACGGGGACGTGGGTGTCGCCGTTCGCGACGAGCGCTGCGGCGACGAGAAAGCCTGCCGCATAGGAGAGGACGAGCGCCAGGGACCCCAGGCGCAGGACCATTCCCGCGGCGATGCTCGCCGTGAAGAGCACCGACGAATCGGTGCCGACGAGGAAGGAGAGGACGAAGACGACGCCCAGAAGGGCGGTCGCCAGCATCGGCCACCACAGATACAGCGCCAGCGTGAGCGTGGCGGCGATGCTGATGATGGAGGCTGCCGGATTCACCACGGATGCGGTGAGAAATCCGATCAGGTCGACCGCCGAGATGGCGACGACGAAGGCGAGCACCACACCGCGTTCGACGGTGTTGAGGCGTTCGCCGCGACTGAGGCGGAGGATGGCGGGATCGGCCCGATTCGAGAGGCCGAATGGCATGGGTCAATTATCTCCAATCCGCCAGATACAATCAGCGAATGGCACCGAAAAGTCGGGCAAGCTGCTCCCAGAAGGTCATGTGATTCACCTCCATAAGTGAACTTTCGTAAGGGGGACATATTGATCTTCGCGGTCAGCGAGCATCCGCACATCCGTCTTTCTTCCACACTTCGATAGACGAAGGTCTAGAGTTGCCCGCGACCTTCGGAGCGGTGCCGATAGGCTTTCCCCCATGTCGGAAATCCGCGTCCTCATCGTCGACGACGATCCTCTTGTGCGCTCCGCGCTGTCGCACTTCGTCTCCCGCGGTTCGGAGATCGAGGTGATCGGTGAGGCCGAGAACGGCCTCGAGGCCATCGCGTTCCTGGAGAAGCAGCAGCCGGACGTCGTGATGATGGACGTGCAGATGCCCGAGATGAACGGCATCGAGGCGACCGCGGCCATCGCCAAGCGCTGGCCGCGGATCCACATCCTCGCGGTGACGACCCTCGACGGCAGCGACACCGTGCTGCCCATGCTGAGCGCCGGCGCTTCGGGATACCTGCTCAAGGACTCCAGCGCCGAGAGCATCCTCGCGGGCGTCCGCGAGGTCTCCACCGGCGCGAGCTCGCTCTCACCCCGGATCGCTTCGCTGCTCGTCGACCACGTCCGCCGGACGGAACCCGCGACCGGCGCCGCGGAGGCGCTCGCCGAGCTCAGCGAGCGCGAGTCCGAGATCCTGCAGCGCCTCGCGCAGGGCATGTCGAACGCCGAGATCGCACAGTCCCTCCTCATCTCGGAGGGCACCGTGAAGGCGCATCTCGGACGCATGATGAGCAAGTGGAATGTGCGCGACCGCGTGCAGATCCTCGTCACCGCAGCGCACGCAGGGCTCGTCGACTTCCGCTGAGCGGGGCGTCGGAGCGCGCGCAGCGCGATCGCGGCGACCGCCTCGCGGCCTGCGGATTACGATCGAAGGTGCACGCCCCGAGGAAGGCCCGTCATGCCCGTCACCACGACCGCTCTCGCCCACGCCGACGACCTCGCCGACTTCGTCGCCGCATCGCCGTCGAGCTACCACGCCGCCGAGGAGGTCGCCCGCCGCCTCCAGGCCGCTGGGTTCGCGCGCCTGCGCGAGGAGGACGCGTGGCCGGCGCAGCCGGGCGGACGCTTCGTCGTCGTCCGCGACGGGGCGGTGATCGCCTGGACGACCCCGGCGGATGCCGTCGCCACCACCCCAGCGCACATCTTCGGCGCGCACACAGACTCCCCCGGCTTCAAGCTCAAGCCGCAGCCGACCACGGGATCGGCCGGGTGGCTGCAGGCCGCCGTCGAGGTGTACGGCGGGCCCCTGCTGAACTCCTGGCTCGACCGCGAGCTGCGCCTGGCCGGGCGCCTCGCCCTCGCCGACGGCCGCGTCGTGCTCGCCGACACCGGCTCCCTGCTGCGACTGCCGCAGCTGGCCGTGCACCTCGACCGCGAGGCGAACAGCGCACTCGCGCTCGACCGCCAGTTCCAGACGCAGCCGGTCTGGGGTCTCGGCGACCCCTCGCAGGCCGACATCCTCGCCGAGCTCGCCCGCTCCGCCGACGTCGAGGCGGGCGAGATCCGCGGCTACGACGTCCTCATCGCCGACTCCGCGCGCGGCGCCGTCTTCGGCAAGGACCAGGCGTTCTTCGCCTCGGGCCGGCTCGACGACCTCGCCTCGGTGCACGCCGCCGTCGTGGCGCTGGAGAACTCCGCCGAGACCCCGTCGCACATCTCGGTGCTCGCCGCGTTCGACCACGAGGAGCTCGGCTCCGGATCGCGCTCGGGGGCCGCAGGCCCCTTCCTCGAAGACGTGCTCGCCCGCGTCTACGCCGGACTCGGCGCCGACGACGTCCAGCGCCGCCAGGCGTTCGCCGCGTCATGGTGCCTGTCCAGCGACGTCGGCCACTCCGTGCATCCGAACTACGCCGCCAAGCACGACCCGGTCGTGCGTCCGCGCCTGGGCTCGGGGCCGATCCTCAAGGTCAACGCCAACCAGCGCTACGCCACCGACGCCGTGGGCGCCGCCGCATGGCGCGCCTGGTGCGAAAAGGCGGGCGTGCGCTCGCAGGAGTTCGTCTCGCACAACAGCGTGCCGTGCGGCTCGACGATCGGCCCGATCACGGCGACCCGTCTCGGCATCCGCACCGTCGACGTCGGCATCCCGATCCTGTCGATGCACTCCGCGCGCGAACTGGCCGGCGTCTCCGACCTGCACGAGCTCACGCGGGTCGCCGCGGCCTTCTTCGCCTGACGCCTTCTTCTCCTGGGGCGCGCGGCGGTGCCAGGATGAGCACATGAGCGACACGAAGAGCGCGCTGATCGAACGCGCCGGCATCGACGTCATCCCCGAATCCGACCGCACCGCGAAGCCGCGCGACCTGTTCTGGCCGTGGTTCGCCGCGAACGTGTCGGTGTTCGGCATGTCCTACGGCACCTGGATCCTCGGCTTCGGCATCTCGCTGTGGCAGGCGACGGTGGTCGCCGTGATCGGCATCGTCGTCTCGTTCGCCCTCTGCGGCCTCATCGCCATCGCCGGCAAGCGCGGATCGGTTCCGACCATGATCCTCTCCCGCGCCGCCTTCGGGGTGCACGGACAGAAGGTCCCCGGCATCGTGTCCTGGCTGACGTCGATCGGCTGGGAGACCTCGCTCGCGATCACCGCGGTGCTGGCGACGAACACGGTGCTGCACGCTCTCGGGTGGGTCGGCGAGGACGGGTCGCTCATCGCGCAGATCATCGCGACGGTCGTCGTCGCAGCCCTCATCGTCAGTGCATCCGTCCTCGGGTACGCGACGATCATGAAACTGCAGTCGATCCTCACCTGGTTCACCGGGGTGTTCACGATCCTCTTCCTCATCCTCACCGCCGGCAGCATCGACTGGGCGGCGGCCACCTCCCTCGCCGACGGCTCGTTCCCGGCGATGCTGGGCGCGCTCGTGATGGTGATGACGGGCTTCGGCCTCGGCTGGATCAACATCGCCGCGGACTGGTCGCGCTATCAGAAGCGCACGGCATCCGACGGGCAGATCGTGGCCTGGAACACGATCGGGGGCTCGGTCGCCCCCGTCGTCCTCGTGTTCTTCGGACTGCTGCTGGCCGCGTCGAGCACGGAGCTCATGGACGCGGTCGGCGGCGATCCGATCGGCGCTCTGGCCCTGCTGCTGCCGCCCTGGGCGCTGTTCCCGTTCCTCATCGTCGCCATCCTCACGCTCGTCTCCGGCGCGGTTCTCGGCATCTACTCCTCCGGCCTCACACTGCTCAGCCTCGGCATCCGCATCCCCCGGCCGACTGCTGCGGCGATCGACGGCGTGCTGCTGACCGCAGGCACGATCTTCGTGGTGTTCTTCGCACAGGACTTCAAGGGGCCGTTCGAGACGTTCCTCATCACGCTGGGCGTGCCGATGGCCGCGTGGGCCGGCATCCTCATCGCGGACATCCTGCGCCGCCGCAAGGACTACGACGAGGCCGCCCTGTTCGACCCCCGCGGCCGCTACGGCGCCGTCGACAGGGTGTCGGTGATCACGATGGTGGCGTTCACCGCGGTCGGATGGGGCCTCGTCTACTCGAGCCTGTTCCCCTGGCAGGGGTACCTGATGTTCCTCGTCGGCGGCGCCGACGGGGTCTGGGCGTATGCGAACCTCGGCGTCTTCGTGGCGCTGGTGGGCTCGTTCCTGGTGGCCTGGTTCGGCCGGGCGGGCGTGATCCGTCGGCAGGAATCGTGACCGGCGCCTGGCTGGTCGTCATCGACCCGCAGAACATCTTCGCCTCCCCCGATTCGGCCTGGGGATCGCCCTTCTTCGCCGAAGCGCTGCCCCGGATCACCGCGCTGGCGGACGCCTTCGGCGAGCGCGTCGTGGTGACGAGATGGATGCCGACGGCCGACCGCTCCACGAGCTGGGGCGACTACTTCGCGGCGTGGCCGTTCGCCGATGAGCCGCCGACCGATCCGCTCTACGACCTCGTGCCGGAGGCCGCTGTCCTGAGTCCCCGTCCGACGCTCGATCTGCCGACCTTCGGCAAGTGGGGACCCGAGATCGAGGCGATCGTCGGTCGCGGCGCGCACGTCGTGCTCGCCGGCGTCTCCACCGACTGCTGCGTGCTGTCGACCGCGCTGGCGGCGGCGGATGCCGGCGCCCATGTCACGGTCGCGGCCGACGCGTGCGTCGGCTCGACCGCGGAGAACCACGACGCGGCCGTCCACGTGATGGGGCTGTATCCGCCGCAGATCACGATCGGCGACACGGCGAGCGTCCTCGCCGCACGCTGATCGTCCCGCGGCGGCGAGGATGCTGCCACACTGTCGAGGGAAGGGATCCCATGAACACGCACTCAGCCGACGCGCCCGCAGCCGACGACGACCGCGCGCCGAGACGCCGTCGTCCCTGGCGCCGCACGCGGATCGCACTCGGCATCCTCCCCGCGATCGTGGGCGTCGTCGCGATCGTCGGGTCGATCACGCCGCGGCTCTCCGCCATGGTGATCCGCGCCGTCTTCACGAAGGGCGGCGAGGACACCGCCGCCGAGATGCGCGGCCGCCTCACGGATACGAAGCTCACCGAGAGGCTCGACGTGGCCTACGCCGACGACAGCGCGGACACCATCATGGACGTGTTCTCCCCGGCATCCGCCGACGGCCCCCTGCCCACGATCGTCTGGATCCACGGCGGAGCCTGGATCTCCGGCTCGAAGGAGGACGTCGCCCCGTATCTGCGGATCCTCGCCGCGGAGGGATACACGACGATCGGCCTCGACTACACGCGGGGGCCCGAGGGCGTCTATCCGCTCGCCGTCACCCAGCTCAACACGGCTCTCGCGTACATCGACGAGCACGCCGCCGAGCTCGGCGTCGACCCCTCGCAGATCGTCCTCGCCGGCGACTCCGCGGGCGGACAGCTCGCCAGCCAGTTGGCGACGCTCATCACCAATCCCGACTACGCCGACATCATGGGCATCACCCCGTCGATCGCACCGGCGCAGCTCGCCGGCGCCATGCTGAACTGCGGCGTCTACGACCTGTCGGCGCTCGCCGAGCTGGGCGGCCTCATCGGCTGGGGCTTCAAGACCTCGATGTGGACGTACTCGGGGTCGAAGGACTGGGCGAACGACGCCACCGGCGCGACGATGTCGACGATCGACTGGGTGTCGGCGGACTTCCCGCCGACCTACATCTCCGGTGGCAACGGCGACGACCTCACCTGGCTGCAGTCGATCCCGATGTCGAAGCGCCTCGGCGAGCTCGGGGTCGAGGTGACGACGCTCTTCTGGCCCGCGCCGCACGAGCCGCAGCTGCCTCACGAGTACCAGTTCCACCTGGACCTGCCCGACGCGCGCACCGCCCTGCAGCAGACGATCGACTTCCTGAACGCGCACACGACGCGCTGACCGGCATCCGCGCGCCCGCCCCTGGGCGCCCGTTCTGTTAGCGTTTCTCTGCCTCGACGGGTGTGCCGGCGGGCGGAGGAGGAGTGTCCGATGGACCCGACGCGGATGCACGCGGCGACCGACGAGCAGGAATCGATCGTCGACGCCGTGCTCGACTACTCGCGCAGGCGGATGCACGCGAAGGACGTGCCGCTGGACAAGCCGTTCCCCCCTGGCGAGCTGAGCCGGCTCGCCGGCCGCACGATCACCGACGAGGGCATCGGCGGCACCCGCGCGCTCGCGCTCTTCGAGCACATCCTCGCTCCCGCCTGCCTCACCGCGAGCCACCCGCGCTACCTCTCGTTCATCCCGACCGCGCCCACGACCGCGGCGATCGCCTTCGACCTGGTCGTCTCGGCATCGGGCCTGTACGGCGGGAGCTGGCTCGAGGGAGCCGGCGCCGTGCACGCCGAGAACGAGGTGCTGTCCTTCCTGGCCGACGAGATCGGCTTCCCGGAGGGCGCGGGCGGCGTGTTCGTGCAGGGCGGCACGATCGGCAACCTCTCGGCCCTGGTCGCCGCACGCGACGCCGCGAAGCGCCGACTCGAGACCGCCGGCGCCGCGATCCCTGCGCGGTGGAAGCTCGTCTGCAGCGCCGAGGCGCACTCCTCGAACAAGTCCGCGGCGAAGGTCATGGACGTCGACACGATCGCGGTACCTGCGGGAGCCGACGGCAAGCTGCACGCGGAGTCCGTGCGCGAGGCCCTGGTCGAACATGGAGACGCGGTCTTCGCCGTCGTCGCCACGACCGGATCCACGAACTTCGGCATCATCGACGACATCGAAGGGATCGCCGCGCTGAAGGACGAGTTCGACTTCTGGCTGCACATCGACGGGGCCTACGGGCTCACCGGCATCCTGGCCCCCGAGGCACGCCACCACTTCAGCGGCGTCGAGCGCGCGGACTCGGCCATCGTCGATCCGCACAAGTGGCTCTTCGCGCCGTACGACTGCTGCGCGCTGCTCTACCGCGACCCCGAGACGGGGCGGCGGGCGCACACTCAGCACGCGGAGTACCTCGACACCCTCACCGACAGCGACGACTTCAGTCCATCGGACTACGCGATCCAGCTCACCCGGCGACCCCGTGGCCTTCCCCTGTGGTATTCGCTCGCGACCTACGGCGTGCAGGCCTACCGCGATGCCGTCTCGGGCACCCTCGCCCTCACGCAGCGGATCGCCGAGGAGATCCGCCGCCGGCCAGGATTCGCCCTCGTGCGCGACCCGCAGCTGACCGTCGTCGTGTTCGAACGGGAGGGCTGGGATCGCGCGGACTACGCGCGCTGGTCGGACGGCCTGCTCGAGTCGCAGTACGCCTTCGTGGTGCCGAGCTCGCACGCGGGTCGCCCGAACACGCGCTTCGCCATCGTGAACCCGCTCACGACCTTCGAGGACCTCGTCGCGGTCCTCGACACCATGGAGTGATCCGACGCTTCTGAACTATTCTGGGGAGATGTCCCGACTTCTCGTACGCCGCCCCTCCCCGCGTCTCGCCGAAGGCGAGCTCACCCACTACGAGCGCGTCCCCGTCGACCCCGAACTGGCCCAGCGGCAGTGGGAGCAGTACGTCGACGTCTATCGCGAACACGGCTGGGACGTCATCGAGATCGACGCGGCGGACGAGCACGCCGACGGCGTCTTCGTGGAGGACACCGTGATCATGTTCGGCGACCTCGCCGTGCTCAGCCGCCCTGGCGCCGACTCCCGCCGCGGCGAGATCGAGACCACCCGCGCGGCGCTCGAGCGCGCCGGCATCCCGTACGTGGCGATCGAGGCGCCAGGCACCCTCGACGGCGGAGACGTGCTCAAGGTCGGCACGACCGTCTATGTCGGCCTGACACTGCGTTCGAATGCCGAGGGCTTCGCCCAGCTGCAGAGCCTGCTCACCCCGCGAGGCTGGACCGTCATCTCGGTGCCTGTCACCAAGGTGCTGCACCTCAAGAGCGGCGTCACCGCGCTCCCCGACGGCACGGTCATCGGGTACCCGCCGCTGGTCGACGACACCTCGGTCTATCCTGCGTTCCTGCCGGTGCCAGAGGAGCACGGCACCGCCGTCGTCGTGCTCGACGACGACACCGTGCTGATGTCGGCTGGGGCACCGCAGAGCGCACAGCTGTTCCGCGACCGCGGTCTGACCGTGATCGAGACGCCGATCACGGAGTTCGAGAAGCTCGAGGGCTGCGTCACCTGTCTGTCGGTGCGCATCCGCGACTGAAGCCCGATCGCGGGGCGCCGGAGCTCAGGCGCCGGGGTTCAGGCCTCCGGCCGCTCGGCCGCGTCGAGAAGCTCCTCCGCTGTGCCGCGCGGCACGACGATCACCGGCACCGGCGAGTGCCTGACCACTTTCGTCGCGTGCGAGCCGAGGAAGACCCTGGCAAGGGGTCCGAGTGAGCTGGATCCGACGACGAGAACGTCCTCGGCGCTCCACTCGACGTCTTCCATCGCACGGGCCCAGGAACTGCCGACACCGACGACCGCCCCGTCGAGAGCGGGCGTGCGCGGGAGGGCCGACACGTCAGCGAGGATCTCCGCGGTGTGCTCGTCGATCATCCGCACCCACTCGTCGGTGATGCCCTGCTCGGCCGAGAGGCCCACTCCCGCTGTCACGCTCCCCTCCGACACCACCGCGAACGACGCGATGCGCAACGAGGCCCCGATGCTCTGCGCGACGCCTGCGGCGCCGAGCACGAGGTCCTTCGCGGCATCCGTCCCACCGTAGGCTGCCGTAATCCTGCGCACCCTCGCCGACTCCTTGGCCCGGAAGCCGCGCGGTGCGATGGCCACGGGCACCGGTGAGGCGTGCAGCAGCGCGTCGTTCACCGAGCCGAGGGCGATGTGCCCGAAGGCTCCGCCCGATGAGGAGCCGACGACGACGAGCCCCGGTCGGTGCTCCTCGATCAGTTCGAGGATGCCACGGTGGGCCGATCGTGCGGAGTGCTGGGTGAACGTGGCGCGCACCCCGCCGAGCTCTGACGCCGCGTGGTCGAGCACGACGTCGGCCGAGCCACGCAGATAATCGCTCCACTCGGCGTCGACGTTGCTCGCGAGCGGCGGCCAGGTACGCGGCAGCACGGCGGCGACGATGAGATCGGTGTCCTGCGAGCGCGCCAGCATCGCAGCCAGCTGCGGCACGGAGACGGAGCGCTGTCCTGGGCTGACGGCGACGAGGATGCTCATCGGTCGCCCTCGTCGACCTGGGGGATGGTGGAGGTGTACGGGATGTCGGCATCGGGACTCGCGGCACGCGCCAATGCCGAGTGCTTACGTCCGTAGAACCAGTAGTAGACGAGAACGGCGGCGGTCCAGATCACGAACACGACGATCGTGATGGGCCGCAGCTGGGTGATGATCCAGATGCAGCCGAGGATGGAGAGCACGGGGATCAGCGGATGCAGCGGCAGCCGGAAACCGCGTTCGATGCCGGGTTCGCGGCGCCGAAGGATGATCACGGCCACCGACACCACCAGGAACGCGACGAGCGTGCCGATGCTCGTCATCTCGAGCAGGAAGTTGATGGGCACGAAGGCGGCGAGGATCGCAACGACCGTCATCACGATGACGGTGTTCGGCACCGGTGAGAGCGTGCGCGGGTTCACCTTCGAGAACACTGGAGGGACCATGCCGTCTCGTGACATCGCGAACAGGACGCGCGTCTGCCCGTAGAGGCAGACGAGGGTCACGCTGAAGATCGAGATCACGGCCCCTGCGGCGACCACCGTCCCCGGCCACGACGAGCCGATGATCGACTCCAGGATCGCGGAGAGCCCTGCGCTCTGGCCCTCGAACTTCTCCGACTCTTGTGCGCCCAGCGCCGCCAACGCGACGATGACGTACATCGTGATGACGATGACGAGGGCGAGGATGATCGCCAGCGGAAGATTCCGCTTCGGGTTCTTCGCCTCCCCACCAGCGGTCGCCACGGCATCCAGCCCGATGAACGAGAAGAAGATGAGCCCGGCACCGGCGACGACTCCCTGCAGGCCGTGCGGAGCGAAGTTCGCGAAGTGATCGGAGTTCCACCCGGTGAACGCCACGGCGACGAAGAACAGGAGCACCGCGATCTTCACCATCACCATGATCGCGTTGATCCTCGTCGACTCGCTCGCGCCGCGCAGCAGCAGCAGCGCGCAGAGCACGATCACGATCACGGCCGGCAGGTTGATGATGCCGCCCTGTTCGGGGGCGTTCGACAGTGCATCGGGGATCCGGAACCCGAAGAGGTTGAACAGCAACTGGTTGACGTACTGCGACCAGCCGACGGCGACGCCGGCCGTCGACACCCCGTACTCGAGCAGCAGACAGGCAGCGACCCCCATGGCGGGAGCCTCGCCCAGGGTCGCGTACGCATAGGAGTAGGTCGAGCCCGACACCGGAACAGAGCCCGCGAGCTCCGCGTAGCAGAGGGCGGTCACACCGGCCACCGCGCCGCCGAGCACGAAGGACCAGATCACGGCGGGTCCGGCAATCGGCACCGCGTCGGAGAGCACGTAGAAGATGCCGGTACCGATCGTGCCGCCGACGCCGATCATGGTGAGGGCGAACAGGCCGATGCTGCGTTTCAGTCCCCTGTCGTCGGCGGCCTCGGCACTGGTGCTCTTGCGACGCAGAAGCTGCTGGCTGAGCGATGTCATAGAGGGATCCTCCCCTGCGAATCGGGACGGTCCGCGCGACCGTTCCCCACAGCATCCACCTCCGGCACTCAAAACCACAAGAGCAAAAGTTTTCAGGCGTGTTACATCTCCGGCTCGGCCGGATGCCGGCGAGCCGGCGATGCCGCGTGCGGCGCTCTCGCCGCTGTCATCTCTTCCTCGTGGCCGAGGACGGCTGCGAGCGTGCGGCGGGCGAGGTCGGCCCGGTCGCGCGGCGCCCACTTCACGAGCGAATGAGCGCTCATGCCGTCGACCATCGCGAGCAGCAGCCAGGCGGCCGGCGCGGGATCGACGGCACCGTCGGATGCTCGACGGATGACCTCTTCCAGGCCCGACTGCCAGAGGTCCATCTCGTGGCGCACGCGCCGCCCGAGCACCTCATTGCGGGCGCCGAGCGACCACGACTGCACCCAGATCAGAGCCACGTCGTCGCGGGTCGTATCGAGAAGGGTCTCGATCAGGCCCTGCAGGTTCGCGCGCAGGTCTCCGGACGCCTCGAAGCCGCCGAGGACCTCCTCGCGCTCGGCCGAGACGATCGCCCCGAACACCTCTGCGACGAACTCGTCCATCACTGGACGGTAATGGGCGATGAGTGCGGGCGTCACGCCGACCCGACTCGCCACGGCGCGCACCGTGAGCACCTCGAGTCCGCTCTCGCGTGCGAGCGCGATGGCGCCGTCGAGGATCGAGCGCTCACGCTCCCCCGGAGACATCCGCTTCGGGCGGTCGGCTCTTGACGTCGTGTTCATCACGGGCTACCGTAGCACTCGTTGATCATGTGTTCAATAGCCACGACGCTCGCACGTGATCCCAGCGAGGAGAACCGATGAACTGGCGAATGCCCGCAGAGACCGCGCGACACGACCGCATCTGGATGGCGTTCCCCGCCGAGGGCCAGACGCTCGGCCAGAGCGCCTCCGAGCGCGAAGAGGGATACGCCGCCTGGACGGCCGTCGCCCTCGCGACCGCCGCGTTCACCCCCGTGTCGATGCTCGTCGATCCGACCGAGATCGCACGGGCACGACGGATGCTGGGCGGCGCCGTCGAGATCGTCGAAGCACCGGTCGACGAGTTCTGGATGCGCGACTCCGGACCGACGTTCGTGGTCTCAGACGATGGCCGACTCGGCGCGGTCGACTGGATCTTCAACGGCTGGGGCGCACCGGACTGGGCCGAGTGGCACAAGGCCGCGCAGCACGCGCGCCTCATCGCCGAGGCCGCAGGCGCCGAGCTCGTCAGCTCGACGCTCGTGAACGAGGGCGGCGGCATCCACGTCGACGGCGAGGGCACGGTGCTGCTCACCGAGACGGTGCAGCTCGACCCCCGCCGCAACCCGTTCGCCGACCGGCAGCGGGTCGAGGCGGAGCTTGCCAGGACCATCGGCTCGACGAAAGCCGTCTGGCTGCCGCGGGGACTCACCCGCGACTACGACGACTTCGGCACGAACGGGCACGTCGACATCGTCGCGACCCTCCCCTCGCCGGGCGTCGTGCTGCTGCACGAGCAGGGCGACCCAGAGCATCCGGACTTCGAGGTCTCGCTCGCGCTGCGCGCGTTCTTCGCCGAGCAGACGGATGCCGCCGGCCGCCGCTTCGAGATCGTCGATCTGCCGGCACCGGCGACCTTGCGCGACGACGAAGGGTTCGTCGACTGGAGCTACGTCAACCACCTCGTCACGAACGACGGCGTCGTCGCCTGCGGATTCGGCGACGAGCAGGCGGATGCCGCGGCGCGGTCGATCCTCGCCGACGCGTATCCGGGGCGCCGCGTCGTCACCGTCGACGCCCGCCCCCTGTTCGCCCGCGGCGGCGGCATCCACTGCATCACCCAGCAGCAGCCGGCTCTCTGAGACACGAAGGAACCACCATGTTCGACGTGTACGAAGCATCCATCGCCGACCTCCGGGCGGCTCTCGAAAGCGGGTGGACGACATCCGTCGAGCTCGTCGTGGCGTACCGGGCCCGCATCGCCGCCTACGACGCCCCTGGCACCGAGACCGCACTGAACGCCGTGGTGGTCGCGAATCCTGAGGCCCTGGCGGAGGCTGCGGCATCCGACGCCCGCCGCGCGGCGGGTCTTCTGCTCGGCCCGCTCGACGGCATTCCGTACACCGCCAAGGACAGCTACCTCGTGAAGGGGCTCACCGCGGCATCCGGCAGTCCCGCGTTCGCCGATCTCATCGCCCAGCGCGACGCGTTCACGATCGAGCGGCTGCGCGCGGGCGGGGCGATCTGCCTGGGGCTGACGAACATGCCGCCGATGGCCAACGGCGGCATGCAGCGCGGGGTCTACGGACGCGCCGAGAGCCCGTACAACGCCGACTTCCTCACCGCGCCCTTCGCCTCCGGCTCCTCGAACGGCTCCGGTACCGCGACCGCGGCGAGCTTCGCGGCCTTCGGTCTGGGCGAGGAGACCTGGTCGAGCGGGCGAGGCCCAGCGACGAACAACGCCCTGTGCGCGTACACCCCCTCGCGCGGCGTCATCTCGACCCGCGGCAACTGGCCGCTCGTGCCGACGATGGACGTCGTCGTGCCGCACGCGCGCACCATGGCAGACCTCCTGGAGGTGCTCGAGGTGATCGTCGCCGACGACGCCGAGACGCGCGGCGACTTCTGGCGATCACAGCCCTGGGTGCCGCTGCCGGCGGCATCCGCCGTGCGCCCTGCGTCCTATCCCGCGCTCGCGGAGACCGCCTCGCTGCGGGGCGCGCGCATCGGCATCCCCCGCATGTACATCAACGCCGATCCGGATGCCGGCACGGCCGAGCATCCGGGCATCGGCGGGCCGACCGGGCAGCGCATCCAGACGCGGGCGTCGGTGATCGAGCGCTGGGAGGCGGCCCGCCTGGACCTGGAGGCCGCAGGTGCCACCGTGGTCGAGGTCGATTTCCCGGTGGTGTCGAACTACGAGGGCGACCGTCCTGGCGCGCCGACCATCGCCACCAGGGGCCTGGTCAGCCCCGAGTATCTGCGACGAGAGATCGTCGACCTGTCGGCGTGGGGCTGGGAGGACTTCCTGCAGGCGAACGGCGACCCGGCGCTGTCGACGCTCGCGGGCGTCGACGGGGCCACGATCTTCCCGCATCCGGAGGGCGCACTGCCAGACCGCTACACCGGCTTCGACGACGACATCGCCGAGTATCCGGGCTGGGTGCGCGAGCACCCGGGGGTCGGCTTCCTCGACATGCCCGAGCTCGAAGACGGGCTGCGCGGGCTCGAAGAGACCCGCCGCGTGGACCTGGAGGCGTGGATGGACGCGCTCGGCCTCGACGCCGTCGTGTTCCCGGCGGTCGCCGACGTGGGACCGGCGGACATGGACGTGAACGGGGCCTCCGCCGACCTCGGCTGGCGCAACGGCACCTGGATCGCGAACGGCAACCTCGCGATCCGGCACCTCGGCGTGCCGACGGTGACGGTGCCGATGGGGGTGATGCGCGACATCGGGATGCCGATCGGCCTCACCTTCGCCGGGCGCGCCTACGACGACTCCCGTCTGCTGGCGCTGGCCGTCGCCTTCGAGGCGACCGGCGAGCCGGGCACCCGGCGCACGCCCCCGCCGCGCACCCCGCGCCTCTGACGCAGGGCCTCGCGCCCTATCGCCTCTCGCTGTTCACATCAAAACCGTGACGCCCGCCTCGAACCTGATATGTTCAGGCCATGAGCACCGAGAACGAGCGCGCCCTCGAAGCCGGCATCGTCACCGACCTGTCCGGCCGCATGACCTACGGGTCCTACCTCGCCCTCGACCAGCTGCTCACGGCGCAGCATCCGGTCAGCTCCCCCGTGCATCACGACGAGATGCTGTTCATCATCCAGCACCAGACCACCGAGCTCTGGCTCAAGCAACTGCTGCATGAGCTGTCCTCGGCGCGCGAGCTGCTCGCCAGCGACGACCTCCGCGAGGCACTGAAGCGCGTCGCCCGCATCAAGCGGATCCAGGACGTCATCACCCAGCAGTGGTCGGTGCTCGCAACCCTCACCCCCACTGAATACGCGCAGTTCCGCGGTGCGCTCGGCAGTTCATCGGGTTTCCAGTCGGTGCAGTACCGCGCCGTCGAGTTCGCCCTCGGCAACAAGAACGAGAAGATGCTCGGGGTCTTCCGCGATCATCCGGCGAACCTCGCGCTGCTCACCGCCGAGTGGGAGAAGCCGACCCTGTACGACGAGTTCCTCCGCTACGCCTTCCGCCGAGGGCTGCCCGTCCCCGCCGAGATCCTCGAGCGCGACGTGCGCCTGCCGTACCGCGAGACCCCGGCGCTCGTGCCGGCGATCCGCGAGATCTACCTTGACCCGAACACCCACTGGGACCTCTACGAGGCCTGCGAAGACCTCGTCGACCTCGAGGACAACTTCCAGTTCTGGCGCTTCCGGCACCTGAAGACCGTCGCCCGCACGATCGGCATGAAGGCTGGCACCGGCGGGTCCAGCGGCGTCGGCTTCCTGCAGCGCGCGTTGGATCTCACCTTCTTCCCCGAGCTCTACGCCGTGCGCACCGAGATCGGCGGCTGATGCGCGCCGTGGCCGCGTGCCTGGATCGAAGAGGCCGGGTGTGGCGCGACGCCGTGTTCGACGTCGATGACGGCGCAGTGCGCGTCGTCCCCGAGGCATCGAGTTCCGCCCTTCCCCGCCTCGACGGCGTCGTGACCGGCGCCTTCACGGATTCGCATGTTCACTTACAGCTCGTCGACGAGCGGATGCTGCAGCACTCGGCGCTCGGCACGGTCGTCGATCTGGGCGGCTCTCCCGACGTCGTTCGCTCGATCCGCGACCGATTCGGGGTCGATTCCGCATCCCCGCGACACGATGCCGAGGCGGGATCGGCGGTGCACGGGGTGCGTGTCGCGTTCGCCGGGGCGTTCCTCACGCCGCCCGGCGGATACCCCTCTGACCGGACATGGGCTCCCGAGGGCTCGACCCGCGAGATCGCCGATGCGGATGCCGCGGCATCCGCCATCGCCGAGATGAAGCTGTCTGGCGCGAGTTGCATCAAGGTCGCGAGCAATTCCACCGCCGGCCCGGTGTTCTCCGACGAGCTGTTCTCGACCATCGTCGAGATCGCCTCCTCTCACGGCCTCTCGGTCATCGCGCACGCCGAAGGTCCAGGGGAGGCGATGCGCGCGACACGGCTGCGGGCCCGGCTGCTCGCCCACGCCCCGTTCACCGAGCGCCTCACCGATGACGAGCTGTCCCGCATGCATGGCAGCATCGCCTGGATCTCCACCCTCGCGATCCACGACGGCGACGCGCATCGCATCGCCGTCGACAACGTCCGCCGCTTCCACGCCCTGGGCGGGATCATCCTCTACGGCACGGACATGGGCAACGGCGACACGCCGGTCGGCCTGAGCCACCGCGAGATCGCGGCGCTGCGCGAATCCGGGATCGACGGCGCGGCTCTGCTCCGCTCGCTCGTGCCCGGCGACCCGGCCACTCCTGCAGCACGGCTGCTCTTCTACCCCGGCGCGACGCCGACGACCGCCGATCCCCTCCGCGCCCGGCTGATGACCCCTGACGACCTGAAGGCATGACATGACAGACCTGCTCACGACCGCCCGCACCCTCGACGCCGCCGATCCGCTGCGCGACCACCTCGACGCCTTCGCCGAGATGCCCGGCGTGACGGCGTATCTCGACGGCAACTCTCTGGGGCGCCCGTTGCGCGATACCGCCGACCGACTCGCGGCCTTCGTCGCCGACGACTGGGGCACGCGCCTGATCCGCTCCTGGGACGAGCAGTGGATGGAGCTGCCCACGGCCCTCGGCGACCGCATCGGCGCGGCGTGCCTCGGCGCCGCCGCCGGTCAGACGGTCGTCGCTGACTCGACCACCGTCCTGCTGTACAAGCTCATGCGCGCGGCGACGGGCGCGCACATGGTTCCTGAGCGAGCGAAGCGAGACGAAGGGCGGGAACCAGATAAACCAGTCCGCACCGAGATCGTGATCGAGGAGGGCAACTTCCCCACCGACCGCTTCGTCGCCGAAGGCGTCGCCGCAGAGACCGGCATGACGGTGCGCTGGATCGCCGCCGATCCCGTGCAGGGCGTGCAGGCGGCAGACATCGCCGACGCCGTCGGGGAGCGCACCGCGCTGGTCGTGCTCAGCCATGTCGACTACCGCTCCGGCGCCCTCGCCGACATGCCGGCGATCACCGCGCAGGTGCACGAGGCGGGCGCGCTGATGCTCTGGGACCTCTGCCACTCGGTCGGCGTGATCCCGATGCAGCTCGACGAGTGGGGCGTCGACCTGGCGGTGGGCTGCACCTACAAGTACCTGAACGGCGGGCCGGGCGCCCCGGCACTGGCGTACGTCAACGCCCGTCACCACGGCGTGCTGCGCCAGCCGATCCAGGGGTGGATGGGCGCCGCCGACGTGTTCGCGATGGGGCCCGCCTATGCCCCCGATGCGACGATCCGGCAGTTCATCAGCGGGACCCCTCCCGTGCTCGGGATGCTGCCGATGCAGGGGATGCTCGATCTCATCGAGCACGCGACGATCGAGGCCGTGCGCACCAAGTCGAAGAGCCTCACCGACCTCGCCGTGCAGGCCTACGACGAGGTGCTCGCCCCGCTCGACGTGCGACTGCTGAGCCCGCGGGACGCGGAGCTCCGCGGCGGGCACGTCACGATCGGGCATCCGGGCTTCCGCGCGGTCACCGAGCGCCTGTGGTCCGACGGCGTCATCCCCGACTTCCGGTTCCCCGACGGCATCCGCCTCGGCCTGTCACCGCTGAGCACCACGCACGTCGAGGCCGTCACGGGTGTGCTGGCGGTGCGCGACGCGCTGCAGTCCCATGCTCGCTGACACCACCGTCTTCGACGACATCGATGCCCGGCCGGGGAGCGCCGCCTCGCTCCTGCGCACCGTGATCGGGCTGTATCTGCGCCGACTCGGCGGGTGGATCTCCGCATCGGATCTCGTCCGCCTCGCCGCCGATCTCGGCATCGCCGACGGGCAGGCGCGCACCGGCATCGCGCGCCTCAAGCAGAAGGGGCTGCTCATCGCCGAACGCGACGGCGTGCCCGGATACCGACTGAACCCCGCCGCCGTCGCCATGCTCGAGCGCGGCGACCGGCGCATCTTCGAGATGCGCGAGATGACGGATGCCGACGACTGGTGCCTCGTGTCGTTCTCGATCCCGGAGAGCGCCCGCGGCATCCGTCATCAGCTGCGCAAGCGGTTGCGGTTCATCGGGGCGGGGACGGTGTCGTCCGCGCTGTGGATCTGCCCTGGTCGTCTGCAGGACGAGGTGGAGTTGATCCTCGACGACCTGGACGTGCGGTCATGGGCGACGCTGTTCCGAGCGTCGACGCCGGTTCCAGCCGGATCCCTCGTCGACGCCGCGGCCGCATGGTGGGACCTCGACGCCCTGCGCGCCGAGCACGAGGGCTTCCAGGCGGCGCTTGCCGACCTCCCGGAGGCCCCCTTCCCCGCCTATGTGCGCCTCATCGACCGGTGGCGGGTGCTGCCGTACACCGATCCGGGCCTTCCGCCGTCGATGCTCCCGCCCCGGTGGCCGGGGCGGGAGAGCTTCGACGGCTTCGCCCGGCTGTCCCAGTCGCTGCGCGAACCCGCCTGGCGGCACGTGCGCACCGCGACCGCGCGCTGACGGAGCAGTCGCACGCCCCGCACGACGACGCACGCGCTGATCGATGCGACCGCGCTAGCCTGCGACCTCGCCGAGGAAGGCGACGACATGCTCCTGCAGGCGCAGCATCCGCAGGTCCCTGGCGAGTTCGCGGTCATAGCCCTGATATGCCAGCGGCGGCAGGACGCGCACGTTCTTCGAGCAGCCGAACTCGGCGCACACGAGGGTGCCGACGGTGTCGCCCTTGCGCCCGGCCGCACCCGCCTTGCGGGCGACGTACAGCTGGACATCGTTGCGGAGGGTCACATCGTCGCACCAGGAGCACTGCGCGCGGGTGGCGAGACGCTGCTCGGCGCGCTGCAGGAAGACGCCGACCAGCTCGTCGTCACGCCAGGTGACGTAGGCCCGGCGCGGCTGCCTGGGATCGATCCAGCCCAGATAGTCGAGCCTGTCGAAGTCGATGTCGGCGAAGCTGGCGGGGAGGTTGAGGTCGGAGACCTCCTTGCGGGAAGCGTTGATGAAGGACGCGCGGATGCCGCGCTCGTCGAGGGGACGCATGAGAGAGGTGCTTTCGTGTGAAGGATGGAGGCGGGTACGACTCAGCGCCGGCGACGGGAGTTCCGCCTCCGGCTGATCGTCAGCCTCTGCCCGCGGCGCTGAACGCGCCCGCGGCCCCGTTCCGCGCCGGTCCGGCGCTCATCGAAAACAGCACGGGGCGATATTACACCGCTTTGTTTCACTGCGTGTCGGGCGGTCTTCCCGCGGGGGCGAGCCCGTCCTACTCTTGCGGGAACACCTCGACCGATCGGAGCACCCCGTGTCCACGCCGCTGAACCGCCTTTCGCCCTCTCAGGTGCGTGAGCGTTCGGCGTGCATGTGCGCGCACGGCGGAGCCTGCTCCTCGTTCGCCGCCGGGCACGGGCTGCACCTCATCCAGGCGCGACTCGCCTCGGCGACGCCCAGCGAGTGGGTCGACGCGATCGTCGAGAGCGCGGATGCCGGAACCGGCGAACTCGTCGTGCGCACGCTCGAGGGCGACGCCCGCACGCTGTGGAACGCGACGGGCGCCGCCCTGGAAGCTGCGGCAGGAACGCCGGTGGCCCTTCACGCGCGCTACGGCGTGCTCGCCGTGGGGCGCGCGCAGTTCAACGTCGCGACGGTCTGACCCGGCGGCCAGGAGGCCGAGCCGGCGTCCGCTCGTCGATAAGGGTCAGGCTGCCGCCGACATCATGTCCTTCATGGCCATGCACGCGTCCATGCACGCCTGGCACGACTGAGCGCACATCTTGCAGACGTCGCTGTGGTCGGCGTGCATCATGCACATGTCCATGCAGGTCTGGCACATCGCGATGCAGGCGTCGAGCATCGACATCATCGCTGCCGGGGTCATGCCCTGCATCCGCATCATCGAGCGCATCATCGTGTTGCACATGTCGGCGCAGTTCATGCACGATGCCGAGCAGTCCATCATCTGGGTCGAGCACACCGAGCACGCCTGCTCGCAGGCCGAGCACGCGTCCATGCACGCCTGCATGACAGCCATGTCCATCATGGCCATGTCGGGCATGGACATCATGTTCTTCGACATGGCGCCCATCATCATCGAATCCATCTCACACCGCTTTCTCTCGTCGGTTCAGCGGGCGGGATCGTCCGCTTGACGCCAGCGTAGTCCTCGGGGGGCGGCGAGTCGACCCCGCGGTTCCCGTTCGCCGCTCTGGTCTCCACCGCAGCCGAGGAAGCTGCATCGCCGGCGGATCCCGCCTGCGGTCGGCGCAATCGGTCCGAAGTGGTCACGCAGTCACGAAGGGACGTCGACGCCCTCATCGGAGCCGCCGTCACCTGACGCGGGATCGGTGAGCGAGACCGGCATTCCCGCCGCGCGGGCGTCGGCGAGCTGCCTGCGCGGGAGGCGTCAGAAGGGTGGTGGCGTATCGTCCAGGGCGGCAGCGCCGATCTCAGTATCGGTGGCCGTTTCGGCCCCGAGCGCTGTGCCGGCGTTGAGCGCTGTGCCGGCATTGAGTGCTGTGTCGGCGTTGAGTGCTGTGTCGGCGTTGAGGGCTGTGCCGGTGTTGCGGGCAGCGTCGACGTTGGGGGCAGCGTCGGTGTTGGGTGCTGGGCCGGTGTCGATGGTGCTGGGTGGTCGGGTGGTGTGTCCGGTGGGGGTGGTGATTTGGACGGTGCCGTCGGGTCGGGTGCGGTATGCCGTTCGGGTTCTGTGGCGGTGGGTGTGGTCGCGGGGGCAGAGGGGCCGCAGGTTCGTGGTGTTGGTGGTGCCGCCGTTCGCCCAGGGGCGGTCGTGGTCGATGTCGGCGTCGGCGGCGAGGCGGTGG
>NZ_JASGCY010000016.1:0-11682 GCF_047607465.1 Microbacterium sp. | reverse complement strand
CCGCCGATGAGCGCGGCAGCGGCGGAGGGGGTTCGGGGCACCCGACAAGCCTGATCGCGCCCGGTGAATCCCGCCAGGGAGCATGTCCCCGTGTACTTGTACACTCGCGATGTGACCAAGAGAACGGGTGCCGCACCCGCTGAGGTGCTCAAGGAACTCGACAGCAGATACGTCGCTACGGTGACGATCACGGGCAGCGGTGTCGGAGCATCCGCAGCGATCCCGGGTGTCGGCATCCCGATCGCGCTCGGCCTCGGTGTCGCGGATCTGCTGTTCTTCTACGAGACCAGCGCGCTGTACGTCCTCGCCGTTGCAGAGCTGCATGGCATCCCGGTCGACGATCCAGAGCGCGCGAAGCCCCTGGTGCTCGGGACGCTGCTCGGTCAGAAGTCCCAGGCCCAGATGAACAAGCTGGTGATGAACGCCGTGGGGCTGGGAGGCGTGGAGGCGGCGAAAGGCACGGCATCGGGTGTCGTCGGCAAGGCGTTGCCCAAGGGGTGGGGGGAGATGCTCACCGAGCAGCTTCCCGATTCTGCTCTCGCACCATTGACCATCGCGATCGGGCGGGAGTCGATGAAGCTGGGCGGAAAACTCGGTGCCGGCACAGCAGGCAAGGCGATTCCGTTCGGCGTCGGCGCGGTGATCGGGGGCCTGGGTAGCTTCACCTTCGGGCGCGACGTCGTGAAGGCTGCGCGAGTGGCCTTCCCCGAGACGCCAACCCAGTTCCCGGAATGGCTTCAGGCGTATGCCAAGCCCGAGCGCGGAGAGGTGCCGCCGTCCCGGGCCGCCCTCGCGCTCGAAGCCGCGGCGGGAAGCGCCAAGGACTTCGGTGAGAACGTCTGGGGCAAGGTGAGCGCGGCGACGGAGGCATTCCGTTCCGTCGACCTTGACGGTGACGGCATCCCTGATGAAGCGCGTGCGTTGACGGCGGTGAAGCGGGCGGGCGCCGGCGTCGCGGGCACGGTGAGCAGGAGCGCCGAGGTGTTCAGATCTGTGGATCTCGACGGCGATGGAATACCGGACGAGGCCCGTGCGCTGACCGCTGCCAAAGAGGCAGGCGCTGTGATCACCGGTGTTGCCGGCAATGTCCGCTGCAAGGCGGCCGGTCTGTTCGGCAAGAAGCACCGGGCAGACGACCCAGACGACGCGGAAATGACGGAGGTGGAACCGAGTTCCTGAGCCGACCCGCCACTCACATCCCCAGAAGCGCCAGTGGCACGACCCCGATCCCATCGGGCCGCCGGTACGCCATCGGCCCGGTATTGATCACGATCGCGTCGATCAACTGCTCCCCCAGACGCTCCCGCAGCCATTTCAGATGCCGGACATCTCGATCATCGACGCTTCCGGACAGCTTGACCTCGAAGGCGATGATCGAGCCGTCGGGATTGGAGACGATCAGATCCACCTCGTGTTCGCCGTTGCGATCGCGGAAATGCGACACGGTCGCCTCGTTGCGCTGTGCATAGACCCGCAGGCACAGCGTCACCAGCGATTCGAAGAGGTCGCCGAATGCGTGCCCTTCGCCGCCGCCGCTGCCCCGTGCGAGCGACTCCGATGTGAAGCCCATCAGGGAGGCCGCGATCGCGGGGTCGGCGAGTTGATGCTTGGGTGCCTGCGCGAGCCTGCCGAGTTCGGCGCCGGCCGGCGCCCACGCGCCGACGGGATCAAGGATCCAGAGCTGTTCGAGAGCGTCTCGATAGGCCGCCGTGGTGTTGCGAGTCGGCTTGTCCGGGAAGCCTGCCGTTGCCGAGTCGAGGATCCGCGTGTACGACGCTGTCGTCGAGGTTGCTGCGGCATAGGCGCGAAGCCAGTGCAGCAGGGCATGAGGGCGACGCACTGTAATGCCTGCCTCGGGAATCTCGCGGTCGACGATGTTCTCGACGTAGCCGGCCAGCTGTGCGCGTCGCTGGCGAGGAGGAAGATCGCGGATGCCGGGAAAGCCCGAGCTCACGATCTCTCGCGCGTAGTCGGCGAGTGTCGCATCTGCCGTACCGGAGAGCTGTGCGCCCCCGCGGAGCACATCGGCCAGGGAGATCGTCGGGTGGAAGCCTCGTTCTGAGAGAGCGAGCGGTCGCATTCGCAATCGCACGATCCGCCCGGCGCCCGAGTGAGCGGTCGCGCCCGCACGAGGAGTCGCGCTGCCGGTGAGCAGGAACTGCTCTCCGCGTCGATCGTCGTCGACAGCGCGACGCACCACGTCCCACACCGCGGGGGCGCGCTGCCACTCGTCGATGAGCAGGGGGCGCTCGAATGGGAGGATGCCGGCGGGATCGGCGCCGATCGCCTGCTGTACCAGCGGGTCATCCAGTCGGAGGGTCGTCGCGGCCCTCTGCGCCGCAGTGGTCGTCTTCCCCACGCCCTTCGCGCCATCGATGGCGATCGCCGCGAGACCGCTGAAGAGTTCGTCGAGCTCGGCGTCGACGACGCGGCGTTCGTACGGTGAGCTCATAGCTCCAGACTAGCCCATCGAGCAGATAGCAGAACTCCTAATGAGCAAATAGCAGAACTCCTATTGAGCAGATAGCAGACATACCTGGCTCGCAACTGCCCTGGAAGCGGGGCGCTCAACGGACTAGACTAGATCGACTTAGTCGAGGAGTCACCATGACCACCGTGAACATGCATGAAGCAAAGACGCATCTGTCGCGTCTCGTCGACGCCGCGGCGGCTGGTGAGGTCATCACGATCGCGAAGGCGGGAAGGCCCGTGGCGAAGATCACGCGGATCGACGCTCCGCAGGCTCAGCGCAGGCTCGGCTTTCTCGCAGGTCACGCGCGGATCCCGGAGGACTTCGATGAGATGGGCGCCGCCGAGATCGCCGCGCTCTTCGGGGATGGCGACTGAATGCGGCTTCTTCTCGATACGCACGTGCTGCTCTGGGCCGCGTATGCGCCGCAGCGGTTGGCCGTACGATCTGTCGATCTGCTCTCCGATGCCGAGAATGATCTGCTGTTCAGCGCGGCCAGCATCTGGGAGGTGGCGATCAAATCGGCCCTGGGGCGAGGCGATTTCGATGCGGACCCTCACGTGCTCAGGCGTGAGCTGCGGGAGAACGGATACATCGAGCTCCCGGTCGACGGAGCGCACGCGGCTGCCGTCACAGGCCTTCCCCCGATCCACGGGGATCCTTTCGACCGGATGCTTGTCGCACAGGCTCGGGTCGAGGGGATCACCCTCCTCACGGCGGATGAGAAGGTCGCCGAGTACGGGCCACCGGTGCGGTTGATCTGACCGCGTGCTCCAGAATCGGCCATCGAATCGGCCAGTGTCGGTGGTGTCGGCCATGATGGTCGTGGCACCACCGGCATCCGTACCGAGGAGAACCGTGACCGCACTGGCGCAGGCGCATGCCCTGACGCGACTGCTCGACGAGCACGTCGCGTGGCGCATGCTGCGCGCCGACAACGCGCCGGTCATGGTCGCGATCCTCGGCGCCCACCTCGGCGGAGAGGAGCGCCGTATCGAGAGCGAAGACCTCTACGAGCGCATCGACGCGGATCTCGACGAGCTGCGCGCGCACGGATTCGACCTGCCAGGCACGGCCAAGGCGTACTGCGCCCAGTGGCGCACGTCCGGCTACCTCGTGCGTCGCCCGGCCGAGACGAGCCGGGGCGAGACGTTCGAGCTGTCGCCCGCGGCGCTGACCGCGACGCGGTTCCTCGCCCAGCTCGCGCAACCGCGGCAAGCGGCCACCGAATCGCGACTGGCGAGCATCGCCGCGCAGCTGCACCGTCTCGCGGTCGATTCCGACCCAGACGCCCGCACGCGCATCGCCCGGCTCGAGGAGCAGCGGGCGCAGATCGACGCCGAGATCGAGGCGATCAATCGTGGTGAGGCCCCTCCTCTCGACGAAGATCGCGCCGTCGAGCGCGTACGAGACCTGCTCGCAATGGCGGAGGACATCCCGAGCGACTTCGCCAGGGTGCGTGCAGAGTTCGAAGGTCTCAACCGCGATCTTCGCGCCAGGGTGCTCGAATCGGATGCCGCGCAGCGCGCCGTGCTCGACGACATCTTCCGTGGCGTGAACATGATCGACGAGTCCGACGCAGGGCGCACCTTCACCGGCTTCGCGAGCCTGGTGCTCGACCCCGAGCGAGGTCAGGAGTTCGAAGAAGACATCCGCAGTGTCCTCGACCGCGACTTCACGAGCGCGCTGAGCCCGAGCGAGCGGCGCTTCCTGCGCCGACTGCTGCGAACCCTCAAGGAGCGCAGCGGCGAGATCCACGACGTCATCACGACCTTCGCCCGCGGGCTGCGCCGCTACGTCCAGTCTCAGGAGTACGAGCGCGACCGCGTGCTGCGCCGGGAGCTGCGAGGCGCGCTCGCCGCCGGTCACGCGGCCAGCACGCGGATCAAGCCGTACAAGACGACGGCGGTGAGCCTGTCGCTGTCGGCCGTGCCGATGCGCAGCGCCGGTGCGCTTCGGCTTTACGACCCGGCGGCGTACGACGCGCCGGAGGCGGTCACGGTGCACGAAGCGGACGTCGTGAGCATCGAAGAGCTGCGCGCGCTGGCGCGCGAGACCGAGATCGACTTCGCCGAGCTCACCGGCAACGTCAACGCCCTGCTGGACGACGCCGAAGAGGTCACGATCGCCGACGTCCTCGAGCGATTTCCGGCGACCCAGGGCGTCGCGAGCGTCGTCGGTCTGCTCGCACTCGGCGCTGCCCAAGGGGTGACGAGTGCGCCAGAGCGGGTCACCTGGGTCGGCTCCGACGCCGTGGCCAGAGCCGCGTGGATACCGGGCTATCGATTCACCGGGAGGGTGCTGTGACCGACATGGACAGGATGCCGGAGCCGGCGATGCCGGAAGCAGGAATGACCCCAGAGGAGGGGCAGTGGCCGGGCGATACCGGCAGCTTGAGCATCGACGCGCGTCGCGCGCTGCTGAAGCTGATTCAGGGGCCCTACCTCTCGGCCGCCAGAGCCTCGGGGCCGTGGGCGGCCCTGCTCGCCGATGAGGCCGGCATCCGATCCCGCCTGCACGATCTGTTCCTCGATCTCGTGATCGACCGCGACGCCGGCTTCGCCTTCGTGCGCAATGCCGCCACGGGAGAGCAGGACGCCCCCGTCGCCGTGCGCGCCGAGCAGCTCACCTTCATCGACACCGCGATGCTGCTGGTTCTTCGGCAGATGCTGCTCAGCGGCGAGCAGGAGGGGCGCGTCATCGTCGGACGCGATGACGTGTTCGAACAGCTCGCCCCGTTCCGCAGCGCCGATCGCGACGAGACCGACTTCGCCAAGCGGCTCAACGCCTCCTGGCTCAAGATGCGCAACAAACTCCGGGTGGTGCATGCGCTCTCGGACGAGCGGGTGGAGATCTCACCCGTGCTGCGGATGCTGGTCGACGCCGAGCAGGTGCGCACCATCGCCGCCGAGTACGAGCGGATCCGGGCGGGGGAGAGTGCTGGAGCGATCGAACCCGGTGCGATGAAGACCGACGACGAGGAAGCCGACGATGACGCTGCTTGATCTGGCTGTCGAGACCGATACCGACGATCAGCGCGCCGGGCAGTGGCGGCTTGCGTGCATCGAGGTGGTCAACTGGGGCACCTTCGACGGCGCGCACCGCATCGACGTGGCCCGCAAAGGGCACCTCATCACCGGAGCATCCGGATCGGGCAAATCGTCGCTGCTCGACGCGATCGCCGCCGTGCTCACGCCCGAGAAGTGGCTGAGATTCAATGCGGCCGCGCAGGACGCCTCGTCGCGCGCCGACGACCGGGGCCTGGTCAGCTACGTGCGCGGCGCGTGGACCAAAGAGGCGGACGAGCTCGAGGACCGCGCAGTCAGCACCTACCTTCGGCCCCGGGCGACGTGGAGCGGCATCCTGCTCCGCTTCGAGAATCAGCGCGATGCCCCGGTCACTCTGGTCCGGCTCTTCCACATGCCGGGCACGAGCACCGCCCGCGCCGATCTCAAAGACGCGTTCGTGCTGCTGCGCACCCAGGTCGCGCTCACCGACCTCGCCCCGTTCGTCGCGAAGGGCATCGAGGCGCGGCGGCTGAAAGCCGCGTTCCCCGACAGCGTCGTCTCGACGGGGAGCCACGGCGGGTTCTTCACCCGGATGCGGCGCGTGTTCGGGATCGGGAGCGACAACGCGCTGCACCTGCTGCACAAGACGCAGTCGGCGAAGAACCTCGGCAACCTCGACACGCTCTTCCGGGCCTTCATGCTCGATCGCCCCGGCACGTTCGATCAGGCGCGCAACGCCACGGAGCAGTTCCGTGAACTCAACGCTGCGCACGAGCACGTGGTCGAACTCCGCCGCCAGGCCGAGCATCTCGAACGCATCGAGGAGGCGACCGAGGAGTACGAGCGCCAGTCGAAGACCGTCGCCGAGGTGCAGCATCTCATCGCCGTGCAGGAGCCGTTCCAGGACCGCCTGCACCTGACCCTGGCTCAGGGGCAGCGCGAGGATCAGGTGGCTGCACTCGCCAGGGCGCAGGACCGGGCGGCGACGGCCGACGCCGCCCGTGAAGAGGCCGATCGCGTGCTGAGCGAGGCGCGGTTGCGTGAAGCGAACCTGGGAGGGGTGGATGCCGGGCTGGTGCGTCGCGGCATCGATGACGCCCGCCGGGAGGCCGCCCGAATCCGCGAGCACGCAGAGCGCTTCGCATCCGAGCTTCGCTCTGCGGGGATCCCGCACGCCCCGGCGGATGCCGCGGAGTTCACCGCCTTGCAGGAATCCGCCCGCGCCGACCTCGCCGTCGTCCGCGCTGACGACGACAGCCACGCAGCACACGAGCGGTACGCCAAGGCGCGCGGCCGGCTGGCGGCGCTCGACGAGCAGTTGCAGTCGCTGAAGAATCGGCGAAGCAACCTCGAGCCGCGCCTGCTCGCCGTGCGCGAGTGGCTGGCAGGGGAGCTCGGCGTCAGCGAGAAGATGCTCCCGTTCGGCGGTGAGCTGATCGACGTGCTCCCCGAGTACGCGCAGTGGACGGGCGCGATCGAACGGGTGCTCCGCCCGCTGGCGTCTGCCCTGCTGGTGCGCGATGCCGATCTCGTCCGCGTGCGGCGCCTCATCGAGAAGCGGTCGCTGGGCACCCGGCTGGTGATCGAGGCGGTGCCGAGCGATGTCACCGCGCCGCGGCCGGCGAAGGCGCGCGACTGCGTGCTGCACCGCATCCGGGTCTCCGACGGGCCGTTCCAGAAGTGGATGCAGTCCAGGCTCTCCGAATCGTTCGATATCTCGTGCGTCGCAGGGCCCGACGACCTCGACGAGGTCGAACGCGGCGTGACGATCGGTGGCCAGATCAAGACATCCGCGCGACGCTATGAGAAGAACGATCGGGTGGCGATCGACGACAGGGAGCACTGGATCCTCGGATCCGACAACCAGGCGAAGATCGATCACCTTCTCGAGGTACGTGCCGACGCGCAGCGCGAGTTCGATCACGCGCGCGCCGTGCGTGACGAGCAGGCCGCCATCGGCCAGGCGGAGACGGCCAGACGCCTGGTGCTGCAACGTGTGCTGGAACGCACCTGGACGGAGTTCGACTCCGCTGCGGCGGAGAAGACGATCGCTGACCGCGAGGCGGAGCTGGCGCGGCTCACGATGCGCAGCAGCGACCTCGAGGAGGCATCGCGCGACGTCGCCGATGCCGAAGAGCGCAGGCGTGCTGCCGGCCAAGAGGCGGATGCCGCGAACGCCGCGCGGGCGGTGGCGGAGAGTGCGCTCCATGCCTCGGATGCGTTGATCGCCCGGCTCGCCGAGCGGCTCGACGGCGTCACCGTCGCCGACGCCGACGCTGCGCTGCTGGAGGCGCGGTACCGCCAGATCCAGCGACGCATCGACACCTCGAACATCGCCGAGATCGGTGCGAAAGTGGTGAAGGCGCTGAACAGCGCTGTGCAGGAGGCCGATGAGGCTCGCTCGCGGTCGATGACCGTGTTCACGCGGCTGGCATCGGAGTTCCGCGGTAGATGGCCGGCGGCCGCTGCGAACCTCACCGCCGAGGTGGAGGACCGCGCCGGCTACCGGGCATTGCTGGACAGCATCCGCACCAGGGGTCTGCCCACTCACGAGGAGAACTTCCGTCGGCTGCTGCGCGAGAAGTCCCGGGATCTCATCGGGCATCTGCTCAGCGAGATCCGTGACGCTCCGAAGCAGATCGAGGAGCGGATCGACCCGGTGAACGCATCGCTGGGGCGGTCGCTCTTCGACGCCGACCGCTTTCTGCGGATCAGGGTGAAGACCAAGCGCTCGCCCGAGGCCGCCGAGTTCATGGCTCAGCTGAAGGGCATCGTCGATGGTTCATTGGACAAGGATGATCTGCGCGCGGAGCAGCGGTTCGCCGCGCTGAAGGGCATCATGGACAGGCTCGAGTCGGCGGAGAACGGTGACCGTGCGGATCAGGTGTGGCGTCAGCGCTGCCTCGACACCCGCGAGCACGTGACGTTCCAGGCGCAGGAGGTCGATCGTGCTGGGCGCGTGCTCAGCGTGCACGACTCGAGCGCGGGACTCTCGGGAGGGCAACGGCAGAAGCTCGTCATCTTCTGCCTCGCCGCGGCCTTGCGCTATCAGCTGACGGACGACGATCAGGATGTTCCGACGTACGGCACGATCGTGCTCGATGAGGCGTTCGACAAAGCCGACAGCCAGTACACGCGCATGGCCATGGACGTCTTCGAGGAGTTCGGGTTCCATATGATCCTCGCCACTCCGCAGAAGCTGCTGCAGACGATCGAGAGCTACGTCGGTGCCGTCACCTCGGTCTCCAACCCGACGCGCAGGCAGTCGCTGCTGTCGAACGTGCCGTTCGAGCAGGTGGAGTGATGCCGGTCACCGTCACCGAAGCGCGGACCAGGGCGGCGAAAGCCGTTGCGAGCGGCCGGCGCGAGTGGGCCGCGAGCATCGACCATGATGAGGTCGTTCTCGGCATCCCGTTGAAGCCGCCGACGGAGGCGGGCGTGCTCGCTGATCCGCGCGCCGCGAGCGAATGGGCGGACTCCTGGCGAGCGGTGCGCGGTGCCGGCGTTCAGGTGCGGTGGGTGCAGAAGAATTGGCCGAGCGCGGGGCGGCAGGAGCTGCCCGAACGGCTGACGCTGCACTCGGCCGACGCGATCGCGCGATTCGCCGGCCGCGAGGTGCACGACGACTGGGTGCGCCTGCGTGATCGCGTGGCACTACTGCGGGGGAGGTTCGGCGACTCCGAGGAGTTCCTGCAGGCGGTGCGCTCCCGCGGGGGAGCGATCGACCGCCTCACGGATGCCGACTTCACGCTGCTGCTCGACGTGCTCGAGTGGCTGAGAGAGCATCCGTCGTCCGGGTATCGGTTGAGGCAGGTGCCGATTCCCGGCATGCACACCAAGTGGCTCGGCGGGCATCGCGCCCTCGTCGAGTCGCTGTACGCGGCGATCACCGGTGCGCACGATCTCGGGCTCGTCCCTCCCCCCGAGACGTTGCGGATTCGCATCCTCGATCCTGCAGCGCGCCCTGGCGGCCTCACCGACATCAGCGCGCCTGCGGACGAGCTCGCCGCGCTGCCGCTCGAGCCTCGCGTGGTCATCGTCTGCGAGAACCTCGAGTCGGTGCTGGCTCTGCCCGAGTGGCCGGGAGCCGTCGCCGTCCACGGGGCCGGATACGCGGTTCCGATTCACCGCCTGCCCTGGGCGGTATCGTCACGGGTGCTGTACTGGGGTGACCTCGACGCCGACGGGTTCGCGATTCTGCACCGGCTGCGCTCGAACGGCGTGGATGCTGTCAGCGTGCTCATGGACGAAGGCACCCTGCTCGCGTATCGAGAGCTCTGGGTGGCGGACCCGAACGGCGTCAAGAACCGCACCTTGCCGATGCTCGACGCGCTCGAGCAGGCCGCACTCCAGCGGATCGCTGCGGAAGGGGGCGTTCGGCTCGAGCAGGAGCGTCTGCCGTGGCCGACAGCGTTGGACGCGTTGCGGGAGGCGGCGTCCTCGTAGCTGCTCAGCGCGGCCGGGATGTGCTGGGGGTGTGGGTGTTTGCGGATGTCAGCATCCGGGTGCGGTGGGTTGTTCGGTGCAGGTGTGGGCGACGAGGGCGGTGTGGGTTTGGTGGATGGTGATTGTTTGGGGTGGGGAGGGGATGGTGAGGGTTCCGGGGATGGTGATCCAGCCGGTGCCGAGGTTGATGTCGGCGGTGTAGTGGGTGGTGAGGGTGGTGGTGTAGGTGCCGGGTTGTGTGTAGGTGTGGCTGGTGGGGGTGGGGGTGAATTGGGGTTGGTCGAGGTCGGCCCAGGTTGTGCCGGGGGTGGTGTGGGTGGTGGTGGTGCCGTCGCCGTAGTCGTAGTGGTAGGTGGTGGGGGTGAAGCGGACGGTGAGGGGTGTGTTGAAGAGGGTGCCGGTTTGGGTGTGGGGGGTGGCGGTGGTGGTGAAGTTGGTGGGTAGTCCGGCGATGCTTGCGCCGTTGGGTTCGGTGGTGTGGGTGGGGGGTTCTGGGGTGAAGGTTGCGAGGTCGGTGATGGTGATGGTGGGGGTTTCGGGGGTGTCGGTGGTGTGGGGGATGGTTTCGCCGACGCAGCGTCCGTTGGTGAGGTAGGCGACGCAGATCACCCCGGTGGTGTCCGTGTCCGTGTCCGTGTCGGTGGGGGTGTGGGTGGTGCCGGTGGTGCCGTCGGTGCCGTCGGTAGTGAGGATGCCGGTCACGTCGACGTTCGTGCCGTCGGTCTCGGAAGTGACGTCACACATACCGATAAGTTCGAGCTCGCGCGGGCACGCCGACTCCACGGCCACAGGGCTGCCGGTAAGCACTGCTGTCAGTGTCACCGTCGTCAAGACAATCGTCTGGATCAGCATGATGCTTCTTCCAGGGAGTCTTCCTCAGATATCCGGAGAACGGATCCAGTCATCACGAATGTCACGCTCTGCGCCACGAGATCTGGTCTGGTGACTGGAGTGACGTCGCGGCCGGAGCTGTCGAATACGCGCACGTCTGTGACATCGAGGCAGACATGGGCGACGACCGTTGAATCGGCCGTGCTGTTGTCGTACTCAACTCCTGTGAACTCCGTGATTTGGGAGTTGCCGCGTGGCTCAAGGCCGTGGTCACGGAATACATTGCGCGCATCGATGTCGCCTTCAAGCGCGTTGCCGATAAGGAACGCCTGCGGATCCGGTTCGGTCGCGCCGTCGCGGCGGGCATTCCCGGCTTCGTTGTATGCCCGGTAGACCTCTTCTGCTTCAGCGAATGCTTCTTCTTCGGTGGCGATGGCCGCGGTGGGGGTGGGGGTTGGTTCGGGGTGGGGTGAGCATCCGGTTGTCGTCGCGATGGCGAGCGTGGTGAGCGTCGCGAGGGCGAGGAGTGTGCGGGTTCGGGTGGTCACCAGCACACCGTAGCCCGGTCTTCGGACTGTTCGCAGAAGTTATCCACAGGCCCGGTTGTGGGTGGGGGTCGTCGGGCACGTCCTCCGGTCGCGGTTCGTGCCGTTTCCGGTGGTGCTTGGTTCGTTCCGGTCGCGGTTCGTGCCGCTATCGCGGGCCTGGAGCGGCACGGATCGCGACCGGAACGCTGGCTCGCGGGCCTGGAGCGGCACGGACCGCGACCGGAACGCCGCGCGGCGGGTTCAGCTCGCGCGGCGGCGGCGTCGGTCGGTGAGGGGTGTCGCGAAGTCCGAGGAGGAGACCTCGTCGATGAACGCCCCCGGCGCTACGTGCAGTGCTTCGCTGATGCGCACGAGGGTGAGGATGCTGAGCATCGAGCGT
>NZ_JASGCY010000015.1:0-49599 GCF_047607465.1 Microbacterium sp. | reverse complement strand
GCGCGGGCCTCGCGCGCCAGAGCACGGCCCGCACCGCCCCGAGCACGGCCCGCACCGCCTGACGCCGCCACCACCGGGTCTCCCGGCGGGAGCGCCCTGATTCAGGCCGTCAGATCGAGCGTGTGCGCGGTGCGGTCGCGCTTGGTGTGCAGATAGCGCGTGTTCGCCTCGGACAGGTGCACGCCGGTGGGGACCCGCTCGGTCACCCTGATGCCGAGATCGGCGAGCTGCGTCGCCTTGTCGGGGTTGTTGCTGAGCAGGCGGATGCTGTCGGCACCCGCCGCGCGGAGCATCTGCGCCGCGGCCGTGTAGTCGCGCTCGTCCTCGTCGTGGCCGAGGGCGAGGTTGGCCTCGTAGGTGTCCAGGCCCGCATCCTGCAGCGCATAGGCGTCGAGTTTCGCGTACAGCCCGATGCCGCGGCCCTCCTGGCGCAGGTACAGCAGGAACCCGCCTTCGTCGGCGATGCGCTCGACCGCCTCGCGCAGCTGCGGGCCGCAGTCGCAGCGCTGCGAGCCGAACACGTCGCCGGTGAGGCATTCGCTGTGCGGTCGCACGAGCGGTGCCTCGCCGCCGGCCGCCGCGCGCTCCAGCGCTCCGCGCCAGTCGCCGAGGCCGAGCAGCAGGTGCTCGCGGCCGTCGGCGAGGGCGTGGAAGGTGGCGACGTCTGCGACGGCGGAGTACCCGTCGGCGAACCGCATCGGCACGCGCACGCGCGTCCGCTCGGTGGCGGGGGCGACGACGGCCGGGGTGATGGTCGGGGTTTCGATCATGACGGATGCAACGCCGCGCGGGCGGCGCTATTCCCCCGGTCGGGTGCGGACGAGCCGCAGCTCGCTGGCGAGCATGCCGAGCACGACGAGCCCGCCGCCGGCCAGCGCGAGCACCGGCAGACGCTCTCCGGCGATGCGGCCGACGACCCCCGCCCACACCGGCTCCCCGGCGTAGATGATCGTCGCGCGTGTCGGCGAGACCGACTTCTGCGCCCAGTTCATCGTCAACTGGATGAGCCAGCTCGCCGTGCCCAGCCCGACCGCCGCGCCCGCCCACGCCCAGTGGAACGCGGGCACGCTCTCGCCGACGACGGGCATGGTGAGGATGCCGAGCAGCCCTGCGACGAGCAGCTGGACGACGGTGACGCGCCCGAGATCGACGCCGCGCGCTGCGAACACGCTGATGAGGATGATCTCGCCGACCATGGGGAGCGTGCCGATCAGCGTCGCCGTCTCACCGGGGCCGAGCGCGAGGGAGAACACCGCGTCAGGCCCGGCGATGAGCAGCAGCCCCGCGCAGGCGAGGCCGGCGCCGACGAACGCCATCGCGGGGGGTCGTCTGCGCAGCACTGCCCACTGCGCGATGGGGACCAGCGGCACGTACATCGCGGTGATGAACGCCGACGTGCTCGAATCGATCGTCTGCATGCCCATCGTCTGCAGCCCGTACCCGCCGCAGATCATGACGCCGATGGCCGCGCCGGCGCCGATGTCGCTCCACCGCATGCCGCGCAGCGCCCGGCGGAAGACGATGGCGGCGATGACCCCGGCGATCAGGAAGCGGATGCCGACGAAGAACCACGGTCCTGCATGCCGCATCGCCCAGTGCACGAGCAGGAACGAGCTGCCCCAGACCGCGGTGATCGCGATGAGCGCCATCTCCTGGGGGCGAAAGCGCAGAAGATGCAGGCGAGTGGGCACGCTCGAGGATACCGGGCGCTAGCCTCGGAGCCATGAGCCAGTTCGTGAGCGCCGACGCCCTGAAGACCCTGCTCGACGAGGGCGCGCCGGTGCGCGTCCTCGATGTGCGCTGGCGGCTCGAGCAGCCGGACGGCAGGGACGCGTATCTCGCGGGCCACGTGCCGGGAGCCGTCTACGTGCCCCTCGACCTCGAGCTCTCCGCCCACGGCGCCCCCGCCGATGGCCGGCATCCGCTCCCGTCGACGCTCGCCCTGCAGCAGGCGGCCCGTCGCTGGGGCGTGCGGCAGGGCGACGCCGTCGTCGTCTACGACGACGCGAAGGGCGTCCCGGCGGCCCGTGCCTGGTGGCTGCTGCGTCAGGCCGGCGTCGACGTGAAGGTGCTCGACGGCGGCATCCGCTCGTGGATCGCAGCCGGTTTCGACGTCGTGACCGCAGACGCCGCCCCCGCACCAGGAGACGTCGTATTCGCCGAGATCGGCGCTGACGCGATCTCGATCGACGAGGCGGCGGCGCTGCCGGCATCCGGGGTGCTGCTGGACGTGCGCGCGCCCGAGCGCTACCGCGGCGAGACCGAGCCGCTCGACCCGGTGGCCGGTCACATCCCCGGCGCGCGGAACCTGCCCACCGTGCGGCATCTCGACGACGCCGGGCGCATCCTCGATCACGACACCGTGCGCGCCGCGTTCGCCGACACCGGGGTCGTGCCGGGGGTGGCTGCCGCCGCCTACTGCGGATCCGGCGTGACCGCGGCGCACACGGCCCTGATCGCGGCGGAGGTCGGTCTGGACGTCAAGGTGTTCCCCGGCTCTTGGAGCCAGTGGTCGAACACCCCTGGGCGTCCGGTGGCGACGGGGGATCAGTCCGGCTGAGCGGGGCGTTCGCCGTAGCCCCAGCTGATCTGCACCGCGCCGGGTCCGAAGTTGTGGTGCAGGCGGTGCACGGCCGAGCTCCCGTTGAGGTGCAACGGCGTGAACTGGACGCCCTGCGGCGTGTCCACCTTCTCCTCGATCCAATCGGGGAGGGCGTCGGGGTGGAACCTCGTCCACAGCAGCAGCTCCCGGCACGGGCGTCCGACGGCGTGGCCGGTTTCCATCGTTGGCGGGGCATTCCCTGCCTGTTCGGCCATCGATTCGATGACGGTGGTGGCGGGGGCTTCCAGCGGCTGCTCCAGTTCGAACAGCGCGCCGTGCACCTCGCCGTCCGGGTGCGAATACCGCATTGCGATGCGCCCGCCCGATACGGCTGACAGCACCGGAGCCGCTGCCGCCTCGCCGGGGGTGATGTGCAGGAAGGGGATCGCCGTCGTCGTGCCCGTCGTCGACTGCAGGACGCTGCGGCCGACACAGCGCACGACAGCGCCGTCGGGCCCGACGTCGGTGACCGAGTGCGTCGTGATCTCGCGGGTCGTGCCGGGGTAGGCGGCACCGAGCGCCCTGAACGTCTCGGCCACTTTGCGTTCGAGCTCATCGGTCTCGAGGGGGAACCGGATCGGGCCGAGCGGCCCGGTGCGGTTCGTGCCGACGACGGCGCCGGTGAGACTGCCCGCATCGAGGCGCAGCACCTCCTCGATGACGGCCAGTGCCGTCATCGACTGGGTGCCCTCGGGGCGCCGCGCACCGGAGCGCCAGTAGCTGAGAGTCGCCATCGACACGGGGGTGCCGCGTTGCGAGAGCTGCGTGTGCAACCAGGAGAGCGTGACGCCGCGAGCATCGATGCCCTCGCGCAGAGTCGTCGCGACCGGATCGGTGCGCGCCGACCGGTGTGCCCGTTCGGAGACCGTCACACTGCCCTCCGAGGTATGTGAAAGAACTCGCTCTATCCTTAAGCATACGACCACGCACGGGACCGCAGGGAATGGCGGTGAGCGCTGCGGGTCGCTTGATCGGCGCCCGGACGCCGGTCTGACGCAGTGATGCCCCCTCAACTGCGTGACTCGTGGGGCCTGGCGGTCGATCTGGGGAGATCAGCCCAGGCCCCACGAACGTCCTCAGGTCGGCGGGCCCGCGCGTAGACTGGAGAATCATGTCTGCTCCCGCCCGCGCGTTCACCGTGCGCCACGTTCAGATCGTGCGCGCGCTGTTCGCCGCCGTTGCCGCGATCATGATCACCTTCTCGACCGATCACTCCTCCGGCGTGGGTCTCGCGGTGTTCAGCGGTTTCGCCCTGACCACCGCGCTCGTGCTCGCCCTGTCGGCCTGGCTCGTGCTGCCTGCCCGCTCCCGCTGGCCGTACGTGCTGCTCGCCGCCGTCGGCTTCGTCACCGGAATGGCCGCGGGCGTGCCCGCCTGGCGCACCGATGACCTCTACTTCGTCGTGGTCGTCGCGTGGGCACTGGGCACCGGCGTCGTCGAGCTCATCGCCGGGCTGCGCGCGCGCGGTACCGGCTCCCCGACGGCGCGCGACGCGATCACGGTCGGCGCGCTCGGCATCCTGCTGGGCGCCGCGCTGCTGGCTATCCCGGCCGGATTCTCGCAGGCGTACGCGATCAAGGGGGCCGGCGCGTTCGAGCTGACCGGCATCATCCTCGGCGTCGGCTTCTTCGGCGGCTACGCCGCCATCGTCGCCGTCTTCCTCGGCATCGCCGGGCTCACCCCGAAGACGGCGGATGCCGTTGCCGCCGGGTCAGCGCAGGACCTGCCGGCGACCGGGCACGCCCGGCCAGGAGAGCGATGAGCGACGAGAAGCCGACCAGGCGCGACATCCTGCGCCCCCTGCACCTGCTGGGCATCGCCCTGGCCTGCGGCGTCTTCGCGAGCGTGGTGACCTTCGTGTCGACGGGTGCTTTCACGACTCGCGTGAACCTGGCGATCGCCAACGGCTCGTACGAGGGGCTCACCCCGATCGCCCTCGGCCTCGTCGTCGGCGGCGGCGCGTTCATCGTGACGCTGCTGCTGCTGTCGATGCTCATCCTCGCCGTCGACCCGACCACGATCACCAAGACCGTCGACCGTCCGGTGCTCTACGCCCCCGAGCCCGCGGAGGGCGACGCCCCCGAGGCCCCCGACGTTCCGCGGGCGCCGTAGGCGTCAGCGCGCGAGCTGCTCGGCGATGCCGGTGTAGGTCGCGGGGGTGAGAGCGAGCAGGCGCTGCTTCGCGGCATCCCCGATCTCGAGCCCCTCGACGAACGCCGCGAGGTCCTCTGCGCCGACACGGTGGCCGCGGGTGAGCTCCTTGAGCAGCGCGTACGGGTCCTGGATCGTCGAGCGCCCGGCGGTGACCTCGGCGCGGATGACGGTCTGGATCGCCTCGGCGAGCACTTCCCAGTTCACGTCGAGGTCGGCGAGCAGCACGTCGCGCGACAGCGAGATCGCGTTCAGGCCGCGGCGCAGGTTGTCCAGCGCCAGCAGCGAGTGCCCGAAGGCGACGCCGATGTTGCGCTGCGTCGTCGAGTCGGTGAGGTCGCGCTGCATCCGCGAGGTCACCAGCGTCTGCGACAGCGAGTTCAGCAGGGCTCCGGCGATCTCGAGGTTCGCCTCGGCGTTCTCGAAGCGGATCGGGTTGATCTTGTGCGGCATCGTCGAGGACCCGGTGGCACCGGCCACGGGGATCTGCGCGAAGTAGCCGAGCGAGATGTAGGTCCAGATGTCGGTGGCGAGGTTGTGCAGGATGCCGCCGGCGTGACGCACCCGGTCGTACAGCTCGACCTGCCAGTCGTGCGACTCGATCTGCGTGGTGAGGGGGTTGAACCCCAGCCCGAGGCCTTCGATGTAGGCGCGGGTCAGCGCCGGCCAGTCCACCGACGGCTCGGCGGCGAGGTGGGCCGACCAGGTGCCCGTCGCGCCGGAGAACTTCGCGAGGTAGTCGGATGCCGCGATCTGACTGCGCACGCGCTCGAGGCGCCACGCGAAGACCGCGAGCTCCTTGCCCATGGTCGACGGGGTCGCCGGCTGCCCGTGGGTGCGTGAGAGCATCGCGGCGTCGGCGTGCTCGACAGCCAGCTCGCGCAGCTTCGCGATCACTGCGTCCAGGGCCGGCAGCCAGACCTCGTCGACGGCGCGCTTCACGGTGAGCGCGTAGGAGGCGGAGTTGATGTCCTCGCTCGTGCAGGCGAAGTGCGTGAGCTCGGCGATGCGGTCCAGGCCCAGCGTCGACAGGCGGTCGCGCACGAGGTACTCGATCGCCTTCACGTCGTGCTGCGTGACGGCCTCCTTCTCGGCGAGCCAATCGATCTCCGCCTGGCCGAAGTCGCGGTAGAGGGCGCGCAGGCTCTCCTTGTCGGCATCCGTCAGCGGCGCCGTCTCGAACAGCGAGCGGTCGGTGAGGGCGATGAGCCACTCCACCTCGACCTCGACGCGGGCGCGGTTCAGGCCCGCCTCGGAGAGGTAGTTGGCGAGACCGGTGACAGCGGCGCGGTAGCGGCCGTCGAGCGGGCTCAGGGGCTGCGGCGGGAGCGAGGGGTGGGAAGTCAGGGGAGTCCTCCTGATCGGGCCCCTAGGGGCGGGGCGTGCGAGGGGCGCGGAGGGCAGGTTCCAGCTGACGGAACAGGCCGCGGGTCGCCGTCTCGATCATACCGAGCACGGCATCGAACATCTCCGTGCCGGCGTAGTAGGGGTCGGGGACGTCCAGTGTCTGCGCGAGCGGGTCGAACGAGAGCAGCAGCGTGACCTTGCCCTCCTCGTCGTCATTGCGGGCCCACTCGCGGAGGTTGCGCTCATGGGTGCGATCGAGTGCGACGATGAGGTCGTTCTCGGCGAAGGAGCCGAAGGTGAACTGCTTCGCACGGTGCTGCGAGCCGTCGTAGCCTCGGCGGGCGAGGGCGTCGAGGGTGCGCTCGTCGGCGCGCTCGCCCAGATGCCAGTCCCCGGTGCCGGCGCTGCGCGAGACGATGCGCGCGCCGAGCCCCTGCCGCACCGCGAGATCGCGGAAGACCACCTCCGCCATCGGCGAGCGGCAGATGTTCCCCGTGCAGACGAAGAGCACGCGGAAGGGATCCGGAGACGTCACCCACCCATTCTGCCCGTCGGCTCTCTTCCTGCACAGCCCGGGTTGATCGCGGGGTTTGCACATAACCCGCGGATCCTGCGGCTTCGGGCGAGCGGGAGCTGCGGGAAAGGCGGATGCTGTCGGCATGTACTCATTCACGATCGCAGGGACCGGGACATCGCAGGACGCGTGGCGGTGGTTGCAGGCGTGCGCGGCCGTCGACGACGCCATCGCCGCCATGAACGCGGCGGGGGCACGACTGATCGGCCTCACCGCAGACACCCAGTGGGCCGCTGACGGCGTACGCATGCTCAACAGCAGGCTGGTGCAGCTGCAGACCGAGGCGGGGCTGGAGGCGAGCCGGCTCAGCAGCCGGGCCTGGGAGCTCGATCGGGGGGCGCTATGAGCGGCGAGATCGACATCTCCCACGGCGGGGCGATCGTCGTCGACCCGGAGGAGCTGCGCGACGTGGCCGCCCGGATGGTCGGCCTCGGCGACGAGTTCGCGGCGGCGGCGTCTGCGGCGCGCAACGCGCACAGACACATCGTCGAGGTGCCTGGGCTCAGCGCGCAGGTCGACACGGTGGCGCTCTGGGCGAGCGCCGATGCCGCCGCCCGCATGCAGGACCTGTGCGAAGAGGCCGTGCGCGGCACGCGGCTCATGGCCGACGTGTACGAGTACACCGAGCTCAGGGTCGCCGCCGACGCCCTGGCGCTGCGCGACCGGGCGGCCGCCGAGGCGATGCAACGGCGCATGGACGCGCTCGTCGCGTCCGATCCGCGCATCGTCGACATGTCGACGATGCTCGTCGCGGGCTGGGAGCAGCGGCGGTTCGAGGGTCTCGACGGCCAGTTCGTGCCAGAACTCGTGAGCATGCTGTTCGGACTGGCGCGCTTCACCGGCACGAACCTGCCGTTCCGCACGGTCTGGCCGGGCGGTTTCACCCGCGTGCACCACGAGGTGCAGATCTGCCCGGTGAAGACCTCGCGGCCGCTGTCGTCACCGGACAGCATCGCGGTCGCGCTCGAGCGGATCCCGGTGACGGACGGTGCCCAGATCGCGGTCGAGAGATACACGATGCCCGACGGCGAGCACCGGTTCGTCGCCTACGTGCAGGGCACGCAGGCGCCAGGCGCCGGAGGCCCCGAGCCGTGGGACATGCAGTCGAACATCGAGCTGTACACCGGGCGCATGTCCGCCTCCTATCAGGCGACGCTGGACGCGCTGGCGGCGGCGGGTGCGCGGCCGGGCGACGAGGTCGATGTCGTCGGCCACTCCCAGGCCGGCATGATCGCCGCCTACCTCTCGCTGGAGAGCGTGTACGACGTGAAGGTGCAGATCACCGCTGGCAGTCCCGTCGAGCCGTCGCTGCGCGACGATCAGCTGCTCGTGCAGCTGCGGCACACCGACGACGTCGTGAACAGCCTCTCCGGCGGCGGGTCGGCCGGCGGCAGCGGGTCGCCGGACAGCTTCACGGTCACGCGCGAGGGCGATCCGGCCCTCGGACTGCAGGACCTGTGGGTGAAGTCGCACTTCCTCGACAGCTACATCGAGACGGCGCAGCTGGCCGAGGACTCGGGCGATCCGCGGGTGGAGGCGCTCGACGAGCTCTGGGCGGGGCTGGATAAGGCGGTGGAGATCGAGCGCACCGAGTACCACGCCGAGCGCACAGGATGAGGGGCGGCTGCACGGGCCGGAGCCGAGGTGCGCGCGCGATCCTGACTGCGCGCGATCCTGACAGGTTGTGCGCCCGAATCGACAGACTGTCGAACGCGGCCGCATTCGCGACGCCGCGTCGGTCAGGCTGAATGGCGGCGGGTGGCGATCGGCCCCGGCCTGCCTCTCAGCAAAGGAGCAACATGAGCAGTTCGCGCGCGGCATCCCCGTCGCCGAAGGCGGGCGCGAAGCGGCGTCTGTCGACTGTGACAGCGGTGATCGTCTACATCATCGCTGCACTTCTGGCGGTCGTCCTCATCGTCGGCAACTACTTCGCCAACAGGTACTTCGACCTCATCTCCGTCTATCTCGGACAGCCGACGCAACAGGTCGAGTCGGCAGAGGGCGAGGAGACAGAGCACTTCTCCAGCAGCTTCTCCGACGATGAGGAGCGCCAGGAATACCTCGAGACGGTGTCGACCGACATCTCTCGCGAGGGGATCACGCTCCTGCAGAACTCGGGGAGCCTCCCTCTCGCCGACAGCGCCCGCATCACCGTGTTCGGCCAGGACGCTGTCGACCCGGTGTACGGCGGCGGCGGGGCCGGATCGGTCGATGCCAGCAAGGCGGTCACGCTCGGCGAGGGCCTGGAGCAGGCCGGCTTCACCGTCAACCCGACGCTCTGGGACTTCTACGAGACCGGCGCTGGTTCCGAGTACCGCAAGACCACTCCCGATGTCTACGGGAAGGGCGAGTACGCCGTGAACGAGGTGCCGCGCAGCGTGTACACGGACGATGTCATCTCCAGCTTCGCTGACTACAGCGACGCGGCTGTCGTCGTGATCGGCCGCTCCGGCGGGGAGACGGCGGATCTCTCGTCCACGCCGGCCGCCGACGGGTCGACCTACCTCCAGCTCTCTGCCGATGAGCGCGACATGATCGCGCTGGCCTCCGAGAACTTCGACGATGTCATCGTCGTGCTGAACACGTCCAACCCGCTCGAGCTCGGGTTCCTCGCCGAGCTCCAGGTCGACGCAGCGCTGTGGGTCGGCTCTCTCGGCGAGCGCGGGGCGATCGCCGTGGGCGAAGTGCTCAGCGGTGCGGTGAATCCGTCAGGCGCCCTCGTCGACACCTACGCATCCGACTCCCTGAGCGCGCCTGCGATGGCGAACTTCGGCAGCTACTCGATCGCCAACAGCGACGTCTTCATGGGCAACGGCTACCTCGCGTACGCCGAGGGGATCTACGTCGGGTACGCGTACTACGAGACGCGGTACGAGGATGTGGTGCTCGGAACCTCCGGCGCGGGCGACTTCGACTACGAGAGCGCGATCCAGTACCCGTTCGGATTCGGATCCTCCTACACCTCGTTCGAGTGGAGCGGCTACTCGGTCTCCGAGGGCGATGACGCCTACGTCGTCGACGTCACGGTCGAGAACACGGGGGAGCGTGCAGGCAAGGACATCGTCCAGGTGTACCTGCAGTCGCCGTACACCGACTACGACCGTGAGAACGGCATCGAGAAGGCCGCCGTCGCGCTCGTCGGATATGCGAAGACGCCGGAGCTGGAGCCCGGCGCCACCGAGACGGTCTCCATCGAGGTGCCGAAGGAGTCGCTGCGGGCGTACGACGCTCACGGCGCGGGAACCTACATCGTCGACGCGGGCGACTACTACCTGACCGCCGCAGACGACGCGCACTCCGCGGTGAACAACGTTCTCGCCGCCAAGGGATTCACGACGGCGGACGGGATGGACGCCGACGGAGATGCCGCCTTCGTGCACGGGTTCACGATCGACGCTCTCGACACGACGACGTACGCGACGTCCGCCGCGACGGGCACCCCGATCGTGAACGCCTTCGACGACGTCGACCTCAGCACCTGGGACTCCGGGTTCGCCTACCTGAGCCGCTCGGACTGGGAGGGGACGTGGCCGACGACATACGCGGACGGCAGCTGGACGGCGCCGCAGGAGTTCGTCGACGCTCTCGACATCCTGAACGTCGAGGACGAGGATGCCGAAGCCCCGGTCTTCGACACGGTCGATGAGACCTACGGCGAGCTCAACGCCGCCATGCTCATCGGCGAAGACTACGACAGCCCGGCCTGGGACGCGCTGCTGGGCCAGGCGAGCCTGAGTGAGCTCGAAGAGCTGGTTCGCATCGGAGGCTACGCGACGCGCGCCGTCGAGTCGATCCAGCTGCCAGGCACCACGCTGAAGGACGGTCCTGCCGGTTTCTCGGCAACCCTCACGGGTGGCGAGAACGGTATGGCCTACCCTCCCGCGATCGTGCTCGCATCGTCGTGGAACGATGAACTAGCCGAGCGCATGGGCGATGCGATCGGCGAGGACAGCCTCTCGCTCGGATACGCGGGGTGGTACGCACCGTCGATCAACATCCACCGCACTCCCTACAGCGGCCGCAACTTCGAGTACCCGTCGGAGTCGTCGCTCCTGTCAGGGCGGATCGGTGCGGCGATGGTCGCGGGTGCGCAGAACAAGGGCGTGATCGTCTTCGTCAAGCACTTCGCGCTCAACGACCAGGAGGTCAACCGCATCGGCGGATCGATGCTCGCGAACGAGCAGTCGATTCGCGAGCTGTACCTCGAGCCCTTCGAGATCACCGTGCGCGAGGCGGATGCGCGAGGAGTGATGGTCTCGATGAACCGGATCGGTCCGCGCTGGACGGGTGGGCATGCCGGGCTCATCACCGACACCCTCCGCGGCGAGTGGGGATTCAACGGCGTCGTCGAGACCGACCAGGCCTCCTTCGATGTGTTCGCCTACGAGGACCTTCGCGAAGGGCTTGCCGCCGGGACCGACCTGTGGCTCAACACCGACGCTGAACGGTGGAAGCTGCCCGACGATGAGGTCACACCGACGGTGCAGACCGGCATCGTGAACGCCGCTCACAACATCGCGTACGCGATCGTGAACAGCAACGCCATGAACGGGCTGTCAGCGGGCGGCGAGCTCGTGTCCGTGACGCCGCCGTGGATGTGGGGGCTCGTCGTCCTCGACGTCGTGCTGGGCATCGCGTTGCTTGCGATCGTCTTCTTCGTCACCCGCCGGCTGATCCGTCAGCGTCAGGACCGACCGCAGGCGGCGTGAAACGGCAGGGCAGGGGGATGCTGAGACTCGGCGAGCCGGCATCCCCCTGCCGCAGGCGATGACGCAACAGCGTTGGAGAGACAAGAACGTGAAAGACACCGCAACCCTCGTCGGCGAGCTGACGCTGCTGGAGAAGGCGGCGCTGCTCAGCGGCGCCGACACCTGGCAGACCCGCGCGATCGAGCGCATCGGCCTGCCCGCCGTCTGGCTCGCGGACGGCCCGCACGGCGTGCGCAAGCAGGTCGGGTCGGCAGATCATCTCGGCATCAACGGCTCGGAGCCTGCGACCTGCTTCCCCACCGCTGCAACGCTGGCGGGGAGCTGGGACGACGAGCTGGCCGAGCAGATCGGTGCCGCGCTGGGCGCTGAGGCCTCGGCCCAGGGGGTCGGGGTGCTCCTCGGCCCCGGGCTGAACATCAAGCGCAGCCCGCTCGGCGGCCGCAACTTCGAGTACTTCTCCGAGGACCCTGAACTGTCGGGGCGGCTCGCCGCCGCGTACATCCGCGGCATCCAGTCGGCGGGGGTGGCGGCGACGCCCAAGCACTTCGCCGTCAACAGCCAGGAGCTGCGACGCATGGTCAGCGACAGCGTGGTCGATGAGCGCACCCTGCGCGAGATCTACCTCACGGCGTTCGAGATCGTCGTCCGCGAGGCCTCTCCCTGGGCGATCATGTCGTCCTACAACCTCGTCAACGGCGTGTACGCGCACGAGAACCCGCACCTGCTCACCGAGGTCCTCCGCGAGGAGTGGGGCTTCGACGGCGCCGTGGTCTCCGACTGGGGCGGCGGCAACGACCCCGTCGCGGCGGTGCGTGCAGGCGGAACCCTCGAGATGCCCTCGCCCGGCTTCGACTCGGCACGGGCCATCGTCGAGGCCGTCGAGTCCGGCTCCCTGCCGGTCGCGGACCTCGACGCCAGGGTGGCGGAGCTGATCGACCTGGTCCGTCACGTCACGGCCCATGGGCGCGCGAGCGTCGACCTCGACGCCCATCACGCGCTGGCGCGCCGGGCGGCGGCGGAGTCGGCGGTGCTGCTGCGCAACGAGGACGGCATCCTTCCGTTCCCGGAGGGGACGTCGATCGCGCTCGTCGGCGCCTTCGCGACGGCCCCTCGCTACCAGGGCGCCGGCTCCTCCCTGGTCAACGCGACGCGCGTGCCGACGCTCGCCGAGACGCTGGCGGCCTCGACGACGGTGGCCCTCGCGGGCGTGGCGCAGGGCTTCCGGCGAGACGGCAGGCCCGATCCCGCGCTGATCGACGAGGCTGTCGCCCTCGCAGCGCGCGCCGACGTCGTCGTGCTCGCCCTCGGGCTCCCGGAGATCGCCGAGTCCGAGGGGCTCGATCGCTCGACGCTCGCGCTCCCCGACGAGCAGGTGCGTCTGCTGGCCGCGATCCGCCGCGTCAACGCGAAGACGGTGGTCGTGCTCAGCGCCGGCGGCGCCGTCGAGACGCCGTGGGCAGCGGATGCCGCAGCCCTCCTGCACGCCTACCTCGGCGGACAGGCCGGCGCCGAGGCGATCGCAGACGTCCTCACCGGCGCCGCCGATCCGGCAGGGCGCCTCGCGGAGACGATGCCGGTCGCCCTGGCCGACACTCCGACCGCCGGGGCCTTCCCGAGCCGCGCGCGTACGGCGGAGTATCGCGAAGGACCGTTCATCGGCTACCGGTACTACGAGACCGCCGGAGTCCCCGTCGCCTTCCCCTTCGGCTACGGGCTCAGCTACACCCGCTTCGAGTACCGCGACCTCGTCGTGGACGACAGCGGTGCACAGGTCACGGTCGCCAACACCGGGGAACGCGCCGGAAGCGACGTCGTCCAGCTTTACGTCGGCCGCAGGGGCGACAGCGGCGTGCGGCGACCAGTGCGCGAGCTCAAGGGCTACGCGAAGGTGCGGCTCGAGCCTGGTGCGTCCCGCCGTGTGAGCATCCCGTTCGATGAGCGGACGTTCCGCTTCTTCGATGTCGGGAGCGACTTCTGGCAGGTGGAGGCCGGCGAGTACGAGATCGCCGTCGGCGGCCACCTGCACGATCTTCCGCTGCGCGCGACGGTGACACGGACCGGCGTGACGCTCACAGCATCCGCTGTTCCTCGCGCCGCTCGCACAGACTTGCGCACCCTGGACGATGCCGCCTTCGCCGCGGTGCTGCGGCGGCCGATCCCCGACTCCTCGTGGGGGACGGGGCCGCTGGGCGTCAACGATCCCATGGACCGGATGGCCTGCGCGCGCAGCGCCATGGCACGCACCGTGTTCCGCCTCCTGGACTCCCGTCGCCGCAAGGCCGAGGCGGCGGGCACCCCCGACCTGAACATCCTGTTCCTGCTGAACGGACCGTTCCGGGTGATCTCCAAGATGAGCGGGGGGCTCGCGACGAGCCGGCTCACCGCTGCCGTCCTCACCCTGGTGAACGGCCAGAGCGTCCGCGGTCTGGGCCGCGTCGTCGGCGCGTATATCGCCGGACGCCGCGAGGAGAGGGCGACGAAGAAGGCGTTCGACGCCGCCGCCGGAAGGAGTGCATGATGTTCACCGCGATCACGCACTGGTGGACCCGGTTCCAGGAGCGACGGCCCGAGCTGTCGAGGTTCCTGCTGTTCTTCGTGCTCTCCAACGGCGTCACCGTGCTGCAGCTGGTGCTCATGCCGATCTTCCGCTGGGCGTTCACCTCGTTCACGGCGATGACCGACGTGAGCTTCCAGGTCCTGCCGGTGGGCTCCAACGTCGACGGCAGCCAGTACTTCATGTTCGACTACGCGGCGGGACCGCTGCCCTCAGGCGGCGGCGGACTCGCCTACTTCCTCGCCGTGCAGATCACCCTCCTCATCGCCCAGATCATCAACTTCTTCCTGCAGCGCAACATCACCTTCAAATCGAACACCTCGATCTGGGTCGCGGCGTTCTGGTACGCCATCGCCTACGTGGCGATCACCTTCATCGCCGCGGCCGCACAGGGGTTCTACAAGGCGCCGATCTACGCCTTCTTCATGGACACCGCCGGCTGGGGCGCGACAGGTTCAGTCGTCGCCGACGTCATCACGATGATCATCAACTCGGCGATCTCCTTCTGGGTGTTCTACCCGATCTTCAAGGTCATCTTCCGCCAGGTGCCGGTCACGGGTGAGATCGTGGAGCAGAAAGGAGAGAAATGACCCCATCTTCCGGCATGCTCTATGGTGTGCCGCTGCTCACGATCATCATCCCCGCCTACAACGCCGAGGCCTACCTGAACCGTGCGATGGGGGCGATCGCCGGAACGAATCGAATCGAGATCGTCATCGTCGACGATGGCTCGGCCGACCGAACGGCCCAGATCGCCGACGCCTGGGCGGCACAGCATCCCGAGACGGTGCGGGTGATCCACCAGGACAATCGCGGTCACGGCGGTGCGATCAACGCCGGTCTCGCTGCGGCGCGCGGCGAGTTCGTCAAGGTGCTGGATGCCGATGACTGGCTGGACGCGCCGTCGTTGCGGATGCTGATCGACGTGCTCGCAGACTCCGCCGACGTCGACGCGGTCTTCACGGACTTCGTTCACGAACGCGTGGGGAAGTCGCCGAAGGTCGCGCGATTCGACACCGTGTTCCCTTCAGGGCGCGTGTTCGGATGGGAGCAGACCCAGCGCTTCGCCCGTCGGCAGGTGCTTATGATGCACGCGATCGTCTTCCGCACGAGCGTGGTGCGCGACAGCGGGCTGCGCCTGCCAGAGCACACGTTCTACGTCGACAACCTCTTCGTCGTCACGCCGCTCGTGCACGTGCGGCGCATGCGCTATCTGCCCGTCCCGCTCTACCGGTACTACATCGGCCGTGAGGGCCAGTCGGTGGCGCCCGAGGTGATGGTCAAGCGGGTCGATCAGCAGCTCAAAGTGAACCGGATGGCTCTGGCCGCGCTGCCCTCGCAGGCCGATGTCTTGCGAGGCGCCGTGCCCGTCCAGCTCTACCGCGCACTCGTGCACTACGTGGAGGGGGTGTGCGCCGTCACCAGCGCGACACTCGCCCGCGCCGGCACCCCCGACCACCTCGCGCAGCGTGACGAGTTCTGGCGCGAGGTCAAGGCGGAGAGCCCCTGGCTCTACTCCCAGATGCGGCGCACGCTGATCGGGACGACGAGCAACCTTCCCGGGCAGGCCGGTCGGCGGGCCACGAGCTTCGCCTACCATGTGGCGCGCAGGGTGGTCGGGTTCAGCTGACCGACCGTGGAGGTGCGGGAATGATTCGGATCGGGATCGTCGAGGATGACGCCGCAGCGGTCGAACGGCTGCTCTCGCACCTCGACCGCTATCAGCGCACGAGCGGCGAGCGTTTTCACATCGGGGCGTTCCGAGACGGCGCCGACGTGCTGGCGGAGTACCGCCCCGACTGGGACGTGCTGTTCCTCGATGTGCAGATGCCGCGGGTCGATGGCATGACGGCGGCGCGGCGGATCCGCGAGGTCGATTCGGAGGTCATCGTCGTGTTCGTCACGGCATCGCCCCACTACGCCGTCAGCGGGTACGAGGTCGACGCTCTGAGCTATCTGCTCAAGCCCGTCTCTTACACCTCGTTCGAGCACGAGATGGACCGCATCCTCGTCAGACTGCGCAGGCAGACCCGCCGCGAGATCCTGTTCACCGCCACCGACGGCGCCCGCCACCGGATCGCCGTTGACGACATCCGCTACATCGAATCGATGCGCCACCGCATCGACCTGCACACCCTGGACACCGTGTTCAGCATCGCCACCACCGTGAAGGCAATGGAGTCGGAGCTCGCGGACAAGGGATTCCTGCGCTGCCACAGCGGGCTGTTGGTGAACCTCCGGCATGTCACGGGCATCGAGGGGAACGACTGCCGCATCCGAGGGGGAGGCCTGCTGCCGATCAGCCGCCCGCGCAAGCGGGAGTTCCTCGCCGCCCTCGCCGAGCACGTGGGCTCTCGCGGAATCTCGGCGTGAACGACGTCGTCGGACCGGTCCTCGCCGAGATACCCCGCTACCTCACGGCCATCGCGGAATGGGGGGCGTGCCTGGTGTACCTCCTCATCGCCCGGCGCCGGTTCTCGCTGCTGCCGACGATCGGCATCGCGGTGCTGGGACTGGTGGTGCTGCTCGCGGTGCAGACCTGGGCGGGGACGCTCCCGATCGCGTGGTGGATCCCGGGGATGTCGGTGGCGGCCGCCGCGATGTTCGGCTTCGTCCATCTCGGGCTCGACACCACGGCGCGCGGGGCGGGGTTCATCGCTGCGCGCGCCTTCGTCCTCGCCGAGCTCGCAGCATCCGTCTACTGGCAGCTCGACAGGTTCTACGCGGGAAGGGTCGACGGCGCCGTCCAGGCCCTGGGCGCGCTGGTCGTCTACGGGGTCGTGCTCGGAGCGGTCGCGCTGATGGAGCGGCACCAGTTCAACCGGAGTGCGCGGCTGGATGCGAGCGGTGCGCTGCTGGTCGGCTCCGTTGCGATCGCGATCGCGACCTTCGGGATCTCGAACCTCAGCTTCGTGAGTGTTGATACGCCCTTCAGCGGCAGGTTCGGCAGCGAGATCCTCTACATCCGCACGCTGGTCGACCTCTGCGGGTGCATCGCCCTGCACGTGCAGCTGCGCGTGCACCACGAGGCGGTCGCCAGGCGCGACGCCGAGGCGATGGCCCAGCTGCTGCGCAGCCAGCACGATCAGTACGAGATCACCCGGCGCGCCATCGACGAGGTCAACCGCAAGCATCACGACATGAAGCACCACCTCGAGGCGATCCGGTCGGAGCAGGACGCTTCGGCGCGTTCGCGCATGCTCGACGATCTCGAGGACTCGATCCGCCGGTACGGTGCAGTGGTCGACACCGGCAACCACGTGCTCGACGCGATCATGACGGCGAAGCTCTCCAGGGCGGGTGAGCGCGGCATCGAGGTCTCCGTCGTCGCGGACGGCAGGCTCCTGTCGTTCATGCGCCCGCTGGAGCTGACCTCGCTCATCGGGAACGCGCTCGACAACGCCATCGAGGGAGCATCGACCCTGGCGCCGGATCAGCTCAGGCAGATCCGCTTCGCCGTGTTCTCCCAGGACGACTTCACGATGGTGCGGGTCGAGAACACCTTCGACGGCACGCTCCTGCGCGACGGGGATCGGATCGTGACCCGGCAGCGCGGCCGCGGGCACGGGTATGGCCTCCGCAACATCGAGACGGCCGCGGCCGCGTACGACGGGGTCGTCTCGGTCGCCTCCGACGAGAACTGGTTCTCTCTGCGGGTGCTGTTCCCGGTGCGGCTGCCAGCGGAGTGAACCGCGGGGCAGAGGATCGGGCCGGGACTCAGTCGCGCCGCGCGCGCTTCGACTGCGGCCGCAGGATGAAGCCGAAGACGCCGTTGATGATCGAGATGAGCAGGGCGGCGAGGACACCCCACCAGAAGTGGCCGACGGTGAGACCCCAGCCGAACGACTGGGTGATCCACGCGGTGAGCCAGAGCAGGAACCCGTTGATGACGAACCCGATGAGGCCGAAGGTGAGGATGTAGAGCGGGAAAGCGATGATCTTCACCACCGTGCCGATGATCGTGTTCACGAGGGCGAAGATCGCGGCCACCGCCAGCAGGGTGAGCACGAGCTGCAGGGTCTCGCCGGGCGCGAACGGGGTCACCGACACCTGCAGGGCGGGGATCAGCCGCACCACCCACAGGGCGAAGGCGTTCACGACGACTCTGATGACGAAGCGCATAGTGCTCCCAGTGTCACACGCCGCGGCGGAGATGTCAGCGGGTGGCACCGGCGAGGAGGAGCACAACCTGCAGCGGATGTCCGACTGTGCCGTTAGCGTGATGCCATGGATCTCGAGCAGACGACGCAGGTGGAGCTGTACACGACCCCCGATGGCGTGACGAGCCTCGAGGTGCGCACGGACGGAACAACGGTGTGGCTGACACGACAGCAGCTCGCGACTCTCTTCGGCCGTGATGTCAAGACCATCGGCAAGCACGTGGGCAACGCCTTGAGGGAGGAGCTGAACGGGATCCCAACTGTCGCAAAATTTGCGACAGTTGGGATCGAGGGCGATCGGCGGGTGGAACGAAAGGTCGAGCACTACAACCTCGACATGATCCTCTCGGTCGGATACCGCGTGAAATCCCCCGAAGGCGTGCACTTCCGACGCTGGGCTTCCGAGGTGCTGCGGCGTTACGTTCTCGAGGGCGCGGCCCTTGACGAACGCCGCCTCGACGAGCTCGGAACGATCGTGAAGATCATGGCGCGTTCGACGGACCAACTCGTCTCGGGTGTCGCTGATGTGGTCGCTGGTTACCTCCCCGGTCTGAGGCTGTTGCGCGACTACGACGAGGGAGATCTGGGTACTGTTCGCGGTCGTGTGCCCGCCTGGACGTTGACGCTGGATGAAGCACGCGACGTCATCGCACAGGTGAGGGATGACTTCGAATCCGACCGTCTGTTCGGTCAGGAACGTGGAGACGCACTGGCCGGTGTGATCGGGACGATCTATCAGGGGTTCGCCGGGGAGGAGCTCTATCCGACGGTCGAGGAGAAGGCAGCAAATCTGCTCTATCTCATCGTGAAGGACCATCCGCTCTCGGACGGCAACAAACGCAGCGGCGCAGCGCTCTTCGTGACGTTCCTCAGTCGCAACGGCGTTCTGGAGGGTACAAGCGACAACGCCATCAATAACAACGCGCTCGCCGCGCTCACGCTGCTCGTCGCGATGAGCGCCCCGAAGGAGAAGGGGCTCATGATCGCACTCATCACCAGGATGATCGCCGAATCCATAGACTCGTCATCGTGACCGAGCCGATCCTGCCCCGCATCCGCCCAGCCATCGCTGCTCTCGCCCCCTATCGGCAGGGACGGCAGGCCGGGCCCGATGCGTTCAAGCTCTCCAGCAACGAGAACCCCTTCGCACCTCTCCCGTCGGTGCTGGAGGCTCTGCAGGACACGACGCCGATCAACCGCTACCCCGACGCGACAGCAGGCCGACTGCGCGCCCGTCTCGGCGCGCGCTACGGCGTCGACCCCGATCAGGTGCACGTCGCCTCGGGCAGCGTCGCGATCCTGCATCAACTGATCCTGGCCACGGCATCCGTCGGCGACGAGGTCGTCTACGCCTGGCGCTCCTTCGAGGCGTACCCGAGCCTGCCGCTGGTCGCCGGGGCCGTCGGCGTCCAGGTCCCGCTGACCGCCGACGCCCGGCACGATCTCGACGCGATGGCGGATGCCGTGACCGAACGCACCCGCGCGATCATCGTGTGCACCCCGAACAACCCCACCGGGCCCATCGTCACCAGCGCCGAGTTCGCCGCCTTCGCCGACCGCATCCCCGCTGACGTGCTCATCATCCTCGACGAGGCCTACGCCGAGTTCGTCACCGCACCCGACGCCGTCGACGGTCTCGCCGAACGCGTCTACGAGCGGCATCCGAACGTCGTCGTGCTGCGCACGTTCTCGAAGGCCTACGGGCTGGCGGGGCTCCGCGTCGGCTACGCGATCGGCCACGAGAAGGTCCTCGACGCCGCGCGCACCACCGGCATCCCGCTCTCGGTGACCGCGGCCGCCGAGAGCGCCGGCATCGCCAGCCTCGACGCCGAGGCCGAACTGCTCGAACGGGTCGCCGTGCTCATCAAGCGCCGCACCCGTCTCGTCACAGGGCTCCGCGCGCAGGGTTGGGACGTGCCCGATGCGCAGGGCAACTTCGTCTGGCTCCCCACCGGCGACGGGACGGATGCCGCTGCTGCCGTCTTCGCCGACGAGGACCTCATCGTCCGGCCCTTCGCCGGCGACGGCATCCGCATCTCCATCGGTGAGGAGGCGTCGGTGGACCGCGTGCTCGAGGTGGCCGCGACCCTGTGCTGAGCCGGCGGCTCCTTTCCGCCCGGCCGCCCGAAGGCTCCGGGTGATCTCGCGACGCCTCTGGACATCTGTATCACTGTCTTAATACAGTAAGACGCATGCAGATCGATGACTCCCGCCCCATCTGGGCGCAGCTCGTCGACGAGTTCCGTCGGCGCATCGTCACCGGCGTGTGGGCGCCGGGGGCCAGGGTGCCATCGGTGCGCGAGCTCGCTCTCGAGCTCGGCGTCAACCCGAACACCGTGCAGAAGGCGCTCGGCGAGATCGACCGGCTCGGCCTCACCGCCACGGAGCGCACGGCCGGTCGCTTCGTGACCGCCGACGAGAGTGCGGTCACCGGCGGTCGCACTGCGCTCGCCGAGGCCACGGCCGACAGGTTCGCCGCCGAGGCGCGGGGTATCGGGATGACGCTCGCCGAAGCCGCCGACCTGCTCGCGCGGCGCTGGGATCTGCACGACGACGCCCCTTCGCTGGGGGAGCCGCAGGAGACGACCGGAAGGGAAGCGCCATGAACACGCCGCTCGCGATCGAGGTCACCGGCCTCACCAGGTCCTACCGCGGCCGGCCCGCCCTCGAGGGCCTGGACCTGGCCCTCGCTCCTGGTCAGATCGTCGGGCTGATGGGTGACAGCGGCTCGGGCAAGACCACGCTGCTGAAGATCCTCGTCGGCGTCCTCGCCGAGTGGGAGGGCAGCGTACGGATCGCGGGGTACGCGCCTGGACCGGAATCGAAGGCGTCGGTGTCGTTCCTCCCCGATGCCTCCTTCCTCCCCGACGCGCACCGCGCCGCCGACTCCATCGATCTGTTTGCGCGCTTCTTCGCCGATTTCGACGCGGAGAAGGCGCGGCAGATGGTCGACTTCTTCGCCCTGCCGTGGGACCGCACCCTCAAGGAGATGTCGAAGGGCATGCGCGAGAAGCTGCAGATCTCGCTCGCGATGTCCAGGCGCGCCCGCGTGTATCTGCTCGACGAACCGATCTCCGGCGTCGACCCGGCCTCGCGCGACGTCATCCTGCGCGGCATCCTCTCCAACTTCGACGAAGACGCCCTGCTGCTCATCTCGACGCACCTGATCCAGGACGTCGAGCAGATCGTCGACTCCGTGCTGTTCCTCCGCGCCGGGACGGTGCTGCTGCAGGGCGGGGCCGACGAGCTCCGCGCCGAGCACGGCACCAGCCTCGACGCCCTGTTCCGGAAGGTGTACACGTCATGATCGCCACGCTCATCGCGCAGGACTTCCGCGCGATCAGGAAGAGCCTGTTCGCCGTCGTCGGCATCACGCTGCTCGTCACCGTCGTCTCGCTCACCCTGACCGTGCTGCGGATACCGGTGATCGGCGGCATCGGCCTGGTTGTCGGCATCGCCGCCGCCATCGCGCTGACCGTCATCGTGCTCGGGCTGCTGGTCGCGAACTACTGGCGCACGATGTACGGGCGCGAGGGGTACTTCACGATGACCCTCCCCGTGCACGGACGCACCCTGTTCATCGCCAAGGTGCTCCACGGCCTCGTCATCGCGATCGCCGCCGCTGCGCTGAGCGCGATCGCGCTCGTCGGCGCCGCCGTCGCCTTCGCGCTCTCGGAGGGCCTCGAGCCGTTCGAGTTCCTGCGCACGGGACTCGGCATGGTCGAGCCCTGGATGGTGTGGTTCGCCGCGTCCTCATTGCTGCTGCAGATCGTCTACCTGGTCGTCGCGGGTGCGGGGCTCATGTCGATCGGCGCGCAGGAGCGGTACAACCATCTGGGGTTCGGTGCTCCGCTGATCGGTGCGGTGGTCGTCTACCTCGTCATGCAGGTGGTCACGTTCGCCGCGATCATGTTCGTGCCGTTGGGTCTCGTCATGGTCGGACCGGATGCCGGCACGCTGGTGCCGCGCGGGATGCTGGACGCCTTCATCGCCGCACTGCACGAAGGCGATCCGGCCGCTGCGAGCGGACAGCCGCCACAGGTGCTCGGCCTCGGATTCGTGTTCACGAGCGCAGCCCTGATCGTCGTGATGGCATGGTGGGGCGCACGCTCCGTCGAGCACCGCACCTCCCTGCGCTGATCGGCCGTTTCTTCGACTTCCCGAGAGATACGAGGGCATCCTAGGTATACGTGACCAGGAATGCGCGCGGCGGTACGGTGGGGTTCGTGAGCACTCCCGACACGCCACTCGTACGCGTCCTCGACGACGCCGGACGCTTCGCCCCGACCGACGCCGCCGAGCAGTACGTCCCCCTCATCGAGAGGATCGCCGACGCGGAGCTCGAGCAGTTCTACCGCGACATGGTGGTCATCCGCGCCATCGACACCCAGGCCACCAACCTGCAGCGGCAGGGGCAGCTGGCGCTGTGGCCGCCGAGCCGAGGGCAGGAGGCCGCCCAGGTGGGCTCGGCCCGCGCCGCACGCCCGCAGGACACGATCTTCCCGTCGTACCGCGAGCATGCCGTCACCCGCATCCGCGGCGTCGACCCGATCAGCATCATCAAGCTCATGCGCGGCGTCTCCCACGGCGGATGGGATCCGAGCGATCCCGCCAACGGCAACACCCGCCTCTACACGCTCGTGCTCGGCTCGCAGACCCTGCACGCCGCCGGCTACGGCATGGGCCTCGCCTTCGACGGACGCTGCGGCACCGGCGACCCCGAACACGACGAGGCCGTCATCGTCTACTACGGCGACGGCGCCTCCAGCCAGGGCGACGTGCACGAGGCCATGGTCTTCGCCGCGAGCTATCAGGCGCCGACCGTCTTCTTCCTGCAGAACAACCACTGGGCGATCTCGGTGCCCGTATCGACCCAGTCGCGCGTGCCGCTCGTCGAGCGCAGCGCCGGCTACGGCATCCCCGGCGTCCGTGTCGACGGCAACGACGTCCTCGCCAGCTACGCCGTCTCCCGAGTCGCTCTCGACGAGGCGCGCGCAGGCGGCGGCCCGCGTGCGATCGAGGCGGTCACCTACCGGCTCGGCGCGCACACCACGAGCGACGACCCCACCAAGTACCGCGGCTCCGACGAGGAGGAGTCGTGGGCGCGGCGCGACCCGATCGCGCGCATGCGCGCCTTCCTCGCATCGCGGGGGGCGTCGGCATCCTTCTTCGACGAGGTGGATGCCGAGGCGGCGGATGCCGCGGAGGACCTGCGCTCGCGCACCGTGGAGCTGGGCCTGCCCTCGCCGGATGCGATCTTCGATCACGTGTACAGCGAGCCGCATCCGCTCATCGACGAGCAGAAGGCATGGCGCGCCGCCTACGAGGCGTCGTTCGAGACCACCGGCGAAGCGGCCGCGACCAACGGAGGGCGCGGCGCATGACCGTCGAGACGATGCCGTTCGCGAAGGCCCTCAACGCGGGTCTGCGCACGGCCATGCAGGACGACCCCCGCGTGCTCGTGATGGGCGAGGACATCGGCAAGCTCGGCGGCGTGTTCCGCGTCACCGAGCATCTGCTGCGCGACTTCGGCGACCGCCGGGTTCTCGACACGCCGCTCGCCGAGTCGGGGATCGTTGGCACAGCGATCGGGCTCGCGATGATCGGGTTCCGTCCGGTGATCGAGATCCAGTTCGACGGGTTCGTCTTCCCCGCCTTCGACCAGATCACCACGCAGCTCGCCAAGCTCACCAACCGGCACGAAGGGCGGCTGAGCCTGCCGATCGTGATCCGCATCCCCTACGGCGGCCACATCGGCGCCGTCGAGCACCACCAGGAGAGCCCCGAGGCGTACTTCACGCACACCCCTGGTCTGCGCGTGGTCTCGCCGTCGACGCCGAACGACGCGTACTGGATGATCCAGGAGGCGATCCGCTCGAACGACCCGGTGATCTTCATGGAACCCAAGAGCCGCTACTGGCAGAAGGGCGAGGTCGACCTCGAGGCCTCGGCGCTGCCGCTGCACGCCTCCCGCGTCGTGCGCAAGGGCACCGATGTGACCCTCGTCGGCCACGGGGCCATGGTCACGACCTTGCTGCAGGCCGCGGCGCTCGCCGAGGGCGAGGGCACGAGCTGCGAGGTCGTCGACGTGCGATCGCTGTCGCCGGTCGACTACGAGCCGATCCTCCAGTCGGCGCGCAAGACCGGTCGCATGGTCTACGCGCAGGAGGCGCAGGGCTTCACGAGCCTCGGCAGCGAGATCGCCGCGACCGTCATGGAGCGCGCCTTCTACGCCCTCGAGGCACCGGTGCTGCGGGTGTCGGGGTATGACACCCCCTTCCCGCCCGCGAAGCTCGAGGGCGTCTACCTGCCGGACGCCGACCGCATCCTCGAAGCCGTCGACCGTTCGCTGGCCTACTGATCGTTCTGAAGGGATCCCGCCCATGAGCATGCAGAACTTCACCCTCCCCGATGTCGGCGAGGGATTGACCGAGGCCGAGATCGTCACCTGGAGGGTCGCCCCCGGCGACACCGTGGCGGTCAACGATGTGATCTGCGAGATCGAGACGGCCAAGTCGCTCGTCGAGCTGCCGTCGCCGTACGCCGGCGTCGTCGGCGAGCTGCTCGTGGCCGAGGGCACGACCGTCGAGGTCGGCACGCCCATCATCACGTTCACCGCACCAGCGGCGAGCCCCTCGTCAGGTGCTGCGGGTCCGGGTGCGGCGGGTTCGGGTGCGGCTTCGCCGGCGCCGGCCGCTGAGGAAGGCGGAGGATCGGTGCTCGTCGGCTACGGGACAGGGGGCGGCGCCACCTCGCGGCGCAAGCGCCCGGCCGTGCGCCCTGTACGCTCGTCGGTCGGCGTGATCGCGAAGCCGCCGATTCGCAAGCTCGCGCGCGATCTCGGCGTCGATCTCACCGAGGTCGCGCCCACCGGCGCCGACGGCGAGGTGACCCGCGACGACGTCGTGAAGCACGCCGACCAGGCGAGCGTCTTCCGCAACATCCAGACGCCGGAGTGGGGCGCCGTGCGCGAGGAGAAGGTGCCGGCTCCGCATCCGACCGCACCCGGTCTCGCCAGGGGCGTCTCGGCCGTCCGATCCGATCAGGCGGCCGGCGACGGCCGCACCGAGTCGATCCCGGTGAAGGGCGTGCGCAAGGCGACGTCGTCGGCGATGGTGCAGAGCGCGTACTCCGCGCCGCACGTGACGATCTGGAAGGAGATCGACGCCACCCGCACGATGGAGCTCGTCCGGCGGCTCAAGGCCGCACCCGAGTACGCCGACATCCGGGTATCCCCTCTGCTGATCATGGCTCGCGCGGTGATCTGGGCGGCGCGGCGCACGCCGATGGTGAACGCGGCGTGGGTCGAGAGCGAAGACGGCGACGAGATCCTCGTGCGCCACTACGTGAACCTCGGCATCGCGGCGGCGACCCCGCGGGGGCTCCTCGTGCCGAACATCAAGGACGCGCAGGACCTCGGGATGCGCGACCTCGCCCGTGCCCTGAACCGGCTCACCCTCACCGCGCGCGAGGGCAAGACGAGCCCCGCCGATCAGCAGGGCGGCACGATCACCATCACGAACATCGGCGTCTTCGGCATGGACGCGGGCACCCCGATCATCAACCCCGGGGAGTCGGGGATCGTCGCCATGGGAACGATCAGCCAGAAGCCGTGGGTCGTCGACGGCGAGGTGCGTCCCCGCTGGGTGACCACGGTGGCCGGATCCTTCGACCACCGCGTGATCGACGGCGACGGCATGAGCCGCTTCGTCGCCGACGTGGCATCCGTGCTCGAGGAGCCGGCGCTGCTCGTCGACTGAGTTCCGGGGATCCGGGGATCCGGGGGCTCGTGGTCACGTGGTTCTGAGCTCGCGCGATCCCGTGGCCCGTTCATGCCGTGCTCCGTTCATGCCGTGCTCCGTTCATCCCACGGTCCCGAAGCGTCGTTCCGGTCGCACTCTGTGCCGCTGAGCCCGGGTCGTCTGTCGTTCCGGTCGCACTTCGTGCCGCTCTGACGCGCCCAGAACGGCACAGATCGCGACCGGAACGGGCGGGGCGGGTACCGGAACGGGCAGGGCGGGTACTGGAACGGGCAGGGCGGCTGCCGGAACGGGCAGGCCGGGAGGTCGGCACGGTGAACCGGCAGCCGTCTCCTTCGCCGACAGCCTCCGGCCGCGATCTCACGCGAGCGCGGCCGATCCCGCCTGCAGCCCGGCTCGTACCCGCATCGGCACGGTGCGGGTGCGCGCCGCCTCCCGCGCGGTGGCGATCGCTCCGCGGCTGACGACGTCGGCGCCCAGCGTCGAGGCGATCAGTTCGGGTGCGGGCAGGTGCAGCCTCTCGGGGAGCAGGCGCCGGGCGGCGGCGAGCACGGGCTCGATCCCCTCGGCGATCGCCCCGCACACGATGACGCGGTCGGGGTCGAATGTGCTGCCGAGCACGCCGATCACGGTGGCGAGGGCCGACCCGACCCGCTCGGCCACGAGCAGCGCGTCGGCGTCGCCGGCTGACGCGAGTTCGAGGACGGCTTGCGGCGGGATGTCCTCCTCGGATGCAAGGGCGGCCAGCGCCCCGTCGGGGGAGATCTCGCCGGCCTCCAGCGCCGCACGCACCTGACGCTCGATGCCGTAGCGCAGGCCGAAGGCGCTCCCGACACCGACGACGTGGTCGAAGACGACGCCCTCACCGACACCGCCGTGCGCGCCGTGCAGCAGATGCCCGTCGACGACGACGCCGGAGCCGAAGCGCTCGCCGGCGAGCAGGGCGACGTAGTCCTGGCATCCGATCGCTGCGCCCTCGGCGCCCTCTGCGGCCGCGGCGAGCTGCGCATCGTTCTTGACCTCGACGACCGGCGCCCAGTCGGCGAGCAGTTCGATGAGGTCGGGATTCGTGCGCTCCCAGAAGAGCTCGGGATGCGGGGGCGAGAAGCCCTGGCGGTCGACGGGAGCGGCGACGCCGGCGCACACGGCCAGGATGCGCTCCCTCGTCTCGCCTGCCGATGCGAGGGTCTCATTCAGCAGGTCGAGAATGATCCGCCGGTGCGCGCGCGCGGACCGGCTGCGTCCGATCTCGATGCGACGGTGCGCGAGCACGCGGTCGAACGGGTCGGCCACCGTCACGGCGATGTGGGCGTTGCCGGCGTCGAGACCCACGACGATGCCGAAATCGGTGCGCACTTCGAAACGGCGGGCGGGGCGGCCGCTGCGGTACTCGCCGGCCGCGCGCGCGTTGGGGAGCTCCCGCAGCACACCGGCCTCGACGAGCTCGTCGATCGCGTCGATCACGGTCGAGCGGGTGAGACCGGTGGCCTCCATGGCGTCGGTGGCGGTGAGCACGCGGGCACTCCAGCAGAACGCCAGCACCGCGTCGGTGCTGGCGCGGCCGGCTTCCCCCTTGCGCATCTTCGTCACACCCCTTGACCCTTCCTCTTTCGAGAGGGTACCGTCTGATGGAGTTGATTTGGCGACTAGATTTAGTTCGCCTCCTACGGAAGGACAACGGTGTCTCGAAAAATGACACGCGCCAGGCGGGCGCTCGCCGTCGGGGCGGTGCTGGCTCTCGGCGGTTCGCTCCTGGCCGGATGCTCGGCGGGCGACGGCAGGGAGACGATCCGTTTCACGTTCAGCAAGCGCGAGGCCATCGAGTTCATGACCGACCTCGTTTCGCAGTACAACGCCTCGCAGAACGAGGTGAACGTCGTGATCGACACCTCGGGTGTCGACGTGGTCTCGGCGAGCTTCGTTCGCGGAAACCCACCCGATCTGATGCTCGCCAACTACAACATGGAGGTCGCTCGCTTCGTCGCCCGCTGCACGCTCAGCGATCTCAGCGGGACGACGGCGGCATCTGAGATGAACGAGGACTATCAGCCTCTTCTCGACCAGTACGGCAAGTGTGAAGGTCGCCAGAGCGCGTTGCCCTATTCGGTGATGGCTGCGTCGGTGATCTACAACAAGGAGATCTTCGAGGCCAACGACCTTGAGGTGCCGACCACCTGGGATGAGCTGCTCGACGTCTGCGACACTCTGCAGGCGGCCGGGGTCACCCCGTTCTATGCCACGCTCAAAGACGATTGGACAGTCGGTCAAGGCTGGTACGACTATTCGATCGGTGGATCGATCGATGTCCTCGACTTCTTCGACAAGCTCGCAGCCGAGGGGGCAGATGTCAGCGCTGACAGCGAAACATCGTTCTCGAACGATTTCGCCGAGCCGATGGACAAGATGCAGCAGCTCTTGGAATACACCAACGCGGATGCCGCCAGCCGCGGCTACGGCGACGGCAACCTCGCCTTCGCCCAGGGCAAGGCCGCGATGTATCTGCAGGGCCCGTGGGCGTTCAGCGAGATCGCGAAGACTTCGCCCGATCTCGATCTCGGCACTTTCCCGCTGCCGATGACGGATGACGAAGGCGACCTCAAAGTGCGCGTCAACCTGGATCTTGCCGCGATGATCCCCGACGCTTCGACCCACAAAGAGGCCGCAAGAGACTTCCTCGAGTATCTCTTCGAGCCGGAGAACATCGAGGCCTACAACGCTTCGCAACTCGGATTCACGCCGACCAAGAGCGCGGCTGAACCCGATGATCCACGGATCGAGGGGATGATCCCCTACATCAACGACGGCAAGATCTATCAGGGCCCTTCGGTGCTGGTGTCCAAGACCATCCCGGTGTTCAGCTATGCGCAGTTGATGGCGCTCGGCGGGAGCGTGGAGTCGAATCTTGCGACCTTGGACGCAGACTGGGCGCGTCTCGCCTTCCGCGCCCCCGTGCAGAAGGAGAACGCAGAATGAGCACGACGACGACCATCGTCACCGGTGGCGACAAGAAGATCCGGCGCAGCACTGCCCGGGTCGAGCCGATCTACTATCTGTTCCTGATCCCCACCCTGATACTGTTCACGCTCGCCATCACCGTGCCAGCGGTGATGGGCATCTTCTTCAGCTTCACGGACTCCATCGGCATCGGTACGTGGAACTTCAGCGGACTGACGAACTACATCGCGATCTTCAGCGACCCGGCGGTGCTGCAGAGCTACCTGTTCACCTTCGGGTTCTCGCTCGCCACGGTCATCGTGGTCAACATCGTTGCGTTCATGCTCGCGGTCGGGCTCACCTCCCGCATCCGATTCAAGACGGGTCTTCGAGCGATCTTCGTGATCCCGATGGTGATCTCCGGCATCATCATCGCCTACGTCTTCAACTTCCTGTTCTCCAACTCGCTCCCCGCATTCGGGGCCGCGACCGGGATCGAGTGGCTGCAGACCAGCATCCTCGCCAGCCCCGATTTCGCGTGGATCGCGATCGTCATCGTGACCGCGTGGCAGGCCATTCCCGGCACTCTGCTCATCTACATCGCCGGACTCCTCTCGGTGCCGGGCGATGTCTACGAGGCAGCCGACATCGACGGGGCGACAAAGTTCCAGCAGCTCACCCGCATCACAGTGCCTTTGGTCGCCGGTTACGTGGTGATCAACATCATTCTTGGATTCAAGGGCTTCCTGAATGCGTACGACATCATCATCGGTCTCACTAACGGCGGCCCCGGCACTGCGACGCGCAGCGTCGCCATGACGATCATCACGGGGTTCAACGGCGGCGACTACGCCTATCAGATGGCCAATGCGACCCTGTTCTTCATCGTCGCCATCATCATCGCCCTGATCCAGCTCTCGGCGAACCGCGGAAGGAACGCACTCTGATGTCGACTCACGTCCCTGTCACCACGGACTCCACGCAGGCGGTCATTCTGGGTAGTCGTGCGCCGAAGCCCCCGAAGTTCACGATGGAGCGGGTCAACTGGTCGGGAACGATCATCCTGATCTTGTGCGCTGTGACCGTGCTGCTTCCGCTGTACGTGACCGTCTCGATGGCCTTCAAGACGACGAGCCAAGCGGTCGATGGCAATGCGTTCTCGCTTCCGGCGCCGTTCTCGATCGACGGTTTCGTGCAGGCGTGGACCCTGACGAAATGGCCTGTGGGCGCCGGCATCTCACTGCTGGTCACGGCAGGCACGGTCGTGCTGACCATCGTGCTCGCGGGTTTCGCCTCGTACGCCATTGTTCGCAACTGGGAGCGCCGACTGTTCCGTTGGTCGTTCTTCTATCTGCTGGCGGCGATGTTCATTCCGTTCCCGGTGGTTGCCCTGCCGCAGATCCAGCTGACAGGGTGGGCGCATCTGGACAATCCGTTCGGCGTGATCCTGCTCGCCACGATGTTCCAGCTGAGTTTCAGCGTGCTGTTGTTCACGGCGTTCCTGCGGTCGATTCCGCTGGAGCTTGAGGAGAGTTCTCGGATCGATGGGGCGACGACCTGGCAGACCTTCTGGCAGATCATCTTCCCCTTGCTCGCTCCGATGAGCGCAACGGTGGGCATCTTCGCGTTCCTGTACGCGTGGAACGACTTCATGATGCCGTCGCTCATCATCTCCGATCCGGCGCTGCAGACTCTGCCGGTCCGGCAGAACCTGTTCCAGTCGCAGTTCGCGAGTAACTACAACGTGTCGTTCGCCTCGTACCTCATGGCTATGGCGCCGGCCATCGTCGCGTACCTGTTCACCCAGCGCTGGGTGATGGAGGGCGTCACGCAGGGCGCGGTCAAGGGCTGAGGCCACGCCAGGGGCGCCCGTCGCGGACGGGCGCCCTATAATTGATTTCGTCACAAAATCAACTCATGACGTCACGACCTCCGGAAAGGAAACTGATGGCCACCTCCGTCGATCCCACGACGAGCGAAGCTCCCGCATGGTGGCGACAGGCCGCCGTCTACCAGATCTATCCTCGGAGCTTCGCCGACGCGAACGGCGACGGGCTCGGCGACATCCCCGGCATCCTCTCCCGCGTCGACTATCTCGCCGACCTCGGCATCGACGCCGTGTGGCTCAGCCCCTTCTACCCGTCGGCCCTCGCCGACGGCGGCTACGACGTCGCCGACTACCGCGACGTCGACCCGCGGCTCGGCACCCTCGCCGACTTCGACACGATGGTCGAGGACCTGCATGCGCGCGGCATCAAGGTCGTCGTCGACATCGTCCCGAACCACACCTCGGACCTGCACGCCTGGTTCCAGGAGGCGCTGGCCGCAGGCCGAGGCTCCGCCGCCCGTGAGCGCTACATCTTCCGCGAGGGCACAGGCGAGAACGGCGAGCTGCCGCCCACCGACTGGGTGTCGATGTTCGGCGGCTCGGCCTGGGAGCGGGTCGAGGACGGCCAGTGGTATCTGCACAGCTTCGCCATCGAGCAGCCCGACCTCAACTGGGACCACCCCGAGGTGCGCGCCGACTTCGTGAAGACGCTGCGGTTCTGGTCTGATCGCGGGGTCGACGGATTCCGCATCGACGTGGCCCACATGCTCACGAAGGATCTCACCGAGCCGCTGCCCAGCCGCGATGAGCTCGCCCTGATCCCGATCGACGGCAACCACCCGCTGCTCGACCGCGACGACGTGCACGAGATCTACGCCGAATGGCGCGAGGTGTTCGACTCGTACGACCCGCCCCGTACGGCCGTCGCCGAGGCGTGGGTCGCCTCCGACCGGGTGCCCAAGTACGCGGCCCCCGAGAGCCTGGGCCAGTCGTTCAACTTCGATCTGCTGATGGCGCACTTCGACGCGCGGCAGTTCCGCGACGTCGTCGCCCACAATCTCGCACTCGCCGCGGAGTCGGGCTCGTCGAGCACCTGGGTGCTCTCGAACCATGACGTGTTCCGTCACCCGACGCGCTACGGGCTCTCGCTGCCCGTGCCGGAGGGCGAGGTGCCGGGTCGGCACGGCGGCGGCTGGCTCGAGGCGGGTGCCGACCCGTCGGCCCTCGACCGCGACGGGGGCCTGCGCCGTGCGCACGCCGCCACGCTGTTCATGCTCGGCCTTCCCGGTTCGGCCTACCTCTACCAGGGCGAGGAGCTCGGCCTGCACGAGGTGGCCGAGATCGCGCCGGAGCAGCGCCAGGACCCGACCTTCTTCCGCACGAACCAGGAGCAGTACGGCAGGGACGGATGCCGCGTGCCGCTGCCCTGGAGCGCCGATGGCCCATCGCTGGGGTTCGGCGCGGCCGCGCCGCACCTGCCGCAGCCGGAGTGGTTCGCCGCCAGCGCGGTCGAGGTCGAGGCCGCGGACGAGGCGTCGACGCTCTCGCTGTACCGCGCGGCGCTGCGCCTCAGGCGTGAGCTGCAGGGGCCGGAGGGTCTCGAGTGGATCGAGACCGGGCGCGACGACGTGCTGCGCTTCGCGCGGCCGAACGGCTGGCAGGTCGTGACGAACTTCGGCGCCGAGCCGTTCGACCTCGGGGCGGATGCCGCCGACGTCGTGCTCGGTTCCGTGGTCGACGGCGCCGTGCCCGCGGAGTCGACGGTCTGGATCGCGCCGGCATCCCTCGTCTGACGTCGCCCCGCCCGACCCTCGGCCCCGTGACATTCCCGGGGCACAGATGCACGAGCGGGGTACGGATGCACGACCGGAACGCGGTTTCGGTCGTGCATCCGTACCCCGACCGTGCAAGTGGGCTGGCGGAGAAGGTCGAAAACACGTCGCCCTCCCGCCATCCGATTTGATAATGGTTCTCATTCGCGTTTAGGCTGGGGGCATGAACAGGACCGCATCCGCTTTCGCCCTCGCCTCCGTCGCCGTCCTCGCGCTGTCCGGCTGCGCCAGCGGCACGAACGATGCGGACGGTACGGGAGAGGGGGGCGCGGATGCCGGGGGCGACGGCATCCGCGTGGTGGCCTCCACGAACGTGTACGGCGACATCGCCGCGCAGATCGGCGGCGATCACGTCGAGGTGTCCTCGATCATCGCGTCGCTCGCACAGGATCCGCACGAATACGAGGCGTCGGCATCCGATCAGCTCACCGTCAAGAACGCGCAGCTGATCATCGAGAACGGCGGCGGCTACGACGCGTTCATCGAGACGCTGCGCGACGCGAGCGGCTCCGATGCGGATGTCGTCACGGCCGTCGAGTACTCGGACGACTTCCCAGGCTCCGAGGCGCACGACCACGATGAGGACGACGCCGACGCTGAGACCGACGAGACCGCCGAGCCGCACGACGACGACACTGACGAGGACGAGGACGAGGCCGAGGACACCGACGCCGAGCACGACGAGACCGAGCACGCCGACGAAGACGGCCACGAGGGTCACGACCACATCGAGGGCTTCAACGAGCACGTCTGGTACGACCCGCACACGATCCAGCATGTCGCCGAGGCGATCGCCGAGGAGCTCATCGAGCTCGACGCCGCGAACCGAGCCGACTACGAGGAGAATCTCGCTGCCTTCCAGGCGGAGCTGACCGGCCTCGAGGACTCGCTCGCCGAGATCAAGGCCGCGCACGATGGAGACAAGATCTTCGTCACCGAGCCGGTGCCGCTGTACCTCGCCGAGGCCGCAGGCCTCGTCAACGTCACCCCCGAGGCCTTCAGCGAGGCGGTCGAGGAGGGTCAGGACGTCCCGCCGGCGACCCTGCTCGAGTCTCTCGACCTGATCGAGGCCGGCGATATCAAGGTGCTCTTCGCCAATGCGCAGACCGGCGGCGCCGAGACGACGCAGGTGATCGACGCGGCGGAGGCCGCAGGCACCGCCGTGCAGGAGGTCACCGAACTCGTCCCTGATGGCGACACCTACATCAGCTGGATGCAGGACAACATCGCGGTGCTCGCCGGTAATCTCGACAGGTGACCTCTGACGCGCTCGCTCCGCCGCTGCAGATCCGCGGCGCCGCGATCCGCCGCGACGACCGCGAACTGTGGCACGGCCTCGACCTCGACGTCGCGCCCGGCGAGCTCGTCGCGGTGCTCGGCCCGAGCGGCTCGGGCAAGACGACGCTGCTGCGCGCCATCCTCGGCCTGCAGCAGCTGTCGGCCGGCAGCATCACGGCCCTCGGCCGTGCCGTGCGCGGGCACGGCAACCGCGAGATCGGCTATCTCCCGCAGGCGCGCCCGCTGCCGTCCGAGACGTCGATGCGGGGGCGCGACCTCGTCGCCCTCGGCGTCGACGGCCACCGTTTCGGGTTCCCGTTCCCGCGTCGCGGCGATCGGGTGCGCGTCGACGCACTGATCGACGCCGTCGGCGCCCGCGCCTTCGCGGACAAGCCTGTCGGCCTGCTCTCCGGCGGCGAGCAGCAGCGGCTGCGCGTGGGTCAGGCCCTCGCCGGGAACCCCCGTCTGCTCCTGTGCGACGAGCCTCTCACCAGCCTCGACCTCGCCAATCAGCAGGCGGTCGTCGGCCTCATCGACGCGCATCGGCGCACCGGCGCCGGCGTGCTGCTGGTCACCCACGACATCAACCCCGTGCTCGAGATCGTGGACCGCATCCTCTATCTCGCGAACGGGCAGTTCACCCTCGGCACCCCGCAGGAGGTGCTGACCGGCGAGGTCCTCTCCGCGCTCTACGGCGCTCCGGTCTTCGTGCTCGAGGCCGGGGGGCGGCTCGTCGTCGTCGGCGCGCCGGATGCCGAGCAGGCGGCGCACCACCATCATCACGAGTCGGGGGACGCGGCGTGAACCTCGACGACATCGGATCCGCCATGTTCGGCGGTCTCTCGCAGTACGGCGAGATCCTCGAGCTCGTGTCGAACTCGGTGTGGGCCGGCGCGATCCTCGGCCTCGTCGGCGGTCTCATCGGGGTGTTCGTCATGCAGCGCGACATGGCGTTCGCCGTGCACGGCATCAGCGAGCTCTCCTTCGCCGGCGCGGCGGCGGCCCTCCTCATCGGTGCCGACGTCGTCGCTGGTTCCCTCGTCGGCTCGCTCCTGGCGGCGGCGCTCATCGGCTGGCTCGGGGCGCGGGCGCGCGAGCGCAACTCGATCATCGGCGTGCTGATGCCGTTCGGCCTGGGGCTCGGCATCCTCTTCCTCTCGCTCTACAACGGCAGGGCCGCAGGACGCTTCAGCCTGCTGACCGGACAGATCGTGTCGGTGCAGTCGGCGCAGCTGGGCTGGCTCGCCGGCATCTGCGCCGTCGTGCTCTTCGGATTGCTGCTGATCTGGCGCCCGCTGCGCTTCGACTCGCTCGACCCGCAGTCGGCGGCGGCGCGGGGCGTGCCGGTGGTCGGCGTCTCCTTCGCGTTCATGCTGCTGCTGGGCCTCGTCGTCGCCGTCGCCGTGCACATCATCGGCGCGCTGCTCGTGATGGCGCTCGTGGTGACGCCGGCCGCGGCGGCGCTGCGCCTCACCGCGGGGCCGGTCGCCGTCCCGGTGTTCGCAGCCGTCTTCGGCATCGCCTCGGCGGTGGGCGGCATCCTGCTCGCGATCATGGGGACGCTGCCGGTGAGCCCGTATATCACCTCCATCTCGTTCGTGATCTACCTCGTCTGCCGCGCGGTCGGCGCGCGTCGCGAACGGGTCGTGCGCATCGCGCACCCCTGAACAGCGGATGCCGCTGCGCACCCGCACCTGCGGAAGCCCCTGCACCAGGCTCTCAGCCCGGGGAAGGACCCCGGCGATTAGACTCGTCGCATGGCTCAGCGGAACACCTGGCAGCGCGAGCGCGTGCGCGAAGCGCTCGCCGACGCGCGCGGATTCGTGAGCGCGCAGACCCTGCACGCGGGGCTCCGCGAGGACAACACCGGCATCGGCCTCGCCACCGTCTACCGCGCGCTCGCAGGCCTCGCCGCCTCCGGCGACGCCGACTCGCTGCAGAGTCCAGACGGGGAGGCGCTCTACCGCGCCTGCTCGACCCAGGGACATCACCACCACCTCATCTGCCGCACCTGCGGGCTCACCGTCGAGATCGAGGCCAAGGACGTCGAGCAGTGGGCGCACCGCACCGCCGCGCAGCACGGGTTCACCCAGGCCGAGCACGTCGTCGACATCTTCGGCCTGTGCGCCGAGTGCACGGCGACGCGCGCACAGGACGCCGAGGAAGCGGGCGCGTGAGGTCTTCTGCGGATCCGGCGACCTCGCATCACCCGGTTCTCGAGCGCTCGGAGAGCGGGCCCCGGCGGGCGACCGGCTCGGGAACCCGGCGCAGCCCCTGGATCGGCGCGGCGATCGGGGTCGCGATCGTCGCGGCGCTGTTCCTCATCGACCGTTTCCTGCCGTTGCTGTACACGGCCGATCTCCCACACCGCTTCTCCGACGGCTTAACTCTCGCGCTGAGCGTGCTCATCGAGGCGCTGCCGTTCGTTGTTCTCGGGGTGCTGCTGTCGATCATCGTGCAGGTGTGGCTGCCGGCCGACGTCATCCACCGCTGGCTGCCGAAGCGAGCGTGGGCGCGCAGGGCGGTGCTGTCGCTGCTGGGCATGCTGATCCCGGTGTGCGAGTGCGGAAACGTGCCCTTCGCGCGCGGTCTCATGATGCGCGGTCTCGCCCCCGCCGAGGCGCTCACCTTCCTCATCGCCGCGCCCATCGTGAACCCGATCGTGATCCTCACCACGCACGCGGCGTTCGGCTTCGACGAGGGCATCCTCGTCGCCCGTCTCGTCGGGGGCTACCTCATCGCGAATCTCATCGGATGGATCTACAGCCGGCATCCGTCCCCCGACGCGCTGCTGACCCAGCGGTTCGCCGACACCTGCGAGCGTGTGAATCACGAGCCGGGCACACCAGTGCGCCGAAGCCTCGCGCAGTTCCTCGCGGAGCTGCGCGCGGTGATGCCCGCACTCGTGATCGGCTCGGCGCTCGCCGGAGCCGTGCAGGTGCTGATCCCGCGTGACGTGCTGCTGGCGATCGGCTCCAACCCCGTGCTGTCCGTCCTCGCGCTCATGGCCCTCGCGATCATCGTCGCGGTCTGCTCGAACGTCGACGCCTTCGTGGCGTTGACGTTCGCCTCGACGTTCTCGTCGGGCGCCGTCGTGGCGTTCCTGCTGACGGGACCCCTCGTCGACGTGAAGATGATCGCGCTGCTGCGCACCACCTTCACCACGCGGGCCCTGGTCGGCATCGTCTCCGTCGTGCTGCTGGCGGCCTTCGCGATCGGGATCGGGGTGAACGTCTTTGGCTGAGCGGCTGCGCTGTCTCGGATCGCGCTGGCTGGGCATCGGCCTCGCCGCGGCGGTGTCGGTCGTGATCCTCGTGCTCGGCCTCGCCGGGCAGCTCACCCTCTACATCAGCCCCGAGTCGGTGTGGTTCGCGTGCACCGCGGCGGTGGTGACGCTCCTGGGCGCGATCTGGTCGTGCACGCTGCCGCTCGGCGCCGAGGAGGGCCACGAGCACGAGCACGGGCACGGTCACGAGCACGGTCACGCCGAGTCCGGCGCCCTGGCGACCGCCGCGACGGTCGCCGGAGGCGTGATCGCCTCTGGCGTCGTCGCGGCAGCCCTCGTGCTGCCGCCCGCCTCGTTGTCGGTGGAGCTCGCGATGTCCCGGGCAGGGGAGTCGTCGGCGCTCTTCGTCGGAGCGGATGACATCACCCTCGGTGTCGCGGACACGTCGACCTTCGGCGTCGGCGACTGGGCCAGTGTCTTCGCGACGTCGACGAACACGACGGCCTACGACGGCACGGCCGTCACGCTGACCGGCTTCATCACTCCCGCCGACGACGGCGTCGACCTCACCCGCCTCGTCATCATGCACTGCGTCATCGACGCCCAGCCCGCGAGCCTGCCGGTCGCGATCGATGCGGGCGAGTACGAGACGGGACAGTGGGTGAGCGTCACCGGAACCGTCAGAGCGGATGCCGACGGAGCCCTGCACATCGAACCGACCACGGTCGAGGCCGTCGCCGAGCCGGGGGATCCGTATGAGTACTGACGAGACCCCCGTCCCCCGCACGCGCGCCGAATTGCGCGCCGCCGAGGCCGCTGCCAACCTGGAACCCGCTGTCACGGAACTCCCTGTCACGTCGGGGGCTGACGCCGCTGACGAGTCCGTTGCCGCACCCGTTGCCGAGTCTGTTGCCGCGTCCGCAGACGTGCCTGTCGGCGAGCCCGTCGACCCGCGCGAGGCGGCGATACGCGCGGCCATGTTCGAGGCCGCGGCAGCAGCGGAGGAGGCGGCGCGCCAGGCCGCAGCCCCCTCGACTCCGCGGGTTCCGCCGCGCGTGGCCCGCGCCGCCGGAACGGCTGCGCGTCACACGGCCTCAGCATCCTCGGCCTCGGCGTCGAGCCCGGCATCCTCGACCTCGGCATCCTCGCCCCCGGCATCGTCGGCCGACGCATCCCCGGCGGTGGCATCGACCGCAGCATCCCCGGCCTCGGCGTCGAGCCCGGCATCTCCGGCCCCAACCCCGACATCCGCTGCAGCTCCCGCCACCGCATCCGCCGCCCCCGCGACCCCGCGCAACGACGTCCCGCTCGCCGGCCTCCCCGTCGGCGCCGCCACGGCATTCGACGGATCCCCCGCATCCGAGAGTGCCGCCGCATCCGCGGGCGCCCCCGCATCCCCCGCATCCGACGACGCCGCGCCGCGCCGCGCCGACAAGGACGAGCATCCTCGCCCGCGGCGTTTCGGCCTCACACTGCTCGCGGTCATCGGCGTGCTCGTGCTCGCCGGCGCCGCCCTCGGATTCGCCAGCCTCACGCAGGGACCCCGCATCACGAGCGTGCAGGTCGACGCGAGCCAGGCGATCGAGTCCAGCGGCAGCCGGGTGATCCTCACCGCGAACCGGTCGCTCGCCGCGATCGACCCCTCGCAGGTCACTGTCGAGCCCGCGGTGCCGTTCACCCTCGACGCGGCCGGCCGGGGCGTCGGCATCCGCTTCACCGTCCCCCTCGATGATGCGACGGAGTACACCATCACGATCGCCGGCGCCCAGGGAAACGGGGGAGGCCCGAGCGCGACGCTGACCACCAGTTTCACCACCCCGGCCTCCACGATGTTCCTCCTTCGGCGCGATGCCGAGGGTGCGGACACGATCTTCCTCACCGACCTCAGCGGCGAGAAGGCGGTCGCGGTGTACAGCGCCGACAGGATCGACGACTTCCGGGCGACGTCGACGCAGCTCGTCGTCTCGACCGAGGAGGACGACCTGTCGAAGCTCCTCGTCATGGGGCTCGACGGCAGCGATCCGCGTGAGCTCCCCCTCCCCGGCCCCGGCTTTATCGGCTCGATCCAGGTGTCCGAGCGCGGCGGCCTCGTCGGATACACGTTCTCGGACGAGAAGATCACCGAGGACTCCGGACGCGCCAGCGTGCTCGTGACCCAGTCGCTCTCCGGCGCCGACGAGCCGAAGATCGCCGAGGTCGGCGGCGAGCAGACCAGCGTTCTCGTCTGGCAGTTCGTCCCGGACTCGGCCGCCATGCTGTTCATCGACTTCAACGGCGCGCTGTCGCTCATCGACCACTCCGCCGGCGGCGACGTGCAGTCCCTCGGGCTCGCCGCGAACATCCAGGGCGTCTCGCGCGGCACGTACACCGCGGTCATCGAGCGCGTCGACGGCAGCGTCGTCGAGCTGAACCTCACCGACGGCGCGGAGCAGCCGCTCGCCGCATCCGACCCCGACTACGGCAGCGCGATCTCGATCGTTCCGTTCCCCGGCGGCACCCTCCGCCATGTCGTCTCGCTCGACGAGACCGGGTTCCCGGCCGGCCAGGCGATCATCCGCGTCGACGACGACGGCGCTGCGACCTCTCTCGTGCAGGTCGGATCGAGCGACTCGATCCTGCAGGCGTGCGCGTCGCCCAGCGGGCAGTACGCCGCGGTGGCGATCGCCCCCGACCTCGTGAACAACGCCTACGACCAGCTCGTGCTCCCGCTGCCGCAGAAGATCGAGACCCACCTGTTCGATCTGCGCACGGGGGAGGAGCTCGTGGCCCTCACCGGCTTCGACGCGTCCTGGTGCGCCACCGCGCCGAACTACTGATCCCTGCGCGCCGCTATTTCACCGCACCCGCCGTGACGCCGGCCGCGACGTAGCGCTGGGCGATCACGAGCAGCACGGCCGCAGGAATCGAGGCGACGACCGCGGTCGCCATGATCGCGTTCCAGTCCTGCGTGTTGTTGCCGATATAGCGGTAGATGCCGATCGTGATGGGCTGCAGCTCTCCCCCTCGGTTGACCGTCGAGGCGAAGAGGAAATCGGACCACGACCACAGGAACGTGAACAGCGACACCGTCACGACTGAGTTGCGGCTGATGGGCAGCACGACCGAGCGGAAGGTGCGCCAGGCGTTCGCGCCGTCGATCTTCGCCGCCGATATGAGCTCGTCGGGGATGCCGGACATGAAGGCCGTGAAGATGAGCACCCCGAACGGCACGGCGAGCGTCGAGTCGGCCAGGATGAGACCAGGCACCGAATCGAGCAGACCCCAGTTGAAGAAGATGAGGTAGAACCCCATCGCCATGATGATGCCGGGGATCATCTGCGCGATGAGCATGATGAAATCGACCACCCGTCCGCCGCGGGGCCGGAGCTTGGCGAGCGCGTACGCTGCGGGTGCCGAGAGCGCGAGTGTGAGCACGACCGTGCCGAGGCCGACGACGAGACTCGTGAACAGGTACGGCAGCTGGTCCTGGAGGACTCGCGCGTAGCCGTCGAAGGTGGGATCGACCGGGAAGAGGTCGGGCGGGTCTTTGCGCAGCCGATCGGGCTGGGTGAGCGAGACGTTGATCATCCAGTAGAGCGGGAAGAGCATGATCGCGGTGAGGACGACGCCGACGAGGCTCGTCAGGATGCGCTTCATGCGGGAATTCACGACTCGTCCTCCGTGCTGCGCTGGGTGCGGATGTAGATGATGCCGAAGATGAAGGCGATGACGATGAGCAGATTGCCGACCGCCGCCGCGGGGCTGAGATCCGGTGAGCCGCCGCCGAAGCCGAGCTGGTACGACCAGATCGCGAAGGTCGTCGATGAGCTGCCCGGCCCGCCGCGGGTCATGATCCAGATGATGTCGAAGACCTTGAGCGTGTAGATCAGGCCGAGCAGGAGAGTGATCGCCGAGACGGGACGCAGCATCGGGAAGGTGATGCGCCAGAAGGTCTGCCACGCGTTCGCCCCGTCGAGCGCGGAGGCCTCGTAGACCTCGGCGGGTATGTTCTGCAGGCCCGAATATATGATGACGAGGTTGAAGGGGATGCCGATCCAGATGTTGGCGATGAGCACGCCGATCATGGAGGTCTGCGGCGAGGTGAGCCAGTTGACCTGGGGGATGCCGAACACGGCGAGGGCGGCGTTGACGACGCCGGAGTCGGAGTTGAGCATCCACCCCCAGATCGACGCCGACACGAGCAGCGGCAGCAGCCATGGGACGAGGAAGAGCGCGCGCAGGGTCGTGGCGAGGGGGAAGCGGCGGTAGAAGAACAGCGCAAGCGCGAGCCCGAGTGCGAACTGCACGACGATCGAGCCGAGGGTGAAGACGGCGGTGTTCCCGAGGGCGGGCCAGAAGGTCGCGCTGCGCATCACCTCGAGGTAGTTGGCGATGCCGACGAACGGGGCCTCGCCCGTGATGAACGACGCGAGCGTGTAGTCGCGCAGGCTCAGGTCGAGGTTGCGCACCAGCGGGTACGCGTAGAACACGATCATGTAGATCGCGACGGGGGCGATGAACCCCCAGGCGATCAGCTTTTCGCGCAGGTGCCGCTTGCGGCGGCGTGGATCGCGCTCGGCCCGGCGGGTGACGTCGGATGCCGACACCGCCCGCCGGGTTCGGCCCGTACCCTCGCCCGCACCGGTTCGAGGTGCTGTCTGCATCGCTGTCATGGTGCGTCCTTCAGGGGTGGCGTGGGTACGGGCCGAACGGGTCAGCCGAGCTTCTCTGATGCGGCCTTCTGCGCTGCCGCAAGGGCGTCGGCGGGGCTTGACCCGCCGGAGAGCGCGTTCTGGATCGCGGTGTAGAGCTGCTCGGAGATGATCCCGTAGGAGATGCCGAGGTTGTCGGCCGTGCGGGGCTTCGCGTCGCCGACGGCGGTGACCCAGAACTCGAGGCTCGGGTCGGCCGCGAGCTGGGCCTTCTGTCCTTCGGCGGTCGGTGCGATGTAGCCGAGCGAGTCGGCGCCGGTGTTGCCCTCGGTGAGGCACTTCACGATCTTGACGGACGTCGCATAGCGCGCGGTGTCCTTCTGGATCGGGATGGTGATGAACTCGCCGCCCGTGGGTGCAGGCGCCGCCTTGCCATCCGCGCCCGGGATCTGGATGACCTGGTATCCGGCCTCGTCCGCAGCGGACTTGAACCAGGATCCGTTCTCGGCGAAGCCGAACTCGCCGGTGAGGAACTCGTCCCAGCTCGTGCCCTGCGTGTTCTGCAGCACGGACTGCGGGGCGAGCCCATTCGTGACCCAGTCGGTCCACAGCGCCAGGCCCGACTCCGCCTCGCTGGAGTCGAGCGCGGTGAGGTCGGCGCCCTCACCCCAGAACCACGGCAGGAACTGGAACGAGCCCTCCTCGGTGCCGACGGCGGAGAAGGTGATTCCCTTCTTGCCGGATGCGACGATCTTCTCGAGCGCCGCCGTGAGCGAGGCGCCATCGGTGACGGAGGCGATGTCGACGCCGGCCGCCTCCAGCACCTCGGGGTTGTAGTACAGGCCGAGGGTGTTGGCACCAACGGGGACGCCGTAAGTCTTCCCGTCGATCTGACCGGCGGTCAGGATGTTCTCCTGGATGTCGGACACGTCCAGACCGTTGTCGTCGGTCGTCGTGAGCAGGCCGGCGTCGGCGAGCGTGGAGACCTTGGGGTTGTCGACCATCGCGATGTCGGGCAGCTTGCCCGCAGCGGCGGTCGTCAGGTCCTTGACGGTATCGCCCGTGTTGCCGGCGTTGCGCTTGATCGTGATGCCGATCTCGGCGGCGCAGGCGTCGATCGCCTTCGCCCAGTCCGATGAGGCATCACGGTCGGGGTACGGGTCCCACAGGGTGTACTCGGTCGAGCCCGACGAGCTGTCGTCGCTCGGCGTGCTGGAGCATCCGGTGAGCGCGGTGGCGACGAAGACGCTGCCGAGCACGGTGGCGCCGATGATGCGGGCCGTGCGGTTCTTGTCCACGGTATTCCTCTCTGAATGGTGCGGTGTGGTGCGGTGTGTTGTTGATTCGGGATTGATTGATTCGGTATCGATGTGCGGATGGTGATTGTTGAACCGGTTCGATGAGCGCGCCGACGGACACGCCGCCCGCACGAGCGCGAGTCAGCGGGTGCTGCCTCGATCTGTCAGTTCGGGTGCGATGAACCGGACGACGGGATCGCCAACGCCGTCGCCGCCCTGCATCCGCTGCACGAGTGCCTGGACCGCAGCGCGCCCCAGTTTGTCCGGCGACGTTTCGATGGCCGTGTAGGGCAGCGAGAACAGTCGGCCGAAGTCCTCGGAGAAGATGCCGACGACCGAGAGGTCGCGCGGCACCTCGACGCCGCGCGCGTTCAGCACGGGCGGCAGGGCCGCGACCATCGCGTCGTTGTGCACGATCACCGCGGTGGCGGTGGGGCGTTCGTCGAGGATGCGGTTCCACGTCTCGGTGATCGCGGGCTGCTCGGTGTCGCCGTAGTACGGGTGGATCCGCAGGCCGTAGCGGGCGGCGCGCTCGAGGGCGGCATCGCGGAAGCGCCACGCGTAGGCGCCTCCGCGTGTGATGACGTGCTCGTTCGGCGAGATGAGCACGATCTCGCGGTGACCGCGTTCCTGCAGATGGTCGACGAGCATGCGGGCGGCCTCGCCGAAGTCCAGATCGAAGACGTCGAGACCGTCGGTGTCGCGCGGGAGTCCGACCAGAGCCCCCGGCTGACGGGCGGCACGTAGCGGCGGCACGCGGGGGTCGTCGTGGGCGACGTTGAGCAGCACCAGGCCGTCGACCATGCCGGAATCGGTGATGCGGCGCAGCGCGCGGGGTCCGTCGTCCTCGGTGACCATGAGGATGTCGTAGCCGGCTTCGCGGGCGGCGTCTGAGATCGGCAGGACGTACTGCAGCATGGCGGGCGAGAACTCGTCGCGGAAGAACTGCACGAGCAGCCCGATGACCATCGTCTGGCTCGTCGCGAGCGCGCGGGCGCCGGCGTTGGGCGTGAAGCCGAGGTCGCGGATGGCGAGCTCGATGCGTTCGCGGGTCTCGTCCGAGATCGTGCGCTTGCCCGACAGCGCGTAGGAGACGGTGCTGCGGGAGACTCCTGCAGCCTTCGCCACGTCGCCGATGGTTGTCACGCTCGTTCTCCTTCGAACCGGTTCGAACACTTTTGGATGCTTCTGAAGGGAAGTTTGCCCGTTTTTGTCGTCGAATGCGACTCATATGTCGAATCTCAGACGGAATCGGGGTTGAAGACCCTTCGTTCGGACGCTACCATAATCGAACCGGTTCGACCTTCGCAAGTCCTCCCGGTCACGAATCAGCATTCGATCGATAGGCACCCGTGAACGAGTTCCCCGACACCGTCGTCCGCCGCACCGCGAGCGGGCCGGTCGCCCCCTCCCGCGGCGCCCTCCGCCCCCTCGGCCTCGACGAGGTGCGCATCACGGGGGGCTCCTGGGGAGCGCTGCAGGAGCTGGGCGCAGACGCCGTCATCGACCACTGCCTCGGCTGGATGGACCGCATCGGCTGGATCCGCAACTTCGACCGCATAGCCGGCACGGCATCCGGTGACCACGAGGGCATCGAGTTCGTCGACTCCGAGGTCTACAAGCTGCTCGAGGCCATGGCGTGGGAGCTCGGTCGCCGCCCTGCCGCCCCCCTCGCGGAGCGCTATGCCGGGCTCGTCGACCGGGTCGCCGCCGCCCAGGACTCCGACGGCTACCTGCACACGAGCTTCGGCCACCCAGGACAGCGCCCGCGCTACAGCGACCTCGAGTGGGGGCACGAGCTCTACTGCCACGGCCACCTGCTGCAGGCGGCCGTGGCCCGGCTGCGCACGGGGTACGACGACGAGCTGCCGGCCGTGGCCCGCCGCCTGGCTGAGCATCTGTGGACCGAGTTCGGCCCAGAGGGGCGGGATGCGATCTGCGGTCACCCCGAGATCGAGGTCGCGCTCGCCGAGTTCGGACGGGCCACGGCGGACCGGCGCTGGATCGAACTCGCCCGGCTGTTCGTCGAGCGCCGCGGACGCCGCACCCTCGGCACGACCCTCTTCCAGGGCAGCGACTACTTCCTCGATGACATGCCGGTGCGGGAGGCGAGCGTGCTCCGCGGCCATGCCGTTCGTGCGATGTACCTCGCGGCGGGTGCGCTCGACGTGGCAGACGAGACGGGCGACGACCGGCTCGCCGACGCCGTCGAGGCTCAGTACCGTCGCACGATCGAGCGCCGAAGCTACCTCACCGGAGGCGTCGGGTCGCACCACCAGAACGAGGAGTTCGGCGACGACTACGAGCTGCCGGCCGACCGCGCCTACGCCGAGACCTGCGCGGCGATCGGCTCGCTCATGGTCGCTTGGCGCCTGCTGCTGCGCACCGCCGACGAAGGCTACGCCGATCAGATCGAGCGCACCCTGCTCAACGCCGTTCTCGTCTCACCGCGCCACGACGGCCGCGCGTTCTACTACGCCAACACGCTTCACCAGCGCACGTGCACGCATCCGAACGCCGACGACGAGCTGAGCGAGCGTGCCGAGGCGAGCATGCGCGCGCCCTGGTTCGAGGTCTCCTGCTGCCCGACCAACGTCGCGCGCACTCTCGCCTCGCTCGCCGGCTACGTCGCGACGACCGACGGCGCTGGTGTTCACCTGCATCAGCTCGTCGAATGCGAACTGAGGGCCGAACTGGATGCCGGCATACTCGCCGTGCGCGTTGAGACCGCGTACCCGCGCGACGGTGTCGTGCGCATCACCGTGCTCGAGGCGCCGGACGTCGAGGTCGGCATCGGCGTGCGCGTGCCCGGCTGGGCCACCGGCGCCACGCTCGACGCGGGCGGGGGTGCGGCACCGGCGTCCCCCGGCCTCGCCGTCACGCGCCGCATCTTCGCGCCGGGTGACGAACTCGTCCTGACCCTACCTCTCGAGCCGCGGCTCACGGCCCCGCACCCGCGCGTGGATGCCGTTCGCGGCCAGTTGGCGGTCGAACGGGGACCCCTCGTGCTCGCCCTGGAAGACGTCGATCTACCGGTCGGCGTCGATGTCGAGCACGTCGAGCTCGACGCGGATGCGCCGCTCGTCGCGACCGACGACGGTGCGCAGGCCACGCTGCGCATCCGTGTCGACTCCGACCTGGCGACGGCGCCCGACGGCCCCGTCCCTGCGCGTCTGCGCCCTTATGCCGACTGGGCGAATCGCGGGCCCTCGACCATGCGCGTCTGGATCCCGACCGCGCGCTGACGAGACGTCCCGGCCCCCGCCGGGTCTGCACCGGCCACCCCGGCGAGGCGCATCACCATCGGAAAGCAAGGGAGCTTTTCATGAGAAACCGCAGGATCCCCGTCGCCCTCGTGGCGATGGCGGCGCTCATCGCCGCGTTCGTGCCCACCACGAGCGCCACGGCGGCGAACAACACGCTTGTGATCGATGCATCCGTCGCCATCCGCCCCGTCACCCACGTGGGAGCGGGCGGGCTCTACGCCCTGGCGACGACGACCACACCCGATCCGGCACTGCTCAAGCCGCTGCATCTCAACCAGCTCACGCAGCCGGCACCCGGGGTGCAGCAGCTCGGCAATGGCGCGACGGTTCCGAGCGGCGATGTGCTCGTCGTGGCGCCTTCGACGATCGGTGCGGGCGCGCAGAGCTACGTGCGGATGCCCGACATCTACAAGGACTTCCCCTACAAGTGGGTGAGCTGGGCCGACTGGGAGTCGAAGATCACCACGATGGTGACGGCACGCCTGAACGCCGCCTCGACCACGAGCATCAACGGCTGGGAGCTGTGGAACGAACCGGACTGGACCTGGGACACCGCGAAGGCCGGCAGTTTCACCTCCGGCTGGGCGCGCACGTTCAACAAGGTGCGATCGCTCGATTCGATCACCCCGATCGTGGGCCCGAGCTATGCGCTGTACGACCACAATTGGATGCTCAGCTTCATGACTGCGGCCAAGGCGTCGAACACGGTACCCGATGTCGCTTGCTGGCATGAGCTCGAGGACGGCACCTGGGCGAGCATCGACGAGCACGTCGCCGACTACCGGGCGATCGAGCAGTCGCTGGGGATCTCGCCACGGCCCATCTCGATCAACGAGTACGGCTCGCCGAACCAGGTCGATATTCCCAGCGTCCAGGTGCACTACCTCGCCCAGTTCGAGCGAACGGGCATCAAGGATGCCGAGCGCGCCTACTGGTACGAGCCTGGAACGATCGGCGGACTGTTCCACAACAACCAGCCGACCGGCAGCTACTGGACCTACAAGTGGTACGGCGACATGTCAGGGAACATGGTGCAGACCACCGCCTCAGGTGACTTCGACGGGCTCGCCTCCTACGATTCGAGTCGGAAGATCGTCACCGCCATCGTCGGTGGCGTCTACGGCACCAATCACGTGCAGGTGAAGGGGCTGGGCGGCTTCGGCTCGAGCGTCAAGGTGACTGTGAACTACACGCCGAACTCGGGTCGCCACGCGAACGTCCAGGCGCCGACACAGCTCTCGAGCACCACCTACGCGGTCGCGAACGGATCGATCACGGTGCCGATCGAGAACCAGGACTACCTCGGCGCCTACGAGATCGTCGTGACGCCGGCGGCGGGACCGACCTCGAGTTGGCAGAAGGTCTATGAGGCCGAGAACGCGACTGTCGTGAACGCCAACCGCTTCGCCTCGGCCAATGCGGGCAATGGGTGGTACGTCGGCCAGATCGACGGCACCGGCAATGCGCGCAACGCCTCGTTCGTCGACTTCATCGTCAACGTGCCGACGACGAAGACCTATGCGATGAGCATCCGCTACGCCAACGGCACGGGGGCGACCTCGACGCACGGTCTCGCCTACAACGGCTCCGCGTGGTCGAGCGTGTCGTACGCGCCGACCGGAGGGTGGGGTCAGTTCGCCTCGACGACGGTGTCCGTCAACCTGAACGCGGGGTACAACGTGATCCGGCTCGCGAAGGGGTCGCCGTACTTCCCTGGCGGCACCGGCTACGCGGAACTCGACAACATCACGCTCAACTGAATCCCGCTCAACTGGGCGTTCGGTCCCTTCCGGAGGGCTGTGCTAGGCTTGTCGATTGTCTGCGCACGCTCCTGTGCGCAGTTCGTGTGCCACCCTTTCGGCCGAGCGATCGGAGGGAGCGGTGGCGCGCAGACAAGGGATCTTGGGTGAGGCCGTCCGGCCTCACGGTATAGAAGGAGTCACATCATGGCAGCAGTGTGCCAGGTGACCGGTGCTGTTCCCGGCTTCGGTCACAACGTTTCGCACTCGCACCGCCGGACGAAGCGCCGCTTCGACCCGAACGTGCAGAAGAAGACCTACTACGTTCCGTCGCTCGGTCGCAAGATCACGCTCAACGTGTCCGCCAAGGGCATCAAGGTGATCGACGCGCGCGGCATCGAGAAGGTCGTCGCCGACCTCAAGGCGAAGGGTGTGAAGCTCTAATGGCCAAGAAGGCACAGGACATCCGTCCGATCATTAAGCTGCGTTCGACCGCGGGCACGGGGTACACCTACGTGACCAAGAAGAACCGCCGCAACACCCCCGACCGTCTCGTGCTCAAGAAGTACGACCCGGTCATCCGTCAGCACGTCGAATTCCGAGAGGAGCGTTGATCCATGGCTAAGAAGAGCAAGATCGCTCGCAACGAGCAGCGCAAGGTCATCGTCGAGCGCTACGCGGAGCGCCGCGCTGAGCTGAAGAAGACCCTGGTCGACCCGAACGCCACCGACGAGGCCCGCGAGGCCGCACGCGTCGGTCTGCAGAAGCTGCCGCGCAACGCGTCGCCGGCTCGCGTGCGTTCGCGCGACGTCATCGACGGTCGCCCCCGTGGTGTCCTCACGAAGTTCGGCATCTCGCGTGTCCGCTTCCGTGACATGGCGCACCGCGGCGAGCTGCCCGGCGTGACCAAGTCGAGCTGGTAAGCAGTCCCTGAAAGGGGCGGGGTTCTTCGGAGCCCCGCCCCTTTCGCGTCCCCGGGGCGCCGCGGGCGCTCTGCAGGACTTCTCGCGCGCGGAAGGCAACGACTCCAGCATCCGCTCCTTCATGCCGTTCGGTCTCCTCCGGGACGCGCCCGCGACGCCCCGAATCTGTGACGGGAGTGACGAATGTGACGCGACACGCCGCCCAAAACACCAAAACCCGCGAAATGACGCGGAAATGCGGGTGGTCGTTGGTACATTCAAGGCGGTCACTCGACCAGGGGCATCCGCTCCGACCCACACGACAATGCGACGAAATCCTCGTCGCTGGAGGATGACATGGCTGACAAGTCCATCACCAAGACCGAGCTCGTCGCGAGCATCGCTTCCGCCACCGGCCAGAGCCAGGCCACCGTCTCCGGTGTCCTCGACGCCCTGTTCGGCACTGTCTCCGACGCCGTTGCCAAGGGCAGCAAGGTCTCGATCCCGGGCTGGATCTCGTTCGAGCAGGTCGCCACCGCCGCTCGTACCGGCCGCAACCCGCAGACCGGCGCCGAGATCAAGATCCCGGCCGGCAAGCGCGTCAAGGTGACCGCTGGTTCCAAGCTCAAGGCTGCCGTCAAGTAAGACCGCGTCCTCACGAAGGCCGTCGCCCCTCCGGGCGGCGGCCTTCGCGCATCCCTCCCCCTCGCCCCCTCGCCCCCTCGCCCCCTCGCCCCCGCCCCGAGCTGCCGACGCCCCATCTGCGCCGCGACGCCCCACCTGAGCGACGTCTGCCAGGTGGGGCGTC
>NZ_JASGCY010000014.1:0-3165 GCF_047607465.1 Microbacterium sp. | reverse complement strand
TGATCGCCGCCCTCGAGCACGGCGCACCGCTGGCGGGAGTCCTGCACGCGCAGGCCTCCGACGCCCGCGAAGACGCCAAACGAACGCTCATCGAGCAGGCCGGGCGCAAGGAGATCCTCATGCTCCTGCCGCTCGTCTTCCTCATCCTGCCCCTCTCCGTGCTCTTCGCGGTGTGGCCGGGGCTCTTCATCCTGCGACTCGGCATCGGCTGATCGCACCAGGGAAAGGACAGAACATGACGACTCTGCGACGCTGGTGGCATCGGAGCTCCGACTGGGTGGGCGACCTCGCCGACGACGAACGCGGCGATGTGCCCGGCTGGGTGCTGGTGACGTTGATGACGGCAGCACTGGTGGTCGTGATCTGGGCCGTGGCCGGCCCCGCGCTCACCGATCTCTTCGAGCAGGCCATCAAGCGGGTCTCGGGGATCTGAGCGCGCGCATGGGTCTGCGTCGGCACCTCGCGGACGACCGCGGCTCGAGCCCCGTGGAGTTCCTGCTCGTCGGCACGCTGCTCACGCTGCTCACCCTCGCCGTGCTGCAGGTCGCTCTGGCGACGTACGTGCGCAACGTCGTCCACGACGCCGCGGTCGAGGGCGCGTACTACGCCGCCCTCGCCGACACCGCCCCCGAGGACGGCGCCGAACGGACGCGCCTCGCGATCACCCGCGCGGTCGGCGCGTCGTACGCCGAGGAGATCACGGTCGGCACCGTCGACGTGGCCGGTCAGCAGGCGGTCGCGGTGCACGTCCGCACGACGCTGCCGGTGATCGGCCTCATCGGAGTGCCATACGCGCTGGAGGTGGAAGCCCATGCGCCGATGGAATCGCTGGGCGGGTGACGAGGAGGGCTCGGCGGCGCTGGAGTTCATCACCGTCGGGCTCATCCTCCTCGTGCCCCTGGTCTACCTCATCGCAGCACTCGGACTCCTGCAGCAGCAGACGCTGGGGGTGGAGGCCGCGGCACGGCACACCGCTCGCGTGATCTCTCAGGCATCGGATGCCGAGACGGCGACGCTGCGCACCGAGCAGGTGCTCGCCGGGATCGTCGACGAGTACGGCCTGAACCCCGACTCCGTCGAGATCGCCCTGTCGTGCACCCCGACCGGCGTCGAGTGCCCATCCGCCGGTGCCACGGTGACGGTCGTCGTCTCCGCCATGACACCTCTTCCGCTCATGCCGCCGGTGCTGGGGCTCGACCGTTCGACGGCGATCCCCATCGAAGCGGTGGCGGTGCAGAAGATGTCGCGGCTGTGGGGGACAGGAGGAGGATCGTGAAGCGCGATGACGAGGGCAGCGTCCTGCTGCTGGCCATCGGCTACGCGCTGCTCGCGATCGCCGTGATCTTCGTCTGCGTGTGCGCGACCGATCTCTACATCGCCCAGAAGCGCCTGGACTCGCTGGCCGATTCCGCAGCGCTCGCCGGGGCAGACGGCTTCGTCTTCGTCGTCGACGGCGCAGGCGCCCGCCTCGAGCTGACCGATGAGGGGGTCCTTGAGCAGGCCGAGGCGCTGCTGGCGGCGCTCCCCGGCAGCGCGAGCATCGTCCGGGCGGAGACGCCGGACGGCGTCTCCGCCCGGGTCGCGGTGGCGGGCGTCTGGCATCCGCCGCTCGTCTCGGTGTTCGTGCCAGACGGCGTGGCGCTGGAGGCGACCGGCATCAGCCGCACCGCGCTGCAATGAGCCGACGGCGTCGGTATCGAATCGTTTCAAAAGCCCCTTGTGCGCGCAGGACGTGGCTGTGTACGGTGGACGGGAAACGCTTTCCCCTTGCTAGAGAGGACAACGATGTTCCGCAAGCGCACCATCGCCCTCGCCGCACTCGCTGCGGCATCCACGCTCGTGCTCGCATCCTGCAGCCCAGCCGACACCGGTTCGTCGAGTGCCTACGATCCTGACGAGACGGTCTCCCTCGATTTCGCCTTCTGGGGCAACGATGATCGGGCGAACCGCTACAACCAGCTGATCGAGAAGTTCAACGAAGAGCACCCCGAGATCACGATCAACACGACCTTCACGGATTTCGCCAGCTACTGGGAGAAGCGTCAGACGGAGGCCGCCAGCGGCAGCCTCCCCGATGTCTTCCAGTTCTCCGACAGCTATCTGCGCCAGTACGGCGAGAGCGGCACCATCCTCGATCTCGACACCGTGAAGGACTACATCGACTTCACGACCTTCGAAGACGCACTGCTGGGGACCGGTCGCCTGGACGGCACGCAGTACTCCCTGCCGACCGGCTTCAGCCTCTGGGCGAACTTCGTCAATGACGACCTGCTCGCCCAGGCCGGCATCGATGCGCCCGAAGGCGGTCAGACCTACGACGAGTTCGACGACTGGATGGCCTCGGTGACAGAGGCCACCGGGGGTGCGATCTTCGGCGGGACCGATTACACCCAGCGCATCCAGGTGTTCGAGCTCCGGCTGCGAGCCGAGGGCAAGAACCTCTACACGGAGGATGGAGAGCTCGGATTCACCGAGGACGAGCTGGCCGACTTCTGGAACTCGGGCTCCGACCTGCGCGACGGCGTCGCCATCGCTCAGCAGCAGCTCGAGGAGATCAGCCCGATCTCGGGCTTCGGCGCTGCCAAGACGGCGAGCGAGATGAGCTGGAGCAACTTCCTCGGCGGCTATCTCGCCGATTCCGGTGCATCATCGATCTCGATCATCGCTCCGCCGACGGACGATCCCGATGCGAAGGACCTCTACCGTCAGGGCGGCCTGCAGATCGCGATCTCCGCCGGCACAGAGCACCCCGAGGCCGCCGCGATCTTCCTCGACTACATCGTGAACAGCCCGGAGGCCGGGGAGGTCTTCGGCACCACGCTCGGCTTCCCGGCCTCCAGCAGCAAGCTCGACGGCGCGAAGCTCGAAGGCGCCGACAAGCAGGTCGCGGACTACATCGAGTCGGTGAAGGACCGCATCGGCGACACGCCGCCGCCCGCCGTCGTCGGCTACGGATCGCTCGAGCAGAAGTTCTGGGACCTCGGCAAGGAGCTGGGGCTGGGGACGAAGACCGTCGATGACGCGGTCGCCGAGTTCTTCAGCGAAGCTCAGGTGGTCCTGGGCTGATCGCGGCGCCGTGGCGGGGTTCGCGCAGCGGAGCGAACCCCGCCACGAGCCTGCGCACCTCAGCCGACAGCGTCATCGACTCGCCTGCGCGGCACGAAC
>NZ_JASGCY010000013.1:0-12144 GCF_047607465.1 Microbacterium sp. | reverse complement strand
GGGGCCCGCAGGCGCGCCGACGAACGCCGGGCCCAGCCCGTCGGCCGGGCGATGCACGCGCACGCGCGTCGGCGCTGCGGGCGCTGAGGCAGGCGGAAGCGGTGTGCCGTCGACGCCGGGAGGCGCGGCGATGAGCGCGGGCGGCAGCGGTGGGATCGGCGGGATCGGCGCAGACCGCACGGCGCCGGGGCTCACCGGCGGAATCCGGCCGCTGCCCGGCCCGAGGTGCGGCGCATCGTTCCCGCTCATCAGGCCATCATTCCACGCAGTAGGGACAGGACGTCGGCGTACAGCAGCGCCGCCGGAAGGGCGAGCGCCACTGCGAGCCACTCGAAGGCGTCGGCGATGCGCGACCACGCCAGCGACCGCACTCCGCGCGACACGGGGATCACCACCGCGAGCGCGACCACACCGAGCAGGAACAGCGCGACGGCGCTCAGCACCTGGCCGTCGCCGCCGACGCCGATCGCGGTGCGCAGCCCGGCCGTGAGGAACACCACGGCCGCAGCCGCCCTCGGCAGCCAGCGCAGGATCTTCGAGGTGGTGTGCCGCGGCGTCAGCAGCAGTGAGAGGCCAAGGCAGACGAGCAGCGCGATGCCGCCGGCGGTGACGAGCGGATCGCGCGGCCAGTCGCGGAGGAAGGCGAGGGGGGCGAGCACGGCGGCCACGGCGCTGAGCACCGCCGTGCCCGCGATGAGCCGCGCCGAGGAATCGTCGACGACGGCGACGATGCGCTCGGGGCGCAGCACGCCGACGGACTCGGGGATCGCTCCGCGCACCGTCCACCGGCTCGTCATGAAGTGCTTGTAGTCGATGAAGTACCCCTCGGGCAGGTTCACGAGGCTGCTCGGCAGCGCGCGCAGCGCCAGCGGGATCAGCCCGAGCGAGACCGCAGCGGCCTCCGCCTGGCCCCAGCGCAGCAGCAGGGCGATGCCCCAGACCGCCGCGAGCGACACGAGCAGCACCGTCGCGGTGCCGGCAGCGGCGCGGATGGGCCGCGAGCGGGCCACTACCGCGATGATCGCCGTCGTGATGCCCGCCGCGAGGAAACCGGATGCCGTCGAGAGGTGAGCGCTCGCCACGAGCGCCGCAGGGATCAGCAGGGCTCCGGCCGCGAACGCCATCAGCACCGGTGTGAGCACGCCGAGGATGCCGCGCACCCCCGCCCCGGACTCGCGCCGCGACCACACGATCGCACTGCACGCGGCGCCGACGACCAGGAGCAGCGCCGTGAGCAGACGCAGCAGCGGATCGCCCGCGCCGTGCGCGAAGACGGCGATCAGCAGCAGACCGCTGACCGCCAGCATCCACCACCTCGCCCCGTGGTCCATGCGCGTCGGCGTGGCGCCGGCATCCGTTCCCGCGGCGCGCTGCGCCGGTGCCGCCGCGCGGTCGACGAGCGCGTAGAGGCCGCCGTCGACGAGGTCTTCGCAGGCGGTGCCCTCCGGCACCTCGAGGCCGCCAGGGCCGATCACGGCGAGGCTGCCGGCCGTCGGCAGACCGCTCGCCGCGATGGCGTCGTCGAGCGTCTCATCCAGCGCCAGCGACACGTCGACGCGTCGGTCCTCGCCCTGGAGGACGATCCGTCGACGTTCTACCGTCTCGACTGCCACACCTGCACCTTATCGAGGGCCGGCGACCACGGCCGTCCGTCCTGTTCTCCGCTCATCCGGGCGCCCGCGCCGGTCACAGGTCGTGATCGTCGCGGGAGCCCGCCTGCGCACCCTTCGCGCGCGGTCCCCGTTCCTCGTCGTCCTCGAGCTTGGGCGCGATCGGACCGCCGAGGCCAGGGCGCTTCTCCTTCTCATCATCGTCGCCTCCGGCACCGCGCATCATGCCGACGCCGGGACGCCCGCCCGACGCCGCACCGCTACCGCCGACACCGCGGCCTCCCGCAGCACCGGCAGGGCTGCCGGTGCCCGCGACCGCGGTGTTGCCCAGAAGCCCGCCGCCGGCTTTGAGGCCCGCGCTGGATGCGGCGCCCATGCCGGCGCCGCCGAGGGTGCCCATGCTGCCGAAGCCTGCGATCTTCGAACTCGCAGCGATCGCCGCAGCACCCGCCCCGCCGCCGACGACGCCGGTGAGACCGGTACCGCCGGTGCCACCCGTGGTGCCGCCGGTGTAGCCGCCAGGCCCGGTGCCCGTACCCGTGCCGGTGCCGGGAGGATCGAGGACGGGGATCACGCCATCACCGGGGTAATCGACCGTCGGGTCCTCGTCACCGGGACCATTCGGCCCGGTCGGGTCCGTCAGGGTCCACGGATCGGTCGGCGGGTTCGTGGGAGGCCAGGGATCGGTGGGAGGATCGGTCGGTGGCCAGGTGTCCGTGGGGGGATCGACCGGCGGATTGGGCGGCGACCACGGGTCCATCGGGACCGACGGGTCCGTCGGGACCGTCGGTGTGGACGGGCCGGGGAACGTCGACCCGCCGCCCCCACCGCCCGGCAGGTTCGGGTCGATGCCGGTGATCGGCCCGACCGGGGTGATATCGACGTCGGCCGTGCGCTGCGTGGCGTCGGTGTCCCGGAACTTCACGTCCTTCAGCACTTCGATCGGTCGCCGGAGGTCCTTGGTCGCTGCGTCCATCTCCGCCGACACCCTGGCGACCGCAGCGCGCGCCGCCTCACGGCGCTGGCCGCCCAGGAAGTCGCCGATCGCGTCAAGCGCGGTATCGGCCGCGAGCGGCCCCAGCACCGGGTGCACCACCGTGGAGCCGATCCGCACCGCATTCTCCCAGAACGGGTCGACCTCACCCGAGGGGAGCTCGACGTCGGCCAGATCCTTGCGCAGAGTGTTCGCGCGCGCGATCACGTCGTCGACGATGCGGATCTGCTCGGCGATCAGGGTGAGCTTGGCTCGGACGTCGTCGATCTCTGCGGAGGCGAGCTCCGCGCTCTCACCGGTCCAGTACTCGGACAGGCGCATCGTGCCCAGGGCGCGCTCCAACGCCTCCAGAGAAACCGTCAGGTGCCGCGCACTCGGAATGCGCCAATCGAGCATGGTCTGAAGCCGGCGCAGCTCCGCCTCTGGGTTGTCATTGCCTGCCATCGTCGCCCCCCTGTGCGGTTGTATTCTGTGGTTCTGCGGGTGCTTTCCGCTGTGAAGATCGCGTGACGGCGACGATGATCACGGCCCCGGCGATCAGCAGCACGAGCGCGACACCCCCGCCGATGAGCCATGGCATCACCGCCGTTGCAACGTCGCCGATCGACGCGGGCACCGACGGATCCGACGCTGATGGCTCGGTCGTCGGCTCCGCCGTGCTCCCGAACAGCCGCTCTGCCGCCCTGTCGACCTCGGCCTGGGCCGGAATCTCTAACTCATCAGTGCTGTCGAAGAGAGGGTTCTCATCGGGATACTTCGTGGGATCCACGGCCAGCATCCCGGTCAACGACGCGGCACCGTAACCCGTGCTGTGGTTCCATTCGGGCTCGTGCTCGCCCTTCGTCCCGGTGTTGTGGATGAGGCTCTGGATGAGCTGGTCGCCGGTGGCGTCGGGGTACTTCTGCTTGACGACCGCCAGCATTCCGGCGACGATCGGCGTCGCGAGCGACGTGCCGGAATTCAGGCTCTGCGCATCCCACGAGTCGGCCGAGCCCGGCACGAGCACGTTCAGACCGGGTGCGGCGATCTCGACGTCCTCGCTCACGTTCGGTGTGCCGTATTCCCCGATCTGGATCTTGCGATCCTCGCCGAACGCCTGCACCGCCACGACGCCGTTCATCCCGGCCGGCCAGAACGAGATGCCGTCCTCGTTCGACATCGCGGCGACCACGACCACGTCCGAGGCGATTGCCTCGGCGATGCCGTCACTGACGTCGGCCGCGCCACCCCACGAGATCGAGATGATGTCGGCGCCCGCTGCCACAGCATCCGAGATGGCGATGTCGAGGGCGAAGCGGCCTTCTTTCTGGTCCAATTCATCGCCGCCCTCCTGCACGCACTCCGTGCCATCGGGGCCGATCACGCTGCCGTTGAAGTAGAGCACACGCGCGCCGGGCGCGACGCCCTTGATGGGCGCTCCGCCCGGCGGCGCCTCGCCGGTGCCGACGATCATCGAGACGACCTGCGTGCCATGACCCGCTGCCGCGAAGTCGGTCGACACGGCCGGATACGGATTGCCGGCGTCGTCGATGCAGTACGATGGCTCGCGGATCTCGATATCCGCACCTCGCAGCCCGATCACATCGGGATTGATCTGACTGTCGATCACCGCCACGGTGACTCCGCTGCCGTCGAATCCGGCGTCGTGGGCGGCCTGGATGTTGCCCCGCTCATACCACCACAGCCCCGACTCCGCAGTCTCCGCGAAAGCGGCGGGCGCGACGACGGCGCCAAGCACCAACGCCGCTGCGCCCACCACCGCCACGAGTGCGCGACGCGTGCCACGCATCAGAAATCGGCCTCATCGGAGCCGTCGTCCGTCGACTCGACCGTCTGCCCGACGGCGGAGTCGAGCATCGAGACGATCAGCTTGGCCTCATCGGCGAGCTGCTCGTCCTGTTCTGAGATCTGCAGCACGGCGGCGCGGATCGTGTCGTGCGTCGCGTTGAGCTTCTCGAGCGTCCTGGCGGTGACGTCCCCCAGAGTTTCCGCGGCCAATGCGAGGGTTTCGCGGAACTTCACAGTCACATCGGAGGAGCCGCCCTCGGAGACGGTGACCTCCTCGACGGTCGGCAGCTCTTGCAGCGCGCGCAGGATGCGCTTCAACTCGGCGATCGCTCTTTCGATATCGGTCGAGATGATCATCGACGTCCCTCCTCGTTCACCATCAATGCGCCCCCGAACAGCTGTGCTCCTCGACGCCTGCAGCGGCTTCCGGTCATACGCTCGGAAAGCACGGCAGACGGCGCGGGCCCGGCGCGTCGGCGCCGGACCCGCGCTGACGGATCACGCCTGGAAGCGGCCGGCCGCCGACTTGTCGGTGTGCACGTACTGCCCCGAGATCTCCTCGGTCTTGGCGGCGATCTGCTGCAGAAGCTGCTGCATCTCACCGAGCGAACGGTTCCACTTCGCCTGCGCCTGGTCGTAGGCCTGCTGCGCGGCACCATCCCATGCCGCACGGAGCTTGCCGACCTCGGACTCGAGACGATCGAGCTCGGAACGGATCCCCTGCGATCCACTGCGGATCTGAGCCGCCAGAGCGTTGACCTGCTCCGGGCGAACGGACATCGACTGCATCATGTTCTCCTTGTCGTCCTGTGATCTGAGCGCTCAGGCGCCCATCATCGAGCCGAGGCCCGCAATGGTCTGCTGGTGCGACTCCTCGGTCGCGGCCTGGTCGCGCTCGGTGCCGGCGAGAGCTTCTTCGAGCGTGACGAGCACCTCGTTCAGCTGGCGGGTCTGCTCGTCCCACCGGTTCATCAGCGTGGTGAAAGCACCGGCGGCAGCACCGGTCCAGTATCCGCGCAGCTGCTCGATCTCGCCGCGGACCTTCTTGGCCTGCTGGTCGATCCCGGACTTCGTCTCACGCACCGCCTGGGCTCCGCGACGCAGAGCACCTTCCTCAGCGGAGATGACATCAGCCATAACTCACTCCCTCCGGTCCATTCGGACTCAAGTGCGGGGAGCCCGTCCCGACGCTCGGGACGACAGCGATGGAACCCCCCACGATTCGTTTCGTCCTCCAGGGTAGATCACATCCCCCGATTGCGCCACGGCGTCGACACGGTCGGGATCCAGGGCTTTCCTGAAGTCGCCTTCTTCGCGGTCGCCCCGCGATGGCCGGTCATGGTCGGTTTGTCGGGAGCGGATGCCGGTGCGCCCGCGTGTCGGGCCGAATCCACCCGACATTCCGCAATCCACCCGACAAAGCGCCCGCCACCCGCCGGCATCCGCACGTCGGGACTACGCGTTGTCGGCGCGCTGAACTAGGGTAAAAGGCGGAATGCGCAGCCACTCGTTCTCCACCGTGGCCGCACTCCATGGAGGGGGCTTCGTTCCATGACTCAGAACAGCGCCGCGGCGGGAACCGTGTTGCGCCTCTCCGTCGTGAGCGACGACCGGCGCCTCGACGTGGGCGTGCCATCGCAGGTGCCACTCGTCGAGATCATCCCCGGCTTCGCCCGGAGCCTTGGCGTGCTGGATCCGACGCTCACGCACGGCGGCTATGCGCTGCAGCGCGCAGACGGCACCGCGCTCGATCCGGCCAAGGGCGCAGCGGCCCAGGGCGTGCACGACGGCGAGCTGCTCACGCTCGTCCGCGGCGGCCTCACCCACGAGCCGCGGGTATACGACGACGTGGTCGAAGCGGTGATCGACGCCACCGCGGAGCAGCACGGCGCCTGGACCCCCGCCGACAGCTCGCGCACGGCACTGTTCGTCAGCCTGACCTTCCTCGCGCTGTGCGCGCTGCTGCTGATCGCGACACCGCCGACCTCGCTGATCCCCGGGGTCGTCGCCGGCTCCGGAGCGATCGTGCTCAGCGTCGCCGCCGCCGTGCTCATGCGGCTGCACCAGCCCGAGGCCGGCCACGCGCTCGGGCTCACCGCCGCCGCATACGGCGGCCTCGCGGGATACCTCGTCGTGCCGACGCAGAGCATCTGGGGCTGGCCGCTGGCGGCCACGGGGCTCGGACTGGTCATCCTCGGCGGGCTCGGTCTCGCCGTCACGCAGGACAAGCCGGAGATCCACCTCGTGCCCATCGCCCTGGGAGCCGCGATCGGCATCACCGCGACGACGGCCGCGTTCATCGCCGACCCGCTGCCGCCGTACGCGATCATGCTCGCGACGACCGCGCTGCTCGCGAACGGCATCCCCTGGCTCGCACTGAGCTCCACCCGCATCCGCGTGATCTCCCCGCAGAGCGACGCCGACATCTTCACCGCGCCCGAGCCGATCGACGCCGATGAGGTCAAGCGCCGCGCCGCGGCCGGCACCCGCACGCTCATCGCCCTGCGCGCGGCTCTGGGCCTCGCCGCCCTCGTCGCGACGCCGCTCATCGCCGCCAGCGGCGTGTTCGGCGCGGTGCTCTGCGTGCTCGCGTTCGTCGGCATGATGTTCCAGTCCCGGCAGCTCCACGTGCGCCTCGGCGTGCTCGTGCTGATGGCCATCGGCGCGATCGGGCTCGCCGCGACCGGCATCACCGTCGCGCTCGCGCTACCAGAGGTGCGCACCTGGATGCTGCTGATCCTCGTCGTCGCCACGGTCGCACTCGTCGGCCTCACACTGCTCACCCCCCGCGCACGCCTGCGCCTGACCCGCCTCGGCGACACGGTCGAGGTCATGGCTCTCGCGCTGCTGCTGCCGCTGGGCGTCACGACGGCCGGACTCCTCTGACCGATGGCGACCAAGAAGGACCTGATCGAAGCCCAGGGCTTCAGTCGGCGGCGTCTGCTCTCCGCCTTCACCGGCGGCGCCCCCGGAGGCAAGGAGCTCGACCCGGCCAAGCCGCTGCGCGCCGTCGCCGCCGGTGTCGCCCTCACCGTCGGCGTCATCCTCGTCGGCCTCTTCTGGGGGATCATGCAGCCGGGGCTTCCCGGCGACTGGCAGAACAACCGTCTCATCGTCGCGACGGACACCGGTGCGAGGTACGTCTCGGTCGAGGGCACCCTGTATCCGGTGATCAACACGACCAGCGCCCGGCTGCTCATCCCGCCGGGCGAGTTCAAGGTGGTCCGCACCGACCAGGCGGCGCTCGACGGCATCCCGCTCGGCCCGTCGATCGGGATCCTCGGCGCCCCTGACGACCTGCCTGCCGCGGCATCGCTGCTGAACTCCTCATGGACGGCCTGCATCGACGACGCCGAGGGTGTCGCGGTCTCACTGTCGGCCTCGCCCATCGCGCGCGGGTCGAACGGCACCGGTGCCGTCGTGCGTCGCGGCGACGAGCTGTTCGTCGTGTCCGGAGGGCTCCGGCACGCCGTCCCTGCCGATGATGCGAACGCAGTGCTGCGCGCCGTGGGGCTCGGCACCAGCGACATCCTCGAGGTCGACGGACGCTGGCTCAACCTCTTCGCCGAGGGCGACGACCTCGAGCCGATCCGGCTCGACGGCATGGGCGAGAAGGTACCGGGCACGAGCCTCGTCACCGGCGACGTCGTGCACATGCAGAGCAGTCCAGCCGACGAGCGCTACGTCGCTCTCCCCTCGGGCGAACTCGCGCGCCTGAGCCCGCTCGCCCACCAGCTGTACCTCCTCGGCAGCGGACAGAACGCCGGCTCCGAGATCGAGGTGTCGCCCGCCGAGGTCGCCGACGTGCCCACGACAGCGAACATCGGCGGCGACGACTGGCCGACGCAGCCGTTGACACCGCTCGCCGACGCCGAGACCCCGTGCGCGGTGCTGACCGATGACGCGCGCACGGTGCTCGGCGTCACCACGACCGAGCTCCCCGATGACCGCTCGCGCGTCGAGGTCGCGGTCGGCGGCGGCGCCCTCATGCAGGTGGCCTCAGATGCCGACGACGCCGTGGGCCTCGCCGTGCTGATCGACGAGTCGGGCACGGCCTTCGCGATTCCGGCCGCCGACGTCGATGCCCCAGCCGAAGAGGTCGCCGGCGGAGTGATCGCCCAGCTCGGCTACACGCCCGCCGACGTCGGCCGCGTCTCGGACGCGTGGATCGAGTTCTTCGCCGCCGGCCCCGCGCTCACGGCCGAGGCGGCGCGCGAGTCGCCCGGCACCGGGTCCGAGTGATGCGCGGCCGCGTCGCAGCCCTCGCCGCGCTCGTCCTGTGCGGCGCGGCGGTCGCCGCCCCGGCATCCGCTCTGGCCGCGCCCACCACCGCGTACGCGCCGATGGCCACCGGACAGGGGTGCGAGCCGGGCAACGTCGTGTTCTCGCCCGAGGCGCCGCGCGCCCTCGCGATGCTCGGCGCCGAGCAGGTGAACGCGCGCGCGACCGGGGCGGGGGTCGTCGTCGCCGTCGTCGACTCCGGCATCGACGCAGGCAACCCGCACCTCGACGGCGTCGTGATCGGCGGCGTCGACCTCGTCGGCGACGGCGAGGGAGACGGCGGCATGGCCGACACCACCGGACACGGCACGGCCATCGCCGGTCAGATCGCCGCCCAGCCGGTGCCCGGATCGGGCGTGATCGGCCTCGCCCCCGACGCCCGCCTGCTGTCGGTGCGGGTGTTCCGCAGCGATTCCCCGCAGGACGTCGAGAAGGGTTTCGGCCCGACCGCGGAGCGCCTCGCCGACGGCATCCACTGGGCAGCCGACAACGGCGCCGACATCATCAACGTGTCGATGTCGCAGGCCTCGGACGCACCCGTGCTGAGAGCCGCCGTGGAGCACGCGGCGGCGGTGGGGGCTCTCGTCGTCGCCAGCGGCGGCAACCGGGCCTCGGATGCCGACGCCGATGACAGTGAGCGCTACCCGGCCGGGTACGCGCAGGCTCTGGGAGTCAGCGCCGCCGGCGCCGACGGCCGCGCCACCGATGACTCGATCCACGGGCCGCAGGTCGACGTCACCGCACCGGGCAGCGATGTGCTCACCGCTGCCGTCGGCGGCGGCGACTGCCTATACGCCGCGAACACCCCCGCCTCGAGCTTCGCCACCGGATACGTCAGCGCCGCCGCGGCACTGGTCGCCCAGGCGCATCCGGAGGATCCGCCTGCCGCCTGGGCGTACCGGCTCATGGCGACGGCGCTGCGCGACGACGCCGACCGCCGCGACGATGTGAACGGGTGGGGGTTCATCCAGCCCTACGCCGCGATCGAGCTCCTTCCCGATGCGACGACACGGGGCCCGGTGAGCCCGTACTTCGACACGGCGGACAGCCCCGTGCGCCCACCCACGGCAGAGGTCGACCCCGACCACGGCGCCTCGCCGTTCCTGCTGACCCGTGAGGCGGCGCTGTTCACCGCCATCGGCGGTGCATGTCTGCTGGGCGTGCTGGGCATCCTCATCGTGCTGCGCCGCAGCAGAGATGCTCCGGCGCCCGATCCCGGCGACACCGGCCGCAGCGGCGGGCTGCTCACCGAGGCGGAAGACGACGAGGAGAGCCTGTTCGAGCAGCGGTGACGCTCACACGAGGTCACACCGGGCTGCCGAAGACGAGGAAGGCCACGACGACGAGACCAGCGACCGACACCGCACAGGCCGCGACGAACGCCGCGAGGGCGAGGCGGCTCCAGCGGCGACCCTGCTTGATCACCGATGGCCGGTCCGCGTCGGCGACGCGCGTGGGCGCGGCGGCTCCTTCGACGACCGGCGGCGCCGCGGGGGCCAGCGGCGCCGGGCGCGGCTTGTACAGCGAGGGCGCAGGCAGCGCGGATGCCGGTGAGGTGGGCACGTTCGGGATCGATGCCGCCTCCTCCCCGCTCGGTGCCGCGGCGGGGGCGGGTGTGCGCGCTTCGGGTCCGCTCTCCGTGCGCGGCGGACGGGAGAGCGCGACGGTGGCATCGTCGAGGACGCCGGACGGAGCAGAACCCGGCCGGTCGACGACGACGGTGGCCTCGTCGGCCGGGGGCTCGGCGGCGGGGGGCTCGGCGGCCGGGGGCTGATCGGCCAGGCGCTCATCGGCCGGAGAATCGTCGGCCGGGGGCTCATCGGCCGGGGGCTCATCGAGCGGAGCCTCGTCGGCCGCGGGCTGATCGGCCAGGCGCTCATCGAGCGGGCGCTCATCGAGCGGAGCCTCGTCGACCTGGGGCTCGTCGGCCGGGACCTCAGCGCGCGGGGCCTCGGGGCGCTCCTCGACCGACGCGCGCTCCTCGGCGGCGACCCGTCGGCGCTCGCGCCGGGTGCGGGGGATGCTCGATTCCTGATCGCTCATGTCAGCCTCTCGCCCGCACCGGCACCGTTGTGCCTTCGAGCATCGGGTCGACGGGAGCGGCGGCGCGCCCTGGAGCGACCGCGTGCACCGGCGCCGACGCGGCGGCTCCGGAGAGCACGTCGACGACGATGACCGAGACGTTGTCGCGTCCTCCGGCCTGCAGGGCGCGGCGGATGAGAGCGTCGGCGGCGCTCTCCGGACGCCCCGACATCGTCAGCGTCGCCCGGATCGCCTCGTCGCTGACCTCGCCGCAGAGCCCGTCGGAGCACAGCAGCAGCCGCTCACCATCGACCACCGGCAGCAACCAGCTGTCCGCGGTGCTGTCGGCGCCGCCGATCGCGCGCGTGATGACGTTGCGCTGCGGGAACGTGGCGAGGTCGCCAGGGAGGAGCTCACCGGCATCCACCAGCTCCTGCCCGAGCGAGTGGTCGATCGTCACCTGCGCGAGCTCGCTGCCACGATGACGGTAGACGCGCGAATCGCCGACGTTGAAGACGAGCCAGTGCGGTGCGCCCTCGTGCTCGACGAGCGCCGCCCCCGCGACCGTGCTGCCGGCGCCCCGCATGTGCGCGGCCGCGATGCCCTCGACAACGGATGCGGCGCGGGCGAGCGCGTCGCGGATGTCGACGAGCGCCACCTCGGTGCCGACGAGCGGCTCGAACGCCGCCACGACCGCGGCACTCGCCCGATCGCCCGCCTCGTGCCCGCCCATGCCGTCGGCCACGATGAAGATCGGCGATGCCGCGAGCACGGAGTCCTCGTTCACGGCGCGCACGAGGCCGGTGTCGGTGCGCGCCGCGACGCTCAGGGTCACCGAGGTCATGAGTCGCGTTCGGCGATGACGTGCATGCCGACTTCTCCGAGGATGAACCGCCCGGTGCCGACGACGCTCTCCCCGGCGTCGAGCAGGACCTCGGATCCGTCGTCGGCGACCACGACGACGCCGTTGGTGGCGTGCAGGTCGGTGAGACGCCACTCGTCGTCGGTCACGACGAGCCGCGCGTGCGTCTTCGAGAGGGTGCGCGTCTCATCGGAGATCGCCAGACGCTGCTCGCCCGGTTCGCCCACCGGGTTGCGGCCGATCACGACGCTCGCACCGGAGAGCGGGAACCGGCGGCCGTCGTCGAGGACCAGCACCCGGCGGATGCCGCGCTTGCGCGCAACGACCACCGTCGCATCGAGGTCGCCGTCGGTCGGACGCGGCGTCACGACGGTTTTGTCGACCTCGTCGACGGGGCCGTCCGGCAGCGGCGCCGCTGCGACTGCGGGCACCGTGACGGGCGCGGGCACCTGCGGTGGGGGCGGGATGATCGGCGCCCGTCGCGGCGACGCATCGACGTCGCGGAACGACGGCGGGGCGGGACGCACCGCCGGGGCGGGGGCAGCCGGGGCCCGGGATGACGGGGCGGGAGCCGGGGCCGCGGGAGC
>NZ_JASGCY010000012.1:0-5746 GCF_047607465.1 Microbacterium sp. | reverse complement strand
TACGAGATGTCCTTCCGGACTGGCAAACATTGACCTAGACAATCAATATTTTCCCAGACCAGAAGGACATTTCACTTCACAACACGCAGCCCGCCACCCACCCAACACGGTGGATCAGGGCTGAGATCGACCGCATCGCCGTCGCCGGCATCGCGATCACCCCGGGACTCGCCCGGGTGTACTTCGGCGTCCAGGCGCTCGCAGGAGCGCTCTGGTGGATCCTCGTGTTCGCGGATGACGGGGTCCGCAGGGCGACGCTGGGCGGGCTGCCCGCGGCCCTCGTCGCCGTCGCCGACATCCCGCTCTTCGTGCTCGCCTCGGTGCTGGTCACGTGCGGCCTGCGCTGGGCGGCGTGGATCGTCGTCCCATGGACGCTGCTCGTCGCCGCGGGGATGGCCGTCTACGCCACGTTGACGACGCTGGCGGGGTGGGGTGCGCTGCTCATGGTGCTCGCCGCGATGGGGAGCACCGCCGCCGGCGTGATCGTCGTGTGCGGTCGCGCCCCCGTCGAGTGGATCGTCCGCGGCCCGTTCGCGTTCCGCGCCGCCGGCGACGAGGGGCGCACACGGCTCGCCGCGCGGGTGGCGCGCCAGATCCTGCTCTTCTGGGCGCTGTTCCTCGGTGCGCTCCCGCTCGGCATAGCGACGCTGGAGGACCGGTGGATGCTCGCTCTCGAGTTCCCGGCCGGCGTGCGCATCGCCGGTGCCGTGCTGTTCGTGCCGACCTCGGCGCTGGGCATCTGGTCGTCCTCGACGATGCTCCTCGATGGCGAGGGCACGCCGTTGCCCTCGCACATGGCACGCCGCCTCGTGGTCAGCGGACCCTATCGCCGCGTGCGCAATCCGATGGCCGTGGCCGACATCGCCCAGGGCGTCGCCGTCGGCCTCATGCTCGGATCCTGGCTCGTCGTCGCCTATGCGCTGTGCGGATCACTCGTCTGGAACTTCCTCGTCCGCCCGCAGGAGGAGGCGGACCTGGCCCAGCGCTTCGGCGCGGAGTTCGAGGAGTACCGCGAGCAGGTCTCCTGCTGGATACCGCGGTTCGGCCGCAGCTCGCATCCTCGCCACACGCTACGATCCGATCAGCTCATGTCGACCTCAGGCATGACGAACCGACAGGGGAAGAGGCTTCCGTGAGCACGACACAGGCCGGATGGTACGACGACGGCAGCGGGACGCAGCGCTGGTGGGACGGCCAGAACTGGACCGAGAACGTCCAACCGTCGGCTCCCCCCGCACCGGGGCTCGACGGCTTCATCGAACGCGCCAAGGCGGATGCTGTGGCGGGCGCGCAGCCGCGGCCGGCGGCCCAGGGCCAGTCGTACGTCGTGCTGCAGGTCGTGCTGAAGGAGAAGTTCTTCGGCTCGGGGTCGGGCAATCTCACCGAGCTCGAGCACGCCATCAACGCGCAGGCCGCGCTCGGCTATCGCCTGCACACGATCACCACCGCGTCGGGCGGGAGCACCGGCTTCGGTGGCGGCGACCGCATCCAGGCGACGCTGGTCTTCGAGAAGCTCTGAGGCGGGAGCCGACTCAGAGCGCGGCGGCGATCGCCTGCTGCACCGTGCGATGCGCGAACACGAACCCGGTGCTCTCGAGCACGGCAGGGCGCACGTGCGCGTCGGCCAGCAGCAGCGAGTCGGCGGCATCGGCGCTCAGGCCGAGCCGGAGCGCCCAGGCCGGCGCTGGCAGCCAGAACGGGCGGTGCAGGCGCTGCCCGAGAGCGCGTCCGGTCTCGTTCGCCGTGGCCGGCACCGGCCCTGCGAGGTTCACCGGGCCGGTGATCCTCGCATCGACGATGTGGCGCAGCGCCCGCACCTCGTCCTCGAGGGAGATCCACGGCCACAGTTGTCCGCCACCGCCGAGGGGCCCTGCCAGCCCCAGGCGCGTGAGCCGGATCATCGGCTTCAGCACGCCCCGGCTGTGGATGACGGGGGCCGTGCGGGCCAGGGCGACGTTCTCCCCCGCCCGGCGGGCCTCGTCCTCCCATTCGACGCAGATCCGCGCGAGGAACGTGTCGCCCTCCGGCGCCGCCTCGGTGAGCTCTTCGCCCGGTGCGGAGCCGTAGAAGCCCACCGCCGACGCCGAGACGAACGCCGGCGCATCGGCGCCGAGCGCCCGCAGAGCCGTCGCCAGGGTGCGCGTGGGCAGGATGCGGGAGCGACGAAGCTCCGCACGGTAGCGGCGGGTCCACGGCAGGCGCCCCACACTCGCACCGCCCAGCGCGATGACGGCATCGGCGCCGGAGAGGACATCGGGATCGAGGGGCCTCTCCCCCGGCATCCACTCGATCTCCTGTGCACCCCGCGGCGGGCGGCGCACCAGCGTCCTCACCTCCACGCCGTCACTCTCGAACGACCGGCGCAAGGCCGATCCGATCAGCCCGGACGATCCGCTGATGACGATCCTCATCGCAGCTCCTCGACCGCCGCATCGAGGGCGTCGGCGGACCGCCGCAGCAGCGTGAGCTCGGCATCCGAGAACGGCGTGTTCCGCACCGGAACGGCTCCTGCCGCGCTGACGATGGACGGCACCGAGAGCGCAACGCCGTCGATGCCGTGGAAGTCTCGCAGCACCGTGCTCACTGGCATCACCGCATGCTCGTCGCGCAGGATCGCCTCGACGATGCGCGCGCTCGACAGGCCGATCGCATAGTTGGTCGCCCCCTTGCCCTGGATGACCTTGTACGCCGCGTCCCGCACGTCGACCGCGATCGATCCGAGCTCGTCGAGGGTGAATGGCGGATGCTGGGGTGTCGACCAGTCCAGGATCGGGACCGTGCCGATCGAGGCGTGCGACCACAGCGGGAACTCGGTGTCGCCATGCTCGCCCACGATGGAGGCGTGCACGCTGCCGGTCGACACTCCGGCGCGCTGGGCGAGCTGCCATCGCAGCCGCGAGGTGTCGAGCACCGTGCCCGACGAGAAGATCCGCTCCGGCGGGAGGCCTGTCGCCTCCTGCGCGATCACGGTCAGCACGTCGCACGGGTTCGTCACGATCACGAAGATCGCGTTCGGAGCCGCCTCGAGAAGCTGCGGCATCATCGCGCGGATGATGCCCGCGTTCACGTCGGCGAGCTCCATGCGCGTCTGCCCCGGCTTCTGCTTCGCACCGGCCGTGATCACGACGACGTGCGAGCCCTCGACCACCGAGAGGTCGCTGCCGCCGATGATGTCGCTCGAGCCGGTGAACTGCGTGCCGTGCGCGAGATCGAGCACCTCGGCTTCGACCTTCTCAGCGGCGATGTCGTACAGCGCGACATGCCGTGCCGATTCGCGGATGAGGGCCGCGTAGGCGACGCTCGATCCCACGCTCCCCGCGCCGACGACCGTGAGCTTCGAGTTCTCGATGATTGCCATGCCGTCAGTCTCGCAGGCGGGCGACGGAGACGACCAGGGCGGATGCCGGTGAAATCGATGGGCGCAGTGGAACGCTGCGGGAACGGGCGACCGCGGGTCGAGTCGGCGGCTTCCGGGCGCGGTTGACATTGACGTAACGGGAACCTTTAGCGTGACTCGCATGGAGTGGTCGATACAGCAGATAGCCCGGCTCGCCGGCACCACCAGCCGAACCCTGCGTCACTATGACGAGCTCGGCGTGGTGCCGCCCAGCCGGATCGGGAGCAATGGCTACCGCTACTACGACGAGCACGCGCTCGTGCGGCTGCAGCGGGTACTGCTGCTGCGCGAGCTCGGGCTGGCTCTCCCGCAGATCGCCGATGTCCTGGCGAACGAGGACGACGAGGCATCGGCGCTGACCGCCCACCTGTCGCTGCTGCGGCAGGAGCAGGACAGGCTCGCCCGGCAGATCGCCGCGGTCGAGCACACCATCACCGCCCTGAAAGGAAGGGAAGAACTCATGGCAGAGACCATGTTCGACGGCTTCGACCACACCCAGCACAAGGACGAGGTCGAACGACGCTGGGGAAAGGACGCCTACGCACGCTCCGACGCCTGGTGGCGCGGCATGAGCGACGAGGAGCGCCGGAACTGGACGGATCGGGTCGAGCAACTCGGTCGGGACTGGCTCGCCGCGGCAGAGTCGGCGGACATCACCGCCGACTCGCCTGCGGCACAAGAACTCGCGCGCCGGCACATCGACTGGCTTCGCAGCGTCCCCGGAACCCCGGCCGCCGAGCCGGGCGGCGACCTCAACGCCTACGTTCGGGGCCTCGCGGAGATGTACGTGGCCGACGAGCGATTCGCAGCCAATTACGGCGGCGTCGAAGGCGCGTCATTCGTTCGGGACGCGCTCCTCACGCACATCGGAGCGAACGAGGCGCCTGCCGATCGCTGAGTCGACAGGGGCGTGTCCCTGCGTGCAACCGCCGCAGGGACGCGCCCGCTATGAGGCCCAGTTGCCTTGCTGCTGGATGCGGATGGCGTTGCCGGACGGATCGCGCACGCCCATGTCGATGCCGTAGAAGTGTTCGGTGGGCTCCTGGGTGAAGTCGGTGACGCCGCGCTCGCGCAACAGGTCATACGTGGCGCGCACGTCATCGGCGAGGAGCACGAGCCCGCTCCCGAGTGCGCCCTTGGCGATGAGCTCGCGGAGCTGTTCGGCGGTCTCGGAGTCATGGATCGGTGCGCCCGGGGTTTCCAGCATGATCTCGGGGCCGGTGCCGCCGGGGATGCGGACGGTGAGCCAGCGGTATTCGCCCTGCTGCACGTCGTTGCCTTTCTCCAGGCCGAGCTTGTCGACGTAGAAGTCGAGGGCTTCTTCTTTGTCGAGGACGTAGACGGTCACGACGTTCATTCCGGTAATCATCTTGCTGCGGGTCTCCTGTCTTCCACGATGATTCCAACGTACGGAAGGACTGGACCTGGTGGCTTATCCGAACGTGCGCACTTCGCTCGCTGGGATCAGGTCGGCCGGTCGCAGGGTGGCCAGTTACACGCAGTGCGGGGTGGACATCGGGGTGTTCTGTGCGCGGTAGGCACTCGGTGTCAGCCCAATGATGCTCTTGAACGTTCGGCTGAACGTGCCGACGCTGCCGAAGCCGACGTCGAAGCAGATGTCGGTGATCGTCGGCTCGGTGTCACGGAGCAGGAACATCGACCGCTCGATCCGTCGCCGTTGCAGATAGCGGTGCGGCGACTCTCCGAACACCTCACGGAACATACGGCTGAAATGCGCGGGCGAGACGTGAGCGACGGCGGCCACAGCGCGCACGTCGAGCGGTGACGCATAGGTGCGATCCATCGCATCACGAGCACGCAGCAGGCGCCTGTTGCGTGCTTCCGTCTCGCGGCTCATGGGTCGAGCGTATGGGATCGCCGGCCTATGCGCCCGGCCCGTGTGCAGGGCGTGAGCGTGCACGCGCTGGCGCGCCGGTTCGGGGTTCACCTGGACGCGGTGTGGGCGAAGGCGCGGCGACTGCCGACAAGGACGATGCGGGCATCGGGAACGGCTCCCGTGACTCGCCCGCCAGGTACGTGGCGAGATCACCGTGGACGAGGCTGTCGAAGTGATCGCGGCCCGCACCCGCGCACGCCTGGCCGCCCGCACCGCCTGAACCGTTCGGCGTCGCTGACTACGACGACTGGGAAGACGCCGAGGCCGACTTCATCGGTGCCCGCATGGGTGCGCTTCGCGAACACCCCATCGCCGGTGGCTACGATCTGCCGCACCTGCAAGCGATGGTGGCGTCCCGGGTGGTGGTGTGGTTTCCCGGGTTCTGAGCGTCGGATTGTCGATGTGAGGAGCCATCGTGGGATGGTCAGTGAGAACCGATCAAAGCTACTCAC
>NZ_JASGCY010000011.1:0-4631 GCF_047607465.1 Microbacterium sp. | reverse complement strand
CGGCAGCGGCGGGACGGGCAGCGGCGGAACGGGCGGTGCGGCCGCCGCGGCGGCTGCGGCGTCTTCCGCCGAGATGACCGGCGTCGACCCCGTCAGCCGGATCTCTCGCAGCTGCTTACGCGTCAGCGGCCTCTGCTGATCCGATGTGCTCATGCCTTGCTCCGATACAGATGATGCTTCGCGATGTACTGGACGACCCCGTCGGGAACGAGGTACCAGACCGGCTCACCGTCATGCACGCGCTCCCGGCATGCCGTCGACGAGATCGACAGCGCCGGAACCTCGAGCTGGCTGACGTCGCCGGGCGGGAGACCGTCGATGCTCAGCACGTGCCCCGGGCGGGAGACCGCGACGAAGTGGGCCAGCTCCCACAACTCATCATGGTCCCTCCAACTGAGAATTTGCGCCACGGCGTCGGCGCCGGTGATGAAGAAGAGCTCCGCGTCAGGACGCTCGCGCTTGAGATCGCGAAGGGTGTCGATGGTGTAAGTGGGCCCAGCACGGTCCACATCGACGCGGCTCACCGTGAACTGCGGATTGGATGCCGTCGCGATCACGGTCATGAGATAGCGGTGCTCGCTGGGGGTGACCTCCTGCTTCTGCCATGGGCGCCCGGTCGGCACGAAGACGACCTCGTCGAGATCGAAGGAGTGCGCGACCTCGCTGGCGGCAACCAGGTGCCCGTGGTGGATCGGGTCGAATGTCCCACCCATCACACCGATGCGCGGTGCGCGCGAGGTCGTGGTGCTCATACAGGCTTAGTGGCCGTGCCCTGCTCCGTGGCCGTCCTTGCCGTGCTTCGCGGCGAACGCCTCGGCCTTGGCCGCGTGACGGTTGGCGACGTTCTTGTACGAGAAGGTGACAAGGCCCAGGAACGTGAACACGATCGCAGCGATGATCCCGAAGATCAGCGTGTCGAGCGCGACGTTGCCGTGGTGCTCGGTCTCGGCGGCGGCCATCGCGATCTGTGCGACGAGGTTCATCCTGGCTCCCATTCGTGCCTGCGGGTGGTACAGCGCCCCCTAGTCTAGCCCTCAGCCCCGGATCTGACCCGCTCCGCGCGCCAGCCACTTCGTGCTGGTCAGCTCGGAGAGCCCCATGGGCCCGCGCGCGTGCAGCTTCTGGGTCGAGATGCCGACCTCGGCGCCGAATCCGAACTCGCCGCCGTCGGTGAACCTCGTCGAGGCGTTCACCATCACCACGGCCGAGTCGACCTCGGCGAGGAAACGCTCGGCGTTGCGCGAATCGGTCGTCACGATCGACTCCGTGTGCCCTGTGCTGTACCGGCGGATGTGATCGAGCGCCTCGTCGAGCGAGTCGACGACCTTCATCGCGATGTCGAGGCTCAGGTACTCCGTCCGCCAGTCCTCCTCAGTCGCCGGGATCACGTTCGAAACGAGGCCAGCGACGACGTCGTCGCCGTGGATCGCAACGCCCTCGCTCTGCAGCGCGCTCGCGACGAGCGGGATGAGCCGGGACGCGGCCTGTCGGTGCACGAGCACGGTCTCCACGGCGTTGCAGACGCTCGGCCGCTGCACCTTGGCGTTCACGACGATGTCACGCGCCCAGTCATCGGGCGCGCTCTCATCGAGGACGATGTGGACGTTGCCCGCCCCCGTCTCGATCACCGGCACGGTGGACTCCGTGACGACCGCCTCGATGAGCCCGGCGCTGCCGCGGGGCACGAGCACGTCGATGAAGCCGCGGCCGTGCATGAGCGCCTTCGCGCCTTCGCGACCGAAGTCGTCGACGGTCTGGATGGCCTCGGCGGTGAGCCCGGCGCGTTCGAGCGCCTCGCGCATGACGGCCACGAGCACGGTGTTCGACTCGAGGGCGGCGCTGCCGCCACGCAGGACGACGGCGTTGCCTGAACGCAGGGCGAGCGCGGCGATGTCGACGGTCACGTTGGGGCGGGCCTCGTAGATCGCCCCGACGACACCGAAGGGCACCCGGACCTGTTCGAGGGCGACGCCGTTCGGCATCCGGTGACCACCCACCACACGACCGACGGGGTCGGGCAGGGCGGCCACCTCTCGGACGGCAGCGGCGAGGGCGGCGACGCGCTTGTCATCGAGGCGGAGCCGGTCGATGAGCGACTCGCCGATGCCGTTCTCGCGCTCGCGGTCGATGTCCTTGCCGTTGGCCTCGATGATACGCGGGGCGTTCTGCTCGAGGGCACCGGCGATCTCCTCGAGGATGCGGACCTTGGCGTCGCTGGTGAGCGCTGCGGTGGCGCGGGACGCCTCTTTGGCGCGCTCCAGGCGCACCTGGGCGGTCTGGTCGGTCATGCCGCCAGTCTAGGAGAGCGCGGGCTCGAACCACGTCCCGATGTCAGCGCCGGTCAGCGCCTTGTCGACGAGGTCGGTGCTGGTGACGAGGACGCCGATGCCGGATGCCGCGGCACGACGCGCGGCGGAGACCTTCGTCGCCGCTCCCCCTGTGCCCACGCTGTTCACCACCGTCGAGCCGAACTCGAGGCCGGCGAGGTCGGCATCGGCGGGGACGATGTCGATCGGCTCTGCGCCGGGCATGGACGGGGGCTTCGTGTACAGCGACTCGACATCGCTGAGCAGCACGAGCGCATCGGCGCCGATGAGCTCGGCGACCAGGGCGCCGAGGCGGTCGTTGTCGCCGAAGCGGATCTCCTGGGTGGCCACCGTGTCGTTCTCGTTGACGATCGGCAGCACGCGCAGCCCGAGCAACCGGTCCATCGCGCGACGGGCGTTGCTGCGCGAGGTGGGGTTCTCGAGGTCGCCGGTGGTGAGCAGCACTTGACCCGCGACGATGTCGAAGGGCCTCAGCGCCTCCTGATAGCGGAAGACGAGGATGTTCTGACCGACCGCCGCCGCCGCCTGCTGGGTGGCGAGATCGGTGGGCCGGGCGTCGAGCGAGAGGAACGGGATGCCTGTGGCGATCGCTCCGGAGGAGACCAGCACGACCTCGGTGCCGCGTGCGTGCGCCGCGGCCAGCGCGTGCACGAGCATCGGGATGCGCCACGAGGACTCCCCGCTGATCGACGACGAGCCGACCTTCACCACGATGCGCGACGCCGTGGCGATGTCCGCGCGCGTGCGGGCGGTCACTCGGCGTCCTCGCGGTATGCCGCGAGCCGCTCCGCCTCGAGTTCGGCGCGAGCCTCGGCCTTGGCGTCCATGCGCTCGTAATACTGCTCACGGCGTTCCGACGTCGTCCGGCGGGCGTTCGGCGCCAGCCGCGGGTCGGTGCCGCGGGGCGCCACCATGAGCTCGGCGGCCGAGCTCATCGTGGGCTCCCAGTCGAAGACGATGCTGTCGCCCTCGCCGATGAGCACGGTGGAGCCCTGCACGGCGCCGAGGCGGAAGAGCTCGTCCTCGACGCCGAGCTTCTCGAGACGGTCGGCGAGATAGCCGACGGCCTCCTCGTTCTGGAAGTCGGTCTGCTGCACCCAGCGCACCGGCTTCTCGCCGAGGATCCGGTAGACGTTGCCGTAGGTGCCGCCCTCGACGCGGATCGTGAACGGCTTCTCTGATCCCGTCGGACGAATGACCACGCGGGGTGCGACGACCTCGGCGGCAGCGAGCTCAGCACGATGCGCGTCGACGATCTCGCCGAGGGCGAAGGTCAGCGGCCGCAGGCCCTCGTGCGAGACGGTGGAGATCTCGAACACCCGGAACCCGCGTGCTTCGAGCTCTGGACGCACGAGGTCGGCGAGATCGCGCGCGTCGGGCACGTCGATCTTGTTCAGCGCGATGAGCTGGGGCCGCTCCAGCAGCGGCACCTGCCCCTCGGGCACCTCGTAGGCGGCGAGCTCGGCGAGGATCACGTCGAGGTCGGAGATCGGGTCGCGGCCGGGGTCGAGGGTCGCGCAGTCGAGGACGTGCAGCAGCGCGGAGCAGCGCTCGACGTGGCGGAGGAACTCGAGGCCGAGCCCGCGCCCCTCGCTCGCGCCTTCGATGAGGCCCGGCACATCGGCGACGGTGTAGCGGAAGTCGCCCTGCTGCACGACGCCGAGGTTCGGATGCAGGGTGGTGAACGGGTAGTCGGCGATCTTCGGGCGCGCAGCCGAGATCGCGCCGATGAGGCTCGACTTGCCCGCTGACGGGTAACCGACGAGCGCGACATCGGCCACGGTCTTGAGCTCGAGGATCACATCGCCCTCGAAGCCCGGGGTGCCCAGCAGCGCGAAGCCGGGGGCCTTGCGCTTCGGCGTCGCGAGCGCGGCGTTGCCGAGGCCGCCCTGACCGCCTCGGGCGACGACGAAGCGCTCACCCGGGGTGATCATGTCGATGAGGACTTCGCCGGCCGGGTTCTTCACCACGGTGCCGACGGGGACAGGCAACTCGAGCGTCTCGCCCGCGTAGCCGGCGCGGTGATCGCCCATGCCGAAGCCGCCGTTGCCAGAGGCGCGGTGCGGCGAGTGGTGGTACGACAGCAGGGTGCCGGTCTGCGGATCGGCGACGAGCACGATGTCGCCTCCGTCGCCTCCGTTGCCGCCGTCGGGGCCCCCGAGCGGCTTGAACTTCTCGCGGTGCACGGAGACACAGCCGTTGCCGCCCTTGCCCGCCCGCAGATGCAGCGTCACGGTGTCGACGAAGGTGACCATGTCTCTCTCCTCATAGACAGAATCGGGGCGGGCCGAAGCCCGCCCCGAT
>NZ_JASGCY010000010.1:0-18132 GCF_047607465.1 Microbacterium sp. | reverse complement strand
GCGAACCCGGCTCGATCTCGCGCGGAATTCGAGCCGGGTTCGCGACCGGAACGGGGCGGGGGATCAGCCCCGTGGGCGCGGCACCACGAGCGGAGACCCGGTGTGCGGATCGGGGATGATCGTGCACGGCAGGCCGAAGACCTCCTCGACGAGCTCGGCCGTCAGCACCTCAGCAGGGGCACCGGTGGTCACCACCCGCCCGTCGCGCATCACGACGAGGTTGTCGGCGTATCGTGCGGCCTGATTGAGGTCGTGCAGCACCGCCACGAGAGTGCGGTCCCCCGTCGCGTGCAGGCGGCGCAGCAGCTCGAGCAGCTCGTACTGGTGCGCGATGTCGAGGAAGGTCGTCGGTTCGTCCAGCAGCAGCAGCGGCGTCTGCTGGGCGAGAACCATCGCCACCCACACGCGCTGGCGCTGGCCTCCGGAGAGCTCCTCCACGAGACGCCCGGCGAGATCGGCCGTGTTCGTCGCGACGAGAGCCTCGGCCACCGCGCGCTCATCGCTCGCGGACCACTGCCGGAAGAGTCCCTGATGCGGATGCCGCCCCCGCGCCACAAGGTCGGCGACCGTGATCCCCTCCGGAGCGATCGAGGTCTGCGGCAGCAGGCCGAGCTGACGGGCCACCGCCTTCGCCGGATAGGAGCCGATGTCGGCGCCGTCGAGGAGCACTGACCCCGCCGACGGCTTCATCACACGCGCCAGCGCCCGCAGCAGCGTCGACTTGCCGCAGGCGTTCGGCCCGACGATCACCGTGAAAGAGCCGGTGGGGATCCGCACCGAGAGCCCCTCGCTGATCACCCGGCCGTCGTAGGCGAGGGCGACATCCTCCGCGCGCAGCCTCGCCTCGGCGTGCGCGGCGCCGCCGGCATCCGTGTTCTCCGTCGTGATGTCCGTCATCGCCTGCGCGCCTCCGAGATGAGCAACCAGATGAGATAAGCGCCGCCGAAACAGACCGTGACCACGCCGACCGGCAGCTGCGCCGGCGCGAACAGCCGCTGCGCGACCAGATCGCTCGCGACCAGCAGGAAGGATCCCATGGCCGCGGATGCGGCGAGGGTGACGCCGGCCGAGCGGGTCAGCCGGCGCGCGAGCTGCGGGGCGGCCAGCGAGACGAACGCGATCGGACCGGCGGCGGCGGTCGCCGTGGCGGTGAAGCCCACACCGACGGCGACGAGCCCGAGACGCACCCGGCCTCCCTGCACGCCCAGGGCGACCGCCGCGTCGTCGCCCACCTCGAGGGCGTGCATGCCGCGGGCGAGGAGGGCGGCGAGCACCCCGAGCACGATGATCACGATCGTCGCGGGTCCGGCCTGCTCCCAGCCGACCGCGTTCAGCGATCCGCTCCCCCACGCCCCCGCGGCGAGCGCGATGTACAGGTCGGCGTTGAGGATGATCCAGGTGTCCACCGAGGCCATCATGGCCGACACGGCGATGCCGACGATGATGAGCCGGAAGCCCTGGAAGCCGCGCCGGTACGCCAGCACGTACACGAGCACCGCCGTCGCGAGCCCGCCGGCGATGGAGCCGGCCGCGACGGCCGCATAGCCGGTGCCGACGGTCGTGATCACCAGCAGCGCACCCACGTACGCTCCCGAGTCGAAGCCGATGAGGTCGGGGCTGCCAAGGGGATTGCGGGTCAGGGATTGGAAGATCGCTCCTGCGGCTCCCAGCGCCGCACCCAGGGCGAGGGCTAAGAGCACGCGCGGCATCCGCCACTGCAGCACGACCAACTGTGCCTTGGGGCTGCCGAGGCCGAACAGCGTGGCGACGACGTCGGGGATTGGCACGACGAAGTCGCCGATGCCCAGGCTCACCACGGCGACCGCGGCCGCCGCGAGCATGAGCGCGAGGGTCACGATGGCCGGGCGCAGCCGGATCAGGATGCTCAGATGCTCGGCGCGCGAGCGCAGCACCCGATAGCGGTAGCCGCGGTCGAAGGAGAGCTCATCGGGCGGGAGGAGGGCGGTCACAGCGCGCTCGCCCCCTTCCTCCGAACGAGCGCGATCAGCACGGGGCCGCCGACGAAGGCCGTGACGATGCCCACCGGCAGCTCGCCGCTGGAGAGGATGAGGCGGCCTACGACGTCGCTGGCGAGGACGAGCACGGGTGCGGCCACGGCGCTGCCGGCGAAGATCCAGCGCTGGTCGGGCCCGGTGAACCAGCGCACCGCGTGCGGGACCATGAGCCCGATGAATCCGATGGGGCCGGCGGCAGCGGTCGCGGCCGCGCACAGCAGCGTCGCCGCGATGATCGACAGCACACGGGTGCGGACGACACGAGAACCGAGAGATACGGCGAGGTCATCGCCCAGGGCCACCGCGTTGAGCGGTTTTGCGACGAGGAAGGCGAAGACGAACCCTGCGAGCAGGAACGGCACCATGAAGCCGAACTGTTCGGGCGGAGTGCTCGCGATGCTGCCGGCGTTCCAGCCCCGCATGCGGTTGAAGACCTCTGGCAGCAGGAGCGTGATCGCCGAGGTGAAGCCGCTGAGGAAGGCGCCGATCGCGACGCCGGAGAGCGTGATGCGCAGCGGATCAGTGCCGCTCCGCCCGGCCGCGCCGATCGCCCAGACCGCGAAGGTGGTGACGACGGCCCCGCCGAGGGCGAACCAGATGGTGCCGGACAGCGTGGTGAGGCCGAACGCCGCAGCCCCGACGGCGACGGCGAAGGCCGCGCCCGCGTTGACACCGAGGATGCCTGGATCGGCGAGGGGGTTGCGAGTGAACGCCTGCATCAGCGCCCCGGCGATGCCCAGCGCCGCACCGACCAGGATGCCGAGCACAGTGCGCGAACCACGCAGCTCGAAGATGATCGTCCATGCGTCGGCATCCGCTCCGGTGAGTCCGGCGACGATCCGCTCCGGCGAGAGATCCTTCGAGCCGAGCACGAGGCTGATCACGATGCACACGCCGAGCACCGCGAGGGTCAGCGCGAAGCCGGCGATCCGCCGCCGGGCGGAGACGCCGATCGCGGCGCGGGCGCTCTCGACCGCCGCTGACGTCTGCGGCCAGGCGGCCGGATCGGTCTCAGAGTCCGTGAGCCTCAAGCGTCGCCTCGTACTCGTCCTCGACCTCTTCGACGTCGCGGGACTCGTCGTCCCACATCTCGCGCAGGCGCAGACGCACCTCGTCGGGGAGGGCCTCGAAGCGCTCGCTCCACTGCTCGGCGTTCGCCGTCCAGTAGCCGACCACCTTGTAGGCGGTCGACGGCAGCTTCAGCGTGTGCCGCAGGTACCTGCGCACGGCCCTGGTCACCCGCGTCTCCCCGGCGACCCAGACGTAGCCGGGCTCGCTCGGCAGCTCGCTCGCCAAGACGATCTCGTCGACGCGGCTCGGGCCGTGGCCGTTGCCCCCGTGCACCCAGGTGAGCTCGACGCCCTGGGGCAGATCGACGCTGTGCTCGTCCGCGGCATCCGCCACCTCGAGCACGACACGGGTGCGGACCCCTGCCGGTGCCTGCTCGATCAGGCGCAGCGCCGCAGGCAGACCGGTCGCGTCGGCCACGAGCAGCTGCCAGCGGATGTCCTCCGGCGGGTCGTACAGACCGCGCGGCGTGTTCACGCCGACCACGTGACCGGGCTTCGCACCCAGCGCCCAGGTGGCGGCGATGCCGCCGTCGTGCACCACGAAGTCGATCGTGAGGCGTCCGGCCACCGGGTCCCAGGCGCGCACGGTGTACGTGCGCACCTCGGTGGTCGCCCCCTCGGGGAACGCCCAGTAGCCGTCGTCGGTCGGCTCGGGGAGCACGGGCTCCTCGTGGCCGGATGCCGGCAGGAACAGGCGCAGGTACTCATCGCCCACCCCGGAGGAGAGGAAGCCCTCCAGCCCGGCCCCTTCGAAGACGATCCGCACCATGCCGGGTGTCAGCTGCTCGACGCTCTCGACCTCGACGCGGTGCACGCGGTTGACGGCGGGCCGGCTCATCCGAGCAGTGCCTGGCGCACGACCTCGAGCAGGCCGTCCTGGCCGCTCGGAGAGCCATAGCTCATCTCGTAGTTGTAGGGGTAGACCTCGCCGTCGACGACGAAGGGCAGCGCGCTCCACAGCGGGTTGGACTTCAGCGCCTCCTCATCGGTGATGAGCCCGGAGCCGTCCTCGCTCACACCGGTGAAGATGACGTCGATATCTGCCAGGTCCCCGATCTGCTCGGCGCTGAGGGGCTGGCCGGTCGTGTCTGGCTTGCCGTCTCCGTCGCCATCCGCCAGGGGTGTGATCTCGAGTCCGAGATCGGCGAAGACGAGGCAGGCGATGCTATAGCACCCGGTCTGGACCTGTCCGTCCCAGTAGGAGATATCGGCGACGACCGGAGAGATGCCCTGCTCTTCAAGCTCTGCCTTCACATCGGCGGCGCGCGCTTCGTAGTCGTCGAGCCAGGCCTGCGCCTGTTCTTCGCGGCCGAGATCCTTCGCGACCTGGCGGAACTTGTCGCGCCAATCCCCGCCGTCGAAGGCATTGTAGGTGTACGTCGGCGCGATCGGGGTGAGCTTGTCGTGCAGGTCGGTCTCGTAGCCGAGGCCGTTGAGAATGAAGTCGGGACCGACCTCGAGAATGTGTTCGAGGTTGAACTCGGGGTAGTTGTGGAAGCCCTCGATGCCCTCCAGCTCCTGCTGCGGGAAGAAGCTGGGGAAGGTGTCCCAGTCGTAGCGGATGGGCTGCTCCTTCGCGAGCGGGTAGCCGAGCGTGATGAGGATGTCGACGTCGGTCGTGTAGAAGCCCATCGCGGCCTGGGGCTCAGCGGGGACGGTCACCTCGCCGAACTCGGTGTCGACGGTGATGGTGTCGTCGGATGCCGCATCATCGGTCTGCGCGGAGGCGCATGAGGTGAGCAGAAGCGCGGCGCCGAGACCGACGCTGAGGGCACGGACGGCGCGAGGACGGGAGGACGTCATGAAGGGACCTTCGATTCGGGTGGGGTCGGGCATCTTGAGCTGAGGCTTGCCTAAGTACCCAAGAATCTTCCCCCACCCGGATGTCACGACTCCGCCAGTGGATGTCGTCTACCGGACGAATCACTGCGCGGCGAGGGCGAAAGTGCCAGGCGTCGTGCCCAGCTCGCGCCGGAACGCCTGCACGAAGGCGCTCGGGGTCGCATAGCCGACGCGCCGCCCCACCGCCCCGACCGGCGCGCCGGCGGCGAGCAGCTCCACGGCCGCGAGCATCCGTGCTCTCGTGCGCCATTGCGCGAACGACAGCGAGGTCTCGCGGCGGAACAGCCGTGAGAGGTTGCGCTCGCTGCCGCCGACGACGGCGCCCCATTCGCTGAGGGTGCGCGCATCCGCCGGGTCGGAGCGCACCGCATCGGCGATGCGTCGCGCCCTGTCATCCTCCGGAAAGGCGAGGTCGAGATGCACGAGCTCCGCGCGGTCGAGCAGGCGCGGCAGCAGTTGCTCGGCGAGCCGCCGGGTGACGGGCTCGAGAGCCCTGGTCGAGAGCTCGTCGAACAGCGCTCTCGCCGCGGCGGGAATGCCGACGGCACCGACGTCGTCGCGCGGCGACGGACCGAGGCCCGCAGCGAGGTAGCTGCAGAAGAACTCCGTGCCGCCGGATGCGGTCACCCGGTGCGGTTCGCCGGCAGGGATCCACAGTCCCACCGTCCATGGGACCGCATGGAAGCCGCGCGCGGTCTCGACGACGAGCGAGCCCCGCGTGCCCCACAGGAGCTCGTCGGCGTCGTGACGATGCCACCCCCACTCCGCCGCGCCGTCGATCGCGAACGAGTTCGTCACGATGCCCGATGTCCCGATCGGAACCTCCCCGATCGAGGGATCGTCAGTTTGGCCGTTCTGCGACATCATCGGTCCTCCTATCGTCTCTCGGCTGCACCGAGGTTAGCCTAGGCTGACCTCCGTGCCTTCCGCTCCCCCTTCCGCGCTGCGCACCGTCTTCTCTGGCCGACGGCCGCTGCTGCCTCTGACCATCGGGGGCTTCGTCGTCCACCAGATCGCCGAGGCGCTCGTGCCCGTGCTGATCGGCGTCGTGATCGACCGGGCGATCGAGCCAGGAGACGGCACGGCGCTGCTGATCTGGCTCGGCGTGCTGTGCGCGCTGTTCGCCGCGCTTCTGTTCGCCTGGCGGCTCGGCGAGCTGGTCGCCGTGCGGATGTACGAGGAGGGGGCGAGGGACATCCGCCGCGCCCTGGTGACCCGAGTGCTCTCGCCCGCGGGATTCGTGCGCCGCCGCACGCCGGGAGAGCTCCTCAGCATCGCGAGCAGCGACGCCGACCGCGCGTCCGCGGTCATCTGGCTGTTCGGGTCCGGCGCCGCGCAGCTGGCCGCCGTGCTCACCGCCGCGGTATCACTGCTGCTCATCTCCCTGCCGCTCGGGCTGCTGGTGCTCCTGTCCACCCCCGTGCTCGTGGTGCTGCTGCACTTCGTCACCGCGCCGCTGGAGCGGCGGACGGATGCGGAACAGGCCGCCACCGCCGCCGCGAGCGCCACGGCGGCCGATCTGCTCACCGGTCTGCGAGCCATCGCCGGGCTCCGCGCCGAGGACGCGGCGGTGGCCCGGTTCGCCGAGGCCAACCGGCGCTCGCTGCTCGCCTCACGCCGCGCCGTCGCCTTGAAGGCGACCTACACGGTGGCGAGCATGGCCGGCTCCACCATCCTGCTCGCCGTCGTCGCCGGTGCTGCAGCGGCGGAAGCCGCGGCCGGTCGGGTCAGCGTCGGAGAGCTCGTCGCGGTGCTCGGGCTCGCGCAGTTCCTGCACTGGCCGGTGAGCGGACTCGCCTTCATCGGCGCCGAGCTCGCCGGCGTTCGTGCCTCGGCGAAGAGGGTCGACGCGGTGCTCGGCGAGGAGGGCTCGTCCTCCGCTGCGGAGCCCCCGAACGCGAACTGCGAGGACGGGCCGGTCGAGCTCGTCTTCGAGGACGTGCGCACTGCGCACGCCGGTCCGTTCTCCGTGCGAGTGGATGCCGGCGCCCACCTCGCGGTCACGGTCGCCGACCCCCGTGGCGCTGTGGAGCTGCAGGAGGTTCTCGCCGGGCTCCGTCCCCTCGATGCAGGGCGCATCCTCGTGGGCGGACGCGACCTCGCCGGGGCGCAAGGGGTCGTGCTCGCTCCCCCGCACCAGCCCGCGATCTTCGCCGGCACGCTCCGCGAGAACGTGGAGCTGCACCGTCCGCTCACGATCGCCGCCCTCGATGCGGCGGCCGAGACCGCGGTGCTCGACGACGTGCTGCACGCCGCCGGCGGCGACTGGGCCTATCCGATCGGCGAGCGGGGCCTGACCCTCTCGGGCGGGCAGCGCCAGCGCGTCGCCCTCGCCCGCGGTCTCGCGCGGGACTCCGCAGTGCTCGTGCTGCACGACCCGACGAGCGCCGTCGACTCCGTGACCGAGGCGACCATCGCCCAGCGTCTGCGCGCGCACAGAGCAGGGCGCACCACCGTCATCCTCGCCGCGAGCCCCGCCCTGGCGCAGGTGTGCGACGACGTGCTGCACGTGCCGGCCCCGCAGGAGCAGCCGGCCCCTGCGGCCGAGAGCGCGGCGGAGGTCCGCGCATGAGCGTCTCCCCGCTCCCCACCGCGGAACCGGCCGAGACGCGCCGAGCGCTCGGCGCACTGCTCAGGGTGCGGTGGGTGCCGCTGGGTCTCGCGGCGCTCACGCTGTGCGCAGCATCCGTCTCCGCCCTCGCCCTGCCCGCGGCGCTGGGATTCATCGTCGATGCGGTGGTCGCCGGCGACTCAGCGAGACTGCCCTGGCTGATCGGCCTGCTGCTCGCTGCCGGGCTCCTGAGCGCCGTGCTCACCGGCCTCGGCCGGCTGCTCGTCGCCCGTCTCGGCGAAGGCGTGCTGGCGCAGCTGCGCGAGCAGGTGGTCTCCCGGCTGCTGCACCTGCCGTCGATCGTCGTCGAGCGGGCCGGACGCGGAGACCTCGTCTCGCGCGCGGCCAGCGACGCCAGGGTCGTCGGCGACGTGGTCAGCAGCGTGCTGCCCTCTTTCGCGAGCGCCGGCTTCTCCGTGGCCGTCACGATCGTCGGCCTCGGCGCGATCGACTGGCGCTTCGCCTTGGCCGCCCTCGCCGCCGTTCCGGTGCAGGTGCTCGCCACGCGGCGCTACCTGAAGCACGCGCGCCCCGCGTATCTCGCGGCGCGGGCCGCCGAGGGGGAGCGCTCGCGGCGAGTGCTGGAGACCATCGACGCCGCCTCGACGGTGCGGGCGATGGGCGTGGCGGTGGACCAGGAGAAGCACGTCGACGGGGCGGCGCGGGATGCCGTGCGGATGGAGCTGCGCGCCGCCCGCGTGAGCGTCGGCCTGTGGAACCGCCTGAACGCCGCCGAGCTCATCGGGCTGGGCTCCGTGCTCGCCGTGGGCTTCGCCCTGGCGCAGAGCGGCGCGGCGACCGTCGGCGGGGCCACCGTCGCAGCGCTGTACTTCCACGCCCTGTTCGGGCCGATCGGCACGGTGCTCAGCAGCATCGACGAGCTGCAGAAGGCGTCGGCGGCGCTCGCCAGGATGACCGGCGTGCTGCAGCTGCCCGAACGCGTGCGGCCGCCGGTCCGCGAGGGTCGGGCGCCGACAGCCGTCGAGCTCGACGGCGTGTGCTTCGCATACGGCGAGGGCTTCGCGGTGACGGACGTGTCCTTCTCCATTCCCGCAGGGCGCACCGCCGCCGTGGTCGGCGCGAGCGGCGCAGGCAAGAGCACGGTCGCCGCCCTCGTGCTCGGCACGCTGGACGCGGATGCCGGTGCTGTGCGCTTCGGCGGGCACGAAGACCAACTCCCCCGGGTCGGCCTGGCGGGGCAGGAGCCGCACGTGTTCGCCGGCACCCTCGCGGAGGACCTCCGCCTCGCCCGTCCGTCGGCGGACGACGCGGACCTGCGCCGGGTGCTCGCCCAGGTCGGCGCGTCCGAGTGGACGGCCCGGCTCCCGGAGGGACTCGACACCGTGATCGGCGCCGGGGGGCATGCGCTCACGGTGGTCGAGTCGCAGCAGCTGGCTCTCGCGCGGCTGCTGCTGCATGACCCCGACGTGCTCGTGCTCGACGAGGCCACAGCCGCGGCCGGTGGCACGGCCTCGCTCGACAGCGCGGTAGCGCAGGCGGCTGCCGGACGCACGACGCTGACGATCGCGCACCGCCTCGATCAGGCGGCCAGGGCCGACGTCGTGATCGTCATGGACGGCGGCCGCGTGGTCGAACAGGGCCCGCACGAGGAGCTCGTCGCACGGGGCGGCCCCTACGCCCGGCTCTGGGAGGCGTGGTCGCGCGGCGAGGGCTCGCGCTGAGCGCGACGCGGCGCCCCTGAACGAGGACACCGATCGGGCTTCCGTAGACTCGCCAGATGGGGAAAGTGCAGGCGCGGGCGGTCTTCGGCGCACTGCGTCTGACCGCCGCGATCGTCTGCACGGTCGCCCTCGTGCACCGGCTGTTGTGGGGACTGAGTTCGCACACGGTCGCCGGTGAGAACTTCTTCGCCTACCTCACCGTCGAATCCAACTGCGCGCTCGTCGTGGTGCTCGTGCTCGGAGCCGTCCTCGCGTTCACGCGCGTCGCCGATCCGCGCTGGTTCAGCATCGCCCTCTCGCTCGTGCTGACCTGGACGATCACCGCCGGTCTCGCCTTCGCGCTCATCGTGTGGCAGGCCGGCATCCGCGGCATCCGCGTCGACGTGCCCTGGTCCGACCAGGTGCTGCACTTCTTTCTGCCCGCGTGCACGGCGATCGCGTGGGCGCTCACCCCCGGACACCGCGGCGTCTCCTGGTGGATCGTGCCGACGTCGCTGCTGTTCCCCCTCGTATGGGGCGGCGTGACGATGTGGCGGGGCCCGCTCGTCGGCTGGTACCCGTACTACTTCCTCGACCCGCGGCAGGTGTCAGGCCCACCGGAGTTCCTCCTCACGAGCGGCGTGGCGCTGGCGATCTTCGCCCTCGTCGCGTGCGCGCTCGTGCTGCTGAGCCGGATGCCGCAGCCCGCCCGTCGCTCTATACCCCCTCCGGCATGAACGCCGCCAGCGCAGCGATCGCGGCCGCCTGAGCCTCCTCGTCGTCGAGATCGGCGAAGGCGACGGCATCCGCTCCTCCGACGAGGCCGACGAGGATCGCGTCTCCCGTGACCGGCGCGAGGTTGACCCACGTGCGGATGACGGCGTCGCCGCCGATCACGTGCCAGATCGTGGCCTCGGTGTCGAGGATCGGCTCATCGAAGCGCAGCCACACGGTCTCGATGAACCCCACGCCCAGATCGGCGATCGCGCCGCGGTGGGCGAAGGGGAGCTTCGGGGCGAACTCGACGCCGCCGGTCTGCAGCACGCCGAGGGGCACGGTGAGCAGCACTCGATCGAAGGAGAGCGATTCACCGGTCGCGATGCCGAGGCTCACGCCCGCCTCGTCGTAGGCGACGCGCGAGACCGCCGACGACAGACTCACCCGCACCCCGTCGAGGAGCTCCGCGAAGACGTCGTCCAGGTCGCCCAGCACGGCGGTGCGCGTGGCGGGCGGTAGCGCCGGCGGGAACCACGAAGAGACCTGCGCGGCATCGGATCCGGCGGATGCTGAGACGAAGGCGAGCAGTGCCTGGAGAGCGGGATCCGCCGGATCGGCGCCGGCTTCGGCGAGGGCGTCGGCCAGCGACGTGTCGGCGGGCAGCGCCTGCGCCGCGACGATCGCGTCGGTCAGCGGCTGCGTCGACGGGGGTTCGACGTCGGCTCCGTCGCCGACGGAACGCCAGAGGGCGGCATCCAGCGCGGCAGTGCGGATATCGAGACCGTTCAGGCGCTCGGCGATCTCGGCGTCGTCCTCGCCGAACAGCCAGCCGCCGAGCTGGGCGGGTACGGGCCAGACCTCGTCGTTCACGATGCTCTGCACGCGTCCGCCGGTGCGATCGCGCGCCTCGAACACCGTGAGCTCGAGGCCGGTCGGGACGAGGCGCTTCGCCGCGACGGCACCGGCGAGACCCGCGCCGACGATCGCTACGCGCTCGCCAGCGCCGGCGGCGTCGAGAAGCTCCTCGGCCGCGCGGAGGCCGGAGCGCACAGCGCCCGCCATCGTCCCCGGCGCCTCGGCATCGGTGGCCTCCCCGGCGAAGAACAGTCGGTCATCGACCGAGCCGGCCAGGGCGTCGCGCGCCGTGCTCTGCACCCCCACCGGGGTGAAGCTCACGGCCCCGAGGGCGGAGGGATCGTTCGTCCAGGCGCTGCGCAGGAAGGCGGTGGGCGCTGGCCCCTCCGGAGCATCCGTGGGCTGCGGCGTCGGAGAGCGATCGAGGGTGGGCGTCGGTGCGGGCTCCCGCGTGCACGAGGCGAGGAGCACGCCGAGCACGCCGGCTCCGGTGCCGACCAGCAGCGTGCGACGCGAGATCCTCATCGTGACGCAACGATACCGCGCCCGGGCTCGTCCCCACTCTCCCTGCCCACTCTCCTTCCCCAGTCGAGGAATCTGCGAAGTTGTCCACAGTCCGTGGGATTCCGGCATCCCGTGTCGGACGGGGATGACAATCTGGGCGGAACGACGCAGGATGGAGGAATGGAGATGAACGACCCGCAGGTGTGGACGCTCATCGGCGTGTTCGCCGCAGCAGTACTGGGCGGCATGTCCCTGATGACCTCGCAGTTCAGCAGGGTGATCAGGGCCGAGATCTCGGGGATCGAGGGGCGGATGGGCGGCCTCGAGGGCAGGATGGTCGGCATGGAGGCGAGTCTCAGCACGAAGATCGATGCCCTCGACGAGAAGCTCACGCTCAAGATCGAGACGCTCGATGAAAGGCTCACGAGCCGATTGGACACTCTCGACCGCCGCGTGGACGACCTCGACAAAGAGGTCGCGAACCTCGCGACCAAGTTCTGGCGGAACTCCTAGCCGACGGGGCCTCGGAGGCCGCGAGACCGCGAGGCCGCGAGACAGGCTCATCGCGGGCGCGCGAGTCCCAGCGAGTCCGCACGGAACGTGCGGCGAACAGGCCGGAGCCTAATCGCGGGCGCGCGGATCCCAGAGCACGATCTCCGTGGAGCGGCGGATGCGGCGGCCGCTCGGCACCGGCACGACCCCGGCAGAGCCCGCGGCGAACACCCGCACGCCGGGGCGGTTCTCCCGCTCGGCGCGCAGCGCCGCGTCGAGCTCGGCGACGCGGCGGCGCAGCATGCGGTTCTCGTCCTCGAGGTCGAGCAGCCGCGCGATGGCGGGCAGGCTCATGCCCTCGGCGGAGAGCTGGGCGACCTCGCGGAGCTGCTCGATGTTGCGGGGCGAGTAGCGCCGCGAGCCTCCGGTCGTGCGCCCCGGCACGACGAGACCGATCCTGTCGTACTGACGCAGGGTCTGCGGATGCATCCCGGCGAGCTCGGCGGCGACCGCGATCGCGAAGACCGGGGTGTCGGCATCCATACGTCCCTGTTCAGCCATCGAGCTCACCGCCCCCGATCATCGCCGGGCCTTCGCCATGAGGTCGGCGCGGGGGTTCTCGTTCGGCTCCAGCTCGTGGAACTTCTCGAGCGCCTCGCGGGCGGCGTCGTCGAGGTGCGACGGCACCGCCACCTGGAGCTCGGCGAGGAGGTCTCCCGCGCCCTTCGACGAGGTGATGCCACGGCCCTTGACGCGCAGCACGCGCCCCGAGGGGGCGCCGGGGGCGACGCGCAGCTTGACGGTGTCGCCGCCGAGCGTCGGCACCTCGATCGTCGCGCCGAGGACGGCCTCGGTGAAGGTGACCGGTACGACGACGCGGAGGTTGAGGCCGTCGCGGGTGAAGACCGGATGCGGACGCACCGCGATCTGCACGACGATGTCGCCGCTCTCACCGCCGTCTGGCGACGGGCGCCCCCGACCGCGCAGACGGATCTTCTGCCCGTCGGAGACCCCGGCGGGGATCTTCACCTTGAACGGCTTGCCGTCCTCGCCCTGCAGCGTGATCGTGTCTCCCTGCGCGGCCGTGGCGAAGTCGATGGTCGTGCGCGCGGTCACGTCGGCGCCGCGCTGCGGACCGCCGAAGCCGCGGAATCCGCCCGAAGTCTGCCCGAAACGGCCCGAGCCGAAGCTGCCGCCGCCCTGGCTGAACATCGAGAAGATGTCCTCGAAGTCGGCGGTCTGCCCCCGGCCCTGCTGGCCGAAACGACTGAAGACGTCCTCGAAGCCGCCAGCGCCCTGGCCGCCCGCCGTGAAGCGGGCGCCGGAGCCCATGGCGCGGATCTCGTCGTACTCCTTGCGCTGCGTGGCGTCGGAGAGCACCGAGTAGGCCTCGCTGATCTCCTTGAACTTCGCTTCGGCCTTGGCATCGCCCTGATTCGAGTCGGGGTGATACGTGCGGGCGAGCTTGCGATAGGTCTTCTTGAGATCGGCATCGCTCACGTTCTTGTCGACACCGAGGATCTTGTAGAAATCCTTGTCGAACCAGTCCTGGCTAGCCATGAGCCTCCTAAGCGGTCTCTGAGCCCGTCGAAGGGTCAGCCGGCACGGCGACGACGACCTTCGCGGGGCGCAGTTCGACATCGCCGAGGCGGTACCCGACCTCGACGACCTCGAGGATCGTGGCCTTCTCAGCGCCCGGGGTCGGCTGCTGGAAGATGGCCTCGTGGTGCTGCGGGTCGAAGTCCTCTCCGGCTTCGCCGTAGACGACCACGCCGAGGCGCTCGACCACCGCGCGCACCTTCTCGGCGATCACGGCGAACGGCGTCCCCTCGACGAGGTCGCCGTGCTGGGCGGCCCTGGCGAGATCGTCGAGCACGGGGATGAGGCCCTTGACGGCCTCACCCTTCGCACGCTGGATCTCGATCGTGCGCTGCTCCTCCGTGCGACGACGGTAGTTCGCGTACTCGGCCGTCAGCCGTTTGAGGTCGATGAGCAGCGCGTTCTCGGCATCCTCGATCGGGTCACCGGCAGCGGCATCCGCGGTCTGGTCCGCATTCAGGATGTCATCGACCGTGAGCTCGTCGCCGGAGCCCTCCGCGGCGCTGGTCTCACCGGAATCGGGATCCTGCGGCGCGGGGCCGGATGCCTGAGCATCCGACCCCTCCGGAACCTCGTTCTCTTCGAAGTTCTTCTCCGTCATGGTTACTTCTTCTCGTCCTCGTCGTCGACGACCTCGGCGTCGATGACATCCTCCTCGGAGGATCCGTCACCGGCGGGGGCCTCGCCCGATGCCGACGCGTCGGCGGCGGCGTCCGCCTGGGACTGCGCGTAGATCGCCTCGCCGAGCTTCGTCTGCGACTGGTTCAGCTTCTCGAACGCGGTCTTCACGGCCTCGTCGTCGTCGCCGGCCAGCGCCGTCTTGAGCGCGTCGACATCGGCCTTCACCTCGGTCTTGACGTCTTCGGGCAGCTTGTCGTCGTTCTCGGCGATGAGCTTGTCGATCGAGTACGCGAGCGTCTCTGCCTGGTTGCGGACCTCGGCGGCCTCGCGGCGCGCCTTGTCCTCGGCGGCGTGCTCTTCGGCCTCGCGCACCATGCGGTCGATGTCGTCCTTCGAGAGCGACGAGCCGCCGGTGATCGTCATCGACTGTTCCTTTCCTGTGCCCTTGTCCTTGGCGGACACGTGCACGATGCCGTTCGCGTCGATGTCGAAGGTGACCTCGATCTGCGGGATGCCGCGGGGGGCGGGCGCGATGCCGGTGAGCTCGAAGGTGCCGAGCGGCTTGTTGTCGCGCGTGAACTCGCGCTCGCCCTGGAAGACCTGGATCGCCACCGACGGCTGGTTGTCGTCTGCCGTGGTGAAGGTCTCGCTGCGCTTGGTCGGGATGGCCGTGTTGCGCTCGATGAGCTTGGTCATCATGCCGCCCTTGGTCTCGATGCCGAGACTCAGCGGCGTGACATCGATGAGCAGGACGTCCTTGCGCTCGCCCTTCAGCACTCCGGCCTGAAGAGCCGCGCCGACGGCGACGACCTCATCGGGGTTCACGCCCTTGTTGGGCTCCTTGCCGGTCTCGCGCTTGACGAGTTCGGCCACGGCGGGCATACGGGTCGAGCCGCCGACGAGCACGATGTGGTCGATGTCGGACACCTTGATGCCTGCTTCGCGGATGACGTCCTCGAACGGCTTCTTGGTGCGGTCGAGCAGGTCCTTGGTGAGGTCTTCGAACTTCGCGCGGGTGATGGTCTCGCTCAGCGACACCGGGCCGTTCTCGGTCAGCGAGAGGTACGGCAGGTTGACGCTGGTGCTGGTCGAGCTGGAGAGCTCCTTCTTCGCCTGCTCCGCGGCCTCCTTGAGGCGCTGCAGGGCGATCTTGTCGCCTGAGACGTCGACGCCGCTGGTCTCCTTGAACTGCTTGATGAGGAAGTCGACGAGGCGCTGGTCCCAGTCGTCACCGCCGAGGCGGTTGTCACCGGCAGTGGCGCGCACCTGGATGGTGGAGAAGTCGTCGTCCTTGCCCACTTCGAGCAGGGAGACGTCGAAGGTTCCGCCACCGAGGTCGAAGACGAGGATGAGCTCGTCCTCCTTGCCCTTGTCGAGGCCGTAGGCGAGCGCGGCCGCTGTGGGCTCGTTGATGATGCGCAGGACGTTGAGACCAGAGATCTCCCCGGCCTCCTTGGTGGCCTGACGCTCGGCGTCGTTGAAGTACGCGGGGACGGTGATGACGGCATCCGTCACCGTGTCGCCGAGGTAGGCCTCGGCGTCGCGCTTGAGCTTCATGAGGATGCGCGCGGAGATCTCCTGCGGCGTCCACTTCTTGCCGTCCACGTCGAACGACCAGTCGGTGCCCATGTGGCGCTTGACCGACGAGATGGTGCGGTCGACGTTCGTGACGGCCTGGCGCTTCGCGGTCTCGCCGACGAGCACCTCGCCGTCCTTGGTGAAGGCGACCACCGACGGGGTGGTGCGGAAGCCCTCGGCGTTGGCGATGACCTTCGGCTCGCCGCCCTCGAGGACGCTGACGACGGAGTTCGTCGTACCGAGGTCGATTCCGACAGCACGTGCCATGTGATTCTCCTTGTTCTTTGGCCGGGAAGTCTGGGGCGATCAGGAAAACCTGAGTCGCGATGGCTCAACTGTACCGCGGACCTCAGGCACTGTCAATAAAGTTGATATGAATTGGCTCAACTTTTCATGCGGGTGGGGGGACGTTGGCGCCCTCGCACGATGTGATGCACGCTCGTTCACCGCGGCGGGTTAGAGTCACAGCATCCCCGATGTTCGATCCGAGTCCCCGATCGGAGTAAGAAATCGTGAAAAAGTCCCCCGCTGTCATCGCCGCCGGAATCATCCTCGGGATGCTGTCCCTTGGCCTCTGCGCTCCCAGCTACGCCGCGACGACGTCAGACCAGATCGCGCAGATCCTCAAAGACACGAACGCGATCCGAGCCGACAACGGCTTGGACCCCCTCGTGCTCAACCCCTCCGTGAGCGCCGTCGCGCAAGCGTGGTCCACCAAGCAGGCACTCGCGGATGGCATGAGCCACAACCCCGACTACGCGAGCCAGCTGCCCAAGGGTTGGCTGCGGGCCGGCGAGAACGTGGCAGCCGGTTACACCTATGACAAGGTCGTCACCACCGGATGGGCGAAGTCCGCAGGACACCTCGCGAACATCCTCGGCGACTACACCGACATCGGCATCGGCATCGCGACAGCCGCCGACGGCACGGTGTACTACACCCAGAACTTCGTCAAGTACCCCGGCTCCACATACGTCGCAATCGACTCGGACGACTTCACCGTCCGCACGCACGTGCAGACCCTCGGCTGGATCGACGGCGGTGGCACGACAGGTCGAGGACTGCGCGTCGAAGCGATGATGGTGACGCAGACGCAGAGTTCAACCACCATCTGCGCACGTGCGCATGTGCAGAACATCGGCTGGCAGGCGGCACAATGCACGTCAGGAGTCGGCACCTCGATCACGGTTGGCACGACCGGGCGCGCACTGCGAATGGAGGCCCTGCAGCTGTGGAGCCCGCAGATCGCCGTCCGCGCGCAGGCGCACGTGCAGAACATCGGCTGGCAGGCCGTCCAGACCGCATCAGGCGCTGGCGCCAAGATCATCGTCGGCACCACCGGAAAGGCTCTGCGGGTAGAGGCGCTACGACTCCTCGACTAGCAGGTGAGAAGATGTCTGGTTACCGCACGGCTCGCCCGAGTCTCCTCGCCGTCTCCCACGGCACCGACGATGCCGCCGGCGCCGCCGCGATCGCCGCCCTCGTCGCCCAGGTGCGCGTGGCGCTCCCCGCTGTCGATGTCGTCGAGGCCTTCGTCGATGTGCAGCAACCGGATGCCGCCGAACTCGCCCCGACCATCGACGGGCCGCTGGTGATCGTGCCGCTGCTGCTCTCCCGCGGATTCCACGTGCACCACGACCTGCACGCGATCGCCGCAACCCGGCCACTCACGGTCGTCTCCGACCCGCTGGGCCCCGACGTCCGGCTCGCCGAAGTGCTCGCGCAGCGGCTGCCCGACGACGAGCGCCCGGTGATCCTCGCGGTGGCGGGATCGCGCGATCCGCGATCGCTCACGGATGCCGAGGGCATGGGCGCCCTGCTCGGCGCACACCTCGGCCGCGACGTGCACCTCGCCTACCTCGCCGCGCGGCAGCCCGACCTGCCGACGGCACTCGCGGAGCATCCGGATGCCGTCGTGTCGACCTATCTGCTCGCGCAGGGCTACTTCTTCGATCTGGCGCAGCGCCAGGCCGCGGGGCGCGAGGTCACCCTGCCGCTGCTCGACGGCGGCGCGGTCCCGCATCCGCTCATCGACCTCGTCGTATCGCGGTACGAGGCCGCCGCCGCGGGGTTCTGAGCATCCGGATCCTGGCTCCGGTCGCACTCTGTGCCGGAATGGACTCCCCCATCCCCGCTCCAGTCGCACTCTGTGCCGCTCCGAAGCCCGCAGAACGACACGAATCGCGACCGGAACGAACAGCAGCCCCACCGGAACGGCACGAATCGCGACCGGAGCAACCACGTGCACGGGCACGATCGTCCCGAACGGGTCGGGCGCAGGCAGACGCGCACGCAGGCAGACACACGCAGACAGACGCACGCAGACAGACGCACGCAGGCAGACACACGCAGGCAGACACACGCAGACGCACGCAGGCAGACAGACGCACGCAGGCAGACAGACGCAGACAGACAGACGCACACGCAGACGCGCACAGAACCCTGCGTGTCAGGGTTGGGTGAGTCCACCGGTTCGTAGCAAGTCCGCCCGCAGGGCGAGTTGAAGGATTACCTGTTTCGATGAGTTTGAGTTCCTCGGTCGCGCTGGTCGCGATGGATGATGGAGT
>NZ_JASGCY010000009.1:0-2907 GCF_047607465.1 Microbacterium sp. | reverse complement strand
GGTCCAGCGCACTGGTGGGCTCGTCCGCGACGCCGCCGAGCTCGCGCATCTCGACCCCGCGCTGCTCGACCGCCGTCCCTCCGAGGTCTCCGGCGGTCAGGCGCAGCGCGCCGCCATCGCCCGCGCCCTCGCTGTGAGCCCCGCGGTGCTCGTCGCCGACGAGCCGACCAGCGCGCTCGACCCCACGACGGCCCGTTCGGTCTCGACAGCGCTGCTGTCCAGCGCCGTCGACGCCGGCGTCGCCCTGCTGCTGGTCACCCACGACCCCGAGATCGCCGCCCGCTGCACGAGGACGATGACCATCGTCGCGCCGGAGCGGACCTCAGAACCCCGAAGAAGGAAGACCCACCGATGACCCGTTCACGACTCCGCTCCACCCTGCTGGCCGTATCGCTCGCCGGCGCCCTGTGCCTCACCGGATGCTTCTCGGCCCCCGCGGGCGACGCCCATGCCGGCACCGATGACCGCATCGCCGTCGCGCACATGCAGCCGCCGCGATCGGGGCTCAGCCCGCTGAGCGACGACGCGTTCAAGCTGTCCCGCTGGTCGACCTCCGAGACGCTCGTCGTGCTCGACGAGGTCGGCGACGCGCTGCCCGGCCTCGCCGAGGAGTGGGACCGGGAGGGCGAGCTCACTTGGCACTTCCGCATCCGTGGCGGTGTCACGTTCCACAACGGCGAGGAGCTCACCGCGGATGCCGTCGTGAACTCCCTGCAGCACGCGATCGACGCGACCCCCGTGCCGCGCATCCTCAACGGCACGGAGCTGATCGTCGAGGTCGAGGGCGCCGACGGCGTGCGCATCACCACGGCGGCACCGGATCCGCTGCTGCCGCAGCGCCTGTCCAGCCCCCAGCTGGCGATCTTCGCCCCCGAGGCCTACACCGCCGGCGGCGTGAATCCGATGGGCACCGGCACCGGTCCGTTCGAGCTGGTCGCCGTCGACGGCGTCACCGGTGCGACCCTGGACCGCTACGACGACTACTGGGGCGAGCCCGCCCTGGCATCCGGCATCGACGTCACCTTCGTACCGGACGGCACCGCCCGCGCGGCGGCCCTGCGCACCGGCACCGCCGACATCGTGGAGGCGATCCCCGCAGGCCAGGCGGCCGCCATCGATCAGGATCTGCTCACGGAGGTTCCGATGCCCCGCACCAACACCCTGTACCTGAACACCGAGAGCGGGCCGTTCGTCGACCCGGCCGTGCGCGCCGCAGCCCGCGAGGCCATCGATCGCGCGGCGATCGTCGCCTCGGTCTACGAGGGGCGTGCGGACGTCGCCGAGGGGCTGCTCGGTCCCGCGCTGCCGTACGCGGCCGGCTTCCGCGACGACGCGGACTACCAGCAGGCGCTCGCCGGACGAGCGGAGCCGGTGAAGGTCGACGGGGTGAAGATCACGCTCGGGACCTTCACCGACCGCGCCGAGCTCCCCGAAGTCGCCGTGATGCTCGAGCAGCAGCTCGAGGCTGCCGGTTTCGACGTGCAGCAGGACGTCCGCGAGTACCAGTACATCGAGGCCGACGCGCTCGACGGCGCCTTCGACGCCTTCATCCTCTCGCGCGCCACCGTGCTCGACTCCGGCGACCCGGTCGCCTACCTCGCCTCCGACTTCACCTGCGACGGCGGATTCTCGATCTCGCAGCTGTGCGCGGGCGCGGTGGATGAGGCGATCGCGAAGGCGTCCGAGACGGATGCCGGCGAGGAGCGCCAGCACGCGATCATGCTCGCCGAGGCGCTCGTCCTCGGCACGGACGCCGCCGTCCCGCTGCTGCACGAGCGCGTCATCCAGGGCGAGTCGGCGCGTGTGCACGACGCCGTGCGCGATCCGCGCGAGCGCCTGCTCGTCGTCGCCGACACCCATCTCGACGCCGACTGACCGCCCGCGGAGCGACCTCGATCGCCGCAAGACCGCCGAAAGCACAAGGAGCACCGTGCGTCACAGCAACGCGCTGGGAACCGTCTCGCGCATCCTCAGCGGACTCGTCCTGCTGCTCGTCGCCGGGGCGCTGCCCTGGCTGTCCCGCCTCGATCCCGCAGCCGCCGTGCTGCGCGCCCGGTACGCCGAGCTCGAGCCGACCCCCGAGGCCCTCGCGGCCATCCGGGTCGAGCTCGGGCTCGACGGCGGGCCCGTCGTCACGAGCCTGCGCTGGTGGGCCGGCGTCGTGCGCGGCGACCTCGGCCGCTCGTGGGTGAGCGGCGGGGAGATCGGCCCCGGCGTCTGGAGCGCGCTGGGCGTCTCGGCGACGCTCACCCTGTTCGCGATCGTCGTCGCGCTGGCGATCGCTGCGGCCCTCGTCGCGCCGGTCGCGGTGCGGGTGCTCCGCGATCAGCCGCAGCGCGGCTCCGGCCCCGTCGGCGTCGCACTCACTGCGCTGCCGGAGTTCCTGCTCGCCAGTGCGCTGCTGGTGGTCGTCGCCGTCCAGCTGCGGTGGCTGCCCCCGTACGGCTGGACGGGCCTGGACACCGCGATACTGCCTTCGCTCGCGCTCGGCATCCCGGCCGGCGGGCTTCTCGGGCGGCTGCTCTCGGATGCCGTCGCCGGCGTCGCGGAGGAGCGCTGGGTGCACGTGTGGCGGCTGGCCGGAGCGCCGCGCCGCGTCATCCTCGTCGGCGTGCTCCGCCGCGCGGCCGCCGGCGTCGTCGATCAGCTCGGACTGGCCCTCATCGGTCTGCTGGGCGGGGCGGTCGCGGTGGAGCAGGTGTTCGCCATCCCGGGACTGGGACGCTACCTGCTCGGATCCGCGAATGCCCAGGACATCCCCGCCCTCCAGGCGGGCGTCCTGCTGATGGCGCTCGCCGCGGTGCTCGTCGGGGTGCTCACGACCCTCGCTCGACGCGCGCTGCGCGGCGGCCCGCTGCCGCCCGGCTCGCTGCCGGCTTCGCCGGAGGCGCGCACCGACGGCCGGGT
>NZ_JASGCY010000008.1:0-6536 GCF_047607465.1 Microbacterium sp. | reverse complement strand
GTCCGGCGGGTTTTGCGTCCCCAGCCCCCTTCGGTTACCCCGTTCCGGTCGCAAACCTGGTCCGTTTTACCCTATAAATCGGACCTGTTTTGCGACCGGAACGGGGTAACGGAAGGGGGCTGGGGACGCAAAACCGGCCGGACCCGAGAGGGTCCGGCCGGTCAGGAAGTCAGAGCGCGCGACTCAGAGAGCGCGGATGTTCGCCGCCTGCATGCCCTTGGGGCCACGCTCAGCGTCGAATTCGACCTTCTGGTTCTCGCGGAGCTCCTTGAAACCGGAGCCGGCGATAGCCGAGTAGTGAGCGAAGAGGTCGTCCGAGTTGTCATCGGGAGCGATGAAACCGAAACCCTTCTCCGAGTTGAACCATTTCACAGTGCCAGTGGCCATGTGTTTCTACTTTCTACTGTTGAACGGCCGTTCTCACGGCCGACAGGCGCCAGAACATCCGGCGCGCGCTTCGGTCAACGTACCACGCCCACCTGATGGTTGGGTCGGCCTGGACGAAGAGGGTCACGAACAGGGGTCACGATCAGGGGGTCACGAACGCGCCGCAGGCATCCGCTGCGCCGCGAGCGCTGCCTCGGTGCGCGTGCTCACGCCGAGCTTGCGCAGCACCGCCGAGACGTGCACGCTGACCGTCTTCACGCTGATGAACAGCCGCTCGCCGATCTGCCTGTTGCTGAGACCCTCGGCGATCAGCTCGAGGACCTGGCGCTCGCGCGCGGTGAGCGGATCGTCCTCCCCGCCGGCATCCGTCGTGCGCAGACCCGCGGAGGCTGCGAACGCCGCCACCTCCCGGCACAGCTGCGCATGACCGATGCGCTCGGCATTCTCCGCCGCGTCGGCGAGCAGCACGGATGCCGCGGCCCGATCGCCCTCGCGCACGCGCAGACGGGCGAGCTCGAGCCGCACGACCGAGCGGAACGTGACAGGGACGTCCTCGCCGTCGGCGACAGAGAGCGCCTTCTCGAGCACGGAGGCGCTCGGCTCGAGCAGCGCGAACAGGATCGTCTCCCAGCCGTCTCCCCGCAGCTGCGGATGCTGCGCCTCCCACGCCGTGCGCACCGCCTCGGCGGCTGCGGCCACGTCGACCGCCTCGGCTCGCAGCTGCGCGATGATCCAGCCCGACTGCAGCAGCAGCCGGCGCTGGTGCAGCAGACGCGGCCCGTCGTCGTCGAGCATCCGCAGAATCGCGTCGAGCGCTCCCGCGAGGTCTCCGCTGCTCTCGGCCACGGCCACCGTCATCACGACGATGTCGTACCAGATCTGCCTCTCGACCGTTCCCGTCTCGCGGAACGCCGGCAGCGACTCGCGCAGCAGTTCGGCGGCCTCCTCGTGGCGTCCGCGCCACGACAGCACGCGCACGCGCGTCATCGTCGTGTACATGCGGAACACCCGCAGCGTGTTCTGGGCGAGCTCGCGGCGGAGCATCTCCTCCGCGCGCTCGATCTCGCCGAGCTCGAGAAGCGGCACGGCCATGTTCTGCGTCATCACCGAACCCGAGGTGCGCTCCACGCCGAAGCGGCGGGCACGGGCCAGTCCCTCTTCGGCCAAGGCGACGGCCTCGCGGTAGCGACCGCGGTGGGCGAGCAGGTCAGAGAAGTTGACGCGGTAGCGCAGCTCGGCGTTGGAGCTGTGCGCCTTCGAGCGCGCGATCTCGTACTCGGCGACGCTGCCCGCGATGTCACCCAGATGCGAGCGCGACACCGCCCGCACGTTGGCGGCGATCGACACCTCGTCGTCGGAGCCCGCCCTGCGTGCGAACTCTTCGGCCTCGGTGGCGACGCGCAGTGCCTCATCGAGGTCGCCGGCGATCATGTACCGGCTCGCGAGGGTGTTCAGCACGTTCGCGCGCAGGCGGTCGTCGTCGACGCGCGCCTCGAGCACCGCGAGCGACTCGCTCAGCCACGCGATGGCACCGGGACGGCCCACGTTCATCATGTAGTAGGCCTTGTCGCGCAGCAGACGCGCGTGGAGCCGGGCATCGTCGGACGCCGGGTCGATCTCGTCGAGCGCGAGGTTCACGACCGCGAGCGCCCGCTCGCCGTCGCCGGCGTTGCGCAGGATGGAGCCGAGCACGAGCAGCAGGTCGAGGCGCTCGATGCCCGCGGCCTCGGCGGCGTCGGCGACCTTCGGCCAGAGTCCGAGCGCGATCTCGCCGAAGCGGGCGGCGCTCGCGAAGGCGAACCGCGCCTTCGCGTGGCGCATGGCGTCGACGGCCGCCGTCAGCGCCTTGCGGTCGTCCTGCGCGAGCTGCCAGTGATAGGCGAGGGCCGCGGCGTCCGCGGTGTCGCCGCCGTCGCGCTGGGCCTCGAGCGTCTCGGCGTAGAGGCGGTGCAGCCGCGAGCGCTCGCCGGGCAGGAGGTCATCGTGCACGGCTTCGCGCAGCAGCGCGTGCCTGAAGCGGTAGCCGTCGTCGACGACGACCAGGATGCCGCTGCGCGTCGCCTCGCGGACGGCCTCGTCGAGACGCTCCTCGTCGAGGTCGGCGAGCTGCACGAGCAGCGGATGCGTCAACGGACGCTCGGCGCCGGCCGCGACCTGCACGACGCGTCGCGCATCGTCGCCGAGCCGATCGAAGCGGGCGAGGAGGAGGTCGCGGAGGCCTTCGGGGATCGGGCCGGTCGAGCATCCGGCGATCTCCTCCACGAAGAACGGCACGCCCTCCGCGCGGGCGTGGATGCGTTCGAGCGCCCCGTCGCTGAGGGCGCGACCGGCGATCTGCTCTGCGATCTCACGGACCGCGTCGACGCCGAGGCGCTCGAGTGCGACGCGCTCGAGCAGCCGGGCGCGCGTCGCCTCGCCGATGAAGCGGCTCACCGCGTCGCCGCGCCGCACATCGTCGGAGCGGCAGGTGAGCAGCAGCATGATGCGCCCGCGGCTCAGCGCCCGCATCAGGAACGACAGGATCGCGAGAGTCGAGTCGTCTGCCCAGTGCAGGTCCTCGACCACGAGCACCTGGGGGGCGCGCTCGGCGGCGCACTCGATCAGGCTCGCGATGGCGTCGCGCAGGCGCTCGGGGCTCGCGCTCGCGCGATCGGCCTGCGGCGAGAGCTCGGGGAGCAGCATGGCCAGCGCGTCGACGCCCGATCCGCAGGCCTCCCGCACCCGCTCCTCTCCCAGCGTCTGCACGATGGAGCGCAGGATGCCGACGAGCGGGCCGTACGGCGAGCGCGTGTCACCGAGGTCGATGCACCAGCCGAGATGGATGTCGGCGCGGTTCTCGATACCGCTGGCGAACTCGCGCAGCAGCCGTGACTTGCCGATGCCGGCCTCGCCCTCGATCAGCAGCGCCGTCGGCGTGCCCTCGCGCGCCAGCTCGAACAGCGCGTGCGCACGGGCGAGGTCGGCATCTCGGCCGACCATCGGAGCGCTGGGCGCGAACGGGGACATGGACTCATCGTGCCATCCCCCTCCGACATCGAGGGCCGGTGCGGGCGCAGGGCCCGGCGTCACCGCGCGGCGGCCGGGTCGCACACGGGACGGCAGCGCGCGTCTCGATGGGGTGCGGCGCCGATCATCCGGCGCAGGGTCCGCATGATCGCCCCCTCTCGGCGCGGCACGATCTGATCGGCGTGCTCGGCGATGAAGCGGTGCAGCTCGGCTGTGCGCGCGAGCTCCTCCTGCTCATGGCGGGTGAACTGGTAGTACGGGTGCTCGTACATGGGGGTCTCCTTCTCCGATACCCCTACGCTCCGCGCTGAGGCGCCCCGCCGGCATCCGACACCTTCCCTATCTTTCTCACGTCCCCTCCCTACACGCGCGCGGGAACGGATGCCGCGGCGCGGGTACCGTTGATTCATGCGCATCCCCACTGCGATCAGGGCCTCCCGTCGCTCCCCCCTGTTGCAGGTGGTGAAGTCGATCGCCGCCACGATTGCCGCATGGGTCGTCGCCAGCTGGGTGTTCCCCACGCAGCTGCCCGTGTTCGCCGCCATCGCCGCTGTGCTGGTCGTGCAACCGAGCGTGAACCAGTCGCTGTCCAAGGCGCTCGAGCGCAGCGTGGGCGTGATCGCCGGCGTCGTGATCGCGGTCGCGCTCGGCTTGCTGCTCGGATCCCCGAGCTGGATCGTGCTGCTGGCGATCGTCGTGGCGATGCTCGTCGCCTGGCTGTTCCGGGCGACACCAGGAACCGGCAACCAGGTCGCGATCTCGGCGATGCTCGTGCTCGCCCTCGGGTCGTCAAGCCCGGAGTACGCTTTCGCCCGCATCGGCGAAACGCTGATCGGTGTGGTCATCGGCATCGTCGTGAATGCGTTGATCGTGCCGCCGGTGCTCACAGGCCCCGCCCGGCGCGACATCGGGCTCCTCGGCAGCGAGCTCGCCGCGAGCCTCGACCGGCTCGCAGCAGCTCTAGCCGAGCCTCAAACACCCCAGAGGTTGCAAGAGTTGATGCTCGAGGTTCGGCTGCTTCGCCCGATGAGGGATGCTGCCGAGGCATCCATCGCCGCTGGCGAGGAGTCACTCGCCCTGAACCCGCGACGCTCTGCCCATCGCGATCAGCTGCGCGAGATGCGCGCCCTGCTGGAGAAACTGTCGCCGATCGTCATCCAGACGGTCGGGATGACGCGCGCATACATCGACCACTACGACGATTCGATCGGTCAAGAACCCGCGGTCGCGGCCATCGCCGAGCAGCTGCGTCGCGCCGGACACGACGTGCGCCTTGCCGTACAGGTCGCCGATGTCGCACCAGAGCCGGAGGCGCTCACCTCTGCGATACCGGCGCTGACCGCTCCCCTCGAGGTGAGGCCGCCGGCATCCGCCCATTGGATCTTGATCGGGTCGCTCATGGAAGACCTCCGGCGCATCCGCGAAGAGCTCGTCGACGAGGGGTGAGGTCGGTGGCCACGCGTTCCCCGTCGTCGCACCCGCCCCGTTCGGGAGGAGATCGCACGCATCGTCCTGTTCCCCGGTGACCCGCATCGCGCGAAGTGGATCGCGGAGACCTTCCTCAACGACGCGGAGCTCTACACGCAGACGAGGGGGATGCTGGGGTTCACCGGCAACGGGAATGGTCACTGCGTCTCGGTGCAGGGCTCGGGCATGGGGCAGTCGTCGATGGCGATCTACGCCAACGAGCGGTTCGACTCCTAGGGGTGTAGACGATCGGCAGGGTCGGGTCCTGCGGTGCGCTGACAGAGCGGCTGAAGGTGCGCGACATCATCATCGCAAACGGGGCGTGCACCGACTCTGGGATCAACCGGGTGCGGTTCCATGGACTCGACTACGCCCCCGTCGCGGACTTCGCGCTGCTGCGCGCGGCCGTCGAAGCGAGCGAGTCCGAGCCACTCGCCTCGGGCGTGCATGTCGGGCTGCTCTTCCCGAGCGAGCAGTTCTACACTACGGCCGGCGGGCACTGATCATCTGCACAGTCTCCGATTACATCGTGACCGGCGAGGAGACCACTGCGCACGAGCGCGAACAGACCTTTGGTGACATGATCCGCATCGCGCTGCGCGCGGCCACGGCCTGAGCGGCTGTCAGGCCGTGGCCGACGCCCCTTCCGGCGCCCTGGCCACGATGCCCTGGCAACCGCGCAACTGACCAAGCTCGTCCTGGACTCTGCGCTGGAGGGCGAGCCGACCGACCACCGCAGCTTTGACAAGCGCGAGAAGGGAGGCTCGAGATACCCGTGATTTTCCGCACGTGAGCCAGTCGCGTACTGCTCACACGTACGACAGCGTAACGGCGCTCACGGGACGCTGCTCACTCCCACACCCGTGTGGCGGAGGTGCTGGCGTCGATGCTGTGCTGGTTTGCGTTGACGAGTGTTCGGGCGAGTTCACGGAGCACGATATCGTTCATCTCTTGCAGTGCCGCGCTCCACTGCGCGTGGGCGACCCGGTAGGCGTCACGCGCTTCTCCGGTCCAGTCGGACTGGAGAAGTTTCGATTCGCGGTCGAGGTTCTCCAAGATAGTCGCAATATTCTTGCCGGTGTTCGCCATCAGGGCGACCATCTCCGCGACACGTTCGTGTTGGACGGCGATGCGCATTGGTCAGCGCAATTCTGATTGTTCGACGCTGAGGTCGATCTCACGTAGCACGTAGGGCCGGGAGACGGCGTCAGTGAGGTAGAACGTCATGAAGATCACTGCGGCTTCATCCGCGGTGAAGATCTCGTTCGTGAACACCCGCACGGCACGCTCATCACTGATGGGCACGGTGGTGGTTTCCCCGTTGTGCGGTTCGGGGCGCCCGATCGCGTACAGGTGCGAGGTGCCATCCGAGGTCATCACCCGCGCCTCAATCGCCATCTTCTGTGCACTACCCGCAGCCTGAATGAACGTATCACCCACACGGCGAGGATCCCCCCCGGGCTCCGGAAGCCGCCAGATCGAGTACGTCATCCGCTTCTCACCATCCATCAGGCCGAGAATGCGGTGCATGTACTCACCAACAGTGGTAGGGACTTGACCCCTGATCTTGGACACGCTGATTCCAGCACGATGCTGGGGAAGCGAGAATTCAAGGGATGGCTAGGAAGAACTACACGGACGAGTTCCGTCAGCGGGCGGTGGACTTGTATGAGTCG
>NZ_JASGCY010000007.1:0-110687 GCF_047607465.1 Microbacterium sp. | reverse complement strand
CGGATGCTGACAGCATCCGCCCCTCTCTGCTCATGCGGACTCAGCCGCAGGTGTAGGTGGTGCCGTTCACGTCCCAGACGCCCGGGCCGAGCTGCTCGCACACGTTGAGCAGGCTCGCGAAGACGAAGACCGAGAGGACGATCCCGATGATCCACAGGATCGTGAGGGCGAGCCCGATCCAGAAGCCCGCGGTCGCGAGCCCGGTCGGTGCGCCGGCGTTCTTCAGCTTCGACTTCGCGACGAGGCTGAGGATGAGTCCGATGATGGGGGCGAAGAACGCGAGGATGAGTCCGGCGATCGCCATGCCCCTGCCGGGCACGTCGGCGGGTGTGGGCGCCGAGCCGCCGCCGTGCGGCTCAGGGCAGGCGGAACGGCTCCGCGGCGCGCGCCGAAGGATCCAGGGCGAGGCCGGCGAGCACGGCGCCGACGCCCGGCGCGAATTTGAAGCCGTGTCCGGAGAAGCCTGCGCCGACCACCACGCTCCCGCGCCGGTCGAGCACGAACGCGCCGTCGTCGGTCGAGGTGTAGGTGCAGCTGATCAGCGCTGAGGATGCCGCGTCCAGCCCCGGCATCCATTCGCGCACGTACGAGGTGAGGTCTTCGACATGCGAGGCGCGGTGCGGCCGTGCATCCGGGTCCACCTCATCGCCGACCCGGTGGAAGCCGACCTTCACGCCCTCGCCCGGCGTGGGCATGCCGTACACGGTCGCGGGGTACCTCCCCGGATCGGTGTAGTGGTTGAACGAGGGCCACCCGTGCGCGCCGACCGGGGCGAAGTGCGCCGGCGACTCCTCGGTCACCGTCAGCCGCGGCAGCTTCAGGTGCGGCAGCATCCGCTCGGTCCAGGCGCCGACGGTCACCACCGTGACATCCGCGCGCAGCACGCCGGCGGGCAGCGTCAGCGCGACGCCGGCATCCGTCTCCTCGATGCCGAGCACGGGCGTCTCCCACCGCACCGATCCGCCGTCGGCGACGATGCGGCGCTCCAGTTCGCGCAGCGTGGCCGAGGCGCGGGCCACGCCCGCGTCGCGGGAGAACAGCACGTCCCCCTCGAAGCGCATACCCGTCCACCGCGCCGCCGCCTCGGCATCCGAGAGCATCTCGGCGTGGATGCCGCGCTCGTTCAGGCGCCGCGCGATCGACGACAGATCCGTCGCGCCGTGCGTCACCAGCCCGTGCAACCGCAGCAGCGGCTCCCCGTCGACCTCGCCCAGCGCTTCCCACCCCGCCCGCGCCCGCACGAGCAGATCGAGGTAGTGCTCCTGGTCGTAGGCGTTGTTGAAGTTGCGGGTGGCGCCGTGCGATGCGCCCTCGTGGTGGCCGCGCGCGAACCTCTCCAGCACCACGGGGCGCACCCCGCGACGGGTGAGCTCCCACGCCGTGGCCAGTCCCATCACGCCGCCGCCGACGACGGCCACCTCCGCAGCATCCGTAGTCATGATCACAGTCTCCCAGCCGCGGCTCCGGCCACGGCACCGGGTAGTCTGGGGACGTGACCACAGAGATCGAGCTGGGCCGAGGCAAGCGCGCGCGCCGCGCGTACACGTTCGACGACATCGCGGTGGTGCCCTCGCGGCGCACGCGCAATCCCGAGGACGTGACGACCGCATGGACCATCGACGCCTTCGGCTTCGAGATCCCGGTGCTCGGCGCTCCGATGGACTCCGTGGTGAGCCCGCAGACCGCGGTCAGGCTCGGCCAGCTCGGCGGTCTCGGCGTCATCGACCTCGAGGGCCTGTGGACGAGGTACGAGGATCCAGAGCCGCTGCTCGCCGAGATCGCCGGCCTCGGCGACGATGTCGCCACGACGCGGATGCAGGAGCTCTACGCCGAGCCGATCAAGCCAGAGCTCATCACCAGCCGTCTCGCCGAGATCCGCGACGCCGGCGTCACTGTCGCCGGATCCCTCACGCCGCAGCGCACGCAGCAGTTCTACGACACGGTCGCCGCGGCCGGCGTCGACCTGTTCGTGATCCGCGGCACCACGGTGTCGGCCGAGCACGTCTCCAGCGTCGACCAGGCGCTGAACCTGAAGAAGTTCATCTACGACCTCGATGTCCCCGTGATCGTCGGCGGCGCCGCCACCTACACGGCGGCTCTGCACCTCATGCGCACGGGCGCCGCCGGCGTGCTCGTCGGCTTCGGCGGGGGAGCGGCCTCGACCACGAGAGCGACCCTCGGCATCCACGCGCCCATGGCGACGGCCGTCTCCGACGTCGCCGCCGCCCGTCGCGACTACCTCGACGAGTCCGGCGGCCGGTACGTGCACGTCATCGCCGACGGCGGGGTCGGCACCTCGGGCGACATCGTCAAGGCGCTCGCGATGGGCGCCGACGCCGTCATGCTCGGCGTCGCCCTCGCCCGCGCCACCGACGCCCCGGGGCGCGGATTCCACTGGGGCCCCGAGGCGCACCACCCGCAGCTCCCTCGTGGACGCCGCGTCGAGGTGGGCGGCATCGGCACGCTGGAGCAGATCCTCTACGGTCCCGCCCCGGTCGCCGACGGCACGGCGAACCTCATCGGTGCGCTGCGCAAGTCCATGGCGACGACCGGCTACTCCGATCTCAAGGAGTTCCAGCGGGTCGAGGTCGTGCTCGCGCCGTACGAGTCCTGAGGAGCCGGCGCTTCACCGTGACCACTCCCGTGCAGTTCCCGCCCACGCTGCGTGAGGTGATGCTCCGGGGACGCTGGATCGGCATGCTGCTGCTGTGCCTCGTCGTCGCCGGGGTGTTCGCCTGGCTCGGCCAATGGCAGCTCGGACGCGCGATCGACACCGCCCCGCAGGCACCGGGCGCGACCGAGCAGGTGCGCCCCCTCGCCGACGTCGTCGAGCCCGGTGCGTATCTGCCCGAGCCGCTGGTGGGGCAGAAGGCCCAGACAGCGGGTCACTGGGTCGCCGGCGACTTCATCGTGGTGTCCTCGCGCTTCAACGACGGCGTGCAGGGGTACTGGGTCACCGGCCAGCTCCGCGTCGCGGAGCGCACCTCGATCGCGGTGGCGATCGGGTGGGCGCCGGATCGGGAAAGCGCGGATGCCGCGGCGCAGCGTCTGGAAGCGGATGTCGGCGGCGCCGAGGTCGTCGTCACCGGACGCGTCATCTCCGACGAGGGCCCGGTGCTGCCGCCGCCGAGCGAGCCGTACGCGCTCGAGCGGATGTCGCCCGCGGCGCTGCTGAGCCGGTGGCACGACATCGACGAGCTCCAGGTGTACCGCCCCTATCTCGCAGCGACGACGGCGGACGGCGGGCTCGTCGACATCTCCTCTCCCGCGCCCGATGAGGGCTCGCCGATCAACTGGCTCAACATCTTCTACGCCGTCGAGTGGGTGATCTTCGCCGGCTTCGCCTTCTACCTCTGGTATCGGCTCGCCAAGGATGCCTGGGAGCGCGAGGTCGAGGAGTTCGAAGAGCAAGGCGCCGCGGCATCCGCCTGATCGAACGCCGCTGTTGGTAGATTGCCTGCAGGGGGGTAGCAGCCGAGGTCGATTTCGACCAGATCCAGATCACGATCGATGTCCTGCCCGGGGAGCACTCATGAGCGGCCTCGACCCCGTGGCGCCCGGCTGGTACCAGGTGCACCGACGGACCCAGCGGTGGTGGGATGGGCAGCAGTGGACGGAGAACGTCATCCATCATGGTCGCGCCCGCACCGCCACCGAGCTTCGCACGGCGACCAGGAGGATGCAGTGGCTGTGGGTTGCGGTCGGGGTCGCCGCCTGGGTGGTGTTCCTCGTCTTCTCCTTCGGATTCGGCTCGAGTACAGCGTTCGTCCTCGCCGGGCTGCCCGTCGTCGGGAGTGCGGCGATCGTCGTCGGGGTCATCACGGGTTCGCGGCTGATCGCCGCGGTCCCGCCGACTCCCGGTGCGGCGACCGGTTCGTAGGCCCGTGAGGCCGAGTCGGGCGTCGACGCACGCCGACTAGACTGGAGGCATGCCTGAACCGAAAGCCGCCAGCTTTCCGGCGATCCGCGGTGCGCTGAAGTTCTACCAGATCGCGTCGATCATCACCGGGGTCATGCTGCTCCTGCTGCTCGCCGAGATGGTGCTGAAGTACTCGCCGATGCACGTGGAGCTCTTCGCGGGCGGATCGGGCGGCAGCCTGTGGTTCGCCGGCGTGATCGCGGGCGCCGACTGCCAGTGGTGGTCGCTGTTCGCCCCCTGGACGAACTCCTGCGAGCTGACCTCGCTCGGCGACGGCTTCAACCTCTCGACGTTCGTGCTCGTCGCGCACGGCTGGTTCTACGTCGTCTACCTCTTCGCCTGCTTCCGCGTGTGGAGCCTCATGCGGTGGCCGTTCCCGCGGTTCATCTTGCTGGCCCTCGGCGGTGTCGTGCCGTTCCTGTCGTTCTTCATGGAGGCGATCCTCGCCCGCGAGGTGAAGGGTTACCTCGCCGCCAGGGAGGCCGCCGACGCGTCACCGGGAGCTGCGCCCCAGACCTCAAAGGAAGGTGTCCGTTGACAGAACAGCCCGAGACCCAGCAGCGCCCGGCGCTCGTCATCGACTTCGGCGCGCAGTACGCGCAGCTGATCGCCCGTCGCGTCCGCGAGGCGGGGGTCTACAGCGAGATCGTGCCGCACACCGCGACGGCCGCGGAGATCGCGGCCAAGAACCCGGTCGCGATCATTCTGTCCGGCGGGCCGTCGTCGGTGTACGAAGAAGGCGCGCCCAAGCTCGACCCCGAGGTCTTCGACCTCGGCGTGCCCACGCTCGGCATCTGCTACGGATTCCAGTACATGGCGCAGACGCTCGGCGGTGAGGTCGCGAACACCGGCCTGCGCGAGTACGGGGCGACGGATGCCGTCATCGCCGGCGACGGCGGGACGCTCCTGGGTGGCCAGCCGACAGAGCAGAACGTGTGGATGAGCCACGGCGACCAGGTCGCGAAGGCTCCGGAGGGCTTCGAGGTGCTAGCCACGACGAGCGCCACCAAGGTCGCCGCCTTCGCGAACGAGGAGCGCGGCTTCTACGGCGTGCAGTGGCACCCCGAGGTGAAGCACTCCGATCACGGCCAGCGCGTGCTGGAGAACTTCCTGCACAAGGGCGCCGGGCTCGCCTCCGACTGGAACAGCGGCAACGTCATCGCCGAGCAGATCGAGCGCATCCGCGAGCAGGTCGGCGACGCGCGCGTCATCTCGGCCCTCTCCGGCGGCGTCGACTCCGCCGTCTCGACGGCCCTCGTGCACCGGGCGATCGGCGACCAGCTCACCGCGGTGTTCGTCGACCACGGGCTCCTTCGCAAGGGCGAGCGCGAGCAGGTCGAGAAGGACTACGTCGAGTCCACCGGCGTCCGCCTCATCACGGTCGACGCCGCCGAGACCTTCCTCGGTCACCTCGCCGGTGTTACAGACCCCGAGGAGAAGCGCAAGATCATCGGGCGCGAGTTCATCCGCGCGTTCGAGAAGGTGCAGCGCGACCTCGTCGCCGAAGCCAAGGCCTCGGGCGGCGCCCCGGTGAAGTTCCTCGTGCAGGGGACGCTCTACCCCGACGTCGTTGAATCAGGCGGCGGTGCGGGCACAGCGAACATCAAGTCGCACCACAACGTCGGCGGACTCCCCGACGACCTCGACTTCGAGCTCATCGAGCCGCTGCGCGCCCTGTTCAAGGACGAGGTCCGCGCGATCGGCCGCGAGCTCGGCATCCCGGAGGCGATCGTCGGCCGCCAGCCGTTTCCGGGGCCCGGCCTCGGCATCCGGATCATCGGCGAGGTTACCGCTGACCGTCTCGAGATTCTGCGTGAGGCCGACGCCATCGCCAGGGAAGAGCTGACGAAGGCGGGCCTCGACCAGGAGATCTGGCAGTGCCCCGTCGTGCTGCTCGCCGATGTGCGCTCGGTGGGCGTGCAGGGCGACGGCCGCACCTACGGGCATCCGATCGTGCTGCGTCCCGTCTCCAGCGAAGACGCGATGACCGCCGATTGGAGCCGCTTGCCCTACGACGTGCTGTCGAAGATCTCGAACCGCATCACCAACAGCGTCCGCGATGTCAACCGCGTCGTGCTCGACGTCACGTCGAAGCCGCCGGGGACCATCGAGTGGGAGTGAGCTCCCGTTGAGCTGTGCGGAAGGGCGCGGGCTTCGGTCCGCGCCCTTCCGCATGCGTACGCGAACCCGTCGCGTTTCGTGGCAGGAGGACGGGCGGGAATCGGATGCTGAGTCAGAACCGCCGCCCGCCGGTGCGGCCCGACGATCTGCTGCCGCCGGAGGACCGGCTGCCGCCGCTGGAGCGGCTTCCCGATCGGCTGCTTCCGGAAGACCATCCGCCGGAAGAGCGCGATGACCCGCCCCAACCGGAAGAGCCGCCTCCTCCGCTCTCCCCGCCGCCGAAGGCGCCGGACAGGGCTCCGATCACCACGCCTCCGATGACGAACAACAAGATGAGGCCCGGCTCGTCGGCCGCGATGCCCAGGCTGCCGAAGAATCCGACCGCGCCGCCGCCGAGGCCGCCGAGGACGGCCTTGCCACCACGGCCTTCGTCATCGGAGTCGGCATACGCGTACGAGCGACGCCACTCCGAGCCCTGGCCTGCATCGGGGGAGTCGTACATGACGGCCTCGCTCGCGGCACGAGCGGGTCTGACGAAACGACCGCGCTCGGGTGCGGCCGGCGCCCCGACGAGCGCCTGCACCTGCTGCGCAGAGACGAGAGCGGCCTTCGCATGCTGGTCCCCGTTCTCGGTGCCCGCGGCGTCGGTCGCCGGGGCGAGCTGCCGCTGGGCGTCGCTCAGACGCGTCAGGGGGAACCACCCCACTTCGCCGGGACGCGCCTGCACAGACTTCTCCGCAGCTCTCACCGCCGCGGTCGCCTGGTCCAGGATCGAGCCTGCGCCGACGGGCTCCGGTTCGCCCGCATCGGCCAGCGGCGGATCCGTGGGTGCATCCGCAGACGCGGTCGGGGGCGCGAGCCGACGGGCGGCGAGCGCATCGGCCTGCGCGTCGACGGCGTCGTGCAGATCCATCACCTCGGCGAGAAGCCTTTCGATCTCGTGCACGGTCTGAGCGACGGCCCGGGGCCTGCGGCTGTCGGCGGCCTTCTGCAGCGCATCGAGCTGCAGGTCGGCCGCGCGCAGTCTTCCGGCGATCTCGTCGGCGTTGCCTGCGATGCCGACGAGATCGGCGGGCGGGAACGTCGCCGCCAGGGATCCGAGACGCTCGGCGGCGTCGCTGTGGAGGCGCGTGGCGTCTGCCCGCGCCGTCCTCAGCCGAGCGAGATTGTCCGTCGCTCCGTCGGCCAGGGCGCGCAGGGACGCGATCTCGCGCTTGCGTCCTTCCAGATCCGCGTCGATCTGAGAGCAGAGCCTGAGGATGTCGTCGGTCCACGACCGGGTCTCCTGGGGCGCGTCCTCCTCGGCATCCTGGAGCCTCTCCAGGATCTGGAACCCCTGCTGCAGACGTGCCCGATTCTCGGCCAGCACGGCGGCGAACTCCGCCGTGGTCTCCTCGCCGAACTCCGCGGTGACGAACCCGAGCTCCTGTTCGCTGGTCCGCACCGCTTCGTCGACCTGCACGAGGCGCTGCGCAGTCCGTTTCTTCTGTCCTTCGAGGGTTCGCAGCTCGGCCGCCGATGCTGCTCGACGGCGTAGGAACAGCACCAGACGCGTGACCGCGACGACGATCAGCGCGAGCACGGCCACCCCGAGCACCCATACCCACCACGGCCACGGCACCTTCGAGAACTCGTCGGCGACGTATTCGATGCCGCCCGCCCAGTCATCGTCCGAAAGGTAGTCCGATCCGAGCCGGTTCTCGATCTCGAGGATCCTGGCCTCGGACAGCGGGCCTGCTGCGACGCCGTCGCCGCCGTCCTCGGCCGAGATGGCGAGGCTGCGGCCGTCGGTGGCGATGGCGAGAAGGTACTGGTCAGGGGCGAGGTTGTTGCGCAGGGCGGTGGCGTCCGCCCAGGCGAGGGCGTTGTCGGGGCCCTCGAAGTCGGGCACGAGGACGACGAAGAGCTCAGGAAGGCCGTCGGCGGATGCCAGGTCCTCGAGCCGCTGTTCGAGCCAGGCCTCGTCCGCGTCGCTGAGCACGTCCGAATGGTCGGTGATGTGCCCGGAGTCGAGCGGGGCCGGCGTCTCGGCGTTCGCGGACGATCCGAACACGAGCCCCGCGATCAACGTCAGCATTCCCACAGTCGCCGCAGTTCGCAGCATCCTGTTCCTCATCGTGCCACCCCGCTCGGAATACGATTCCCGATCATCATGGCACGTGGCCCTCTGCGGAAGAGGTGACGACGGGGGACAGGCTGCTCAGCGCAGGTGCTTCAGCGCCTCGCGTCGTGACAGTCCGCTCAACTCCGCCTCGTGCGCGGCCACGAAGGCGAGCACCCAGCCTGGGTCGGTCCTGGCGTAGTCGCGCAGCGCCCATCCGATCGCCTTGCGGATGAAGAACTCGTCATCGCCGAGATTCGGGGCGATCACCTCGACGAGAAGCTCCGTGTCGGTCGCCCCGCGGCGTCCCAGCTGGGAGATGATGCTCGCCCGCCGGATCCAGAGGTCGTCGTCTCGGGACCAGGCCCGCAGCACCGGCGCGACCTCGTCGGGGTGCCCGTCCAGCGTCTCCGCGAGGCGGTGCGAGACCTCGTCGACATGGTCCCACCAGGCGCCGGTGCGGATCATCTCCTCGTGCACCGGCATCTCCTCCAGCCGTCCGCGCAGCGGCCGCAGTCCCATCAGCTCGGTCGCCGCGTACCGCTCCTCGCGATGTGTCGCCTCGCGCCACAGCTCCAAGGCGTTCGCGCGCAGGTCGTCGGCATCGGAGTTCCCGCGGGCCAGCGTCCTGGCGAGACGTCGCGCCACGGGGACCTTCACACCGAGGAACGGCATCGACGACTTCATGTAGGCCTGCTGGCCGGGAGCGATCGACGGATCGGCGGCGTCGCGCAGGGCCAGGCGGATGCTGCCGGCGAGAGCGGTCATGCGAGGAGTCTAGGAGCTGCTGCGTCTCGGACGCAGAGAGGAGGCGCGTCACGAGTTCGCGACCTCCGTCACACTCCCGATCTCGTCCATCAACGCCATGAACTGCGCCTTCAGCGACGCCAACTCCTCCGAAAACGACACGGTGGTCGCAACCTCCCGAAAATCAGGGTGTTGCGACCACCGTTAGAACCCGCCGATGAGGACGGCTCCTTTCGCGATGCGTCAGTTGTTGCCGCGTGCGATGGCGATGATGCGCAGGATCTCGACGTACAGCCACACGACCGTGACCATGATGCCGAAGGCGCCGAGCCAGCCGTACTTGCGGGGGGCGCCGTTGCGCACGCCCTGCTGGACCTGGTCGAAGTCGAGCACCAGCGAGTAGGCGGCCATGATGACCACGAGGACGCCGATGATCAGGCCGAGCGGGATGCCGGCGATCTTGACCTGGCTGTGCAGGCCGAATCCGTCGCTGACGACGCCGGTCCACATGAGGATGACGTTGATCAGCGAGAACGCGAGGTAGCCGAACATCGCGATCATGAAGATCTTGGTGGCCTTCTTCGACGCACGGATCTTGCCGCTCGCGAAGAGCGCAAGGGTGACTCCGACGACGGCGAGGGTGGCGATGGTCGCCTGCGTGACGATGCCGGGCCACAACACCTCGAAGAACGCCGAGATGCCGCCGATGAACAGCCCCTCGAACGCCGCGTAGGCGAAGATCAGCGCGGGGCGGACCTTCTTGCGCGAGGTGAACGAGATGATCATCGCGAGCACGAAGCCGCCGAAGGCGCCGACGATCCACGGCAGCAGGCTGGGGGCGTAGTCGCTGTACGGGTCGCGCTCGGGCGCTGCGACGCCGCCGAGCGTGAACACCCATCCGATCGCCGCGGTGACGAGCAGGATGCCGAACAGACCGGCCGTCTTCCAGACGGTGTCCTCGACCGACATCCGATCGGTCTCGATCGCGCCGGCCGGGGGAGCGGCGTACATGCCCTCGAGCTGCGCGTTCACGGCCGCATCCACCGATGCGTGCTGGAAGGAGGCGGCCTGGGCGCCCTGCGGGGTGCCAGGGTAGGTGGCGACGTTGCGCGGATCCTGCTGCTGGAATGCGGGGTTGTTGAATGCGAAATTGCTCATGGGGCCTCACTCCGACGTGGTTGTAGGTCGCTTCCTCCTACGATACCTGGGCAGGCTGTGCCGCGGGGTGTTCTACGCTGAGAGCGTGCCAAGGAAAACGCCCCTCGTCATCGGACATCGGGGCGCACCCGGGTATCGCCCAGAGCACACCCGCTCCTCGTACGAGATCGCCTTCGCGATGGGAGCGGATGCCGTCGAGCCCGATGTCGTGGCGACGAAGGACGGCGTGCTGGTCGTCCGGCACGAGAACGAGATCTCCGGGACGACCGATGTGGCCCGGCATCCTGAGTTCGCCGATCGCCAGACCACCAAGCGCGTCGACGGGCAGCCCCTGACCGGCTGGTTCACCGAGGACTTCACCTGGGCCGAGCTGTCGACTCTCCGCTGCCTCGAACGTCTGCCCGAGGTGCGCACGTCGAGCGCGAGTTTCGACGGATCGCAGCCGATTCTGCGCCTGACCGACCTGCTCGACCTCGTGCGCGAGGCCTCGCACGAGCACGGACGCGAGATCGGCGTCGTGCTCGAGATCAAGCACGCGACCTACTTCGCCTCGATCGGACTCGAGCTCGCTCCGCTCGTCGAGAGGGATCTGCGCGCGGCAGGCTGGGCCGACGGAGAGCTGCCGTTGGTGATCGAGAGCTTCGAGTCGACCGTTCTCGGCGAGCTGAAGGAACGCGGCATCGCCGCCTCCTACATCTACCTGATCGAGTCGGCGGGGCGCCCGTACGATCTGCTCGTCGCCCAGGGCAAACAGGTGCTCTCGTACAAGGCGACCGTGCGGCCGGCTGGGCTCGCGGCGCTCGTAGGGCACGTCGACGGCATCAGCGTGAGCAAGAAGATGCTGCTCGCGAAGGGCAGCACGATCGTCGCCGACGCCCACGCACGTGGGTTGAGGGTCTTCACCTGGACGTGCCGGCCGGAGAACGCGTTCCTCGCCCCGGAGTTCCGCTCGGGCGGCGGCAAAGCGGCGTTCGGCGACTACGAGGCCGAGTGGGCCGTCATCAAGGCGTCGGGCGTCGACGGCGTCTTCGTCGATCAGCCCGACCTCGGCGTCGCGTTCTTCCGCGACTGAGACCGCCGCTGCGCGGTGGGTTCCGGTCGCAGCCCGGGCAGGCCGCATCCGTTGCTGGTCGGGTGCTCGGGTGCTCGGGTGCTCGGGTGCTTCCCCTGTTCCCGCGTCCGATTCCGGGTTCTGGGTTCGCGCGCCGCCGGGTTCCGGTCGCAGTTGGTGTCGGTATCGGCCTCGATGGTGTGTTCCGGTCGCAGTTCGTGTCGCTTCCGCGCGGCTTGAGCGGCACGGATCGCGACTGGACCGGCGAGGCGAGATGCGGGAGCGGCACAGATCGCGACCGGAACGGTGAGGCGGGATGCGGGAGCGGCATGGAACGCGGCCGGATCGGGACTTGACCTGTTCCGGTCGCAGTTCATGCCGTTCCTGCGCGGCTTGAGCGGCACAGATCGCGACCGGAACGGGGCGGACGGATGCCGGAGCGGCACGGATCGCGACGCGAACGCGATCCGACGCGAACGCGTCAGCGACCGACCGCCGCGTTCAGGCCACCACGCTCAGAGCGTGCGGTCGAAGGCGCCCTGGCGGGTCGAGACGATGTCCTTGCCGAGCGGCATGAGGGAGACGGGGATCATCTTGAAGTCGGCGATGCCCATCGGGATGCCGATGATCGTGATGCACAGCGCGATGCCCGACACGATGTGCCCGATCGCGAGCCACCAGCCCGCGAGGATCACCCAGATCACGTTGCCGAGGAACGAGCCGACGCCCGCCGTCGGCTTCGCCACGACTTCGCGACCGAACGGCCAGATCGCGTAGCCGGCGATGCGGAAAGACGCGATCGCCCAGGGGATCGTGATGATGGGGATGCACAGCAGGATTCCGGCCAGCATGTAACCGAGCCAGAGGCCGAAGCCGGCGAAGATCAGCCAGATGATGTTGAGGATCGTGCGCACCTCTCGATTCTCGCACCTCCCCGTCCAGGGAATCCGCCGGACGGATGCCAGACTGGCCGCATGACCGGAATCGTCGTGGACGGCGTCAGCAGATCGTTCGGGGGAGTGCAGGCGGTGCGGGCCGCGACCATGCGGGCCGAACCCGGCCGCGTGACAGGGCTCGTCGGCCCGAACGGCGCAGGCAAGACCACGCTGCTGCTGATGCTCGCCTCGCTGCTCGCACCGGATGCCGGCACGATCTCGATCGGCGGGGTCGACCCGGTCGCCGAGCCCCTCGCGGCCCGGCGGACGCTGGGATGGATGCCGGATTCGCTGGGCGCATGGCCCTCGCTGAGCGCGCGCCAGACGCTCGTGACCACCGCGCGACTCTACGGGATCGCGCCCGCCGAGGCGGCCGCCCGTGCGCAGGAGCTGCTCGATCTCGTCGGCCTCGCGGCTCTCGGCGACGCGCCGGCCAAGGTGCTCTCGCGGGGGCAGAAGCAGAAGCTCGGCCTGGCCAGGGCGCTCGTGCACGATCCGCAGGTGCTGCTGCTCGACGAGCCGGCATCCGGTCTCGATCCGGAGGCGCGGGTGCAGCTGCGGACGCTGCTGCGGCGCTTCGCGGCCGAAGGACGCACCGTGCTGATCTCCAGCCACATCCTCTCTGAGCTTGAGGAGGTGGTCGATGAGTCCGTGTTTCTCGTCGCAGGCTCCGTCGTCGACGCATCTCCTGCCCAGACAGGCGTTCGCAACTGGCGAGTGCGCCTGGCCGGCGCGACGCTCGAGCGGCAGAACGCCGATGTGTGGCAGGTCGCGTCGGCTCTCGGTATTGCTCCCGATCTGCTCGGGGTCGATCGGGGAAGCGTGCTGGTCGGCTTCGCTACCGATGACGCGGCGGCGGAGTCATTGCGCACGCTCGTGAACGCAGGGCTCGCGATCTCGGAGTTCGCCCCGGCGCAGAGTGCTCTCGAGCATGCGTTCTTGAACCTGCATCCCGCTTCGGATGCTCCCTATGGAGGTGAGTCATGAGTCTCGCTGCTGCGTGGATCATCGCCCGGCTGGAGCTGACGCAGCGGCTGCGCAGCGTCGGCTGGTTCATCCTGCTCGCGGTGTTCGCCGTCGTGCTCCTTGGCGTGACCGGCCTCGCGTTCGCGGTGTACTCTTGGGGCGAGTTCGTCGGTGCCGGTGTGTTCTCGATCGTGGTCAACATGGTGCTGCTCCTGGTCGTTCTGGTTTCGCCGACGCTCAGCGGCAACGCGATCAACGGTGACAGGGATGCCGCCACCCTCGCCGCCGTGCAGGTCACCGCCGCGTCGACCGGTGACATCATGGTCGGTAAGCTCCTCGCTGCGGTCGCGACCGGAGGTGCTTTCCTGGTCGTCGCGCTGCCCTTCCTTGCGCTGTCCCTTTTGGGTGGCGGGGCGAATCCGCTCGTTCTGCTGGTGTCCTTGCTCGTGCTGATGGTCGAGATCGTCGTTGTCGCGGCGATCGGCGTCGGGCTCAGCGGCCTCATCGCCCGACCTCTGTTCTCGGTGGCGACCACCTATCTCGTGGTCGCAGCGCTCGCGATCGGCACCCTCATTCTTTTCGTACTCGGTGGGATGGCGATCAGGAGCGAGTCGACGACGTACACGCGGCCCTATGACGTCCAGGGTGATGTAGATTGCGACTCGTGGGATTCGTACACGACAGAGGTGCCACGCTTCGACCTTGTTTGGTGGGCGCTCGCCGCCAACCCGTTTGTCGTGCTCGCGGACGCCACGCCCACGGAGTTCACTGAGGACGGGTATCCTGTCGATCTCTTCGGCCAGATCAAGTGGGGCGTGCGCAGCGCACAGCAGTCGCCTCTCGAACAGCGCTACGACGACTGTGACATGAGTTCATCGAGCTATCAGACTCCACAGGAACTCATCGACTCGACGGTGCCGAGTTGGTTTGTGGGTCTCGGAGTGCAGGTGGTGATCGCAGGCTCGCTGTTCGCGGGGGCATGGGCGCGCACCAGGACACCCGCGAAAAGGTTGCCTCCGGGGACCCGCATCGCATGAGGCCTGGGGATGCCGTCGGCGGCGGTGCCAGCGGCCGTGTCAGACCCGAGCGAAGCGCGACCAGTCTCGACGTCGGTGGCTGCCGTTAGGCTCGAAGAAGCCTGTGAACACAACTTAGGAAGCGCCTCGGCGCAGGAGAAGAGTCCCACCATGGCACCGACCACCAAAGAAGCTCAGCGTGCCGAGCTGCACAAGACTATCTGGCGCATCGCGAACGACCTGCGTGGCAGCGTCGACGGCTGGGACTTCAAGACGTACGTGCTGGGCATGCTCTTCTACCGCTTCATCTCCGAGAACCTGACCGCCTATATCAACAAGGGCGAGCGCGACGCGGGCGACACTGCGTTCGATTACGCACGTCTGCCTGATGGGCAGGCCGAGTACGGCCGGGCCGAGACGGTGGCCGAGAAGGGCTTCTACATCCTGCCCTCGGAGCTGTTCCAGAATGTGCGCGAGCGGGCTCCGCGCGACGCAAACCTGAACGAGACTCTGGAGCGCGTCTTTAAGAATATCGAGGGTTCGGCGGTCGGCACCGACAGTGAGGACGACCTCAAGGGTTTGTTTGACGACCTCGACGTCAACAGTTCCAAGCTCGGCAATACGGTTGCTAAGCGCAACGAAAAGCTGGTGAAACTACTCGACGCGATCGGCGACCTACCCCTGGGCAACTTCGGCGACAATTCGATCGACCTGTTTGGGGATGCCTACGAGTACCTGATGCAGATGTACGCTTCGCAGGCGGGAAAGTCCGGCGGCGAGTACTACACGCCGCAAGAGGTCTCCGAGGTGCTCGCGAAGATCACGGTCGTCGGCAAGACCCGGGTGAACAAGGTCTACGACCCGGCAGCCGGTTCCGGCTCTCTGCTGCTGAAGTTCGCCAAGGTGCTCGGGCGTGACAACGTGGGCGGTTTCTTCGGTCAGGAGATCAACCTGACCACCTACAACCTGGCCCGCATCAACATGTTCCTGCACGACGTGAACTACGAGAAGTTCAGCATCGCGCACGGCGACACTCTGACCGATCCGCAGCACTGGGACGACGAGCCGTTCGAGGCGATCGTCTCCAATCCGCCCTACTCGATCAAGTGGGAAGGTGATGCGAACCCGCTGCTCATCAATGATGAGCGGTTCGCCCCTGCCGGGGTGCTGGCTCCGAAATCGAAGGCCGATCTCGCGTTCACGATGCACATCCTGTCGTGGCTGGCGGTGAACGGCACAGCAGCGATCGTCGAGTTTCCCGGGGTGCTTTACCGTGGCGGTGCAGAGCGGAAGATCCGCCAGTACCTCATCGACAACAACTATGTCGACGCCGTGATCCAGCTTCCGCCGGATCTGTTCTTCGGCACCACCATCGCGACCTGCATCATCGTGCTGAAGAAGTCGAAGACCGACAACGCAGTGCTGTTCATCGATGCCTCGGCCGAGTTCACCCGGGTCGGGAACAAGAACAAGCTGCAGCCCGCGAACCAGGAGCACATCCTGGAGCGCTTCACCGCCCGCGAGGACGTCGACCACGTCGCGAAGGTCGTGTCGAACGAAGACATTGCCGCGAACGACTACAACATCGCTGTGTCTTCGTATGTCGAGCAGGAGGACACCCGCGAGGTCGTCGACATCCAAGCGCTCAACGCCGAGATCGCCCGCATCGTCTCCCGCCAGGCCGAACTGCGCACCTCCATCGACGCGATCGTCGCTGATCTGGAAGGTGGCGCGGCATGACAGAGGAGCCGTCTGGAGAAGTGATCCTCTATCAGCGCGACGACGGCGCACCGGCGCTTGAGGTGCGTCTTGACGCTGAGACCGTGTGGCTGAGCCAGCAGCAGATCGCCGAGCTGTTTGGAACCACGCGTGAGAACATCACGATGCATCTTCGAAACGTGTTCGATGAGGGAGAACTTGACCGGCAGGCAACCAGTAAGGATTTCTTACAGGTTCGGCAGGAGGGAACCCGAACGGTGCGCCGCAGCGTCGTGCATTATGATCTCGACGCCGTCATCTCGGTCGGTTACCGGGTCAAGAGCAAGGTCGCCACCCAGTTCCGCATCTGGGCGACCGAGCGGCTGCGCGACTATCTTGTGCAGGGCTTCGCGATTAACGAGCAGCGGCTCGAGCAGCTCGGCGCCATAGTGCAGATTCTCGCCCGATCCCAAGACGAACTCGTCGCTGGGGGCGCCGATGTGCTGGCCGAGTATCTGCCCGGTCTCACCCTGCTGCGCGACTACGACGAAGGCAGCATTGATAACGCTCCTGGGTCGGTGCCCGATTGGACACTCACGCTCGTCGAGGCGCGGTCGGTCATCGCGCAGGTGGCAGCCGAGTTCCCCGATGACGGACTGTTCGGTAGGGAGCGTGGCGACGCTCTCGATGGCGTCATCGGTGCGATCTACCAGGGCTTCGGTGGGCAGGATCTTTACCCCACCGTCGAGGAGAAGGCGGCGAACCTGCTCTATCTGGTCGTCAAAGATCATCCGCTCTCGGACGGCAACAAGCGCAGCGCGGCGGCGCTGTTCGTCACCTTCCTCGCGCGCAACGGACTGCTCGCGGGTGTAGGCGGCACGCCACGCATCACGAACAACGCGCTTGCCGCGATCACCCTCATGGTCGCCATGAGCGACCCCCGGGAGAAAGACCTCATGGTTTCCCTGATTGTCCGCATGATCACGGAGGGAGCCGCATGAGCCGCATCGATGAGCTGATTGCCGAGCTGGCGCCGAAGGGCGTCGAGTTCAAGACGCTGGGTGATATCGGCGAGTTCGTTCGCGGCAATGGCCTGCAGAAGTCCGACCTCACCGACGAGGGCGCGCCCGCCATCCACTACGGTCAGGTGCACACCCACTACGGCGTCTGGGCCGAGACGACGAAGTCGTTCACCGATCCCGCCCTGGCCGCCAAGCTGCGCCGTGCGAAGCCGGGCGATCTGGTCATTGCGACAACGAGCGAGGACGATGCGGCGGTGGCTAAAGCGACCGCATGGCTCGGGCGTGGTGAAGTCGCAGTAAGCGGCGATGCATACATCTACCGACACACGGTCGATCCTCGGTACGTCTCCTACTTCTTCCAGTCCGAGCGGTTTCAGGAGCAGAAAGTCCGGTACATCACCGGAACTAAAGTTCGTCGCGTCTCCGGGGACGCACTTGCGAAGATCCGAATCCCCGTGCCGCCTCTCGAGGTGCAGCGGGAGATCGTGAGAATATTGGATCAGTTCACTCAGCTGGAGGCGGAGCTGGAAGCGGAGCTGGAAGCGGAGCTGGAGGCTCGGCGCCGCCAGTATGAGCACTACCGGGATCAGCTATTGACCTTCCGCGAAGCGGGGGGGGGTCCGGTGGATTCCGATGGGTGAAATCTGTGTCAAGGTTTCTTCGGGTGCGACTCCGCTTGCTGGCCGCGCTGAATACTACAAAGAGGGAACCGTCCCGTGGCTCCGTACCCAGGAAGTGGTTTGGCGAGACATCTGGGAAACCGAGGTGAAGATCACTGATCGGGCGCTCAAAGAAACCGCGGCTAAGTGGATTCCCGAGAATTGCGTGATCGTTGCGATATCTGGTGCAACCGCGGCGCGTGCAGCAGTAAACAAGATCCCTCTTACCACCAACCAGCACTGCTGCAACATGGAGATCGACCCTGAAAGAGCGAACTATCGCTACGTGTTCCATTGGGTGAGTGCGAACTACGAGAGGCTCAAGTCGCTTGGTCAGGGTGCGCGTTCGGATCTGAATGCTGGGCTCATCAAGTCATTCCCCATCGCAATTCCTCCACTTGCCGAGCAAGACCGGATCGTTCACGTGCTCGACAAGTTCGACGCGCTCGTGAACGACCTGAGCATCGGTCTCCCCGCCGAGCTCGCGGCGCGCCGGAAGCAGTACGAGTACTACCGCGATCGTCTCCTGACGTTCGAGGAGGCATCCGCATGAGTGCGGTGCCCGGGCCGCCGTTCACGATCTCTATCCGTGCGGCGGACGCACTGGCGAAGATCGTGGAGCGCATCACGCGGCTCGAAGTGGGCACCGACTACCGGCTTGACATCCGGCTGCACAGGGAGCACCGGGTGCAGTCGATCTACTCGTCCCTCGCGATCGAAGGCAACCAGCTCACGCTCGATCAGGTATCTGATCTTCTGGGCGGCAAGCGCGTCTGGGGGCGCCCTGCAGACATCCGCGAGGTCGAGAACGCTCGCGACGCCTACGACAGGTTGCTTTCCTTCGACCCGTACGATGTCGCCGACTTCCTCACCGCGCACACCTTGCTCACTCAGGGGTTGATCGAGGAGGTGGGTCGGTTCCGGGCCGGAGACGTCGCCGTGTTCGAGGGGGACGCCCAGGTGCATATCGGTGCGAGACCACAGTTCGTGCCGGAGCTCATCGGCGGGCTGTTCGACTGGGCGCGCACGACGAACCTGCATCCGGTTCTGCTGAGTGCGATCGTCCACTGCGAGATTGAGACCGTGCACCCCTTCGCTGACGGCAACGGGCGGATCGGACGGTTGTGGCAGACTCTCATCCTGGCTCGGTGGAACGACTCCTTCGCGGCGCTGCCCATGGAATCGGTCGTCTTTCAGCGCCGGCCCGAGTATTACCAGTCGTTGCGCACAGCGCAGCTGGACAACGATGCCACCGGCTTCATCGAGTTCAGCCTCGACGCGATCCTGGGCGCTATCGACGGTGTGCTCGTCTCCTATCGTGGCGGAACAAGTGGCGGAACAAGTGGCAGAACAAGTCGGGATGCCGCCGTGCTCGACGCACTTCGCACCGACCCGACGTTGACCGGGGCTGCCCTGAGCGACCTGCTCGGCATCCCGCGCCGCACCATCGAGCGCAGGCTGAGCGCTCTGAAAGCATCCGGGCATCTTCGGCGCGAAGGCTCGACGAAGGCGGGGCGTTGGATCGTCCTGAAGGAGCACGTATGAGGTACGAACCGATTGCCGTGTCGACGGAGAGCACAGTGGTCGCTGAGTTCACCCCTGACACGCATGCCGAGGCTTCGTACCAATCGGAATCCGCGCTGGAGCGGGAATTTCTCCGACTGCTCGAATCCCAGGCCTACGAGTACCTCCCCGTCACATCCGAGGAGCAGCTGGTCGCCAACCTCCGCGCGCAGTTGGAGGCTCTGAACCACATCACGTTCTCCGACGCGGAGTGGCAGAACTTCTTTGAGAATGTGATCGCTGGGAAGAACGATGGCATCGTCGAGAAGACGGTGCGCATCCAGGAGGATCACGTCCAGCTGCTCAAGCGTGACGACGGTTCTACGAAGAACGTCACTTTGCTGGATAAGCAGAACATCCACAACAACCGGCTGCAGGTCATCAACCAGTACGAGATCGACCGTGCCGACCCTTTTGACGAGACCAGTGCGGGCGGGCGTTATGCGAATCGCTACGACGTGACGATCCTCGTGAACGGCCTACCGATGGTGCACATCGAGCTCAAGCGTCGCGGCGTCGACATTCGTGAGGCGTTCAACCAGATCGACCGCTACCAGCGCGACAGCTTCTGGGCGGGCTCGGGCCTGTTCGAGTACGTGCAGCTGTTCGTGATCTCGAACGGGACGTTGACGAAGTACTACTCGAACACGACCCGCAGCCAGCACATCAAGGAGGGGCGGGCTTCGGCAGGCTCAACCACCGGTTCCCGCCGGAAGACGTCGAACAGTTTCGAGTTCACGTCGTGGTGGGCGGACAGCACCAATAGGCCGATCCAGGATCTGACGTCGTTCGCGAAGACGTTCTTCGCCAAGCACGCCCTGCTGAACATCCTGACGAAGTACTGCGTACTGACTGCCGACCGGCTGCTGCTGGTGATGCGTCCGTATCAGATCGTCGCGACGGAGCGGATTCTGCAGCGGATCGACATCGCCACGAACTACAAGCGGCTCGGCGCGGTCGATGCCGGCGGTTACGTGTGGCACACCACCGGCTCAGGCAAGACACTGACCAGCTTCAAGACCGCGCAGCTCGCCTCAGCGTTGCCGAGCGTGGACAAGGTGCTGTTCGTTGTCGACCGCAAGGATCTCGACTATCAGACGATGCGCGAGTACGACCGCTTCCAGAAAGGCGCGGCGAACTCGAATACATCTACGGCGGTGCTGAAGCGGCAGCTCGAAGACCCGGCGGCGAGAATCATCATCACGACGATCCAGAAGCTCTCGACGTTCATCAAGACGAACAAGGGGCACGCGGTCTACGACCAGCACGTCGTCATCATCTTCGACGAGTGTCACCGTTCGCAGTTCGGTGACATGCACACCGACATCACTCGCTCGTTCAAGCGGTACAACCTGTTCGGCTTCACGGGCACGCCGATCTTCGCCGCGAACAGCGGCAGCGGTGGCAACCCACAGCTGAAGACCACGGAGCAGGCGTTCGGCGAGAAGCTGCACACGTACACGATCGTGGACGCGATCACCGACAAGAACGTGCTGCCCTTCCGCATTGACTATGTCAACACGGTCAAGGTCGGCACTGTCATCGACAAGCAGGTCTCCGCGATCGACGCAGAGAAAGCGCTGCTCGATCCGAAGCGCATCGGCGAGATCGTCAGATACACGCTGGAGCACTTCGACCAGAAGACGAAGCGCTCCTCCAGCTATGAGCACTCGGTCGTGACGAACGTGGCGGAGGCGGCGCGTACGCGGCAACAGGCGGAGGCGCTGCGCGAGCGGAAGCGGGTGCGGGGCTTCAACGCGATCTTCGCGACCGCGTCGATCGACGCTGCCCGCCGCTACTACAACGCCTTCCAGATTCAGCAGGAGCAGCTCCCGCCCGACAAACGGTTGAAGATCGGGCTCATCTACTCCTACGGCGCGAACGAGGCGGCCGATGACGGCATCCTCGATGACGAGGCCTTCGACACCGACGCGCTGAGCACCGACGCGCGCGGCTTCCTCGAGGACGCCATCCAGGACTACAACGACTTGTTCGGCACGAGCTACGACACCAGCGCCGACCGGTTCCAGAACTACTACAAGGACCTCTCGCAGCGGCTCAAGAACCGGGAACTCGACCTCGTGATCGTGGTCAACATGTTCCTCACCGGGTTCGACGCGACCACGCTCAATACCCTCTTCGCTGACAAGAACCTGCGCGCGCACGGCCTGATCCAGGCATACTCGCGCACAAACCGCATCCTCAACTCGGTGAAGACGTACGGCAACATCGTCGCGTTCCGCAACCTTGAGGAGGAGACCAACGCGGCGCTGGAGCTGTTCGGCAACAAGGACGCGCGTGGTGTCGTGGTGCTGAAGCCTTACGGCGATTACTACGGCGAGTATGCCGAGAAGGTGCAGGAGTTGCTGACTGAGTTCCCGCTCGGGCAGCCGATAATCGGGGAGAGCGCTCAGAAAGAGTTCATCGGGCTGTTCGGCGCGATCCTGCGGCTGGAGAACATCCTCACCTCCTTCGACGACTTCGCCGGTCACGAGATCCTCACAGAGCGTCAGGGGCAGGACTACCGCGGTGTTTATCTCGACCTCTACGCGGAGTTCCGTAAGGAGAAGACGGCGGAGAAGGAACGCATCAACGACGATGTGGTCTTCGAGATCGAGCTGATGAAGCAGGTCGAGATCAATGTCGATTACATCCTCATGCTCGTTGCCAAGTACCGGGAGCAGTTCGGCGACGGGGCGGACAAGGAAATCCGCTCCGAGATCAGCCGCGCCGTCGATGCCAGCCCGACGTTGCGCAACAAGAAAGATCTCATCGAGGCTTTCGTTGACGCTGTGTCGGTCGACGGCGCGATTGACGAGGAGTGGCAGGAGTTCATCGCCGCCAAGCGCGAAGCGGAGCTGGCGGCGATCATCGAGGAGGAGAACCTCCGCGCAGACGCCGCCCGCGCGTTCGTCGAGACGGCGTTCCGTGACGGGGCACTGCGAACCACCGGCACCGCGATCACGAAGGTGCTCCCTCCTGCATCCCGCTTCGCCCCAGGCGGAGGCCACGGCGAGAAGAAGCAGCGCGTCATCCAGAAGCTCGGCGCATTCTTCGAGCGATTTTTCGGACTGAGCGCGGGAGGTGACGACTGATGTCTGGCGCAGGCAAAGACGACACGAAGGCGACCATGATCAAGGTCGTCTATTTCGACGAAGAGTCGGCGTCGGACTAGTCCTCTACCGAGCGCCTCGTCCGGGCCGACGAATCAATGCAACGACACCAGGGGCAGTCGGCAGCCGTGTCAGACCCGAACGAGGCGTGACCAGTCTCAATGTCGGCGGCGGCGCCTAGACTCGTAAAGCCATGACCGAAGCCCCTCTCATCGTCCCCGGATCCGTCGGCCCCCGCTCCTTGGGAGACCCTGGGCAGGACGCGCTCCTCGCGGGTCTCAACCCACAGCAACGCGATGCCGTGACCTATCGCGGCCCGGCGTTGCTGATCGTCGCGGGCGCCGGCTCGGGCAAAACCAGCGTGCTCACGCGGCGCATTGCCTCGCTGCTGCGTTCGCATGAGGCGTGGCCGAGTCAGATTCTTGCAATCACCTTCACGAACAAGGCCGCAGGTGAGATGCGCGAGCGGGTCGAGAGCATCGTCGGCGAGGCGGCCCGTGGCATGTGGATCTCGACCTTCCACTCCGCGTGCGTGCGGATTCTCCGCCGCGAGGCTGAGCAGTTCGGCTTCACGAAGTCGTTCACGATATACGACTCCGGCGATTCGAGGGCGCTCATCAAGCGCCTCGTCAAGGAGCACGAGGCCGACGCGTACGGGCTCACCCCCGCATCCGTCCAGTCCCGCATCTCGAAGCTCAAGAACGAGCTGTCGGATGCTGAGGGCTACGCCCGTCAGGCGAACATGTCGGACCCCGCCGAGCGCATCTTCGTCGAGCTCTTCGCCGACTACCAGCGCCAGCTGCAGAAGGCGAACGCCTTCGATTTCGACGACCTCATCGGGCAGACGGTGTACCTGTTCCGCGCGTTCCCGCAGGTCGCCGACACGTATCGTCGGCGGTTCCGGCACATCCTCGTCGACGAGTACCAGGACACCAACCACGCGCAGTACGCCCTGATCCATGAGCTCACTCGGCCGGTCTCGGGCTCTTCGGCGGGCGCAGGGACCGGGTTCGAGGGCTCGAACGGCATGATGATCTTCGAGCCCGACCCCTCGGCGGGCTCAGGAACAGGCATGGCGGAGGGCGCCTCGCTCACGGTCGTCGGCGACTCCGACCAGTCGATCTACGCCTTCCGCGGCGCCGACATCCGCAACATCAGCGAGTTCGAGCGCGACTTCCCCGGCGCGAAGGTCGTGCTGCTCGAGCAGAACTATCGCTCGACGCAGAACATCCTGTCCGCCGCGAACGCCGTGATCGGCAACAACTTCGACCGCAAGGACAAGAAGCTCTGGAGCGACAAGGGCGACGGCGACAAGATCATCGGCTTCACCGGCTACTCGCAGCACGATGAGGCCCAGTTCGTCGCCGACGAGGTCGAGTCGCTGCGCCGTGCCGGGTACCCGTACTCGGAGATGGCCGTCTTCTACCGCACCAACTCGCAGTCGCGTGCGCTGGAGGAGATCTTCATCCGTTCGGCCGTGCCGTACAAGATCATGGGCGGCACGAAGTTCTACGAGCGGGCGGAGATCAAGGACGCCCTCGCCTACCTCGTCGCCGTGGCGAACCCCGCCGACGAGATGGCGGTGCGCCGCATCCTCAACAAGCCGCGCCGCGGAATCGGCGAGGTTACGGAGACGGCGATCGCGAGGTTCGCCGAGGAGCACGGCATCACCTTCCGCCAGGCGCTGTCGGTGCCCGACCAGCTGGGCTTCGGACCCAAGATCCAGGCTGCGATCGGCCAGCTCGACGCGGTGCTCGCCGAGGCGACCGAGATCATGCTGCCGGCTTCCGGTGAGGTGCCGCCGCCGACCTCCGTCGCCGACGGTCTCGGCGTGCTGCTCGCGAAGAGCGGATATCTCGACGCGCTGCGCGCCAGCCGCGACCCGCAGGACGAGGCGCGCGTCGAGAACCTCGACGAGTTCGTCGCCGTGGCCCGCGACTTCGCGCGCAACAACACCGATGGCACGATCGTCGACTTCCTCACCGAGGTGGCGCTCGTGTCTGACGCCGACGACCTCGACGACGAGTCGGGCTCGGTGTCGATGATGACCATGCACACGGCGAAGGGACTGGAGTTCGACGTCGTGTTCGTCACCGGCGTCGAAGAGGACCTCATACCGCACCGGATTTCGGCGGGGGAGCCTGGCGGCCCTCAGGAGGAACGCCGCCTGTTCTATGTCGGTATCACCAGGGCGCGCAAGCGCCTGCACCTGTCACTCGCCATGACCAGAGCACAGTTCGGCGAGGTGTCGGTCGCGATGCCCAGCCGCTTCCTGCAGGAGATCCCCGCCGGCCTTATCGACTGGCGGCAGTCGCCGGGCGATGTGAACTCCCGCGGCGGCATGCAGTCGCGGGCGCTGAACGCGCGCCGGCCGGGCGGCTTCGGGGGCACCGGCGGGTCCGGCGACCGCTTCGGCGTGAAACCGCTGCCGGGTCGCGATCAGCTGAAGCCCCTGTCGACGGCGATGGACAAGATACCGAACCGTGTGACCGCCAAGATGCGCGACAACGGCGACCTCGAACTCGCCGCGGGCGACCGCATCCGTCACTCCGACTTCGGCGAGGGCCGCGTGGACGCGGTCACCGGAGAGGGCGCCAAGCGCATCGCGCACGTGCGGTTCGATGCGGCAGGACAGAAGAAGCTGCTCATCAAGGTCGCCCCGATCGAGAAGATCTGACGCACGGCGGTCAAGTGCGCGCCCGGTGCGCGGGGACGGTGCGTTCTCACCAGCGGCGATTAGGCTGAAGTCACTATGGCCCTGTTCTCCCGCCGCAAGAAGTCCGATGACGCCGCCGCCGCGGCATCCGACGCCGCCGAATCCGACGCCGAATCCGAGATCGACGCCGCGGCTGCGGCTGTCGTCGAGGAGCCCGTCGCCGAAGAGCCAGCACCGACGGTCGCCATCTCGGTGCAGGCGTTCCGCGGCGTCGGTGCGCAGGCGGGGCCCGAGGTCTCGCTGAGCGAGCCCGAGAACGCGCCGTCGACGTCGGCGCCGCACCTCGCCGCCTCTCGTCCGACGCCGCCGGCCCGCGCCGCGGAGCCGGAGGAGCGTCTGCTTCCCCTGGCGCCCGCGCTGCCGCCGGAGCAGACCGAGACGGTGCCGGGGATGAAGGACAACGTCCTGCTGCGCGAGGCGCTGAAGCAGATCGAGAAGGGCGCGAGCAACGCGCAGCTGCTCGGCGTGCTGCGCCAGGCGCTCCAGGGGCATCTGTACATCCGTGTCAACGGCGACGCCCGCACGCAGATCGCCGAGGGGAAGCCGCTCTCGGTCGCGGTCGTGCGCGACGGCGACCGGCAGTTCATGCTCGCATTCAGTTCGGCCGCCGCGGTGCGAGACTCCGTCCAGCTCGAGGCCGACCCCGCAGCGACCTCGGCGGTCGCCCAGCCCGTGACCGCGGTGATGCAGCAGGTCGTCGCCGGCGACTTCGCGGGGCTCATCATCGACAACGCGTCGGCCCCGCACCGCGTGGTCTTCCCGACCGAGCTGATGGCACGTGCCCTCGAGCAGGGCGACACCGAGATGACCGTGAAGACACTGCTGGCGGCGCCGCGTGCGCAGGACACCGCGGTGAAGGTCGGGCAGGCGCTCGCGGCGAAGCGGATGTGGGTCGCCGTCAACGACGGCACGACCGGAGCCCCCGTGGGGATCGCCGAGGCGCAGACCCCCGACGGCAGGCGCTTCCTGCAGCTCTTCTCGCACCCGCTCGAGGTGATCGCCCTTGGGCGCGGCGACCGCCCGCTGCCGTTCGAGCCGGCGCAGCTCGCGAAGGTGCTCACCGGGCATGCGGAGATGGCCGGAGTGATCGTGGATCCTGCCGGACCCACGCTCATCGTCGAGCGCGACGCGCTCGCGCCGGTGCTCGTGCACGCGGTGGAAATCGAGGAGTAGCCGCCCCGCGAGCGGTGGTCGTGGTCGGTTTGTCGGGTGCGGATGCCGGTGCTCCGGCGTGTCGGGTCGGATTCACCCGACATTCGGCAATCGGCCCGACAAAGTGCCCGCCACCTGACGGCATCCGAGCGCCGACGGACAATGGCGACGGCGGATTCTTCTCCAAGAACCCGCCCAAGGGCACGCCCGATTTCGTCGACGCAGTGACCGTGACGTACAACAGCGGGCGCCAGCATCCGCAGCTCGTGCTCAACCGGCCGAGCGCGATCGTCTGGGCCGTGCAGATGAACACGATCGTCTTCCACCCCTGGGCCTCGCTCGCGACCGCCCCCGACGACCCGGTCGAGCTGCGCGTCGACCTCGACCCCCAGCCGGGCACGGACTTCGCGGATGCCGTCGCCGCAGCTCTCGCGCTGCGCGAGGTGCTGCGCGAGGCCGGGCTGACCGCGTTCGTGAAGACGAGCGGCAATCGCGGTCTGCACGTGTTCGCGCCGATCGTGCCGGAGCACGAGTTCCTCGACGTGCGGCACGCGGTCATCGCCGCCGGCCGCGAGCTGGAGCGCCGGATGCCGGGGCAGGTCACGATGAACTGGTGGAAGGAAGAGCGCGGCGAACGCATCTTCATCGACTTCAACCAGGCCAATCGCGACCGCACGATGGCCGGCGCCTACAGTCCGCGGGCGCTGCCGGGGGCGACGGTGTCGACGCCGGTGCACTGGGACGAGCTCGTCGGCCTCGATCCGTCGCGGTTCACGGTGCGCAGCATCCCGCAGCGGCTCGCCGAGGTCGGCGAACCGTGGGCGGGCATGCAGGACGCACCAGGGCGCATCGACACGCTGCTCTCCTGGTGGGAGCGCGACAGGGCAGACGGGCTCGGGGAGCTGCCCTTCCCTCCGGAGTTCCCGAAGAAGCCGGGGGAACCGCCGCGCGTGCAGCCGAGCAAGAAGGTGGCCGCGCACTGGGACGAGAACGGCGAGCCCGCCTGAGGGCCGCAAGCCCGGGGCGGACGACCTCAGGAGCGGAACAGCTCGTCGAGCGTCGCTGGCGTGCCGGCGTCGGCCAGCGCCGTGCGCGCCGCGTGCCAGCCGGCGAGCCCGTTCACGCCGGGGCCGGGGGGCGTGGCCGCCGAGGCGAGGTACACGCCCTTCATCGGCGTGCGCCACGGTGTCGTGCCGAGAACGGGGCGGCGCAGGGCGTGCGGGATCGTGAACGCGCCGGCGAGGATGTCGCCGCCGATCTCCGACGGGTTGATCGCTTCGCGGGCGGATGCCGGCACCGAGTGCGTCGCGAGGATCAGGTCGCGGAATCCGGGTGCGAAGCGCTCGACCTGCTGCGTGATGAGTTCGGTCGCATCCAGCGGGGAGCCGTGCGGCACGTGGATGTAGGCCCAGAGGACGGCCTTGCCCGCGGGAGCCCTGATGTCGTCGAACACCGAGGGCTGCACGGCGAGCACGTACGGACGCTCGCTGACCCGCCCGTGCGCGACCGCGTTCTCGCTCGCCCAGATCTCGTCCCGCGTGCCGCCGAGGTGGACCGTCGGTGCGCGGGCGACGTCGGGGTTCGTCCACGGGATCGGTCCGTCGAGGGCGAAGTCGACTTTGGCGGCTGCGGGTCCGTAGGCGTAGGAGCGCAGCGCGCTGGCGTAGCGCGCGGGGACGTCCGGGTGGGTGAGGGCGAGGCGCGGCGAGGTGTTCAGCAGCAGCAGATCGCCGCGTGCCGGGTCGCCCCAGTCGAGGGTGGCGAGGTCCGTGACGTGCACTCCGGTCAGGGCCGTGCCGCGGTGGGCCTCGAGGTCGGCGACGAGCGCGTCGGCGATGCGCTCAGCGCCGCCGCGCGGGTGCATCCAGCCGCCGGCGTGGGCGAGGGATGCGAGCAGGAGGCCGGCGGCGGCGCCGGCGAGCGATGGCATCGGAGTGTTGGCATGGGCGAAGACGCCCGCGATCATGCCGGCGGCCTCGTCGGTGCGGAAGGTCCGCTTCGCCAGCGGCGTGCCCTCCTGGAGCATCCGCGTCGCGAAGCGGATCGCGGTGAGCGGGTCGCGGGGAACCCGCAGCATCTGGCTGCCGGTGAAGTCGACGACGCCGTCGATGTGCCGGCTGAGCGGGCGCAGCAGCGACAGCCAGGCATCCCGATCCGTGCCGAGAGCGCGGGCCGTGTGCTCGATGTCGCGCCAGGCGATGCCGGCCCGGCCCCCGTCGAGCGGGTGGGCGTAGGAGATGTCGGGCCGGATCCACTCGACACGCTCGGCGAGTCCGAACGCTCGGAAGAACGGCGAGGCGAGGGCGGCCGGATGCACGGCCGAGCAGACGTCGTGCAGGAAGCCGGGCAGCGTCGCCTCGGTCGTGCGGACGCCGCCGCCGACGGTGTCCGCGGCCTCGAGCACCTGCACGTCGTACCCCGCGCGTGCCAGCGACACGGCGGCCGCCAGCCCGTTCGGCCCCGACCCGACGACTGTTGCGCGCACCATGCCCTCAGTGTCGCACGCGCAGGTCGAGGTGAGATCATGGAGGGGATGAACGAAGTACAGGGCCCGACCCCGGCCGGCACCTCCCGCCCCTACCGCTCACTGACCGAGGCGCTGCGCGCGCACCGCATCGCCCCCGAGAACCACGAGTTCATCGCAGCCATCACGGATGCCGTCGGCATCTCCTCCTACATCGACCGTGGGCGCTACATCGAGGCGATCCGCCGCGGGGATGGCGCCGCCTTGCACATCGGCCGCACGTACACGAACGGCTTCGCCGAGGACGAGGTCGTCATGATCGGCTCCGTGCCGCTGCGCCTGCAGCCGAGCGAAGGGCGCGCCCCGTACTTCTACGTCGTGCACCCCAGCGAGCTGCCGCAGGCGGCGGCACCCGGCGCGCGCTCGAAGCGACCGGCATCCGCTCGTCCCGCAGCGTCGCGCACGCCGACCGTGCCCCGTGCTCCGAAGCCCGCCGAGCGCGACTACGGCGTGTGCGACGTGTGCTTCATGGTGAAGACCCCCTCCGGCGGCTGCGGCTGCGGCTGAGCAGCGCGCACCGGAGGGTCGCCTGTCGAGACGCGTCAGTCGAGCCGGGTGCGCAGGCGCCGGGTGATCTCGGCGATCGGCATCGACCGTGGGAACACGGCCACGACGACGTCGTCGGACGACTGCGCCGTCTCCTCCTCCAGCACCCCGTAGCGTCGTCGCACGTCGAGCAGCGCGGTCTGCAGCGTGGACAGCGGCACCTTCTTCCTGCCGCGCAGCAGCTGGCGCAGCACGTGGTTGTGCACGGCGGTGACGAGGGCGGCGAAGCCGACGGCGTCGAGCGGGTCGATACCGGGCAGCGAACGGCGCAGGTACTCGTCGAACAGGCGCTCGTAGCGGAACACCGTGACGATCTCGCGGTCGCGCAGGGCCGGTACGCGGCGCACGATCTGGTAGCGGCGGCGGGCGAGGTCGGGGTCGTCGGCGAAGTACGAGTACACCGATTCGGATGCCGCGCACACGGCCTCCCACGGGTCGTCGTGCCCTTCGGCGAGGAAGTCGCGCAATCGCTCGAGCAGCACCTCGTGGTCGGCGAACACCACGTCCTCCTTGCCGCCGAACTGCCGGAAGAACGTGGAGCGGGACACCCCGGCCGCCTTGGCGATCTGCTCGACGGAGGTCTGCTCGAAGCCCTGGCTCTGGAACAGTTCGAGCGCTGCGGCGACGACGGCGGAGCGCGGCGATGCGGATGCGTGCATGACGAAAGCCTAGATCGTCTGCGCTGCGGATGGCCGTTCGTGTCGGCATCCGGAGCAGTCATCGACGCGCCAGAATCCGCGGGGAGCGCCTATCCCGAGGTAGTAAGCTGTGAGACTGGTCGATGTCTCGACATCGAGAGAAATCCCAGGACGCATTCCAGTGAAGGAACCACAGTGGATCTGTACGAGTACCAGGCGCGAGACGTTTTCGAGAAGTACGGAGTGCCGGTCCTCGCCGGCATCGTCGCCGACACCCCCGAGGAGGTGAAGGCAGCCGCGGAGAAGATCGGCGGCGTCGTCGTCGTCAAGGCGCAGGTCAAGACCGGTGGTCGCGGCAAGGCGGGCGGCGTCAAGGTCGCGAAGACCCCTGACGAGGCGTACGAGGCGGCCAAGGCCATCCTCGGCCTTGACATCAAGGGCCACATCGTCAAGCGCGTCATGGTCGCGCAGGGCGCGGCGATCGCCGAGGAGTTCTACTTCTCCGTGCTGCTCGACCGCGCCAACCGCTCGTACCTCTCGCTGTGCAGCGTCGAGGGCGGCATGGAGATCGAGCAGCTCGCCGTCGAGAAGCCCGAGGCGCTCGCCCGCGTCGAGGTGAACCCCCTCACCGGCATCGACAAGGAGAAGGCGGTCGAGATCGCCCGCGCCGCGAACTTCCCCGAGGACCTCGTCGAGAAGGTCTCCGACGTCTTCGTGAAGCTCTACGACGTCTACAAGGGCGAGGATGCGACCCTCGTTGAGGTCAACCCGCTCGTGCGCACCGAGTCGGGCGACATCATCGCCCTCGACGGCAAGGTCACGCTCGACGACAACGCGAGCGAGATCCGCCACCCCGAGCACGAGGAGCTCGAGGACAAGGACGCCGCCGACCCGCTCGAGGCGAAGGCCAAGGCGTCCGGCCTCAACTACGTCAAGCTCGACGGCGAGGTCGGCATCATCGGCAACGGCGCTGGTCTCGTCATGTCGACGCTCGACGTCGTCGCGTACGCCGGCGAGAACCACGGCGGCGTGAAGCCCGCGAACTTCCTCGACATCGGCGGCGGCGCCTCGGCGGAGGTCATGGCGAACGGCCTCGACGTCATCCTCGGCGACCCGCAGGTCAAGAGCGTCTTCGTGAACGTCTTCGGCGGCATCACCGCGTGCGACGCCGTCGCCAACGGCATCAAGGGCGCGCTCGAGGCGCTGGGCGCCACGGCATCCAAGCCCCTCGTTGTCCGCCTCGACGGCAACCGGGTCGAGGAGGGCCGTGCGATCCTCGCGGAGTACGCGCACCCGCTCGTCACACTCGCCGCCACCATGGACGAGGGCGCCGACAAGGCCGCCGAGCTCGCAGGCGCCTGAGACTTAAGGACTAGAAGAATGTCGATCTACCTCAACAAGGACTCCAAGGTCATCGTCCAGGGCATCACCGGCGGCGAGGGCACCAAGCACACGGCTCTCATGCTGAAGGCCGGCACCCAGGTCGTCGGCGGCGTGAACGCCCGCAAGGCCGGCACCACGGTCTCGCACACCGACAAGGACGGCAACGCCGTCGAACTGCCCGTCTTCGGCTCTGTGGCCGAGGCCATCAAGGAGACCGGCGCCGACGTGTCGATCGCCTTCGTCCCCGGCGCCTTCACGAAGGCCGCGATGATCGAGGCCATCGACGCCGAGATCCCGCTGCTCGTCGTGATCACCGAGGGCGTGCCGGTGGGCGACTCGGCCGAGGCCTGGGCCTACGCGCAGAGCAAGGGCAACAAGACCCGCATCATCGGCCCGAACTGCCCCGGCATCATCACCCCCGGTGAGGCTCTCGTCGGCATCACCCCGGCGAACATCACCGGCAAGGGACCGATCGGCCTCGTGTCGAAGTCGGGCACCCTGACCTACCAGATGATGTTCGAGCTGCGCGACCTCGGCTTCTCGACCGCCATCGGCATCGGCGGCGACCCGGTCATCGGCACCACGCACATCGACGCGCTCGAGGCTTTCGAGGCCGACCCCGAGACCAAGGCGATCGTCATGATCGGCGAGATCGGCGGCGATGCCGAGGAGCGTGCGGCCGACTACATCAAGGCGCACGTCACCAAGCCGGTCGTCGGCTACGTCGCGGGCTTCACGGCCCCCGAGGGCAAGACCATGGGCCACGCCGGCGCCATCGTCTCCGGCTCCGCAGGCACCGCGCAGGCGAAGAAGGAGGCCCTCGAGGCCGCCGGCGTCAAGGTCGGCAAGACGCCGTCGGAGACGGCCGACCTGATGCGCGCGATCGTTGAGGCGCTCTGATCTGAGCTAGACTCGCGGAGAAGACCCCGGGCTCCACCCCGGGGTCTTCTTGCGTCCGGACGGGGCTGCTACCGTGATTCGGGTGGAGGGGTCAGCAGTCCTGGGCGGACGACGGCGTGCGGGTGATGAACTCGCGCTTTGCCTGGTGATGACGTCATGACGCCGTTCCCGGTGCCGGTCGCAGGCTGGTACGCCATCTCGAGCACGCCCCCGCTGCTGCGGTGGTGGGATGGGTCGGCGTGGACCGACCAGCTGGTCGCAGGAGCGAGCGCGACGAACCCCGGAACCCCCGTGACCGCTGCCGCGCTGCTGCGGCGGGAGCGCGTGATCGCGGTGTGGATCTGGGGTGTCGCCGCCTCCTGGCTCGTGCTCGGCGTGGTCGCCTACGTGACCGGCGGGAGCGGCATCCTGTGGCTGCTCGCTCCGGTCCCGTTCGTGGTGGGTGCGGTCATCCTCGAGTCGCGGCTGGCGACGCGACGCCGCCTGCTCGCCCCCGACGCCGCACCGCCCTTCGGACTGGTTCCGGTGCGCTGACCTCGGCGGGAACGCGCCAGGATGAGGTGCACCTGTTCAGGTCGAGACGATGCAGCGGAGCCCGTCGGACATCTCGCGCAGCACGGACTCGCCCAGCCGCGCGCGCAGGGCCGCGTCGACCGCCGCGCCCATGCTCTCGTGGCCGCTGACGTAGATCCACGCCATCTGCTCGATCGGCTCGTCGACGAGCAGATCGGTGACGCGCTCCGGCCTCAGGGCGAGGCGCAGCGAGCTCAGGCGCCCCGCGCGGAGATGCTCGCGCAGCTCTTCCTGCACCCAGGGCGCGAGCTGTTTGTCGCCGAGTCCCCAGACCAGACGGATGCCGGATGCTCCGGCGCGCAGCGCCGCGAACACGCCGGCGGCTCCTGATCCGGTGACGACGGCGAGTCCTGGCCCGTCGTGCGCGACGCGGTGCGGATGCGGCAGCACTCGCGCCTCGACCACGTCGCCCGGTCGGACGCGAGCGAGGAACGACGCGGCCCGCGGCGGCATGCCTGCGGTGTGCGTCACCTGCAGCCTCACGTCGCTCGCCTCGACGCCGGCGACGGTGAAGAACCGCGGTGTGATGCGTTCGGCACGTGCGGGATCCGAATCCGTCGATGCGCTCAGATCGACGACGCTCTCGAGAAGTCCGCTGGCGCCGACACGCGCCCACCGGGACGGACGGTGCGGGATCGGGGTCGTCCAGAACCGTGCGGCCGTCACCGCGTCAGCGGCTGCGATGCGGTCGAGGTCGTTGCGCCACAGCACGTGCAGCATGTCTCCGGCATCCACGCCCACCTCGCCGCGCAACGTGACCTCGATCACCGATGTGCGGTGGCCCTCGGCCAGCATCCGCGTCTCGACGACCTCGAACGCCACCGGGTCGGCGCGCATGATCGTGCGCACCTGTCGCTGGTACGCGTGGAAGGCGAGCCCTCGGCGGGTGCGCTCTCGCGGTGGCAGGGCGACCAGTGCGGCACGTACGACGTCTTCGGCGTGCGAGCGGATGGCGCGTGCCGCGGTGACGCGCGCTTCACGGCGAGTGCTCATCCGTGGCTCACGCGGTCGTCGCCGGGGCGGCGTCCGGCGAGGACGGCGCGGCCTGCCCGGACCCTGTCAGCGGTGCGATCCGCTGCCAGGACCCGCGGATCCAGCGAGCCAGCAGCAGCGCCGCGCGCACGGCCTCACCGGCGACGAGCGCCCAGAAGACGCCGGCGACGCCCCACGCCGGTACGAGCACCAGAGACAGCGGCAGCAGCACGATCGCGCTCGCGCCGATCGAGTACAGCATCGGCATGACGACGTCGCCGGCCGAGCGCAGCGCGCCGTAGACGACGCTTGTCACCGCCGACAGGGGCAGGAGCAGGATGCTGATGAGCAGCGCGTCGCGGGCCTGGGCGAGCACGGCGTCGTTGACCCCGAAGATCGCGAGAGCCGGCTCCGCGCCCAGCCAGAGCAGCGCGGCGAGCACCGCCGCCGCGATCGCCGTGCCCGCTGCGGTGCGCAGCGTCTGCCGCCGCGCGTGGGCGGACGTGCGCCCTCCGACATCCCAGCCGACGATCGTCTCGTTGCCCTGGGCGAAGGCGAGGATCACCCCGGTCACGAGGGCGGTCAGGGTGAGGGCGTAGGAGCGCGCGTTGATGGCATCCGTGCCGAGCAGGTTCATGCTCGCCACGACGGCGACGATCACGACGTTGTAGGCGGCGCTCTCGAGCACCGTCGGGATCGACAGCCGCGCCATCGTCCACGCCGCGCGTCCGGTGCCGGCGGCGGGAAGGGGACCGAAGAGGGTCGCACCGGTGCGTCGGCGCACCATGAAGGCGAGGATGATCACGCCGATGCCGCGGACGATGAGCGTGGGAAGCGCGGCGCCGACGGCCCCGAGGTCGAGCACCAGGAGGAACACCGCGAGGAGGGAGACGTCGAGGAGGTTGACGACCGTGCCCAGCACGAGCAGGGCGACCGTGCGGCCGTACGCGCGCAGCACTGCGGATGCCGCGACGATGTACGCGTTGAACGCCAGGCCGAAGGCGACGATCCACAGGTACGCGGTCGCATCGTCGATGATCTCGGCCGGCGTGTTGATGAGGCGCAGCAGATGCGGGGCGAGCGCGCCGATCGCGACGGCCATCGCGAGACCGAGGATGCTGCTGGCGCGCAGCGAGATCGACGACGAACGCCGTGCACCGACGAGGTCTCCGGCTCCGAGTTGCTGGGTGATGATCACGAGCGCGCCGAGGCTGAACAGGACCGAGATGTCGTAGAGCACGCCGAGCAGTTGATTGGCGCTGGCCACGGCGGCGTTGAGCTCCGGCGATGCGGCGCTGAGCAGGACGACGTTGCCGAGCGTGGCCAGGAGCGTGAGCACCGTGATGACCAGCAGCGGCCAGCTCAGACGCAGCAGTCCTTTGCGTGCGAAGGCAGAGGGAGAAGCAGAGGATCGTTCGGGCATCGGTGCTCCTTAGGTAACCCTAAGAAGAGTACCAGTGCCGCGGGCGCTACATCACTGACCGCACGGCCGGCGAGCGCAGCTCGATCCACTCGGTCAATGCGCTCGGGGTGTTGGTGATGATGCCGTCGACGCCGAGCGCGGTCAGCTCCTCCCAGTCGCAATCGGCATCCTTGGTCCACACGAACACGCGCAGCTTCGCGTCGTGGGCGTCTGCGAGGCCTTGGGGCGTCGTGCTCTGCGGGTTCACGGCATCGGCACCGATCCGCTGGGCGGTTCGCACGATCGAGGCGTCGATGCGGTCGGTCAACCAGCCGACGAACAGGTTGGGCGCGACCGCGGAGATGTTCTCGACCGTCTTCTCGTTGAAGCTCTGCGTGATCACGTGCCCTGTGAGATCGGCTGCGGCGATCTGGTCGACAGTCGTGCGGATCGCGGCGGGGGTCCAGCGTCCCTTGTACTCGATCACGATCGACAGACGGGTCTCGGCGGTGAGAGCGAGAACCTGCTCGAGCGTAGGGATCCGGATGCCGGCGTACTCCTGCGAGAACCAGGACCCGGCATCCAACCGCTGCAATTCGGCGAGCGTCAGCGCGGACACGGATCCGGTGCCGTCGGTGGTGCGATCCACCGTGCTGTCGTGGATCACGACGGGAACACCGTCGCTGGACATCCGGATGTCGATCTCGACGTAGTCCGCGTGCGCATCGGCCGCTGCGGCGATGGCGGGCAGCGTGTTCTCCGGTGCCATCGTGCTCGCGCCCCGGTGTGCAACGACGGCACCCGGCTGCCCCGGCTCTCGCAGGGCCACCCTGGGGCGCAGCGAGAACAGGGCGAGCAGCGACGGTGGGGATGACTTCGTGCTAGCGGCGCTGGCGTGGCTGGCGGCTGCCGGCACCGTCGCCTGCGCGGGCGGGGTGAGCACGGTCGCGGAGGTCACGCAGAGCGCGACGCCGATCACCCCTGTTCCCCACAGGCGTCGCCGTCGAACGCTCATGGGGTCGATCTTGGCAGAGGCGGAGCCGCGCGTCGAGACCTTTTCGTTATATTTGCGTCCCGTCGCGCCCAGCATCCGCTGCGGTGGTCGAAAACACACCGGAGCCGGGCTCGGCGGGTGCGTTTTCGACCACGGCAGGGACGCTCAGGCGAGGACGCTCAGGCGAGGATGCTCAGGCGGAGAGTGGGGGGCCTCAGGCGGCGAACAGTGCCTCGATCGGACCGCGGGCGAAGAACAGCACGAAGCCGACGCCGACCGTCCACAGCAGCGGATGGATCGTCTTCGCCCTGCCCGACAGTGCATTCACGACGATCCAGCTGACGAAGCCCGCACCGATGCCGTTCGCGATCGAGTAGGTCATCGGCATGACCGTGACGGTGAGGAACACTGGCAGCAGCACGCGGAAGTCGCTCAGGTCGATGTTCTTGACCTGAGCGAGCATCATCGCGCCCACGAGCACCAGCGCCGCTGCGGCCACGGCGCTGGGCACCAGGGCGGTGAGCGGGGTGAAGAACATCGCGAGCAGGAACAGCGCGCCCGTGATCGTGGTCGCAAACCCCGTTCGAGCGCCCTCGCCGATACCGGCGCCGGACTCGACGAAGACGGTGGCCGAGGATGAGGACGTGCCGCCGCCGACGAGCGCACCGACGCCCTCGACCACGAGCGCAGACTTGATACGGGGGAAGTCGCCCTTCTCATCGGCGAGGTCGGCCTCTTTGGCGAGGCCGGTCATCGTGCCCATGGCGTCGAAGAAGTTCGAGAACAGCAGGGTGAAGACGAACATCGCCAGCGTCACCGCGCCGACCTTCGCGAAGTTGAAACCGAAGTCGACGCGGCCGATGAGGCTGAGATCGGGGATGCTGACGATGCTGCCGGAGAACGCGAAGCCGAGGCCCTCGGTCGGCCAGATCAGGTTCGCGAGCGCGGCCAGGACCGTGCCGCCGACCAGGGCGATGAGGATCGCGCCCTTGACCCGCAGAGAGATGAGCACGCCGCCGATCAGCAACGTGATGATGAACATCACGGTCGTGAGCGAGGCGACCGAGCCGCCGGTGCCGAGATCGACCGGGGGAGAGGAGGCATTGGTCGCCGTGACGAAGCCTGCGTTCACGAAGCCGATGAAGGCGATGAACAGGCCGATGCCGACGGTGATCGCGAGCTTCAGCTGCACAGGCACCGCATCGAAGATGAGCTTGCGCAGACCCGTCGCTGCGAGCAGGACGATGAGGACGCCGTTGATCATCACGAGCGCCATGGCCTCGGGCCAGGTGACCGTTCCGACGACCGTGAAGGCGAGGAAGGCGTTGATGCCGAGCCCGGCGGCGAACGCGAACGGCAGACGCGTCGTCAGTCCGAAGAGGATCGTCATGACACCGGCGGTCAGGGCTGTGGCTGCGGCGACGGCCCCGGTGGGCAGGGTGTCGCCGGCGACGTCGGGGGTGGAGAGGATGATCGGGTTGAGGATCACGATGTAGGCCATCGTGACGAAGGTCACCAGGCCTCCACGGATCTCGGTGCCGATCGTGGAGCCGCGCTTCGAGATCTCGAAGAAGCGGTCGATCGCGTTCGCCGGGGCGGTGGACGGGGCAGTTGTCATCGGGAACCTCCGCTGGAGACGATATCGTGTCGCGCGCACCCTGCGCGCCCACAGCGTCCGGCACCGTTCCCGTCGTAGTCTCGAGTCGTCATGCAACGCCTCCTCGTCGCGCTCCTCGCGGCGTTCGATGCGGCCATCGCCGCCGCCGTCGGACTCGCCGCCCTTCTCGCGCCTCTCACCCTGCTGTGGACTCTCGCCTTCGGCGCCGCCGCCGAGTGGGGCGCGCTCTGGCCGCTGACCGGCACGCTGTGGCAGTTCGGCCACGGAGCCCCGGTCGATGTGACGCTGCCCGTGGAGCTGGTGACCGCCGCCGGGGTCGCACCGGATGCCGCGGCGTTCACCCTCAGCGTGACGCCGCTCGCGTTCCTGCTGTTCACGCTGCTGTTCGCGGCCCGATCCGGCGCCCGCGCCGCCCGCGCCGGGGCCTGGCTGGTCGGCGTCGGCGGGGGCACGGCGGCCTTCTCCGCCCTCGCGACCGGCGTCGCCCTCACCGCGCGCTTCGCCGAGGCGCGCACCTCGCTCGCGATGGCGATCGTGCTGCCGACCGCGGTCTACCTCGTCGGTGCGCTCGGCGGCGCTCTCCGGGTGGCCTGGGAGGACGGCGACGGCGGCGTCGTCGATCGCCTGCACGACCTCGTCGACTCCTGGGGAGACTGGGGGCCGGTCCTGGCATCCGCCGTGCGGGGTGCGGCCGTCGCCGTCGTCTCGGTGATGGGGATGTCGGCGATCGCCGTGACGCTGATGGTCTTCTTGCGCGGCGGCGAGGTCGTCGCGCTCTTCGAGGCGACCCGCATCGACGTGCTCGGCGGCGTGATGCTCACCCTCGCCCAGCTCGCCTATCTGCCGACCGTGCTCGTGTGGACGGCGTCATGGCTCGCCGGCCCCGGGTTCGCGATCGGCGCCGGCACGTCCGTCTCGCCGGCCGCCACCCACCTCGGCGTGCTGCCCGGACTGCCCGTGCTGGGCCTCGTGCCCGAGAACAGCTCGATGTGGATGCTCGTCGTCGTGCTGCTTCCCGTCGCCGCCGGAGCCTTCGCCGGCTGGGTCGTGCGCTCGCGGCTCGTCTGGGAGAGCACACCGCTCGGGGCCGCCCCGCGCGCCGTCATCGCCACGGGGATCGGCGTGCTCACCGCAGCGGTCGCGGCGATCGCGGCGCTGCTCGCCGGGGGATCGATGGGACCCGGCCGCCTGGCGGAGGCCGGCCCTGCGGTGCTGCCGTTCGCGCTGGTCCTCGGCGGGGAGGTGCTGCTGGGTGCGGCGATCCTGCTGCTGTCGCCGCGCAACCGCGACGAGCTCGCCGAAGAGCGCACCGACCGCTGGATCGCCGAGATGACGGCATCCGACCCTGACCTCTGATCTTCCCGCCGGCACACCTGCACGACTCGGGAACAGGTGCACGAGCATCCGCCCCTTTCCGTCGTGCATCCGTTCCCCGGTCGTGCATCCGTACCGTCACGCGGGCCCGGACCGGCCCGGCGGCGTCGCCCGCCCCGGGTAGACTGGGAACGTGCTCACGGTCGCCGTTCTCATCTCGGGCGCCGGCTCGAATCTTCGCGCCCTCCTCGAAGCCGCCCGCCACCCCGATTTCCCCGCGCGGGTCGTGGTGGTCGGCGCCGACCGCGAAGCCGACGGCCTCGCCCACGCCGAGGCGTTCGGCATCCCCAGCTTCACGGTGCCGTGGCGTCTGCACGAGAGCCGCGAAGCCTGGGGAGAAGAGGTGAGCCGTCAGCTGGCCGTGTGGCAGCCCGATCTCGTGGTGCTCAGCGGCCTCATGCGCCTGCTGCCGCCGGCCCTCGTCGCCGAGTACTCGCCGTGGCTCATCAACACCCACCCCGCTTATCTGCCGGAGTTCCCCGGCGCGCACGGCGTGCGCGACGCGCTCGCCGCCGGCGCCGCTCAGACCGGTGCCAGTGTGATCGTGGTCGACGACGGCGTCGACACGGGGCCGATCCTCGCCCAGGAGCGCGTGCCGATCGTCGACGGCGACACCGAGCACAGCCTTCACGAGCGCATCAAGCCCGTCGAACGCCGACTGCTCATCGACGTGGTGCGCCGCATCGCGACCGGCGAGCTCGTGCTGTCCGCCGCATCCTGACCCCCATCACGAAGGAGCCCTCTATGGCCGGCCCCCGCCACGACCCCTCCCTCTACCGCGACCGCGACGTCGTCCCGGTGCGCCGCGCGCTCGTCTCGGTGAGCGACAAGAACGGCCTCATCGAGCTGGCCGCCGCGCTCGCCGCGGCGGGCGTCGAGATCGTGTCGACCGGATCGACGGCTGCGACGATCCGCGAGGCGGGGCACGAGGTCACGGACGTTGCGGCCGTGACGGGTGTCGCCGAGATGCTCGACGGCCGGGTGAAGACGCTGCATCCGAATATCCACGGCGGGCTCCTCGCCGATCTCCGTCTCGAAGATCACGAGGGCCAGCTCGATCACCTCGGCATCGACCCCTTCGAGCTCGTGGTGGTGAACCTGTACCCGTTCATCGAGACGGTCGCCTCCGGTGCCGAGGGCGACGACGTGGTCGAGCAGATCGACATCGGGGGGCCTGCGATGGTTCGCGCGGCGGCGAAGAATCACGCGAACGTCGCCATCGTCGTCTCGCCCGAGTCGTACCCGTCGATCATCGCCGCGGTGCGCGACGGCGGCACCACGCTCTCGCAGCGTCGCGACCTGGCCGCCCGCGCGTTCGCGCACACCGCGGCCTACGACACGGCGGTCGCCCAGTGGTTCGCCGAGGGCGCGCTGAACGACGCCGACGATCTGCCGGTGCATCTCACGATCCAGGCCGAGCGCCTGGCGACGCTGCGCTACGGCGAGAACTCGCACCAGCGCGCCGCGATCTACACGCGCGCGGGCGGGCACGGCATCGCCCAGGCGACGCAGCTGCAGGGCAAGGAGATGTCGTACAACAACTACGTCGACGCCGACGCCGCCCTGCGCGCCGCCTACGACATGGTGCTGCCGAGCGTCGCGATCATCAAGCACGCCAACCCCTGCGGCATCGCGACCACCGCGCCCAACGCGCTCGACCCGATCGCCAGCGCGCACCTGCGCGCGCACGAGTGCGACCCGGTGTCGGCATACGGCGGCGTGATCGCCGCCAACGGCACTGTCACGCTGAAGATGGCCGAGAACCTCAAGGACATCTTCACCGAGGTCATCGTCGCCCCCTCGTTCGAGCCCGCAGCGCTCGAGGTCTTCAAGGCCAAGAAGAACCTTCGTCTGCTGCAGCTGCCCGAGGACTGGCGGCAGGAGCGCATGGACGTGCGGCTCGTCTCCGGCGGACTGCTGCTGCAGGATGCCGACCGCTTCCCCGACGACATCGGATCCGTGGCGAAGGACTGGGAGCTCGTCTCGGGCGAGCGCCCGGACGACACCGAGATGGAGAACCTCATCTTCGCGTGGAAGGCGTGCCGCGCGGTGAAGTCGAACGCGATCGTGCTCGCCAAGGGCAACGCGACGGTCGGCGTCGGCATGGGCCAGGTCAACCGCGTGGACTCGTGCCGTCTCGCCGTCGAGCGCGCCGGCGACCGCGCGGCAGGGTCGGTCGCGGCATCCGACGCGTTCTTCCCCTTCGCCGACGGAGCCCAGGTGCTCATCGACGCCGGCATCACGGCGATCGTGCAGCCCGGCGGGTCGGTGCGCGACGGGGAAGTGGTGGATGCCGCACGCAAGGCCGGTGTGACGATGTTCTTCACCGGCGAACGTCACTTCTTCCACTGACCACGTCGCCGGCGCCGCCGGCACAGCGATGTCCGATTTCCGCCAGCCGGTGCCGGGACGGCGTGACAGAGTGGAGCCATGAGCCTCCCCGTCACCGACTTCGACGAGCGGTATCGCGCGATCAGCGCCCGCGATACGCGCTTCGACGGGCAGTTCGTGACGGCGGTGCGCTCGACCGGCATCTATTGCCGTCCGAGCTGCCCCGCGCGCACGCCGAAGCCGGCGAATGTGACCTTCTTCCCGACGAGCGCCGCGGCCCACGAGGCCGGCTACCGGGCCTGCAAGCGCTGCCTGCCCGAGGCCGCGCCGGGTTCTCCCGCATGGGATCTCCGCAGCGACACCGCCGCCCGCGCGATGCGGCTCATCGCCGCAGGGGTCGTCGAGCGCGAGGGTGTGCCGGGGCTCGCGAACCGGCTCGGCTACTCCAGCCGCCATCTCACCCGGCTGCTGACCGCTGAGCTCGGCGCGGGGCCGCTCGCCCTCGCCAGGGCGCACCGCGCGCACACGGCGCGGATGCTCCTCGTCGGCACCGCCATGCCCGTGGCCGAGGTGGCGTTCTCGGCCGGGTTCTCCAGCATCCGGCAGTGCAACGACACGATCCGCGAGGTGTTCGCGATGACGCCGGGCGAGCTGCGGGCGCGGCGCGCGTCGACCGGCTCGGCAACCCACGGCGGAGGCTCTGCCCTCGGCGCCATCGACCTGCTGCTGCCCGTGCGCGGCCCGCTCGACGCCGCCGGCCTCTTCGCGTGGATGTCGGCGCGGGCGGTGGCCGGGGTCGAGGACGCCACGGCGACGTCGTTCGCCAGGAACCTGCGGATGCTGGGAGGGGCTGCCTGGTTCGAGGTGCGCCTCGACGCCGTCGGCCGGCTCCGGCTGCGCGCCAGCGTCACCGCGCTCCCGGACCTCGCGCCGCTCGTGTCGACGGTGCGGCGCCTGTTCGATCTCGACGCCGATCCGATCGCCGTCGATGCCGCGCTCGGCGCCCACCCCGAGCTCGCCCCGCTCGTGGCCCGCACCCCCGGCATCCGCGTGCCAGGGGCGGCTGACCCGCACGAGATGCTGATCCGCGCCATGATCGGCCAGCAGATCAGTGTGGCAGCGGCCCGGACCGCGCTCACGGCGTTGACGGATGCCCTGGGGGAGCGGGTCCTCCGCCCCGCTCAGGGACCCGGTCTTCCCGGTGACGCACTGATGTTCCCGACGATGGCGGCGATCGCCGAGCACGGCGCCGAGGTGCTTCGCGGGCCCGCAGCCCGCATCCGCGCGATCGTCGGGGCGGCGTCCGCCCTCGCAGACGGCTCGCTCACGCTCACCATCGGCGACGACGGCTCCGCGCAGCGCGCCGCCCTGCTCGCCATGCCAGGGATCGGCCCGTGGACGGCCGACTACGTGCGCATGCGGGTGCTCGGCGACCCAGACGTGCTCCTTCCCGGCGACGTCGCCCTCCGCGCCGGGGCTGCCGCTGCAGGACTGACCTCCACACCGAGAGAGCTCACCGACTGGGCGCGGCGCACAGCGCCCTGGCGCAGTTACCTCAGCGCCCACCTGTGGCGCGCGGCGCCGGTGCGTCCGTCACGAACCACCGAGGAGACCCCATGACCGCCATCATCCAGACCATCGACACCCCTGACGGCGCGTTCACGCTGCTCGCCGATGAGCGGCAGCGCGTGCTCGCCTCCGGATGGACGGCGGATCACGCGGCCATCGTGAACTGCCTCTCCGGGCCGCATCGGCCGCAGGCGATCGCCGAGGGGGAGACGGATGCCGCAGCCGCCGCCCTTGCCTACTACGACGGCGACCTCGGCGCGATCGACGCGGTGGAGGTCGCTCAGCACGGCACCGCCGCGCAGCTGGCCGGGTGGGCGGCGCTGCGGCGCATCGCCCCTGGCGTGCCGCTCACCTACGCGGGGTTCGCGGCGCACCTCGGCACTCCGCGGGCAGTGCGGGCGGCCGCGTCGATCTGCGCGCGCAACGCCCCGGCCCTCTTCGTGCCCTGCCACCGCGTGCTGCGCAGCGACGGCTCGCTCGGCGGCTTCGCGTGGGGGCTCGAGGTCAAGCGGAGCCTGCTCGCCCGCGAAGCCGCTCGCTGACCGGCACTGCCGCTCGCTGACGGGCGCGAGACGGCGGGGCCGGCATCCGATCTTCGAGATCGTGGGAATGCGCGTTGCGTCCAGACGGTTCACAGGAATAGGCTGGTGGGCTGTCGTGCCAGCCGGCCGGCGCCATCGAGCCCCTGAGGAGGACACCATGACAACGATCGTCACCGTGCAGATCGCGCCCCTCGGCTCGGACGCGCAGCGCCCGCCCCTCGGCTAGATCCGAGATCGCATCCGCTCGGATGCCGGACCCACGCGCTCCCGCATCCGCTTCTTCTTCGCCGCCGATTTCCATACGAAACTCGTCTGAGAGTCATGTCTTTCTCGTCTTCTGCTTCTTCTTCTCTATCCACTGCGGCGGCCCTCTGGCGCCTCAAACCCTTCGTCAGGCCCGCCATCTGGCGCTTCGCCGGGGGAGCGGCGAGCGCGCACGCCGCCGCCGTGATCGCACTGATGATCCCGATCATGCTCGAGCAGATCATCCGTGGCCCCGTGCGATCGGGCGAGATCGGGGCCATCGTCTGGGGTGCCGCCGCCGTGTTCGCTCTCGCCGTCGGCGAGGCGGTCATGGTGTGGCTGCGCCGTCAGTTCGTGCTGAACCCTGCCACCGAGGTCGAGTACCGGATGCGCACCGAGCTGTATGCGCGCCTGCAGACGCTGCCGGTCGCCTTCCACGACCGCTGGCAGTCCGGTCAGCTGCTGAGCCGCATGATGCAGGACATCGGCCTGATCCGCCGCTGGCTCGCCTTCGGGCTCATCCTGCTGGTCGTGAACATCCTGACCATCGCCATCGGGTCGGCGCTCCTTTTCCGTTGGCACTGGCTGCTGGGCGCGATCTTCCTCGTGACCGCCGTTCCGCTGTGGATCCACGGCTACCTGTTCGAGAAGCGCTACGGCGCGCTCACCCGCCGCAGCCAGGATCAGGCCGGAGACCTCGCGACCAGCGTCGAGGAGAGCGTGCACGGCATCCGCGTGCTCAAGGCGTTCGGCCGGGGCACCTACGCGCTGAGCCGGTTCAGCCGTCAGGCCGAGACTCTGCGCGAGATCGAGATGAGCAAGGCCGGAGCGATCGCATCGATCTGGTTCTGGCTCGACCTCATGCCGCAGATCGCGTTCGGGCTCAGCCTGCTGTCGGGCATCTGGCTCATCTCGCAGGGGGCGATCGAGCTCCCGGAGCTCTTCGCGTTCTTCGCGATGGCCGTGGTGCTGCGTTGGCCGATCGAGTCGATCGGGTTCCTCTTCTCGTTCCTGCTCGACGCCCGCACCGCCACCGACCGCGTCTTCGACATCTTCTCGGAGACGAACTCGATCACCGACCCCGTCTCGCCGACGCGCATCGCCTCGCCCCGGGGCGAGCTCGCCTTCGAGGGCGCGCGCTTCCGCTATCAGGATGCCGGATCCCACGAGCGCGACCTGCTCGACGGCATCGACCTCGTGCTGCACCCCGGTGAGACCATGGCGCTGGTCGGGCTGACCGGGTCAGGCAAGACGACGCTCACGACGCTGCCCGCGCGTCTGTACGACGTCACAGGCGGACGGGTGACGCTCGACGGCGTCGACGTGCGCGATCTCGCACTGGCCGAGCTCCGTCAGCACATCGGGATGGCGTTCGAGGACGCGACGCTGTTCTCGGCATCCGTCCGGGAGAACGTCCTGCTCGGCCGGGCCGACCTCGACGTGCACGGCGAGGAGGCCGAGCGGGTGCTGCGCGAGGCGCTCGAGGTGGCACAGGCCGCATTCGTCGACGCGCTGCCCGAGGGCGTCGAGACGATCATCGGCGAGGAGGGACTGAGTCTCTCCGGCGGTCAGCGTCAGCGTCTCGCCCTGGCGCGTGCGGTCGCGGCGAAGCCGAAGGTGCTCGTGCTCGACGACCCGCTGTCGGCTCTCGACGTCGACACCGAGGCGCTCGTCGAAGAGGCGCTGCGCCACGTGCTCGCCGACACCACGGCGCTCATCGTGGCTCACCGCCCGTCGACGGTCGCGCTCGCCGATCGGGTGGCGCTGCTGGAGTCCGGACGCATCACCGCGGTCGGCACGCACGCCGAGCTGCTGAAGACGAGTCGGCACTACCGCCACGTCATCTCGAGCCTGGAGGCCGAGGAGGCGGCGCGCACCGGGGCGATACCGGTGCTCCGCGACGATGCTTCGGCAGGCTCAGCAACCGGGGAAGAGCAGAAGGAGGAGGAGGTGCAGGCATGAGCTCCGCCATCGCCGGAACCCGCGACGAGGACCGCTCCCGGTACACCCGTGAGGAGAGCCGCGCGATCCGTCAGCGCTCGCTGCGACTGCTCGGCTCGCTCGTGGTGCCGCTGCGCGCGCGCATCGTGCTCGCCGCCCTCGTGCTCATCGTCTCCACGGCGCTGCAGGTCATCGGCCCGATCCTCATCAGCATCGGTCTCGACCGGGCGCTGCCGGAGGTGCTGGAGCACGCGAACTGGATGCCGGCGCTGATGATCGGCTTCGCGTACCTCCTCGCGGGGGCGCTGGCCGCCGCGCTCATCGCCTGGTACGTGCTGATCGCGGCCCGGATCACCCAGGCCGTGCTGCTCGACCTGCGCAAGCGCATCTTCCTGCACACGCAGCGACTGAGCCTCGAGTTCCACGAGTCGTACACCTCGGGCCGCATCATCTCGCGGCAGACCAGCGACCTCGACTCGATCAAGGAACTGCTCGACGGCGGCCTCAACGAGCTCGTCTCGGGTGTGCTGTTCGGCATCTTCACCTTCATCGCCCTGTGCGTGTGGGACTGGCAGTCGGGCGTGATCCTCGCGCTCGCCGGCATCCCGTTGTTCCTCCTCATGCGCTGGTTCTACACGCGCTCGCAGCTGGTCTACCGCGAGTCGCGGGTGATCAGCGCGAAGGTGATCGTGCAGTTCGTCGAGACGATGACCGGCATCCGCGCCGTGAAGGCCTTCCGCAAGGAGCCGCGCAACGACGAGGTGTTCCAGGGGCTCGCCGGGGACTACCGCGACGTGAACCGACGCTCGATGCTGCTGTTTGGCACGTTCGAGCCGGGGCTGATGGGGGTCGCCGCGTTGACGCTCGGCCTCGTCGTGCTCTGGGGCGGCATCCGCGTCTCCGACGGAGCGCTCACCGTCGGCGTGCTCCTGTCCGCCGTGCTGTACGTGCGCAACTTCTTCGCACCCATGCAGGAGATCGCGATGTTCCTGAACTCGTACCAGTCGGCCACGGCCGCGCTCGAGAAGGTCTCCGGCGTGCTCGAGGAGGTGCCGACGGTGCCCGATCCCGATAAGCCGGTCGACCTGCGGGAGTCGCGCGGACACATCCGCTTCGACGAGGTGACCTTCGGGTACAACGGCGAGAAGACGATCCTGCCGAACTTCTCCCTGGACATCCCGCCAGGACAGACGATCGCGCTCGTCGGCACCACCGGAGCCGGGAAGTCCACGCTCGCGAAGCTCATCTCGCGCTTCTACGACCCCTCGAAGGGGCGGGTGAGCATCGACGGCGTCGATCTGCGCCAGCTGCACCCGAAGGACCTGCGGCGCGCGATCGTCATGCTCACGCAGGAGGCGTACCTGTTCAGCGGCACGGTCGCCGACAACATCGCGCTGGGCAAGCCCGACGCGACGCTCGACGAGATCCGTGCCGCCGCCCGCGCTGTCGGCGCCGACGGGTTCATCCAGTCGCTGCCCGACGGGTACGCCACCGATGTGAACAAGCGCGGCGGGCGGGTGTCGGCGGGGCAGCGTCAGCTGATCTCGTTCGCCAGGGCCTTCCTCGCCGACCCGTCGGTGCTGATCCTCGACGAGGCGACCGCCTCGCTCGACATGCCCTCTGAGCGGCTCATCCAGGACGCGCTGCAGACTCTGCTCAAGGACCGCACCGCGATCATCATCGCCCACCGCCTGTCGACGGTCGCCATCGCCGACCGGGTGCTGGTGATGGAGCACGGACGGATCATCGAGGACGACACCCCGGCCGCGCTCATCGGCGGCACAGGACGGTTCGCCCAGCTGCACGCGGCCTGGCAGGAGACGCTGGTCTGAGCCGCACGGCGCGGTGCCGGGATGCGGCACCACGCCGTCGGCTCAGTGGGTCTCCGGGCGGCGGGCCAGGCGCGTCTCCTCGATGTCGAGCATCGCCTGGGCCTCGGCGAGGATGCGCGAGGGGTAGTTGCCGAGCGCGCGGAGCTCGAGCATCTTCTCGCGCTCGGCCGCCACGATCGCCAGGCGCAGCTCACGGAACTCCCGGTGCGGGGTGTGCTCCGGGTCGGGCCGGAGCGCGACGCGCTCCCAGGCGGCCTCGGTGCGCAGGAAGCTGGACTGCCGCGCGCGCTCCACCACGTCGGGGTCGATCGGTCGCTCGCTCTCCTGAACGAGGCGGTCGAGCTCGTCCATGCCGGCGCCGCTGAGGACGTCGAGGAGCTGTGCGAGCTCGTGACGGTCCTGCTGGGCGTCGATGCCCTCCACCTTCAGCAGGCGGATCAGCCAGGGGAGCGTGCCGCCCTGGATCACGATGCTCGCGACGGCGACCGTGAAGGCGATGAGGATCAACTGCGGCCGGTACGGCGTTTCTGCGGGCAGCGACTGCGCGGCGGCGAGGGTGACGACGCCGCGCATCCCGGCCCAGCCCAGCACGACGCCGCCGCGCCAGTCGATGCGCTCCTGCCGCTGCTGCTCGAGATCGGCGCGTCGGCGCCCGTAGTCGCGCTCGAGACGGTTGCGGGTGCGCGCCTGGGCCTTCGTGGCGGTGGGGTGCGAACGGTAGTAGTACAGGGCGAGCAGCGCCCGGTAGGTGGAGCGCTCGGCGCGTCGCTCGCGGATGGCGAGCGCCATGATCAGCGGTCCGATCCACAGGTAACGGATGAGGATCAGGGCGACGGTGGCGAGCAGCCCGATGCCGAACGACGCTTCGACGCTGAAGACGTCGGCGTGCTCGTTGGCGTGCCCGATGAGTGTGCGGATCTCGAGGCCGATCAGCAGGAACACGCCGTTCTCGAGCAGGAACTGGATGGTGCGCCAGTTGATGCGGTCGCTGGCGCGCGACTGAGGCGTGAACGCGCGCGGGGCGGCGTGGCCGGTGTAGAGCCCGGCGACGACGACGGCGAGCACGCCCGACGCCCCCAGGGACTCTGCAGGCATGAACGCGACGAAGGGCACCGCGATGCTGAGCGCGGTGTCCAGGACCGGATCGGACAGCTTCGAGCGCACCCACACCGTGACGTAGCCCGCCAGCATCCCGATCACGATGGCGAAGAAGGCCGCGTACAGGAAGTCGGTGACGCCGGCCCAGGGAGACGCGAGTCCGCCTGCCGCTGCGGCGACCGCCGATCTCAGGAGCACGAGGGCTGTGGCGTCGTTGACGAGGCCCTCGCCCTCCAGGAGCGTCAGCAGTCTCGGTGGCAGGCCCAGCCGCCGGCCGATGGAGGTCGCGGCCACCGCGTCCGGCGGGCTGATGATGGCGCCGAGTGCGACGGCTGCGGCGAAGTTCAGATCGGGCAGCAGCGTGAACAGCAGCCCGCCGGTGGCGAACGCGGTGACGATCACCAGCGCGACGGACAAACCGGCGATCGGTGCGAGATTGCGGCGGAAGTCCAGGACCGGCACGCTCACGGCTGCGGCGTAGAGGATGGGAGGGAGCAGCCCGTCGAGGATGATCTCGTGGTCGATCTCGATCTCCGGCACGCCGGGCAGGTACGACAGCCCGACCCCGACGATGACCAGGATGATGGGAGCTGCGATGCCGAGGCGCTTGGAGAACGCGGCGACGGCGACGATCACCGCGACGGCGATCACACCGTACAGGCCGAGTTCCAGGCCGGATTCCATCCGCTGCTTCTCCCTTCGTCGTCTCACTCAACGTTAGAGGTAAAACGCGCGGCCTCGGCGCGCCGGCCGGCTGCGATCGGGGCTGGCGCGTGCTCGGGCAGTCCTGGATACCATCGAGGGATGGAGCCCCTGCTGATCGTCGCGGAGTGGTGGTGGATCGCGCCGACCGCCGTCGCCGCGGGCACGGCCGGAGCGATCGGGATGCGCCACCGGGCGAAGCGGTCGGGGCGACGGCTCGCGGTCGATGCTGCTCGGCACGATCTGAAGGTCGCGCAGCAGGCTGTGACCTATCATCGGCTGGCGGTGAAGGTCGCGCGCGCGGAGTATACGAGGATCACGGCGGAGCGGGGCGCGGGCAGGGTCGGCGCGGAGCGCGTCGCCGGAGCGAGACGGATGCTGCGCGAGCGCGAGCGTGAGCTGAAGGCCGCGACCGCCGACGTCAGAGCGCGGCAGGCGCGGCTGAGTGCCGCGAGGGCCAGTGTGCCGCCGGCATCCGCTCCTCGCCCGCTGGAGCGCCTGCGCGCCGAGCACGAGGTCATCACCGCCCGCTGGATGCGCTACGAGACCGACCCCGCCCTGCAGATCTCCTACCCGGCGATGACCGATGTGCGCCAGCCCACGACCGCCGCCTACCTGCGTGCGGCCGGTCGCGCGAACGAGCTGCGGCGCGAGGCCGAGCACACCCCGACCCCGGTTGCGTACTCGGCGTACCGCGAGGCGGTCGCGGAACTGGAAGGTGCCCTGGAGGCGGCGGAGCACCGGGCCAGGGTCCTCGTCGGCGAGTCGCCGTCGACCGCGTGGCAGGACGCCGCTCAGGACGTGCTGTCGAAGTCGGCCGAGGCCATCGACCAGGCCGCAGGGGCCGTCGCATCGGCCCTCGCCGCCTGGACCGCCCGCAAGCACCCGCGCGACGAGCGCTGAACCCTCCGCAGAGGCTCAGGTCTGGGGGCGTTCTCTTTACGTCGCAGGAGAGGGCGACGAGGTCTCGATGGGGGAGGGGATTCGAGACCCCGCCGCCGGCTTATGCGGTGACGCGGATCTCGCCGACGACCTCTGCGTAGGCCGTCTCGCCGACGGGGGTGAATCCGACGCGCAGGAAGAATGCCTCAGGGCCCTCGCTGCCGGCTTCGTAGATCACGTTCACATGGTCGAATCCGCGCGCACGCGCCTCTTCGACGAGCTTCTCGACCGCGAAGCGCCCAACGCCCTTGCCCTGGTCGTCGGCGTCGACGTTGATGCGCCACAGCACCGAGCGGAAGTACTCCTCCGGGGCATCGGGGTCGAAGTTCGCACTGACGAAGCCCACGACCTCATCGCCGTCGAGGATGACTCGTTGCCAGGAGGTCTGCGGGTTGAGCGCCGTCGCGGCGATGCCGTACGAGACGGGCGCGAGGAACTGCTCCTGGCCAGGCTTCAGCGACAGGTTGTTCACGGCGACGATCGTCGCGGCGGAAAGTTCGACCATGCGCAGTTCGGACATGCACCAAGGCTAGCCCCTAGAGCGCTTTGCGTGCACAGTCGCCGCATGTGAATTCGACTCGAATGGTGCGAGTGCGCGCAGTGAAGGGGCTGTTGCTGGTTCAGAGCGGCCGTGGAGACATCGAGACCATGCCGCTCATGATCTCGTAGGTGCGTCCGACGTGCTCTCGAACGGCCAGGCGCGCAGCCTCCGGGTCGTGGGCGCGCAGTGCGTCGATGATCGCACGGTGCTGCCTGTTCACGATCTCGTCATCGCCCGGCGGCTGGATGACGCCGAGATTGAAGTTCCAGTAGCTGATGTTCGTGCGTCGGGCGAAGTCGTCGAGCATGAAGTTCCCGGCCGCGGCGGTCACTGTGGTGTGGAAGTGGCGGTTCAGCGTGTTCAGCGATGAGCGCTCGAGACCCTTCACCTCCATGTCCAGGGCCAGCCGGTCGAGCTCGTCGAGCTGAGCGTCGGTGATCCGCGATGCGGCAAGCGCTGCGGCTTCGCTCTCCATCACGACGCGCGCCTCGATGATGCGCAGCACCTCGTCAGGGGTGTGATCACGCACGGCCCATCCTCTGGTGCGCACCACCAGCCCGTCCTGCACGAGCGCGAGGAGCGCCTCGCGCACTGGGCTCCGGCTCACGTTCAGGGCGTTGGCGAGGTCCTCCTCGATCAGTCGCGCGTTGGGACGCAGCTCGCCGCTGAGTATGGCGTCGCGCAGGCGCTCGTACACGGGAGCGGAGGCGACGAGGCCGCGAAGAGCCGGCTGGCGGTGCGGGAGCTGTGCGGCCATCGAACGTGCCTTACATGTCGGGGTGCGGGATCGAGCGGATGCCGTGAGCATCGTCGTGATTGCATCCTAATCGTTACTTGCATCCGGATCGTATTGATGTTTGTATACAAATCGTATCCCTTGATGCACACCGAGGCGACGCGGCCGGCACGATGAGGGCGCACGTCTCGCACAGCCACAGTCAGGAGCCACCATGAACCCTCCCACCATCCGGCCGATGCGCATCGGCGCCGGCGCAGCGGCAGTCGCCGCAGCGCTCGTTCTCGCATCCTGCTCGTCCTCGCCGACGACGACCACGAGCGATTCGGCAGAGGCCGATCTGCCCGAGGCACTGAACATCACCTCGTTCCTCGCTCACACGGGCACCCAGGCGTCGGCGGTCGCGCCGCTGATCGCAGCCGCGCAGCTGGCCATCAACGACATCAACGACGCCGGCGGGGTCTTCGGCGCGGATGTCGTCTACGTCGAACAGGACTCCTCGAGCGACAACGACACCGCAGCGACCGCCGCTGACAGCGTCATCTCCTCCGACGCGAACATCGTGATCGGCCCGTACGGCTCTGGGATGGGCGCGGCAGTGATCCCGCAGATCACCGAGGCCGGGATCGTGGAGATCTCCGGGTCGAACACCTCCTCTGCTCTCACGGGCATCTCGCCGCTGTACTTCCGCACTGCTCCCACCGACGCCCTCGAGTCGGCCCAGCTGGTCGACCTCATCGCGGCGGACGGGCACTCATCGGTCGGTCTCATCTGGCAGAACGACGCCTGGGGCGCCGCCTTCGAGGAGGGCATGGTCCAGAATCTCGAAGCCGCGGGTATCGACGTCGCCGCCAACGAGTCGTTCAACGTCGAGGAGACCGACTACAGCGCGCAGGTGAACGCCGTCGTCGCCGCCCAGCCGGATGCCGTCGTGTTCCTGTCCTACGCCACCTACAGCGGCGCCATGATCGAGCAGCTCGTCGGCACCAACGGATTCCCCTCGGCGAACGTGTACTTCTCCAGCTCGACGCTGGGCGACTACTCCGCGAGCGTCAGCAACCTCGCGTACCTGGAGGGCGTCCAGGCGTTCCAGCCGGGCGCCGATGTGGACACCGAGGCGGACTTCGAGGCCCGCGTCAAGGAGATCGACCCCTCGCTCACGGCCTTCGCCTACGCGGCCTCCACCTATGACGCCACCATTCTGGCGGCACTCGCGGCCGAGGTCGCTGGGTCGGTCGACGGGGAGGACATCGCTGCGGCGCTGGCCGAGATCAGCGGCCCGAACGACGGGGAGAGCTGCTCGACCTACGCGGACTGCCTGGCGATCATCGAAGACGGGGGGACGATCGACTACGACGGGCTCACCGGAAACATCGAGTTCGATGACAACAACGACGTCGGGGCGACGAACTACCTGCACTTCGTCTACGCCGCCGACGGCACCTACGCCGTCGAGTGACCCGACCGCATGAGGTGCACGGCACGGATCGCCGTGCCGTGCACCTCGGCCAGGAGGAGTACGAGAACATCGTGACGATCGCACATCCGGCAGGCGCGCGCGCCGTGCCGCATCCTTCGCTCCGCACCCGCAGAGCGCCCAGGGTCGGAGCTCTGCTGACCGTTCTGCTCGCCGCCATCGCGTTGATGGTGATCGGCGTCGCAGCTCCCGCGGCCGCTGCCGACGACGAGGAGTGGGGCTTCATCCCGCGCGTGGTCGACGCCGACAGCGCCGGTGTCGCCGGCGCGCTGGTCTCCGTCTCCGACGAGTCGGGCGAGGTCATCGCCGAGACCACCACAGACGAGAACGGAACCGGCGAGACCCTCTCGGTCCCCGATGCCGGTGTCTATGTCATCACCGTCGACACCTCCGCCATCGATGTGCACTTCGAAGGCGGTGACGTGTACGCGGTCAGCAGGGAGCTGGGAGCGGCGAACACCCTTCCCATCCAGCGGCTCGTCGTCTCGCTGACCGAGACGGCCAACGCAGGAGTGATCTCGGATGCCGGTGGCGAGAGCAGCGGCGCTGCCGCGAGCGTCAGCGCAGCCCAGATCGCCCAGCAGCTCGCATCCGGTCTGAGCCTCGGACTCATCCTCGCCGTGGCCACCCTCGGGATGGCGCTGATCAGCGGCACCACGCGGCTGATGAACTTCGCCTACGGCGAGTCGCTGACGATCGGGGCACTGGCGGCATTCTTCGCCTCTGCCGTGCTCGGACTGCCGGTGATCGTCGCCGCCCTGTTCGCGATCGCGGCCGGTGTGCTGCTGCACTTCCTGCAGGATCTCCTGCTGTGGCGCCCGGCCAGGCGCAAGGGCGTCGCGATCGTCCCGCTGATGATCGCCAGCATGGGCGTGGCGATGATCCTGCGCTATCTCGGCTACGCCCTGTTCGGAGGCAGCGCGAAGCGCGTCAGCCCCGCGACCATCCCCAGCCTCCGGCTCGGCCCCATCGTGTTCCCGATCAGCGCCTACATCGGCGCCGGCGTCGCGATTGTCGCCGTGTGCCTGGTGATGTGGTGGCTGCGCTCATCGCACGCAGGCAGAGCCATCCGTGCCGTCGCGGCCAACCGGCCGCTGGCGGCGGCGACCGGCGTCGACGTCGATCACACCATCAGGCTGGTGTGGCTCGTCTCCGGCGCCCTGGCGGGGCTGGCGGGCATTCTGCTCGCTCTGCTCAGCGACGTCACCTGGGACATGGGCTTCAAAGCGCTGCTGCTCATCTTCGCCGCGATGATCCTCGGCGGGGTCGGCACGCCTGCCGGCGCCGTCTTCGGGGCGATCGCGGTCGGCGTGCTCACCGAGCTGCTGGTGCTCTGGCTGCCCTCGGACATGAAGTACGTCGGCGCGCTCGGCGTGCTCATCATCGTGCTGCTCGTCAGACCGCAGGGCCTGTTCGGCACCAGGGAAAGGATCGGCTGACATGGACTTCCTCGACGCACTGCTCGGATCCGCGCAGCAGATCCTGTCTCCGGTCACCGCGGCCTTCGCTCTGGCCGCGCTCGGGCTGAACCTGCACTTCGGGTACACCGGGCTGCTGAACTTCGGTCAGGCGGGCTTCGTCGCCGTCGGAGCATACGGTTTCGCGATCTCCGTCGTGCAGTTCGGCCTGCCCTGGCCGCTGGCCACGGTCGTCGCTCTGCTGCTGGCTGTGCTGTTCGCGCTCCTGCTGGGCATTCTCACCCTGCGCCTGCGCGGCGATTACCTGTCGATCGTCACGATCGCCTCGGCAGAGATCGTCCGCTACGCGGTCAACTCCTCGCTGTTCAACGACGTCACCGGCGGTGCGCAGGGCATCACGAACAATGCCTCGCAGGGCAGCGACTACTCCACGGACCTCGACGCTTTCAACCCGCTGCCCTCCGGCCGCATCCACCTGGGGCCATGGACCTTCACCTCCAGCTCGCTGTGGTGGGCGATCGTGACCTGGCTGATCGTCGCTCTGGTGGCGCTGCTGGTGTGGGCGCTGATGCGCAGCCCCTGGGGGCTGACGCTCAAGGGCATCCGTGAGGACGAGGACGCCATGCGCAGTCTCGGCAAGAACGTCACGGCCATCAAGATGCAGTCGCTGATCATCGGAGGCGCCATCGGCGCGCTGGCCGGCATCCTCTACGTGCTGCCCAGTGCCGTCTCCCCGGCGGACTTCGGCACCCGGATGACCTTCAACCTCTACACCATCGTGCTGCTCGGCGGCGCGGCTACCGTGCTGGGGCCCATCGTCGGATCGGTCGTGTTCTGGGTGCTGCTGCAGCTGACCGACCGACTCATCTCCTTCGCGAAGGACGCCGGTGTCCTGTCGGCCTTCGCGGATGCCGCTCAGCTGCGCTTCTGCCTCATCGGCCTGGCGCTCGTGCTGCTGATCTTCTTCCGTCCCCAGGGCATCCTGGGCTCCCGCAAGGAGCTGTCCTTTGAACGCACCTGATCGCACGCCCGCCATCGCGACGCCCCTGGTCGAGGGCGAGGGCATCGTCCGTCGCTTCGCCGGTCTCGCCGCCGTCGACGTGGATCGTCTGTCGATACCGCGGGATCGGATCACCGCGCTGATCGGCCCGAACGGCGCGGGCAAGACGACCCTCTTCAACCTGCTGACCGGGTTCGACCGCCCGGATGAAGGATCCTGGAGCTTCGACGGCACCCCGCTCAGCCGGGTGCCCGCGTACCGGATCGCCAGGCTCGGAATGGTGCGCACCTTTCAGCTCACCAAGGTGCTCGGCAAGCTGACCGTGATGCAGAACATGCTGCTCGGTGCGGCGCAGCCCGGCGAACGGCTGTCGAGGGCGTTGTTCCCCGTCACCTGGCAGCCGGCCCGCCGTGCCGAGGAGGAGCGCGCTCGTGAGCTGCTGGGCCGCTTCGGGCTCGCCGCGAAAGCCGATGACTATGCGGCAGGGCTCTCCGGAGGTCAGCGCAAGCTGCTCGAGATGGCCAGGGCGCTGATGGCGTCTCCGCGGCTGCTGATGCTCGACGAACCGATGGCAGGGGTGAACCCGGCGCTGACCCAGTCGATCCTCGAGCACATCGTCGCGCTGAAGGACGACGGGGTCACCGTGCTGTTCGTCGAGCACGACATGCACGTCGTCAAGCACATCGCCGATCACGTGATCGTCATGGCCGACGGCAGGATCGTGGCCGAGGGCGAGCCGCGAAGGGTGCTGGCAGAGCAGGTCGTCATCGACGCGTACCTCGGCTCCCACCACGACGTCGACCTGCGCGATGTGATCGCCGGACGCATCTCGGAACGCGAGGTCATGTCCACCTCGACCATACGCCTCATCGAGGAGAACACCCCATGAGCACACTCAGCGGCACCGAACCCCGGGTGATCGTCGAGAACGTTGTCGCCGGCTACCTGCCTGGCGTCGATATCCTCCGAGGATGCTCGTTGAGCGCCTCCGACGGAGAGCTCGTCGGCATCATCGGCCCGAACGGCGCGGGAAAGTCCACCCTGCTGAAGTCGATCTTCGGCCTGGTCCCTGTGCGCAGCGGCTCCGTGCGGATCTCCGGAGAGGACGTCACCGGCGCACGCCCCGACAAGCTGGTGCAGGCAGGGCTCGCCTTCGTCCCGCAGAACGACAACGTCTTCACGCCGATGACGGTGAAGGAGAACCTCGCCCTGGGCACTCACCTCGAGCCCAAGCGCTTCGCCGAGAGGTACGACAGGGTGGTCGCGACGCTCCCCGAGCTCGCGCGTCTCGCCCGGCGCAGCGCAGGCGCGCTCTCCGGCGGCGAGCGGCAGCTCGTCGCGATGGGCAGGGCGCTGATGAGCGAGCCGCGGGTGCTGCTTCTGGATGAGCCATCGGCCGGGCTCTCCCCGGTCAAGCAGGATGAGACCTTCCTACGGGTGCATGACATCCGATCCTCCGGGGTGTGCGTGGTCATGGTGGAGCAGAACGCCCGGCGCTGTCTGCAGGTCTGCGATCGCGGTTACGTGCTCGAGCAGGGCAGAGACGCCTATGAGGGCAGCGGCGATGCGCTGCTCACCGACCCCAAGGTGATCGAGCTGTATCTCGGCGATCTCGCCGATCAGGTGGAGGCGGAGGACGCAGCGGCGGCGACCCGAGGAGAGTGATCCGTCTCGGGTATCTTGGTATCGAGATAAAAGATCCCCCGAACGGAGCACCGGTGACCGACGACGCCATCATCTACACCCACACGGACGAGGCCCCTGCCCTTGCGACAGCGTCCCTCCTGCCGATCGTCCAGGCGTATACGGCCCAGGCCGGTATCGACGTCGAGACCCGGGACATCTCGCTCGCCGGCCGCATCCTCGCCGCGTTCCCGCAGAAGCTCACCCCCGAGCAGCAGGTGGGCGACGCCCTCGCCGAGCTCGGCGGGCTCGCGACCCTGCCAGAGGCCAACATCATCAAGCTGCCGAACATCTCGGCATCCATCCCGCAGCTCAAGGGCGCCATCGCCGAGCTGCAGGCGGCCGGTTACGACGTGCCGAACTTCCCCGACGAGCCGTCGACGCTCGAGGAGAAGGACATCCGCGCCCGCTACGACCGCATCAAGGGCTCGGCCGTCAACCCGGTGCTGCGCGAGGGCAACAGCGACCGCCGCGCCCCGCTCGCGGTGAAGAACTACGCCAAGAAGCACCCGCACCGCAACAAGGCGTTCGCCGAGGGGTCGAAGACCCGCGTCGCCACCCTCGGGCACGACGACTTCAAGCACAACGAGCGCTCCTGGGTCGCGGCCCACGACGACGTGCTGAGCTTCCGTCATGTCGCCGCCGACGGCACGGTCACCGTGCTCAAGGAGGGGCTCAAGGTTCTTCCGCGCGAGATCATCGACGCGACGTTCCTCTCGGCATCCGCTCTCGACGCCTTCCTCGCCGAGACGCTCGAGACGGCCAAGAACGACGACGTCCTCTACTCGGTGCACCTCAAGGCCACGATGATGAAGGTCAGCGACCCGATCATCTTCGGACACGTCGTGAAGGCGTTCTTCAAGGACGTCTTCGACCAGTACGGCGCGCAGCTCGCCGAGGCGGGCCTCAGCGCGAACGACGGACTGGGCTCGATCCTCGCGGGGCTGGCGGACGTCGCCGGCGGCGCCGAGATCGCCGCGGCCTTCGACAGGGCCATCGCCTCGGGTCCCCGGCTCTCCTACGTGAACTCCGACAAGGGCATCACGAACCTGCACGTGCCCAGCGACGTGATCGTCGACGCCTCGATGCCTGCACTCGTGCGCAACGGCGGCAAGCTCTGGGGCAAGGACGGCGAGGAGGCCGACACGCTGGCCGTCATCCCCGACTCGTCGTACGCCGGCGTCTACCAGGCCGTGATCGACGACGTCATCGCGAACGGCCCGCTGGATCCGGCCACGATCGGCACCGTGCCGAACGTGGGCCTCATGGCGCAGGCGGCTGAGGAGTACGGCAGCCACGACAAGACCTTCGAGATCGCGGCGGACGGCATCGTGCAGGTCCTCGACAGCGAAGGCACCGTGCTCATCGAGCACGAGGTCGGCAAGGGCGACATCTGGCGCGCGACGCAGACCAAGCACATCCCGGTCATGGACTGGGTCAAGCTCGCCGTGACGCGTGCCCGTGCCACCGGCGTCCCCGCCGTGTTCTGGCTCGACGCGAACCGCTCGCACGACGCGCAGATCATCGCCAAGGTGCATCAGGGCCTCGCAACCCTCGACACCAAGGGCCTCACGATCACTATCCTCGCGCCGGAGGAGGCCACCCGCTACACGCTCGCGCGCATGCGCCACGGCCTCGACACCATCTCGGTCACCGGCAACGTGCTGCGCGACTACCTCACCGACCTGTTCCCGATCCTCGAGGTCGGCACGTCGGCGAAGATGCTCTCGATCGTTCCGCTGCTCGCCGGCGGCGGCCTCTTCGAGACCGGCGCTGGTGGCTCCGCGCCCAAGCACGTGCAGCAGCTCGTCGAGGAGAACTACCTGCGCTGGGACTCGCTGGGCGAGTTCTTCGCTCTCGCGGCCTCGCTCGAGCACTTCGCCGACCGCACGGGCAACGAACGCGCCCGTGTGCTCGCCGAGACGCTCGACGCGGCCACCGGGACCTTCCTCGAGGAGGACCGCTCGCCCGGCCGCGCCCTCGGCACGATCGACAACCGCGGCAGCCACTTCTACCTGAGCCTGTACTGGGCGCAGGAGCTGGCGACGCAGACGAAGGACGCCGAGCTCGCCGCAGCCTTCGCCCCGGTCGCCGCGTCTCTCGCCGAGAACGAGGACAAGATCGTCGCCGAGCTGAACGCCGTGCAGGGCCAGAAGGTGGAGATCGGCGGCTATTACCGCCCCGACGAGGCGCTCGTGGCCGCGGTCATGCGTCCCTCGGCGACGCTGAACGCCATCATCGACGCGCTCTGATCGCAGCGGACGAGGGGCCGGATGCTGAGAGCATCCGGCCCCTCGTCTGTCTGCTCTGGGACTTCTGTCTCTCCTGTCTCTCCTGCCGCTCCGGTCGCGATCTGTGTCGCTCTGGGGCCCGTGAAGCGGCACGAATCGCGACCGGAGCGGTGGGGCTCGGGCGGATGCCGACACGAATCGCGACCGGAACGGTGCGGGCTGGGCTCTCGCGGTTGCGTTGTGCTTCCGGTCGCGCTCTGTGTCGCTCTGGGGCCCGTGAAGCGGCACGAAGTGCGACCGGAGCGGTGCGGGCCGGGCGGATGCCGACACGAAGTGCGACCGAAGCGACGGGCGAGACGGACGAGGCGGGTGAACACGAACGTGCGCCGCCGCGAAACGCGCATCGGCGCGGGCGCGCCTGAGACGACGGCGACCGCCCCGGGATCAGTAGTGGACCGATACCTCGACGCCGTCAGGCGCCCAGTCGTAGACCCACTTCGCCGCCGAGATCGGCATGTTCACGCATCCGTGGCTCATCCGGTTGCCGAAGTTGTTGTGCCAGTACGTGCCGTGGAAGGCCTGGTCCCCGTTGAAGTAGGTGACCCATGGCACGTCCTCGGTGACGTAGTCGGCGCCCACCATGTCCTGGATGGGCACGTGCGCGCGGATCGTGAAGTTGCCGGTCTGCGTCTCGTGCCCCGCAGCTCCCGAGGAGATCTTCCAGGAGTTGACCAGCTGACCGTTCTCGTAGAAGCTCGCCGTCTGCGTGCTGAGGTTCACATCCGCGGTGCGGACCAGGGTCACGGACTCGAAAGGCGTCTCGGTCACGGTGAGGGCGTACATGCCATCGCCGTTCTCGAGCTGGGCGGCGAAATCCGCGGCGATGTCGGAGGTGTCGCCGATCGTGCGCCCGTTGACGCCCTCGGACTCGACGCGCAACACCTTTCCGGCGGAGTTGGTGACGTTCGCGGCGTTGACCGGGGCGCGGTCGACGAGACCGGGAAGCGCATCGACGGTCTCCTGGATCGCCGACTCGTCGGCGACGATGCTCAGTTCGCCGTCGGTGTCGACGACCTCGAACCAGGTCGCGGCGGTGGCGGCGTCGACCGGAACGGTGCGCTCGTCGCCGACGTAGAAACCGATGGTGCCGAGCATGTCGTTCAGCGAGGTCATGACCGTATTGGCGTCTTCGTCGGAGACGGCCGGGATCGCGGGCGTCGGATCGCCGGAGAACTGCAGGGTCCTGCCGCCGCCGGCGATCGTCTCGGAGATCGCCTCAGTCAGTTCGGGCACGCTGATCGCGGTGCCCGCCTCGGAGGGCGTCATCGTGTAGGCGCCGGTGGCCGCGTCGAACGTGACGGCCGCGTCGACCGGGTCCTCGAAGCTCGACGGGACGGCTTCGCGCAGCGCGGCGTCCGCCTCCTCGGGGTCGAGGGCGATCGTGCCAGGCACCGTCGCGTTCCAGGTTGTGACGTTCCACATCGGGTGCGACGAGAAGGCCTCGTCGGCCAGAGCGCGGGCATCGATCGAGGCGCCGAGGTCGGCGCCGGTCAGGACGGCGCCCTCGCCGTCGCCGGTGAGGGTCACCGTGGTGTTCTCGAGGTGGCTGCTGATCGCGTCGGCCGCGGCGCCCGGGGTCATCCATCCGACCGGGATGCCGGCCACGGTCGTGCCGGGAGCGATGAGGATCGTGGATGCCGCACCGGCTCCGAGCGCGATCACGCCAACGCCGATGCCGATCCACAGACCTAGGCGCTTCTTCTTTGGCGCCGGTTCGATCGGGGCCCAGGCCAGCGGCTGATCGCCGTCGGCCGGGGGCAGCGCGAGCGTGTCCTGACCGTCTGCGAACTCCGCAACGGCGGGTGCGTCGCCGGAAGGTGCGGCCTCAGCGGTCTTCTCGGTCGCAGCATCCGCCGCAGAAATCAGGTCAGTCACGAACTTCACCCCCCGGCGATCAGCGTATTCGGTATATCAATCGTACGCGATCGCAGGTAACGGGGAGGCAACGACCTGGTCAGCCGACGATGGCGATGCCGTCGATCTCGACGAGCATCTCCTCGCGGGGGAGCCCGGTGAAGACGGTGGTGCGGGCGGGCAGCACGCCGCTGGTGGTGTGCGCGGTCACGAACTCGCCGTAAGCGTCGTTCATGACCGCGAAGTCCTCGCGCGTGGTGAGGTACACGCGCAGCATCACGACGTCGTCGAAGGTCGCCCCCGAGGCCTCGACGATGGCCTTCACGTTCTCGAGCGTGCGCGTGGTCTGCGCCGCGACGTCGCCGGGGAACAGGTACTCGTTGGTGGCCGGGTCGACGGGGCCCTGACCGGAGACCTGCACGAACGGGCCCTTGCGGACGCCCTGCGAGAAGGTGTGCGCGGGAGCGGGGGCGGCGGTGGTCGACACGCGAGTCTTCTCAGTCACGCATCAAGCCTAGTAGCGTTGTTAGGTGTCTGTACTAATTGCGGATGCCGTGCCCGCCCGTTCATCGAGAGAAGAGGCGTCGTCGTGCTGCTGAGCGACCAGAGGGGCGTTCGCGTCTATCGCGGTGCGACCGTCGTCGACGGCACCGGCGCCGACCGGTTCGTCGCCGACGTCGCCGTCGAGGGCGCGCGGGTCGTGGCGGTCGCCGACGCGGCGGATCCGGCTGCGCTCGAGCTCCCCGAGGGCGCCGTCGAGATCGACGCCGCGGGTCTCGTCGTCGCCCCGGGCTTCATCGACATGCATGCGCACAGCGAACTGGCCGTGCTCACGGGCGCGGCGCATAGCGCCAAGATCCTCCAGGGCGTGACCACCGAGGTGCTCGGCCAGGACGGGCTCGGCTATGCGCCGCTGGACGATGCCGCGGCATCCGTCATCCCCGCTCAGATCGCCGGCTGGAACGGCAGGCCCTCCACCGTGCCGTGGCGCACGATGGACGATCTGCTCGCCGCGATCGACGAGGCGGCGGCCGCGAACGCCGCCGTCCTCGTCCCGCAGGGCAATCTGCGCATGATGGTCGTCGGGCACGAGAACCGCCGGGCGAGCGCCGCCGAGGTCGCCGCGATGGGCGACCTCCTCGCCGCGGCCCTCGACGCGGGCGCGTTCGGGATGTCGAGCGGGCTGACCTACACTCCGGGCATGTACGCCGACGCCGCCGAGCTCGAGGCGCTCTGCCGGGTGGTGGCCGAGCGCGGCGGCTACTGGGCGCCGCACACCCGCAGCTACGGCGGGGCGGCGCTGGCGGCCTACCGCGAGGCCATCGAGATCGGGCGCCGCGCCGGATGCCCCGTGCACCTCACGCACGCGACCATGAACTTCGCCCCCAACCGCGGCCGGGCGGGCGAGCTGCTCGCGCTCATCGACGCGGCGGTCGCCGATGGCGTCGATGTGACGCTCGACACCTATCCGTACCTGCCAGGTGCGACCACCCTCGCGGCGCTCCTGCCCAGCCGGCTCGCCGAGGCAGGCGACCTCCTCGCGACGATCGCGTCCCTCGACGCCGCAGCACGCGAGCAGGTGCGCGTCGAGCTCGAGGACCTCGGCTGCGACGGCTTCCACGGCGAGCGGGCGGACTGGACGGCGATCCAGATCTCCGGCGTCTCGAATCCCGCTCTCGACCCGCTCGTGGGGCGCACGGTCGCCGAGATCGCCGCCGACGAAGGACGCGCCGCCGTCGATGTCGTGCTCGACACCGTGCTCGCCGATGCCGGGGCGACCGGCATCCTCATGCACATCGGCGACGAGGACAACGTGCGCACGATCATGCGCCACCCCCGGCACAGCGGCGGCAGCGACGGCATCCTCATCGGCGCGCGGCCGCATCCGCGCGGTTTCGGCGCCTTCGCCCGCTACCTCGGCCACTACTCGCGGGAGCTCGGCATCCTCTCGCTCGAAGAGGCCGTGCGCCACCTCTCCGCCAACCCCGCCGCGCGCCTCGGTCTCGACCGAGGCGACGCTCCGCGCGGCGTGATCCGCGCCGGCGCCACGGCGGACCTCGTGTTCTTCGACCCGGACGCCGTCGCCGCGGGCGCGAGCTTCGCGTCGCCGCGCGCGCGGCCGGTCGGCATCGTCGAGGTGCTGGTCTCCGGGGTGCCGGTGGTCAGCGGCGGCGAGGTCACCGGGGCGACGCCGGGCCGGGCGCTGCGGATGAGCCCGCCAGCGCACCGGGCGACCATGCCGCGCATCGCCGCCGAGATCGATCCGGCCGCCGAGGCATTCCGCTGGTCGGCGGCGACGCCGGTGATCGGCGACGTCGACATCGACGCGCGGCTGGCGGGGGAGGAGACGGATGCTGCGCTCCCGCCTATCTCCCTGGTGGTGGACGAGTCGCTGGCGGCTGCGGCCGAGGCCGAGGGACGCATCGGCGCCGAGGCCTTCCGGGTGACGGTGGCCGCCACTGGGGTCGAGATCCGCGGCGCGAGCGCGGCGGGGGTCTTTCGCGGGGCGACCGTGCTTCGCCAACTGCGCGAGCCCGGTGCCGTGCCGTCGCGTATCCCGGCCGGGGTCTGGCAGGGCGCGCCGGCGTATGCGTGGCGGGGTGCGATGCTCGATGTGGCGCGGCACTTCCGCCCTGTCGACGATCTGCTCCGTCTGGTCGACCTGCTTGCCGACCATCACCTCGACGTGCTGCATCTGCACCTCACCGACGACCAGGGCTGGCGCTTCGAGGTGCCGGGCTACCCGCGTCTCACCGAGGTGGGTGCCCGCCGCGAGGCGACGCAGAGCGGCCACGGCGCGTCCGCGACGCTCGAGCCCGGTGTGCACGAGGGCCACTACACGCGCGACGAGCTGCGCGCGCTCGTCGCCCACGCGCGCTCGCGGTTCGTCACGGTCGTGCCCGAGGTAGAGCTGCCAGGTCACATCCAGGCGGCGCTCGCCGCGTACCCCGATATCGGCAACACCGATCTCGGCGCGGCGCCGACGGGCCCGTGGGAGCACTTCGGCGTGAACACCCGCACGCTTGCCCCGACCGAGGCCGCGCTCGCCTTCGGGTGCGCGGCGATCGATGCCCTTGTGGAGGTGTTCGACTCGCCGTGGATCGGCATCGGCGGCGACGAGGTGCCGGTGACGGAGTGGGCCGAGAGCCCGGCTGCGGCCGAGCGCATGCGCGAACTGGGGCTCTCGACGCCGCACGACGTGCAGCCCTGGTTCACGAGGCGCTTCGTCGAACGGGTGTGCGCGCACGGACGCACGGCGCTGGCCTGGGACGAGGTGCTCGAAGGCGATGTGCCAGCGGGTGTTGCGATCCTCGCCTGGCGCGGCGGCGTCGCCATGCGCGAGGCGCTGCGCCGTGGCGTTCCCGTGATCGCCTGCCCCGACCTCGAGGCGTATCTGGACTACCCGCAGTCGGAGTCGACGGACGAGCCCGTGCGCGTGGGGCCGCCGCTCACCCTGGAGCGGGCGTCTTCGCTGCGCATCGAACCAGGTGCGCTCGGCGGGCAGGCGAATCTGTGGACCGAGCACCTCGCCACGCGTGACCGGGTCGACTTCGCCCTGTTCCCGCGATTGTCGGCGATCGCCGAGAGGTTGTGGGAAGGTGGGGAGCCGGGGGACACCGGTGACCTGCTTCACCGGATGCCCGTGCACCTGCGCCGCCTGGCGGCGCAGGGCGTGAAGTACCGTCCGCTCGACGGCCCGACGCCGTCGCAGCGGCGCCCGGGCGTGCCGGGCAAGCCCCTCACGATCGCCGAGAGGGAGAAGATCGTGGCGGGTCTCGTCGAGCGGCTCGCGGAACGAACGGATGCCGCCGCCGCGGCATCCGAGGAATTGAAGTAACGTTTTGGTAACCCTGGTTCGCCCCGAGCGATCAAGGGTTGCATAAATTTTGTTCGTAAGGTCTACTAACAAACATGTCCGTATCGGATGAGACGCGTCCCACGATGTCGAGCGACCACGCCGGCGCGAGCGCGCACGCCTTCGGCCCCGGGCGCAACCTGCGCTCCCGCTCCAAGGTGCTGCCGGAGCACGCGCGCGGGCACAACCGCGCCCTGGTGCTGCAGACGCTGTACCACGCCGGCGCCATGAGCCGTGCCGACCTGTCGCGCGAGACCGGCCTCACCCGCGTCACGATCTCCGATCTCGTCGCCGAGTTCATCGCCGACGGCATCGTCGTCGAGATCGGGGTGCGCGAGAGCGTCGGCCCCGGCAAGCCGCCGATCCTCATCGACATCGACCGCGTGGGCCACCAGATCGTCGGCCTCGACCTCTCCGGGACGAGCGCGTTCGTCGGCGCCGTGCTGAGCCTCGACGGCGAAGTGCTCGAGCGCCGCGAGGTGGCGCGCCCCGATGCCGCTGACGGCGAGGCGGCGTACGCGGCGACGCTTGAGCTCGTCCGCACGCTCGTCGCCGCGGCGACCCAGCCGGTGCTCGGCATCGGCATCGGCACCCCCGGCGTCGTGCGTCCCGATGGGGTCGTGCTCAGCTCGCCGAACCTCGGCTGGGCGCAGGTGCCGGTCGAGGCGAAGCTCAGCGCCGACGTCGACCTGCCGGTGCTCGTGCGCAACGACGCGAACGCCGCGGTGCTCGCCGAATACACGTTCGGCGACGCCAGGACCGATTTCATGCTCATCAAGATCGGCCGCGGCGTCGGCGCCGGTCTCATCACGGGGAGCCAGCCGCTGCTGGGCAGCCGTTTCGCCGCCGGTGAGATCGGCCACGTCGTCGTCGGCACCGACGGCGGCCCTCGCTGCGCCTGCGGCAAGGACGGATGCCTCGAGGCCTGGCTCAGCGTCAGCCGCCTGCGCGCGGCCATCGGGGCCGACCCGGCCGCCCGCGATGAGATCCTTCGCGACGCCGGCACCCGCATGGCCGTCGGCATCGCGCCGATCGTCGCCGCTCTCGACCTCGCCGAGGTGGTGCTGTCCGGGCCAGCCGATCTCCTCGACGGCATCCTCATCGACGCCGCTCTCGATACCCTGCGTGCGCGCACGCTCGAGGGCGTGTTCGAGGACGTCCAGATCCGCCGCACCGCGCAGGACGATATCGTGCTGCGGGGGGCTGCGGTCATGGTGCTCTCCAGCCAACTGGGCGTTTCGTGAGCGCGGGCGCCATCCGTGTCGGCCTCGATGTGGGCGGCACGAAGATCGACGCTGTCGCCGTGGACGAGCGCGACGAGATCATCGGCCGCCTGCGCCGCGAGAGCGGCTGGGGCGAAGTCGAGGTCGTCGCGAACATCGTCGCCGCTGTGCGCGATCTCGCCGCGGAGTCCGGCTTCACCCTCGACGAGGTCGTCTCGGTCGGGGTGGGCATCCCCGGGGTCGTCGACGCCGATGCGGGGCGGGTGCTGCACGCCGTCAACCTCGGCGTGGAGTCGCTCGATCTCGCAGGCTTCGCGGGCGCCCTCCTCGGCGTGCCCTTCCGCGTCGAGAACGATGTCAAGGCCGCCGCCCTCGGCGCCGCCGTGATGAGGGGCGCCGCTGGGTCGATGGCCTACCTGAACCTCGGAACCGGCGTCGCCGCCGGCATCGTCGTCGATGGCCGTATCTGGCGCGGTGCGCGCGGCACCGCCGGCGAGGTCGGCCACCTCTCGGTCGACCCGAACGGACGTCGCTGTGGATGCGGGCAGATCGGCTGCATCGAGACGTTCTGCGGCGGGGGAGCGCTGGCGAGGGCCTGGGGACGTCCAGGTGCACTGCCCGTGCGCGACATCCTCGACGCGGCCGAGTCCGGCGACGCGCAGGCTCTCGCGCTGCGCGCCGACCTGTTCCACGGCGCCGCCGCCGCCGTCCGCGTGCTCGTGCTCTCGGCCGACGTGGAGCGCGTCGTCATCGGCGGAGGCCTCACCGCCCTCGGCGACCGGCTCGAAGCCGGCATCCGCGCCGCGCTGCGTCAGGACTCGGACTCCTCGGCGTTCATGCGCTCCCTGCAACTCGACGACAGGGTCGAGATCCTGTCGTCTGGTTCTCCGGCCGCGGCCTTCGGTGCTGCGCTCGTCGGAGCAGCCGACACCTCCAAGGAGACCGTTCCCCATGGCTGAAGTCGTCATCGTCGAGAGCAAGGAAGCCGCCGGCGTGCTCGTCGGTGAGGAGATCGCATCGCTGATCCGCGCACGTGCGGATGCCGTGCTGGGCCTTGCCACCGGGTCGACTCCGCTCCCGGTGTATGCGGCGCTGCGCGCCCAGCTCGCCGACGTCGACGTGTCGCAGGTGCGCGGCTTCGCGCTCGACGAGTACGTGGGGCTCGACCCGGCGCACCCCGAGAGCTACCGCTCGGTCATCACGCGCGAGGTCGTCGAGCCGCTGGGCCTCGACCCCGCGCGCATCCACGTGCCCAACGGCGCCGAGGCGACCATCCAGCACGCGGGAGCGGACTACGACGCGGCGATCGCTGCGGCAGGAGGCGTCGACCTGCAGCTGCTCGGAATCGGCACCGACGGCCACATCGGCTTCAACGAGCCGGGTTCGTCCTTCGCCTCGCGCACCAGGGTGAAGACCCTCACGCAGCAGACCCGCGAGGACAACGCGCGGTTCTTCGACTCCATCGACGACGTGCCGCGGCACTGCATCACCCAGGGGCTCGGCACGATCCTGGAGGCGCGGCACCTCGTGCTGCTCGCCTTCGGCGAGGGCAAGGCGCAGGCCGTGGCGGATGCCGTCGAGGGCCCGCTCTCGGCGATGCTCCCCGGTTCAGCCATCCAGCTGCACCCGCACGCGACGGTCGTCGTCGATGAGGCGGCGGCGTCGCGGCTGAAGCTCGCCGATTACTACCGCTACACCTTCGCGAACAAGCCGGCCTGGCAGGGGCTCTGAGCGGGGCGTGAGCCCCGCCGGCTGCTGGCCGGGCGGACCGTTTGTCGGGTGGATTGCTGTTTGTCGGGTGGATCTGCGCAGACACGCCGGGCGACCGGCATGCGGCTCCGACGGATGGTACGCGGCGTCGCCGTGCCGGGGTCGCCGACCTCGTCGAAGTGGGCGCTCAACGACCGGCGGGAGAGGTGCGCACCCAGGCGATCGGCAGCAGGTGATCCAGACTCAGCGGGGCCAGCGGGAGGTCTGCGACGTCGTCCCGGGTGATCCAGCGAAGCTCCGCGAGCTCGGCCTGCACGGTCACGGCGTCGGGATCGATCGAGGTCGCGAACGCCTCAGCGACGACGCGGTGACCGGGTTCGTTGGCCGCTGCGGACACGAACCTGCCGAGCGGTTCGAGCGCTGACTCCTCGAGCAGCACGCCGAGCTCTTCGTGCAGCTCGCGGATGAGCGTCTGCGCGGCGGTCTCGCCCGCCTCCGGCTTTCCGCCGGGCTGCATGAACCGCACGGTCCCGTGCTTGCGCACCACGAGCACGCGCCCCGCGTCGTCACTGATCACCGCGGCGCTCACGTGGATGTCAGGCATCGGCGAACACCTTGCCGGGGTTGAGGATGCCGAGGGGATCGAACACCCGGGTGATCTGCCGCTGCAGCTCCCACTGGTCCTCGCCCAGCTCCTCGGCGAGCCACCGGCTCTTCAGCACGCCGATGCCGTGCTCGCCCGTCAGGGTGCCGCCGAGCGCGATCGCGGCGCGGAACAGCGCATCGGCCGCCGCCCACACGTGGGCGGGCGTCTCGTCGCCCTCGAAGATGAAATTCGGATGCAGGTTGCCATCGCCCGCGTGCGCGACCGTCGGGATCGCGATGCCGAACTCGCGCTCGATGCGCGCGATCTCGTCGAACATCGCGGGCATCGCGCTGCGCGGCACCGAGACGTCCTCGATCAGCGTGGTGCCGAGTGCGGCCATCGCAGGGTGCATGGATCTGCGGATCGCGAGCAGCCGCTCGCCCTCGGCGGGGTCGTGGGTAACCTGCACCGTGCCGTCGTGCGCGGCGAGCACGGCGGCCACGGCATCCGCTTCCTCGACCGCCGCCGGCCCGTCGGTCTGCACGGTGAGCTGCGCGCTTCCGGCAGGGAAGGCGGGGAGCGCGAGATGGGTCGCGACCGCGGCGAGGCTGGCCGGATCCATGAGTTCCATGATCGCCGACTGGATACCGGCCGCGGTGACGGCGGCGGATGCGGCGGCAGCGGTGCGCACATCGGGGAAGGTCGCGGTGACCGTGCAGGGCGTGCCTTCGGGAAGGCGGCGCAGCTTGAGCGTGGCGCCGACGACGATGCCGAGCGTGCCCTCCGACCCGATGACGAGCGAGGCGAGGTCGAGGCCGGTGACGCCCTTGACACTGCGATGGCCGAGGCGCATCAGACGTCCGTCGGCGAGGACGAGGTCGATGCCGAGTACGGCGTCGCGCACGACGCCGTACTTCGCGCACAGCAGTCCGCCGGCGCCGGTGGCGATGTTGCCGCCGACCGTCGAGATGGCGCGGCTGGCGGGATCCGGCGCCCACCACAGACCGTGCGGTGCCAGCTGCTCGTTCAGATCGGCGTTGATGATGCCTGGCTCGACGACGGCGAGCAGGTCGTCGGCGCGGATCTCGTGCACGGCGGTCATCCGCAGGGTCGAGATCACGATCACGCCCTCGCCGGCGTTCGCGCCGCCCGCGAGGCCGGTGCCGGCGCCGCGCACGACGATCGGGGTGCGCGTGGCGGTGGCGATGCGGCACACGGTCTGGACGTCGGCGGCGCTGCGCGCGTGCACGATCGCGAGCGGAGTACCGGGAGCGGCGTGGCCGGACTGGTCGCGTCGCGCCGCCTCGAGGGCCGTCGGGGCGGTGTCGACGATGTCGCCGAGCGCGGCGCGCAGCTGCTCGAGAGCGTTCACGCGAGTGCGCGCCTCCCGCTGACGACACCAGCGCCGACGGCGACCACGGCGAACGCGAGACCGATGAGGGGCTGCTCCATGAGCCACCACGCGATCGTCACGCCGACGTAGACGAGCAGTTCGACGGCGGCGCGCAGGAACGGATGCAGGCGCAGCACGGGACGCGGCGACAGGAACAGCGCCCAGACGAGGAGCACGACCACCGGTGCGCCGATGCCGATCACGAGGTTCCAGGGCAGCGGCCACGTGGCGAGCCCCCAGAGCGCGAACGTGCCGATCGCGACCACGAGGACGATGGCACGGATGACGTCGATGGCCGCGATGTTCGGGCGCTCGACGCCGGGTACGGAAACGGTCTCCTCGGGCATGCGCCCAGTCTATTCGCCGGGTGAAGGGAGCCGGGCGCGTCGTCAGGGCTCGACAGCGGCGGGCTGCTCTGCGGATGCCGATTGGTCGTCGGATGCCGATTGGTCGTCGGATGCTGCGCTGGCGCCGGTGTCGTCGGCCGCTTCCTCGGGCTTCGCCGGCTCCTCGGCAGCCGCGGTCTCGTCGCTCGACGTCTCGTCGGCCGGGGAATCTTCGCCGGGGGTCACGTCGGCGGGTGTCTCCTCCGCGGCAGGCGCGGTGCTGCCCGTGTCGCAGAGGGGAGCGAGCAGCACTGAGGTGACGGAGACGCCCAGGCCGCTCAGGGTCGTCTCGAAGGGATAGGCGGGTCCGTCGACGGTCACGTAGTGCACCGTGACGTCGGCGTCGAAGGCGATCTGCAGCAGACCAGGAGTCAGTGTCAGCGTGACGTGCCCGTCGTCCGCGACGAGGCCGCTGTCCGCACCGCTCGTGCTGCCGTCGAGCAGCGCCTGGAGCTCGGCTCCCGGGACGCCGAGCATCTCGAGCGCGACGTACGCCACGCCGTCGGCGACGCAGAGCGTCGAGCCGAGGAGCTCGGCAGGAGCGGTGGGGGTGAGGTCGACCGGATCGCCGTCGCCGTCGCCGTCGCCGTCGCCGTCGGTGGCATCAGCGTCGTCTGCATCTGCATCTGCATCTGCATCTGCGTCGGTGGCGTCCGTATCCGCGTCGGTGGCGTCCGTATCCGCGTCGGTGGCGTCCGTATCCGCGTCGGTGGCGTCCGTATCTGCGGTCCCGTCGGAGTCGGTGCTGCCGTCCGTCGCGTCCACATCCGCGTCGGTTGCATCCGCATCCGCGTCGGTCGCGTCCACGTCGTCCGTCGCGTCGGTGCTGTCGGCATCCGCGTCGATCGCGTCGACGTCGGCATCCGCATCTGATCCATCGGTGTCCGAGGCGCCGTCAGGCGGGTCGATCGGCTCGGAGTCCGTTTCTCCGTCTGTCCCGTCCGTCGCGTCGGTATCGGTTGTTGCGTCGGTGTCGGCGGTCCCGTCCGTCGCGTCGGCATCCGTCGTGCCGTCGGAGGTCCCGTCGGTATCCGACGAGGTCCCGTCGGCGTCGGTCGTCCCGTCCGTCTCCGCCGTGTCGTCGTCTCCGGAGCCGTCGTCCTCGGAGCCGTCCGCGTCTGCGGAGCCGTCGGTGTCCTCGGTGGTGTCCGTCGTGCTCGTCGGCGGTGTCGTCACGGGCGCGGCGACGTCGTCCACCTGGGGCTGCGTCGGAGGCGTCGGGATCGTCGGCGGCTCAGGCTCCTCGCTGGCGCGCACGGTGGGGTCGTTCTTCATCGAGTCATCGGGGGCGATGTCGGTGGAGATCGACGAGGATTCGCCGGCTGCGGTGTTCGAGAGCGATGCGGCGGAGTTCGCACCGGCGAGCCCGGGCAGGATCATGGCCGCAGCCACGACTCCGGCCACGACGAGGGCGGCCGAGCCTGCGCCGACGAGGGCGCCGAGTCCGCCCATCGCGCCGGCGCTCCCGGATCCGGAGGAGCCCGCTCCTGCGGCACCCGATCCGCCCGAACCCGTGGCCCCCGAGGCTGCGCCTCCAGCGGCAGCCCCGACGACGACTCCGCCCTCGACGACGCTAGACGGCATGGCGGCCAGGGCGACGATCGGGGCGCCTCCGCCCTGCAGCGTGGCGAGGTATCCGGCGGCGCCGGTGATGCCGAGGACCAGCGGCAGCAGCACGAGCGCGAGACGGTTCGACACGTCCTTGGCCTCGGCGGCGACGATCATGCAGCGCGCGCACTCGTCGAGGTGCAGTTCCAGTCGCTTGTGATCGCGGGTGCTGAGGTTTCCGCGGGAGTAGGCGCCGAGGTGCTCGATGGTCCACTGGCAGTCGGAGCCGGGCTCGGCGCTGCGCAGATGCGCCTGGATCCATGCCTCGCGCAGCCCCTCGCGTGCGCGGAAGGCGAGCTGTGAGACGGCGCCGGACTTCATACCGAGCAGCGGACCCACCTCGGTGGGCTTCATCTGCTCGATCTCGGTGTACCAGAGCACCTCCTGCCAGCGCGAGGGCAGACTGCGGAACGCCTGAGCGGTGAGCGAACGATCGAGTGCCTCATTCGACGCCTGCTCGGTGCTGCCGGGGTCGGCGATGGTCTCCAGCTCGTCGATCGTCGACTCGCGACGCGACCGGCCCCAGGCGGCGGCGGTGTTGCGGATGCTGGTGAACAGGTAGGCGCGGAACGATCCGTTCGGACCGCCGCCCTTGATGATCGCCTGGTAGATGCGGGTGTACGACTCCTGCACGAGGTCGTCGGGGTCGATCGACGAGGTGACGGAGCGGGCGACCGCGAGACCCGATGGGTAGTGGCGTCGCCAGAGTTCACCGAAGGCCTCTGCGTCGCCGGAGCGGGTGCGCAGGATCAGTTCGGCATCGGCGATCGGTTCGCCGTTCAGGAGGTTCTCGTCGTCCACAGTCTTCCATCAGTCGTGAAGGTCCCAGTTGCCTTCAACGAAGAGACGCGCGAGAGTCGCATCCATCACGCGCCTAACCATTCTCTCGCGAATCTCACGGCCCGACCACCCCGGCCAGAAACTCGATCGCACGATCTCCTTACGAGGATAATCCCTGTTCCCAGTCGGTTTCTGCGCCAGCATCCGCTCGCCTGGGGGAAAATCTCGAAAAAGTTCTGAGAACTCGCGTAATGAATCGATGGGGTCTTCGTCTCTTCATGCAGAGACAGCCGATGGAGAGCCCCCGGGGGGCGGTGATCCTCGGGGCTGGTGCAAAAGGGGGTTTCGCACCGGTTGGGCGGTCGGGAGCCTCGGGGGAGGAGTTCCCGACCAGCCCGCTCTCCACCTTGGGGATGCGGGAGGCCGTCGATCTGGGGACCGACGGCCTCCCGCATGAAAAGTCCGGAATGAGAACGCAGAGCTGCGTGTCGATGCGCGAGGCGCAGCCTCAGATGTCTGGCTGCGCACCTACCCGCACGTGCACGACACGCAGCTCGGCGTCGAGCAGTACCGCATCGCCGGCCATGCTGGGGCGCAGGCCGCCGATGCGGTCGGCGAAGCCGACGGCACGGGCAGGCGTCTCGGTCAGTGCGCACACGGCCTCCGGTAGGGGGACGCCAGCCTGCACCGCGCGTACCAGAGCGATGTCCTGGGTGAGCGTTGAGCCGGCGATCGACCCGGTGTCGTCGGCGCGGGCGATGCCGTTCTCGACCGTCACGTGCACCGCGCCGAGATCGTAGTGGCCGTCGGCGCTACCGGCTGCCGCCATCGCGTCGGTGATCAGCGCGATGCGTCCGGGCGCCGCATCGAACAGCAGCTTGATCACGTACGGGTCGAGGTGCACGTTGTCGGCGATGCCCTCGAGAACGACGCGGTGGTCGGCCGCTGCGGCCAGTACGGGACCGGGGGCCCGATGGTGGATGCCGGGCATGGCGTTGAAGGCGTGCGTGAGGATCGACGCCCCCGCCTCGAACGCGGCGATCGCGACGGACGCGTCGGCGTTCGTGTGGCCGACGGCCGCGGCGGCGCCCGCGGCGACGATCTGCTTCACGGCGTCGATGCCGCCGGGGAGCTCTGGTGCGATCGTGACCTGGCGCACGGTGCCACGGCCCGCGTCGAGGAGCCGAGCGACATCGGCGGCGACGGGGTCGCGCAGCAGCGACGGCTCGTGCGCGCCGTGATGGCCGGGGTCGAGGAACGGGCCCTCGAGGTGCGAGCCGAGGATGTCGGCATCCGTCGTCATGAGATCGGCGATGCGCGAGACGCTCTCGGCGAGCTCGTCGAGGGGGGCGGTCACGAGTGAGATGACCGCACGGGTCGTGCCGTGCTCCCGGTGCAGCGCGCGGCCGGTGCGGATGGCCTCGATGCCGTCGTCGTACGCCGCGCCGGCGCCGCCGTGGCCGTGGATGTCGACGAAGCCCGGCGTGAGCACGGCATCCGCTCCGGCGATCTCGACGGCGTCGACGATCTCGTCGGCGGGAGCCCACTCGTCACCAGTGCCGCGGGCGGCGACGAGCCCCCGCTCGAAGCGCACCCAGCCGTTCTCGACGATCGCGCCGCCATCGACGATGCGTGCCGAGTGGATGACGAGCGACCCAGCGGTGTCGGAGTGCACGCTCATCGGTCGGTCCATTCGATCTCGCCGACGGCGTGGAAGGCGATGCCCTCGGCGCGCCACAGCGGGGCCAGGGCGCCGACGCGGCGGCGGAACGACGCCCAGGTGCGCTCGTCGTGCGTCTGCGGCGACCACGCGATCTCGGCCTGGCAGGCGATGCGCGGGAAGACGAGCTGCTCCACGTCGTGCCAGGTGGCCGTGGTCTCGGTCCACAGCGGGCTCTCCACCCCGATGATCGCGGCGGCGGGGACGTCGAGCACCGCTGTGGGCTCCCACTCGTAGGCCGTCTTGACGTCGATGACGCCCGCCCAGGCGAGACCCAACGCGAAGTCGGCGTCGTACTTCATGTCGAGGTAGGCGACGTTCGAGGCCGACATGACGAGGCCGCCGCCGCGTTCGACGAAGCGCGCCGCTTCCTCGGCGTGGGTGCCCTGCGGGGTGGTGCCGCCCCAGTACTGCCCGATCGTGCCCTCGGCGATGCCGGCGGCCGATCCCATCTCGTGCCAGGCCATCGGGGTCTTGCCCGCCGCGACGACGATCTCGGTGGCGTGGGCGGCGAAGAGGTCGAAGTCGGCCTGCGGGGTGCCCAGCGACTCGTCGCCGCCAACGTGGAGGTAGGGGCCGGGGGTGATCTCGGCGAGCTCGCGCACGACGTCGCGGACGAAGTCGTAGGTGCGCTCCTCATGGATGCGCACGCTCGAATGGCCGACGCCCCACCCGGTGTACGGCTCGCCGGCGACGGGGAGCGGCTGGCCGAGCGCCTCCGACTGCGCGACGAGGGCGTCGTTGAGCACGGGCGCCTCGACGAGCTCGGGGTAGGCGACGCCGATCGCGTGGGTGTGGCCGGGCAGGTCGACCTCGGGCACCACGGTCATGTGGTGCGCTGCCGCGTACTCGACGATCTCGCGGTAGTCGGCGCGGGTGTAGAAGCCGCCGGCGTCGCCGTTCGCGGCGCTCGCCGACGCGCGCTCGGTGAGCAGCGGCCACGACTCGATCTCGATGCGCCAGCCCTGATCGTCGGTGAGGTGCAGGTGCAGGTGGTTGTACTTGAGGGCGCTGGCGGCGTCGATGTACTTCTTCACATCGTCGACGCCGAAGAAGTGGCGGGCGACGTCGAGCATGACCCCGCGATACGCGAAGCGGGGGGCGTCGGCGACTCTCGCGCGCAGGAAGCCCCAGGTGCCGCTCTCGTCTTCGCGCAGCAGCTGCAGCAGCGTCTGGACGCCGTAGAAGAGGCCGGCCGCATCGGCTCCTGCGACCTCGGCCGTGTCGTCGACCGAGAGCGTGTAGCCCTCGGGGGCCTCCGCCTGCTGGTCGATCCGCAGGGAGATCCCGGCGGTCCTCTCGGCGGCGTCGGCGAGCGGGGAGGGTTCGCTCGCATCGGCGAGCGGGGCGAGGCGGATGCCGGTGCGGCGCTCGATCGCGGCGATGAGGTGGGCCGCGGCATCCGCCGGCCCGCTGACGCGCAGGGCCGGGGTGAGCGGCATCCGTCCTGCCCGTGCGGTCGCGGACGCGGGCACTGGCACGAGCGGCAACGCAAAGGGAAAGACCATGAACAAAAACCTATCGTGCAGGGGGCGGATCGGGGGAGTCTCTTCCTGTGGATTCGGCGGAGACGGATGCCGCGGGGAGCGCGGTTCGAGCAGGCACGGCGTCGTCATCGCCGCGCGTCGCGCCACCGGCATCCGCTATGCTCGTAACCGTCGCGACTGGCGTCTGGGTGGACTACCACCGGGGAGCGACTGACCACGGAATTCGACCGCGCGCCTGGGCCGATGGAAGCACCCCCTTCGAATCCGTTGTCAGAGGAGCACGTCACATGACCGACCGTTACTTCAACGCCCCGCTCGCCGAGGTCGACCCCGAGATCGCCGAGGTCCTCGACCGCGAGCTCACGCGCCAGCAGACGTTCCTCGAGATGATCGCGTCCGAGAATTTCGTGCCCGTCTCGGTGCTGCAGTCGCAGGGCTCGGTGCTCACCAACAAGTACGCCGAGGGCTACCCGGGTCGGCGCTACTACGGCGGCTGCGAAGAGGTCGACGTCGCCGAGGAGCTGGCGATCCAGCGCGCGAAGGACCTGTTCGGCGCCGAGTTCGCCAACGTCCAGCCGCACTCCGGCGCCTCGGCCAACGCGGCCGTCCTGCACGCGATCGCCCGCCCCGGCGACACGCTGCTCGGCCTCTCGCTCGACCAGGGCGGCCACCTCACGCACGGCATGAAGATCAACTTCTCCGGACGTCTCTACAACATCGTCGCCTACGGCGTGAACCCCGAGACCTCCACCATCGACATGGACGAGGTGCGCCGCCTCGCCATCGAGCACAAGCCGAAGGTCATCATCGCCGGCTGGTCGGCCTACCCGCGCACGCTCGACTTCGCCGCGTTCCGCGACATCGCCGACGAGGTCGGCGCCCTGCTCTGGGTCGACATGGCGCACTTCGCCGGTCTCGTCGCAGCAGGGCTCCACCCGAGCCCCGTGCCGCACGCGCACGTCGTCTCGTCGACCGTGCACAAGACGATCGGCGGCCCGCGCTCCGGCTTCATCCTCACCAACGACGCCGAGATCGCCAAGAAGATCAACTCGGCCGTCTTCCCCGGTCAGCAGGGCGGACCGCTCATGCACGTGATCGCCGCCAAGGCGACCGCGTTCAAGCTCGCCGCGACCCCCGAGTTCAAGGAGCGCCAGGAGCGCGTGCTGCGGGGAGCCGCGATCATCGCGGAGCGCCTGTCGCAGCAGGACGTGAAGGATGCCGGCATCGGCGTGCGCTCCGGCGGCACCGACGTGCACCTCGTGCTCGTCGACCTGCGCGACGCCGAGATCGACGGCAAGCAGGCCGAGGACCTCCTGCACGACATCCACATCACCGTGAACCGCAACGCGGTGCCGAACGACCCGCGTCCGCCGATGGTGACGTCGGGGCTGCGCATCGGAACGCCGGCGCTCGCCACCCGCGGCTTCGGAGACGCGGAGTTCACCGAGGTCGCCGACGTCATCGCGCTGGCCCTGCAGCCCGGTGCCGACGTGGAGGTCCTGCGCGCCCGCGTCGACGCGCTCGCCGCGGCCTTTCCCCTGTACCCCGACCTGCAGCAGTAAGCCCCCACTCCGTCGAGAAACCACTTCCGTCGCGAGACACCCCGGCTCAGGGGGTGTCTCGGCGCGGAAGTGGTTTCTCACCGGCTGGTAGAGAGAGAAGCGACATGACAGCGAAGATCCTCGACGGCAAGGCCGCCGCAGCATCCATCAAGGCCGAGCTCGCCGAGCGGGTCGCCGCGCTGCGCGAGCGGGGCGTCGTTCCCGGCATCGCGACGGTGCTCATCGGCGCCGACCCCGCCTCGCAGCTCTACGTCGGCATGAAGCACCGGCAGTCCGAGGCGATCGGCATGAACTCGATCCAGCGCGAGCTGCCGGCCGACGCCACGCAGCAGGACGTCGAGGCGCTGATCGACGAGCTCAACGCCGACCCCGACTGCCACGGCTACATCGTGCAGCTGCCGCTGCCCAAGCACCTCGACACCGACGCGATCCTCGAGCGCATCGACCCCACCAAGGACGCCGACGGCCTGCATCCGACCAATCTCGGCCGGCTCGTGCTGAACGTGAACAACCCGATCAACACCCCGCTGCCCTGCACGCCCCGCGGTGTGATCGAGCTGCTGCTGCGAGGCGGCTACGACCTCAACGGCAAGCACGTCGTCGTCGTCGGACGCGGCGTCACGATCGGACGCCCCATGGGCCTGCTGCTCACCCGCCGTGACATCAACGCCACGGTCACCCAGGTGCACACGGGCACGCCGGACATGGCGCCGTACCTTCGTCAGGCGGACGTGATCGTCGCGGGTGCGGGCGTCAAGCACCTCATCCGCGCCGAGGACGTGAAGCCCGGCGCTGCGGTGCTCGACGTGGGCGTGACGCGGGAGACGGATGCGGAGACGGGCAAGAGCCTCGTGTTCGGCGACGTGCACCCCGATGTGGCCGAGGTCGCGGGATGGATCTCGCCGAACCCCGGGGGAGTGGGGCCGATGACCGTCGCGCTGCTCATGACGAACGTCGTCGAGGCGGCTGAGCGGTCGCTCGAGCGCGACTGAGCCGCGCGGCGGAGCGACTCAGCCGAGCTCGTCGAACATGCGGCGCTGCTCGGGCGTGAGCCCGTCGTTCAGCTCCGCACGCCCCGTCGCGGCGGCGGGCGACTCGGGAGCGGATGCCGTCGACCCGCCCCGCAGCGATGAGGAGACCGCGTCGTACACGTCGCCGGCCTTGGCCCGAAGGCGGTCGTCGATCCGGTCGTAGATCACCCAGCCGACCAGCAGCACGAACGGCGGAACCACGAAGCCCCACAGCCCCCACGCCCGCACGCCGCTGAACCACACCGTGAACGTCCAGATGATGAGCTCGGTGACGTAGACGAGCCCGTACTGGATCGACTTCTCGGCCCTACCGGAGCGCTGGCCCGACCTGCGCGCGAACGCCGCGCGCAGCACCGGCTTCAGCAGCAGCGCGGCCAGGGTGAGGATCACCGCGGCCCACAGCACGTGCAGCCCGATCCGCACGCTGCCGAACAGCAGGTCGATGAGCAGCAGAACGGCGACGTCGAACACGTAGAGCGCGGCGAAGCGGACGATGGCGTTCTTCATGCGTCCAGACTCGCACATCCTGCCAATGCCCACACCCGCCCGAGCGGGTCGCGCGCTACCGAGCGCCCAGCGAGCCCTCGATGTTCGTGATGCGCGCCTGCTCGTCGAAGCGGAACGTCGCGGTGCCGGTGGCATCGGACACCGTCGCGCCGCTGTACGCCTCGTCGGTCCAGGCCAGGCTCCACCCGGCGAGGCGGGCGAGGTCCCACACCGAAGTGCGCGCGTCGGGCAGCGCGAGTCCGGAGAGGATGCGCGGAAGCACCGGCAGCGCCGCGGCGACCGTCAACGGCGGCAGCGGGGCATCGAGGACGAACACCGCACGGGTGCCGCCGCCGATCGGAGCGGAGTAGTAGGGAGCGCGACCGGTGACCTCGACGGCGACGCCGCCGACGGTGTGCGCGGCCGCGGCGATCCAGGAGTCGTCGCCCTCGGCATCCGCGGGGAAGGCGAGTTCGGGTTCCGAGAGCGCGGCGACGCCGTTCTCGTCGCCGTACGCACGCAGCCGGGCGGCGACGCCCTCCGCGTCGCCCTGCGGATGCGCCCATGCCCACAGCAGCGAACGCGGCCCCGGTGCGATCGTCGCGATGAGCTGCGCCGGCGCGACGAGCTGCCGCGCCGGGTCGGCGGTGGAGGTGAACGTGATCGTCCCGGCTGTCATGTCGGCGTCCCAGCGGTGGTTGCCGAGCTCATCGGTCGCCGTCAGCAGGGCGTCCTGACGCAGGGCGGTGAAGAGGGCGGCGCGGTCGGCGAGGGGCTGGAGAGAGGCGAACGTCATGCTCCCAGTCTCACGCCGGTTGCTATGAATCCGCCAGCGGGGTCAGCTCTTCAGCGCGCCGTCGGCGCGTCCCATGCGCCAGACGCTCGGCACGAGCATGGTGCCCAGCGCCACCACCGCGTAGAGCACCGCCGAGATCACGAGCAGCGAGGAGACGTCGACGTGGCCGACGAGCCATCCGAAGGCGAGGGTGCCCAACGGCATCGCCACGAAGCTCGCGAGCATGTCGTAGCTGGCCACCCGCGAGAGCTTGTCGCCGGGGACCTGCTCCATCTCGGTGACGTTCCAGCCGGTGTTGAACAGCTCGACGCCCAAGCCCGCGACGAACGCGCCCGCCGCGACGAGCAGCGCGTGCGGATGAAGCCCGAGCAGCGCGAGCGGGATCGCGAGAGCGCTGATCGCCAGCATCCCCCATCGCAGGGGGCGGCGCAGCGGCAGCCACATCATCACTAGCGTCATGACGAGGATGCCGGCGCCTTCGGCGCTGAGCACCCAGCCCCATCCGGCGATGCCGAGCCGTGGATCGTTCTTCGCGATGTAGGGCCCGGCGACGCCCCACGCGCCGATGTGGATCGCATTCATCACCATGAACGCGAGGCAGATGCTCCACATCCAGGTGCGCGACCAGAACTCGTGCCAGCCGGTGCGCAGATCGCGGAGGAAGCTCGTCCCCGACGGATCGGGAGCCGGCAGCCGCACCAGGGCGAGGAGGACGATCGCGAGCGCCCAGGCCGCCGCCTGGATCACCATCACCCAGGCGGGGCCGACGGTCGCCACCAGGATCCCGGCGATGACCGGGCCGCCGATGGTGGTCGCCGAGCGTACGAACGAGAGCAACGCGTTCGCCTGCTGCAGGTGTGCGGGGGTCGTCAGCTGCGGGATGATGCCCTGCATGGCCGGCATGACGAAGGCGGATGCCGCGCCGTTCAGCGCCGAGAGGAGGGCGAGCACCGGGATCGTCGCCGTGCCGGTGAACAGCAGTGCGGCGGTCGTGCCGATCGAGAGGATGTCGATCACGTAGCAGCTCTGGATCACGAGCGCGCGGGGGAGACGGTCGGCCACCACGCCGCCGAAGATGAGGAAGACGACGTTCGACAGCGTGAAGACCGTCAGCACGATCGCGAGAGCGGCGGGAGAGTTGTCGATGCCGAGCACCGCGAACGCCAGTGCGATCGAGGACATCGAGCCCGCCGTCATGGTGATCGCGCGCGAGAGGAAGAACCAGCGGAACCCGCTGTCCTGCATCGCGGCCAGGCCGCGCATCATCGATCGGACCCGCGCCTGTGCATCCGCTCATCCTGCCACGATCCGGTTCCGCTGATCGGTCAGGCTCGTCAGCGGCATGGACGCCTGCCTGGCGGCCCTACCGGGCTTTCGTCGCGCTGCGGGCGGGCACGCGCACGTCGAGATCGTCGATGCCGTCGAAGTCGCGAGGATTCAGTGTGAAGAGCGGAACCCGATGCGCCAGAGCGGTCGCTGCGATCAGCGCGTCGAAGCTGCGGGCGGCAGGCTTCTTCCCCCGTGCTCTGAGCGAAGCGGCGACGAGGGCGAACGTCCGTGCGACACGAGCGTCTACGGGGAGCGCATCGAAGCTCAGCTCGACCTCCTGAAGCCGGAGCTGTCGGCGCATCCGCTCGCGGTCGTCGCCGGCGACCAGCGGGCCGAGTGCGAGCTCGGCGAGCGTGACGGCGCTGATGGACGAGTAGTCCGGAAGGGTCCTCGGATCCAACTGCTCCAGTGCGATCACGACGGATGTGTCGAGGATGCCCTCGCTCATCCCAGGTCCTCGTCTGCGGGCAGTTCCGGAGTGATCAGCTGATCGATCTCGGCGCGCATCGTCGCATGATCGACGGGAGGCAGAGCTTCGAAACGACGGAGGATCTCGGCCGTGCTCAGCCGACGGCGGGGAAGGGGCACCACCTGCGCCACGGGGGCGCCGTCTCTCGTGACGATCAGGCTCTCCCCGTGGGTCACGCGAGCGAGGACCTCCGCACTGTTGTTGCGCAGATCACGGACGCTGACCGTCTCACCCATGCGTCAAGCGTATCACCGGTGATACGGCGGGCTCAGTAGCTCGCGCGGGGCCGGTCGTCGGATGCCGGGATGAAGCGCGCGGCCAGGGCCTCCGATGCGCGGGCGAGCAGGGCCACGTCGGCGCCCACGGCGACGAAGTCGGCACCAGCGGCGATGTATCCGTCGGCCGTGACCGGGTCGAAGGCGTTCACCCCCACGGGGGTTCCAGCCGCCCTCGCCGCGGCGAAGACCTTCTCGACGGCCGCGACGACCTCGGGATGCGTCTGCTGCCCCAGCAGGCCCATCGATGCCGACAGGTCGGACGGCCCGACGAACACCGCATCCACCCCGTCGACCGCGACGATCTCGGCAGCGGCATCCACTCCGCCCGCCGTCTCGATCTGCACCGTGAGCGACACGTGCTGCGCGGACTCCTGCAGGTAGCGGTCGACGCGGTTCCAGCGCGCGCTGCGCGCGAGCGCGCTGCCCACGCCCCGCACACCCTCCGGCGGACAGCGGGTCGCGGCGACGGCGGCTCGTGCCTCCGCAGCGGAGGACACCATCGGCACGATGAGGTTCTGCGCGCCGAGGTCGAGTACCTGCTTGATGGCGACCTGGTCGTTCGATGGCACGCGCACGACGGGGACGATCGGATAGGCGGCGGCGACCTGCAGCTGCGTCTGCACGCTCTCGAGCGAGTTCGCCGAGTGCTCCATGTCGATGAGCAGCCAGTCCAGCCCCGAGCCCGCCGCGATCTCGGTCACCAGCGGGCTGCCAGAGCACGCCCACATGCCGATGAGTGAGCGGTCGGCGGCGGCGAGACGCTCGCGGAACGGCGGATCTAGACGAAGCGGCATGTGATGGTTCCCATCGGTCCGTAGTCGCACAGCACCTCGTCGCCGCGCGACACCCACATCGGGCGTGTGAACGATCCGGCCAGGATGATCTCCCCGGCTTCCAGCTGTGCGCCGTGCTGGTGGAACTTGTTCGCCAGCCACGCGACGCCGGTCGCAGGGTGGTTCAGGACTCCCGCGGCGACGCCGGTCTCCTCGATCTCGCCGTTCTTGAACAGCAGACCAGGCACCCAGCGCAGGTCGATCTCGTCGGGGCGCTTGTGCACATCGCCGAGCACCATCGCCCCGTAGGCCGCGTTGTCGCTGATCGTGTCGACGATCGTGCGTCCATCCAGCTCGATGTGCGAATTCAGCACCTCGAGGGCGGGGACCGCGTAGTCGATCGCCGCGAGGGCGTCGTCGAGGGTGCAGTCGGGGCCGGAGAGCGGATGCTTGAGCACGAATGCCAATTCGACCTCGATGCGCACATTCGAGAAGTGGTCGACCGGGATCTCCGCGCCGGACGCGTACACGGTGTCGTCGAACATCACGCCGTAATCGGGCTCGGTGATGCCCGTCGCCTGCTGCATGGCCTTCGAGGTCAGACCGATCTTGCGGCCGACGAGCCGGCGTCCGGCCGCGATCTGCGAGTCGCGCCACACGCCCTGGATCGCGTACGAGTCCTCGACGGTCGCCTCGGGGTAGCGCGCGGTGATGCGCGGGATCACTGTGTGCGCGCGGTCGGCTTCGGCGAGCTCTGCCGCGAGTTGCGCGACGGTGTCTTCGGACAGCATCCGTTCCTCCTCCTGCGGTGCGTGGCGACGGCCTAGAGCTGATTGCCCAGCTTGCCCTCGCGCTCGTCAGCACGGGTATAGCTGAACCCGTCGGCGCCGATCGTGACAGCCATTTCGCTGCTGTCGGTGCGGGCGACGACCGGCTGCGGGTTGCCGTCGAGGTCGAGGACGAGACTCGCATCCGTGTACCAGCTCGGCACCACCGGGTTCCCCCACCAGTCGCGGCGCTGGTTGTCGTGCACGTCCCACGTGACGACGGGGTTGTCGGGGTCGCCGGTGTAGTAGTCCTGCGTGTACACCTCGACACGGTGACCGTCGGGGTCGCGCAGGTAGAGGTAGAACGCGTTGCTCACCCCGTGACGGCCGGGGCCGCGCTCGATCGCGTCGGAGCGGCGAAGGGCGCCCAACTTGTCGCAGATCGCGAGGATGTTGTGCTTCTCGTGCGTCGCGAAGCACACGTGGTGCATGCGGGGGCCGTCGCCGCCGGTCATCGCGGTGTCGTGCACGGTGGGCTTGCGGCGCATCCAGGCGGCGTAGACCGTGCCTTCCTCGTCCTGGATGTCCTCGGTGACCCGGAAGCCGAGGTCCTGCATGAACTTCACGGCGCGCGGAACGTCGGGGGTGACCTGGTTGAAGTGGTCGAGACGCACCAGCTCGCCGGGGACGTGCAGGTCGTAGCGCCACGACATCCGCTCCACGTGCTCGGTCTGGTGGAAGAACTCGTACGGGAACCCGAGCGGATCGACCACGCGCACCGAGTCGCCGATGCCCTGGACGAAGCCGTCGGGGTTGCGGCGCACGTCGCAGCCGAGCTCGGTGTAGAACGCGACGGCGCGGTCGAGGTCCTCTGGCGTGCGCACGCGGTACGAGAAGGCGGCGACGGCCGCGATCGGGCCCTTGCGTAGCACGAGGTTGTGGTGGATGAACTCCTCGGTGGAGCGCAGGTAGATCGCCTCGTCGTCTTCGCTCGTCACGTACAGGCCGAGGATGTCGACGTAGAACTGGCGGGAGGCGGCGAGGTCGGTGACCACGAGCTCCATGTAGGCGCAGCGCAGCACGTCTGGCGGCGTGGCCGTCGGGGTCGGCGTGGGGTTGTCGGGGTGGATCGGCGCCTCCTGGCTCACGTAGAAGCCCGAGGACGTCAGCGTCATGTCGTCGCGGTTGGTCATCTCAGCGTCCTTGCTCAGTTCTTGCCGAACGTCGGGTTGTGGGCGGGGCCCAGCGTGATGTGCACGCTCTGCTGATCGGTGTAGAAGTCGATCGAGCGGTAGCCGCCCTCGTGACCGAGTCCGGACGCCTTCACGCCGCCGAAGGGGGTGCGCAGGTCCCGGACGTTGTTGCTGTTCAGCCACACCATGCCCGCCTCGACCGACTGCGCGAAGTTGTGCGCGCGCTTGAGGTCGTTCGTCCAGATGTAGGCGGCGAGGCCGTACTTCGTGTTGTTCGCGAGCGCGAGCGCCTCTTCATCGGTGTCGAAGGGGGTGATCGCGACGACCGGGCCGAAGATCTCCTCCTGGAAGATCCGTGCGTCGGGGGAGACGTCGGCGAACACGGTCGGGGCGACGAAATTTCCATCGGGGAAGCCTTCGGGGCGACCACCGCCGGCCACGAGCCGCCCCTCGCCCTTGCCGATCTCGACGTAGCTCATCACCTTGTCGTAGTGCTCGGGGTGCACGAGCGCGCCGACCTCGGTGTCGGGATCGTGCGGGTAGCCGACCTTCACGCGCTGCGCCTGGGCTGCGTAGCGCTCGACGAACTCGTCGTAGATCTCCCGCTGCACGAGGATGCGCGAGCCCGCAGTGCAGCGCTCGCCGTTGAGCGAGAAGACGCCGAAGATGGTGGCGTCGACGGCGGCCTCGAGATCGGCGTCGGCGAAGACGACCGCGGGTGACTTGCCGCCCAGCTCCATCGACAGGCCCTTGAGGAACGGCGCGGCGTTTCCGAAGATGATCTGCCCGGTGCGGCTCTCTCCGGTGAAGGAGATGAGGGGGACATCCGGATGCTTGACGAGCGCGTCTCCTGCGTCCTCACCGAGTCCGTTGACGAGGTTGAACACGCCCTGCGGAAGGCCCGCCTCCTCGAAGATGCCGGCCCACAGCGATGCGGACAGCGGCGTGAACTCGGCGGGTTTGAGCACGACCGTGTTGCCGGTCGCGAGCGCGGGGCCGAGCTTCCACGACTCGAGCATGAACGGGGTGTTCCACGGCGTGATGAGGCCGGCCACGCCGATCGGCTTGCGGTTGACGTAGTTGAGCTGGCGGCCCGGCACCTTGAAGGCGTCGTCGGCCTGGGCGACGATGAGGTCGGCGAAGAAGCGGAAGTTCTCGGCCGCGCGCCGCGCCTGGCCGAGGGCCTGCGTGATCGGCAGCCCCGAGTCGAACGACTCGAGCTCGGCGAGCCGCTGGTCGCGCGACTCGACGATGTCGGCGATCCGGTGCAGCACGCGCGAGCGCTCGCGCGGCAGCATCCGCGGCCACGGTCCATCGGCGAACGCGCGCTTCGCTGCGGAGACGGCGAGGTCGACATCGGCCTTCTTGCCGGCGGCGGCGCGCACGTAGGTCTCGTTGGTGACGGGATCGAGCACCTCGAAGGTGTCGCCGTCGGCGGAATCGACGAAGGCGCCGTCGATGTAGTGCTGGATCGTCTGCGGCAGGTCGGCCGGAACGTGTGCGTCGGTCATCATCGTCCTTCGTGTCAGCGTGGCTGTGATTCAGATCGTATACGATCCGGATCGGCGGTGCAATGGGTGGATGTGCGCGGGCGGTCAGTGCCCGCCGCCTCCGTACGGTCCGAGCACGTCGAGGCGCTCGAGGTGGCGGGCGAGGGCGAAGCGCGGATCGACACCGGCCTCGTCGGCAGACGCGCCCGTGGCGAGCGCCGCGGCGTACTGTCCGAGCCGCGGCGAGAACTTGAACCCGTGCCCGGAGAGGCCGGCGACCGTGATGACGCGTCCTGAACCGTTCACGTCGACGACGGGGAGGCGATCGGGCGTGTAGGCGCAGTGATGAACGCTCTCGCGGACCGGCTCGGGGTTGATACCCTCGAACAGCTCGGCGGCGCGCTGGCCGATCGTGATGAGCTCCTCGCGGGTGTGATGCCGCGGCACCTCCGACACGTCGTGCATCACAGGCCAGGTCGGGTTCGTGCACGCCTTGAACGAGTAGCCGTCGTAGCTCGGGGCTCCGAAGAAGTGCACGGGGCCGGAATCGCGCAGGAACGCGGGGAACCGCTCGGCGGCGAAGGCCGACGGATCCTTCGGCATGAACCAGGTGAGCCCCAGCACCTGCAGGCGCAGCAGCCGTGCGAGGTCGGGGGAGAGACGGGTCGACCACGAGCCCGCCGACACGATCACGCGATCCGCCAGCCACACGCCCTGTGAGGTGCGCACCACGACGCCGTCCGCGCGCTCCTCGATGCCCAGCACGGCGGTGTTGAAGAGCAGGCGGATGCCGCGCGATTCGGCCACGTCGAGGGCGCTCATCACGGCGACCTCGGGACGCAGGCCCCCGCCCTGCGCGTCGAGCAGGCCGACGTCGTCGTCGTGAACGCGATGCTGGGGATACTCGCGGCGCAGGTCGGAGGAATCGAGCATCCGATGCGGGAGGTCGAACTCGCGCACGGTGCGCAGCGCCGTCTCGAGATCGGGGAAGCCCGCAGGCGCGATCGAGAGGGCACCCACCTCGGAGTAGATCGAGCGACCCGATTCGCCCTCCAGCTCACGCCACAGGGACCGCGAACGCTGGATCATGTCGACGTAGGTGCCGCCCTCGTGCACCGCGGTGCGGAACACCCGTGACTCGCCCGCGTACGAGGCGAGCGAGTGCACGCGACCGTACTGCTCGATGCCGACGACGTCGATCCCCTCGTGCGTGCTCAGCTGCCACAGCGCCATCGAACCGACCGTTCCGGTACCGATGACGACGACATCCGCCCTCTGCATGTCCACGCTCATCCCTTCCTCCGCAGCTCAGGCGAGCGCCGGAGCATCCCACAGCCGCAGCGTCGTGCCGATGCCCTTCTCGAGGGCGTTGCGGTAGACCACGGTCGCCCAGGCGACATCCTCCGTCGGCATCCCGCCGACGGAGAAGACGAACACCTCGTCGTCATCGCGGCGACCTGGGGTCGTCCCCTGGATGATCTCCCCGAGATCCTCGAACTGCTCGGGCGCCATCCGTCCGTCGTGCACGCGGTCGCACAGGTGCATTCCCCAGATCCCTACGGTCTCGTGCGCGGGAGCCGGCAGCTCCTCGGCCCACGCCTGGTAGATCCTGCGGGCGTCGGCGACGTGCCGGGCGCGCTGCACCAGGGCCTCATCGACGGCGAGGTGCGCCGAACAGCAGATGAAGGCGCCGGGGGAGACCCAGTCGTCCTCGATGCGTGGGTAGTTCGCTGATCCCGACGGACTGGGCACGGCGATGCTGACGATATCCGATCCGCGCACAGCGCTCTCCATATCGGGCACCTGCTCGACCTGCAGCTGCGAGAAGCGCTCGCGCGCCCAGGCGATGAACGCATCGACCCCGGCCTGGCCGCGGCCGGCGACCTTGACGGTGCGGATACCAGGACGCACGGCGACGAAGGCCTCCAGCGAGGTGCGGTTCATAGGCCCCGGCCCGATGATGCCGACGACCGTCGCGTCCTCGCGGGCGAGATGCCGGGCGCCGACGCCGGGGATCGCCCCGGTGCGATAGGCGCTGAGCAGGTTCGCCGACATGATCGCCAGCGGGGCGCCGGTGTCCTTGTCGTTCAGCGTGAACATGAGGATCGAGCGCGGCAAGCCGTGCTGCTTGTTGGCGACGTTCGACCCGTACCACTTGCATCCGGCCGTCTGGAAGTCTCCGCCGAGATATGCCGGCATCGCCATGAACCGCCGATCGGGCCCGTCGGCGGGCATGCCGGGGAACGCGGGTTCCGCGGGGAAGGAGATCTGCGCGCCGTGCGAGTTGTTCTCGGTTCCCGCCATGCGGTAGTCGCCCTTCCCGAAGAGCACGAGCATGTCGGACATCGTGTCGACGCACGCCGACATGTCGGTGACGCCGGCGCGGATCATGTCCGGCTCGTTCAGGTAGAGGAAGTCGATGGTGCTGCTCATTTCTGGTCTCCTACGACGTCGATGAGCGCGGTTCCGTAGGCTCCTGGCTCGGTGCCGTGACCGATCCGCGCATAGACGGCGGGGTCGCGCCGCTTCAGGACCGCGCCCCAGATGATGCCGCCCACGAGGGCGACGATGAGCAGCGCCGGCAGCACGATGGTGGTGGCGTCGGGTTCGGTCTGCCCGAGCATGAGCGGGAAGTTGCCGAGCACCAGCACGAAGATCGCCAGGAGCGCGGCGGCGGATGCGAGAGGAGCGATCGAGGTCGTCCACACGCTCAGGCCGCGCGAGTCCTTGCGGAAGTAGCCGAAGGCGGCGATCGCCGTGATGCCCATCAGCAGCACGAGACCCGCGGCGCCGGTGTTCGTCAGCCAGGTGAACAGGGTGAGCACGGGGAAGAGGATCTCGGGCGCACCGCCGAGCGCCTTCGCCCCGCCCAGTGCGTCGCCGGCGATCGCGAAGCCGGCCACCACGACGACCGCGAGCACCGACTGCGCGAGCGAGCCGGCCCACGGCGCGCCGGCGCGATTCGTGCGCCCGAAGTGGTGCGGAAGCACACCCTCGCGGCCGAGGGAGTAGAGATACCTCGCGACGGCGTTGTGGAACGCCTGCAGCGCGGCGAACAGGCTCGTGATGAACAGCAGCGACATGATGTCGGCCAGCAGCACGCCGACGTGATCGGTCATGAAGACGAACATGAGGTCGGGACCCGACTCCCGCGAGGCGTCGACGATCGCCGAGGGGCCGACGCCGACGGAGAACGCCCAGGCGCTGAACGCGTAGAACAGCCCGATGATCGCGACCGCCGCATAGGTCGCCCGCGCCACGGTGCGCTGAGGATCCTTGGCCTCCTCGCCATAGATCGCACCGCTCTCGAAGCCCATGAACGCGGCGACGCCGAAGACCAGCACGAGGCCGAGCGCCGGCCCGAAGAGCGCCGCGGGGTTGAGGGCGGCTGTCGAGACGCCCTCCGGAGCGACGCCGAGCGCGACGATGTCGAACACGATCACGACGACGAACTCCAGAGCGACGAGCGTGCCGAGGACCTTCGCCGACAGGTCGACGCGGTTGACGCCCAGCACCCCGACGACGACGATGCAGAGGAACACCCAGAGCCACCAGGGCGTCGACGTGCCGTTCTTCGCCTCGAGCATCGCGGAGATCTGGAAGCCGAACAGGCCGTAGATCCCGATCTGCATGGCGTTGTACGACACCAGGGCGAGCAGCGATCCGCCGACGCCGAGCGCCCGGTTCAGGCCCTGCGCGACGTAGGCGTAGAAGGCGCCGGCGTTCGTGACGAAGCGGCTCATCGCCGTGTAACCGACGGCGAAGGCCGTGAGGATCACGGCGATCAGCAGGAATCCGAGCGGTACCCCGAGGGACCCTGTGACCGCGTACGAGGTGGTGACGCCGCCGGCGACCACCGTGAGCGGTGCCGAGGCGGCGATGATCATGAAGGTGATCGATCCGAAGCCGAGTCGGCGACGGCTGAGGCCGGGATCGTGCTCGGCCGGGCTGTGATGCATGCTGGTCATTGGGATCTCCTTCGCAACGTTCTGGTCGGTGTTCAGCCGTTGATGACGTGCGGCTCGGAGACCGCCTTGAGGCCCTCGACGCCGAACTCGCGGCCGTAGCCGGACTTCTTCGCCCCGCCGAACGGCACGGCCGGGTGGAGCCCGCCGTGCGAGTTGATCCATGTCGTGCCCGCGCGCAACCGGGCTGCGACGGCGAGCGCCGCGTCGCGGTCGGCCGACCACACCGATGAACCGAGCGCATAGTCGAGCTCGTTGGCGAGGCGCACGGCCTCGTCGAGGTCGGTGTAGCGGATGATCGGCAGCACCGGTCCGAACTGCTCCTCGAGCACGAGGTCGTTGTGCGGGTCGATGTCGGCGACGAGCGTGGTCGGGTAGAAGTTGCCTGGGGCATCGTAGTCAGGGTCGCCGCCGAGCACGACGCGTGCGCCGGAGGCTTTCGCGGACTCCACCAGCCGGTCGACGACGTCGAATTGATTGCGGTTCTGCACGGGACCCAGCAGGTTGCCCTCGTCGAGGCCGACACCCATCGGCACGGATGAGGCGACGGCCGCGAGCTCTTCGACGACCCGGTCGTACACGTCGTCGTGGACGTACAGCCGCTTCAGGGCGGCGCAGGTCTGGCCGGTGTTGATGAAAGCGCCCCAGAAGAGGTCCTGCGCGATGGCCGCCGGGTCGACGTCGGGAAGGACGATACCGGCGTCGTTGCCGCCGAGCTCGAGCGTCAGCCGGGTCACGTTGGCCGCCGAGGCCTCGATGATCTGCTGCCCCACAGGGGTCGACCCGGTGAACATGATCTTGCCGACCTTCGGGCTCCGCGTCAGCGCGGCGCCGACGGTGCGACCGGGGCCGGTGACCACGTTCAGGACTCCGGCGGGCAGCACCTGGTTCATCACCGCCACGAGGGCGCGCACAGAGAGCGCCGTCGTCTCGGCGGGCTTGATCACGACGGTGTTGCCCATTCGCAGTGACGGGGCGATCTGCCAGATCGAGATCATCATCGGCCAGTTCCACGGCGAGATCGCCCCGACCACCCCGATCGGGCGGTAGTGCAGCTCAGCGTGGTTCTCGCCGTCGTCGATGAGCACCTCCACTGGTAGCTCGGTGTCCGCCGCCGAGCGGGTCCACACCGCGCACGCCCCGACCTCGAACCGGGCGTTCGGTCCGTTGAGGGGCTTGCCCTGCTCACGCGAGAGCAGGCGGGCGAGAGCCTCGGACGACGCCTCGATCGCGTCGGCGGCGCGGTGCAGGTAGGCGCGGCGCACACGGTCGTCGAGCGCCGCCCACTCGGGCTGCACCGCCTCCGCCGTGTCGATGGCCGCCTCGAGGTCGGCGATCGACTGGTTCGGGAAGCGACCGATCTCGGCGCCGGTGGCGGGATCGACGGCGACGCCGGCGTCGGCGGATGCTGCGGCGGAGGCGCTCGCGGCGGTGAGCAGCTCGTCGTCGTCGAAGGTGATGATCGGCAGTGCGCGGACGCTGTCAGATTCGTGCATCATCGGAGAACCCTTTCGGAAGCGGATGGCACACATCGTGCGCGCGAGGGTCAGCCCGCGGAAGGGGCGCGAGCTCGCTGTGCACGCGTGGTCAAGCAGAATTGCGCGCGGTGGAGGGTCGTCTGCTGCTCTCTGCGGGTCGTGGAGCTCGTCGAAGCGTCCGGTCAGGCGGCGCGCAGCTCGCGAGGCGTCACTCCGAACTGCCGCTTGAAGGTGCGGCTGAAGTGCGCAGCATCCGTGAATCCCCAGCGCGCCGCGAGCTCGGCCACGGTGTGGGCGGCGTGCAGCGGGTCGGTGAGATCGGCGCGGCAGCGGGCCAGGCGCTTCTCGCGGATCGTCGCTGCGACAGTGAGCCCGCGGTCTGCGAAGAGGGCATGCAGCTGCCGGAGCGAGATGTAGTGTGCGGCGGCGATGGCGGCGGGGCTCAGAGCGGGATCGCCCAGGTGCGCATCGATGAACGCGTCGATCCGCTCGTGCCATTCGCGCCGCGGGTCGCGCCCACCGTGCTGCCCGAGCAGCTGCGCGAACAGGGTGTCGACGAGCGCGACGCACGTGTCGCCCACGCGTGCTCGCACCGGGGCGTCGATGCCGTGCAGACCCAACGGGAACTGCCGCAGGAACGAGGCCAGCACGGGACTGAGCGGTTCGTCGGCGCGCACGGCGGTAGCCATGAGCTCTGCCGCCGACGAGGGATGCAGGCTCAGCCGCGACTGGGGGAGCATCGTGACGAGGTTGCGCACCGTGTCGTCGAAGTGCAGCGTGTACGGGCGCGACGTGTCGTAGACCGAGATGTCGCCGGGGCGCAGCAGCACTTCGCGTCCGTCCTGGATGAGGAGCCCGGTTCCCTGGAGAATCAGGTTGACCTTGTAGAAGCCGCTGCCCCCCGCGGCGATGGCCCGCTCTGTCCTCGTGACGGTGTGCGCGGTCGCGGCGACCTCGGTGAACAGCACGTCGTTCGCCTGGGCGCCGAGGAGCCGTGCGGCGAAGCCGGCTTCACGATCAGTCGTGATCTCCAGCGGCACGAACGACGAGGCGACGAGCTCGGCGAAAGCTGGTACCGATCGAGCGGTCGCGACCGGGCTCGCCGCGGCGGCGGGCGATGCGCCCACGAGGCCGATCGCCGGGGCGCTCATGACGCCGCCGTCTCGGCGAGTCTCTCGGGATGCCGGGCGGCGAGGAACGCGTCGATCGTGCGCCAGCGGTGGTTCCGCGCGGCCAGTTCGATCTCGAGCGGATCGGCGCCAGCACGGATCAGCCGGAGGATCTCGCCGTGCTCCTCGACGGAGTGGCTCGCTCGTCCTGGCACGAAGGCGAAGGTGGAATCACGGATGCCGGAGAGCCGCGACCATCCGCGATGAACGAGGTCGAGCAGGTGCGGATTGGGGCACGGCTCGTACAGGGCGGAGTGGAAGTCGCGGTTCAGCGCGGTGAACGCATGCGCGTCGAAGTGGTCGAGCAGGCGGCGCATGCGGTCGTTGATCTCGTCGGCGCGTTCGAGATCCTCGTCACGCAGCAGGGGCGCCGACAGCGCGGTGGCTGAGCCTTCGACGAGGCCGAGGGTCTGCATCGTGTGCACGTACTCGCTCTCGTCGACCATCGCGACGCGGGCGCCGACGTTGCGCTCGAAGGTGACGAGGCCCTCGGCCTCGAGGCGCCGGATGGCCTCGCGCACCGGGACGACGCTCATCTGGAGCTCGTCGGCGATCGCACTGAGGACGAGACGGTACCCTGGCCCGAAACGGTGCGCCGCGATGCGCGATCGGATCCACCGGTAGGCCGACTCGGACTTGCTGATCGTCACGTCCGCGGCCCTTCCTCGTCCGCTTCCTGAGCGAGCGCAGCGGGACGAAGGGCGTACGTCGCCCGCCACTCGGCGTTCATCGGGAACAGGCCGTCGACCGGATGCCCAGTGGCGACCTGCTCGGCGATCCAGGCATCCTCCTCTTCTTGGGCGAGGGCGGCGTCGGCGACCTCCTCGGCGAGCGCCGGTGGGATGACGATGACGCCGTCCGCATCGCCCACGATGATGTCTCCGGGCTGGACGGCCGCACCGCCGCACGAGATCGTGACGTCGACGTCCCACGGGACGTGGCGGCGGCCCAGCACCGACGGATGCGCGCCCTTCGAGAAGACGGGCAGGCCGATCTCGGTGACGGCGTCGGCGTCGCGCACGCCGCCGTCGGTGACGACCCCGGCGGCGCCGCGCACCTTCGCGCGCAGGGCGAGGATGTCGCCGAGGGTGCCGCTGCTCGCATCGCCCCGTGCCTCGATCACGATGATCTCGCCCTCGCCCACGGCGTCGAAGGCGCGCTTCTGCGCGTTGTAGCCGCCGCCGTGGGATGCGAAGAGGTCTTCGCGGAACGGCACGAAGCGCAGTGTCTTCGCCGTGCCGACGATCTTGGCACCCGGGATATTGGATGAGACGCCGTCGATGAAGCAGGAGTGGTGGCCGCGCTTGCGCAACTCGGAAGAGAGCCCGGCGGTGGGGGCGGCGAGGAGCTTCGCGCGGAGGTACTCGTTGAGGGCGGAGGGCGTTTCGTCTCGCTGCGCTTGCGGGGCGGCCGGGGGCTCGGGCGGGAGTCCGGCGGCCTCGCGGGAGCCCCAGGCCTCGGTTCGCTGCAGGTGGTCGACGGCGGGGAGCGACCCGATCTCCGGGTCGAACGGCACCTCGCCCTGCACGACCGTCGTCACGAGGCGTCCAGAAGACGGAGCGCCTGGAGCATCCGGTGCGTCCACCTCGATCTCGACGACGTCGCCTGGCACGATGACCGACGAACCAGCCGGTGTCCCGGTGAGGATCACATCCCCCGGCTCGAGCGTGAAGTGCTGCGACAGGTCGGCGACGAGCTGCGGCAGCGTGAAGATGAGGCCGGCGGTGGTGTCGTCCTGCCGGAGTTCGCCGTTCACCCATGCTCGCACCCGCAGCGCACCAGGATCGACGGCGCGGGCGTCGATGTACTCGGGGCCGAGGGGCGTGTACCCGTCACCGCCCTTGGAGCGCACGTTCGAGCCCTTGTCGTTCGCGCGCAGGTCGTAGAGGCCCAGGTCGTTCGAGGCCGTGACCCAGCCGACGTGCGACCAGGCGTCCGACAGCGCGACGCGTCGCGCGGCGGTGCCGATGATCAGGGCGATCTCGCCCTCGAAGGCGAGCAGCTCGGTGCCGGCGGGGCGCTCGACGGTGCCCCTTGTGACGCCGACCGATGAAGCCGGTTTGAAGAAGTACGAGGGCGCGGCCGGGCGCCGGCCGCGTTGGTCGGCTCTCGAGGCATAACTGATGTGGATCGCGATGATCTTGCCGGGGCGGGGGACGGATGCCGTCACGGATGCGCCTCCTTGCGCTGCTCTTGTGCGTCGTATTCGAAATCGTATATCATCCTGGGTATCGGCGGCAAGCATCCGGAATTCGCCTCCGCCGACGCCGTCACCTCAAAGGAGAGAGCATGACCAGTCCCGCGCACGACGGGTTCACCCCCACCGGAACCATCGCCGCCCCCGCCGACCGACGCCGCGTCGTGTTCGCCACCATCGTCGGCACCACGGTCGAGTGGTACGACTTCTTCATCTACTCGTCCGCAGCGGGCCTCGTCTTCGGCTCGCTCTTCTTCTCGCCGTTCGGCAAGGATGCCGAGCAGATCGTGGCGTTCATCTCGATCGGCCTCAGCTTCCTCTTCCGTCCGCTCGGTGCGTTCCTGGCCGGGCACTTCGGCGACAAGATCGGTCGCCGAACCGTGCTCATGATCACGCTGATCCTGATGGGTGCGTCCACGGCGCTCATCGGCCTCCTGCCGACGGCGTCGGTCATCGGTGTGGGTGCGCCGATCCTGCTGTTCCTGCTCCGCATTCTGCAGGGCATCTCGGCCGGTGGCGAGTGGGGCGGCGCGGTGCTGATGGCCGTCGAGCACGCCCCGCGCGCGAAGCGCGGACTGTTCGGCGCATCCCCTCAGATCGGCGTGCCGCTCGGTCTGCTGCTCGCCTCCGGCGTGATGGCGAGCATGACGATGATCGCCCCCGGTGACGCCTTCCTCGCATGGGGCTGGCGTGTGCCCTTCCTGTTGTCGTTCGCGCTCATCCTCATCGGCTACTACGTGCGCCGCCGTGTGGAGGAGAGCCCGGTGTTCACCGAGATCGCTGAGCGCCGGGAGCAGACCAAGCTGCCGATCGTGCAGCTGTTCCGCCGTCATGCGCTGCTCGTGATCATCGCCGCACTGGTCTTCGCGGGCAACAACGCAGTGGGCTACATGACCACCGGCGGGTACATCCAGAACTACACGACGAACCCTGATGGGCCTCTGGCGATGGAGAAGGGCTCCATCCTCTGGGCCGTCGCCGGCTCTGCGATCACCTGGCTGATCTTCGCTGCATTCGGAGGGTTGATCTCCGACCGCATCGGACGACGCACGACGTACATCATCGGCTGGGTGCTGCAGCTCGGCGGCGTCTTCGCGCTGTTCCCGCTCGTGAACACCGGAGAGATCGGCCTCGTCTTCGCAGGCCTCGCCGTCCTCACGATCGGGCTCGGGCTCACTTACGGCCCGCAGGCCGCGCTGTACGCCGAGCTCTTCCCTGCCAGCATCCGCTTCTCCGGGGTGTCCATCTCGTACGCGATCGGAGCGATCGCCGGCGGCGCGTTCGCCCCGACGATCGCGAAGGCGCTGGTCGATGCGACCGGCACTACGGACTCCGTCACCTGGTATCTCGCCGGCATGACTGTGCTCGGACTCGTCGCCACCCTGCTGCTGCGCGATCGCTCCGGCATCCCGCTGGGTCCCGATCACGAGGCCGAGCAGTCGGTGAGCCCGATCTACGGACTGTCGAAGGCCTGAGATGCAGTTCCACCATCACGGCTACGTCTCCGGCGACCCGCGGGTCCTCCCCGCTGGCGCCGAGCGACCCGACGAGCTCCCAGACGAGGTCGACGTGCTCATCGTCGGATCGGGGCCTGCAGGGATGCTGCTCGCCGCGCAGATGTCGCAGTACCCTGGCATCACGACGCGCATCATCGAGAAGCGGGAAGGGCGCCTCGAGCTCGGCCAGGCCGACGGCATCCAGCCGCGCAGCGTCGAGACGTTCCAGGCGTTCGGCTTCGCCGAGCGGATCATGGCCGAGGCGTACAACATCGGCTGGATGAACTTCTGGGGCCCTGACCCCGAGCGACCCGACGAGATTGTGCGCACCACCCGCACGGCCGACTACGCGTACGACATCTGCGAGTTCCCGCACCTCATCGTCAACCAGGCGCGCGTGCTCGACTACTTCGCCGAGGCCGCGGTGAACGGGCCGGCGCGCATCAGGCCCGACTACGGCGTGGAGTTCCTCGGGCTCACGGTGCACGAGGCGGGGGAGTACCCGGTCGAGGTCGCGCTGCGCGACCACGGCGCCGAACGAACCGTCCGCGCGAAGTACGTCGCCGGATGCGACGGAGCGCGCAGCCGGGTGCGCGAGGCGATCGGCCGCACGCACGTGGGCGAGGCCGCGGCCCACGCCTGGGGCGTCATGGACGTGCTCGTGAACACCGACTTCCCCGACTGGCGCACGAAGTGCGCGATCAACTCCGAAGCAGGGAACATCCTGCACATCCCGCGCGAGGGCGGCTACCTCAGCCGCATGTACATCGACCTCGGCGAAGTCGCCGCCGACGACGACCACCGGGTCAGGCAGACGCCGATCGAGGAGATCGTGCGCCGGGCGAACGCGATCCTGCATCCGTATTCCATCGAGGTGAAGGAGGTCGCCTGGCACAGCGTGTACGAGGTCGGGCATCGGGTCACCGACGGCTTCGACGACGCCACCGGAACCGACCGGCATCCGCGGGTCTTCCTCACGGGAGATGCGTGCCACACGCACAGCGCCAAGGCGGGGCAGGGTATGAACGTGTCGATGCAGGACGGCTTCAACCTCGGCTGGAAGCTCGGCTCGGTGCTCACCGGACGTGCCCCCGAGGCGCTGCTTTCGACCTACGGCGCTGAGCGGCGACCCGTCGCGCAGGAGCTCATCGACTTCGACCGCGAGTGGTCGAGCCTGATGGCGCGAAAGCCCGAGGAGATCTCCGACCCCACCGAGCTCGCCACCTTCTACCTCGGCACCGCCGAGTTCCCCTCGGGGTTCATGACGCAGTACTCGGCGTCGATGATCGTCGGCGACGATCGGCACCAGGCGCTCGCCGCAGGCTTCCCGCTCGGCAAGCGCTTCAAATCGGCCGAGGTCGTGCGGGTCGCCGACGGCAACGTCGTGCACCTGGGGCACCACGCCAGGGCCGACGGACGTTGGCGGGTCTACGCGTTCGGAGACCGTGACGGGTCGGTGCTGAGCCAGTGGGCGGATGCTGCCGCACCGGTTTTCGCCCGGTTCACCCCGCCGGATGCCGACGTCGATGCGGTCTTCGATGTGAAGGCCGTCTGCCAGCAGCCGTACGAGGAGCTCGAGGTCACCACCGCGCCGGCGCTGTTCCAGCCGAAGACGGGGCCGCTCTGTCTCACCGACTGGGAGAAGCTCTACGCCGCGGGCCCATCGAAGTGGACCGACGTCGACATCTTCGAGGCGCGGGAGCTCTCCCGCGACGGGGTAGTCGTCGTCGTGCGCCCCGACCAGTACGTCGCCGCCGTGCTGCCGCTTGATGCGGGGGGAGAGCTGGCGGAGTTCCTGGAGGGCGCGTTCCTGCCGGCATGACACCTGTCATGCCGAAGACGTGACAGTGCACGACAGCGCTGGCGGCGCCGCGTCGGGATGCTGGATGCATGGACACAACAGCCGCAGCATCCGTCATCGAGCTGACAGACGTCCGCCGCCACTTCGGCGTCGGCGACCGCCGGGTTCAAGCCGTCGACGGCGTCACGCTCGCCATCGGTCGGGGTGAGGTCGTCGCGCTCCTCGGCCCGAATGGCGCAGGGAAGACAACCACCCTGGACATGCTCCTCGGGCTCACCGACCCGAGCTCCGGAACCGTCTCGGTGCTCGGCGGCCGGCCCGCAGCCGCATCGAAGTCGGGTGCCATCGCGGCCGTGCTGCAGACCGGCGGGCTGCTCGGCGACGTCACCGTCGGTGAGACCGTCGAGCTCATCGCGTCGCTGCACGGACGGGCGGCGCTGGATCGAGTGCCCGATGTCCTGCGCCGCGCCGACCTCGTCCACCTCGCCAAGCGCAAGGTGTCGAAGTGCTCCGGCGGCGAGCAGCAGCGGGTCAAGTTCGCCCTCGCGATGGTGCCCGACCCCGACATCCTTGTCCTTGACGAGCCCACCGCTGGCATGGACGTCACCGGCCGTCGTCACTTCTGGGACGTGATGCGCGCCGACGCGGATGCCGGCCGCACGATCGTCTTCGCGACGCACTACCTCGAAGAGGCCGAGCAGTTCGCCAGGCGCACGGTCGTCATGCACCGCGGAACGATCGTCGCCGATGCGCCCACCGCACAGCTGCGGGCGAGCCTGGGGGAGCGGACGGTCTCAGCGACCCTCCCCGACTTCGAGCGTGACGCCCTGACAACGAGGATCGAAGCGATGGCAGGGGTGTCCGGCATCCGTCTCGATGCCGACCGCCTCACGGTGCGCACCGCCGATTCCGATGCGGCGGCCCTCGCCCTGCTCAGCGCCGGCGCGCGCGATCTCGAGATCGCCGCGCCCACCCTCGAAACCGCCTTCACCGCCCTCACGGAGGACTGACCTATGCTTCTCTCACCCACCATGCTGCGCATCGAGGCGATCCGTCAGCTGCGCAACCCCTACACTCTCGCCTTCACGCTCGCGATGCCGGTTGCGATGTACCTGCTGTTCGGCGCCAGCATGGGCTACGGCAAGCTCTCGGTCGGGCACGGAAACGCATCCTTCTACGTGATGGTCTCGATGGCGGCGTACGGCACCGCCGTGGCGATGAGCTCGCTCACCTCGCTCGCCGCCACCGAGGCTAAGCAGGGCTGGGGCCGCCAGCTCGCGATGTCGCCGCTGACGGCGACCGGGTACGCGCAGACGAAGCTCCTCACCGCCGTCGCCTACGCCGCGCTGTCTCTGGTTGCCGTGTTTGTCGCCGGGATGCTGACCGGAGCCGAGGCCGATGCCGTCTGGCGCTGGTTTGCGGCGGCTGGGATCATCCTCGGCCTCGGACTGATCTACGGGCTCTGGGGCCTCGGTGTCGGGCTCTTCTTCAGCGGAGACTCCGCAACAGCGCTCGCCTCGATCTCGATGACCTTCTTCGCCTTCTTCGGCAACGTCTTCATGCCGCTGGAGGGTGTGATGCTCGACATCGCCCGCTTCACGCCGCTCTACGGCTTCGTCGCGCTGAGCCGGTGGCCGCTCACCGAGGGACGGCTCACGACCGGACAGACCGATGAGGTGTGGATGCTCGTGCTGAACGTCGTGGTCTGGGTCGTGCTGTTCGCGGCGCTGGTCGTGGCCGGCGCCCGCCGCTCCCGCGCACGTCAGTAAGTTGGACGTCATGACCGACACCCGCAGCGACGCAGCGCGGTTCGCGGCGGCCGGGGCGCCCCCGGCCGCGTGGGCCGCAGGAGGCGCGCGGCAGAAGGGCGTGAAGGATCCGTGGGCGCGCTTCGGCTGGCTGATGGCGGTGGTCTGGCTGGTGTTCCTGCTGTATCCGCTGTTCGCCCTGACGCGGTCTGAGGCCCCGCTCGCATGGGTGATCATCGGCTGGATCGCGCTGATCGCCTTCGTCGTGCTGTACGTCGTCGGCTTCATGTACGGGATGCGCCACGAGAGCGGCCTTGGCCGCCCGGTCGCGCAACGGCAGTGGACGACGTTCGCCCTGCTGATCGTGTTCACGCTGCTGACGGTCCCCGCCGTCGGCGGATCGGCGCTGAGCTTTCTGCCGTTCATCATGTCGTTCGCGTCCTACGGGTTGACGCGGTTGTGGCACTGGCTGGCGTTCGCGGCGTGCGTCGCGGTGACAGCGGTGTGCGTCTTCCTGCTCCCCGGCGGGCTCCAGTACGTCTCGGTGCTGGCGATCGTCGTCATGCTCGGGATCGTCAACACGGTCTCGACGTGGTTGATCATGCGCTCGAGCGAGGCCGATCGGCTCGGGTTGGAGCTGGCGACGAGCGAGGCGCGCGAGGCCGTGGCCCGCGATGTGCACGACCTCGTCGGGCATTCGCTCACGGTGGTCGGCCTCAAGGCGCAGCTCGTACGGCGTCTCATCGACACCGATCCGGAGCGGGCCAAGGCCGAACTCGCCGACATCGAGCAATTGACCGCTGAGGCGATCGCCGGGGTGCGCACCACGGTCGCCGGAACACGGGCGACGACGCTCATCGATCAGCTCGCGCAGTCGCGCGACGCGCTGTCGGCCGGCGGCATCGCCCTCGTCGTCGAGGGGGAGGCGGCCGCGTTGTCGGCCGCGCAGGCGATCACCGCGGCGTGGATCCTCCGCGAGGCGACGACGAACACGCTTCGGCACGCGGGGGCTTCGCGGTTGACGGTGACGCTCGCCCCGGGGAGGTTCTCGGTGTCCGACGACGGCGCCGGATCCGGCGGTCGCGAGGGCAACGGCATCCGGGGGATGCGCGAGCGTGCCGCGGCGTCGGGGGCGACGTTCGCGATCGGGCCACGGGAGTCCGGGGGGACCCGGGTGGAGGTGACGTGGTGAGCGACGGCATCCGTCTGGTGATCGCCGACGACCAGGCGCTCGTGCGGGGCGCGCTCGGGGCGCTGCTCGACCTCGAACCCGACCTCGAGGTCGTGGGGTACGCCGCCGACGGCGCCGAGGCGCTGCGCGTCGTCGCGGAGCAGTCGCCCGACGTCTGCCTCATGGACATCCAGATGCCGGGCATCGACGGCATCGAGACGACCAGGACGCTGCGCGCCGCGAGCACCGGCACGCGTGTGCTCATCGTCACGACTTTCGCGAGGCCCGGTTATCTGAGATCCGCTCTCGACGCGGGGGCGAGCGGCTTCGTCGTCAAGGACAGCCCGGCCGAGAAGCTGGCGGATGCCGTGCGGCGCGTGCACGCCGGGATGCGTGTGCTCGACCCGGCGCTCGCCGAGGAGAGTCTGTTCGAGGGGGCGAACCCGCTCAGCGAGCGCGAGCAGCAGGTGCTGCGCCTGGCCGCCGATGGCCGCTCGGCCGCGGCGATCGCCGCCGAGGTGTTCCTCTCCGCGGGGACCGTTCGTAACCACCTCTCCGCAGCCATCGGCAAGACCGGGGCCGGGAACAGGGCCCAGGCCGTGCGGATCGCGCTCGACAAGGGGTGGATCTGAGGTTCGGCCGGCACACCTGCACGACCCGGGAACACCGGCACGACGTATTCCGCCCTTCGGGCGTGCATCCGTCCCAGGGTCGTGCATCTGTACCGTGAGGACGCTCGCTCGGAGACCTGCTCACAGCGGTACCTCGTCGCGGAGGGCGTTGCGCGCGACATCCGGTTTCAGGCCGGCGCGAGCGACGATATCGACGCGCCGACCCAGCACCGCTTCGAGCTCGGCCTGCAGACGGAGGATGTCGAGGAGTCCGGTGCCTTCGGCGAAGTCGGTGAGCAGATCGATGTCGCTCTCTGCAGTCTCGTCGCCGCGGGCGACGCTACCGAAGACACTCGTGTTCGATGCGCCGTGGGCGACCAGGATACGGTACAGCTCGTCCCGCCGGTCACGGATCTCGGCGAGCATCGGGCGCGGTACGAGCTGCACCGTCGCGCCGACGGCGGCGAGGAGTGTATCGACCATGCGGAACGACGGCTCGCGTCGCCCTCTCTCGTACGCGCTGATGACGCTCTGAGGCACGCCCGACCGGCGCGCCAGCTCGGCTTGCGTGATCGTTGCGCGTGTTCGCCCGTCACGGATCAGATCGGCTGCGAGAACCATGGCACACAGACTACGCGGATGAGCGATATAGCGAAAGAGCGATATCGCTCAGGAGTTCACGCGGATGATCTCCTGCTGGTAGGGCGCGATGACATCGCCCGAGATACGCAGGTCGAGCAGCAGGAAGCGGCGGGTCGCCGCATCCTCGTGCGCCCATGCGGCGAGGCGGTCGAGGTCGGCGAGGGTACGCACGACCACGCCCTCCGCGCCCACCGCGGCGGCGAAGGCGGCGAAGTCGACCTCCGGGATGCGCATGGGTTCATCGGCGAGCCCTTTGAGGCCGTAGAGGTTCACCTCGGCACCGTATGCGGCGTCGTTCCAGATCACGGCGATGCCGCGTCCGCCCGCTGCGCGCACGGCGGATTCGAGGTCGGCGATCGCCATGAGACCGCCGCCGTCGCCGCTGGTGAGCACGATCGTCGATTCGCGGCGGGCGAGGGCGGCGCCGACGACGCTCGGCCAGCCCAGCCCGATAGCCTGGAACGCGGTGCCGACCATCATCATGCGATCGGGCGCCGCGACGGGCCAGTACATGTTCGCCCAGCCGATGAAGTGCCCGCCGTCGGAGACGACCACACGGTCGTCTGGTAGCAGTTCGGCGATGCGACGCGCGGCCGAGCGGGGGTCGAGCCGCCCGTCAGGGGCGAACTCGTCTCCGCCCTCGTACGTCCTCGCGGCCGCGACGTCGACGCTCTCGCGCCACGGCCGCGCGCGCCCGGTTTCGGATGCGGCCCCTGGCACGGTTCCGGACGCTGCGGCCACACGGGCGACGAGCGCCTCGGCGGCCACGCGGGCGTCGGCGCGCACGAAGCCGCCGACGTGCGGGTGGGTCGCCGCAGGCGCCGTATCGATCTGGAACACCCGGGTGCCGGGGGCGAACAGGTCGCCGAAGCGCATCGTGAACTGGTTCAGCGACGCGCCGAACACCACGGCGACATCGGCCTCGCGCACGAGACGCATCGCGGCCTCGGCACCGAACCCGCCGGTCACACCCAGGTCGTACCGCCCATCGGGGAAGACTCTCCTCCCCAGCGCCGAGGTCGCCGTCAGAGCGCCGGTGACCGCTGCCAGCTCACCCAGCGCCGCGCCAGCATCCGCCAGCCACGCCCCGCGCCCCGCGAGGAGGAACGGATGCCGCGCCGAGCGCAGCGCCTCAGCGATTTCGTCCAGCATCCCCTCGGCGAACGCGCCGCGGGGCGCGAGCGGCGCCGGTACGACGGGCTGCGGGGCCTCCGGTACGGGGCCTGCCTCGAGGGCGGCGACGTCGTAGGGGATGGCGAGCACGACGGGAACGCGGTAGGTCAGCGCATGCTCGATCGCGATGACGGTGGTGGCCGCGGCATCCGCTCGTCCCACGGTGTACGTGCGTGCGCCGACCGCCGAGGCGAGGGCGATCTGGTCTACGTCCCACGGGCGAGGTCCGGAGGTCGGCTCGTCGCCGACGACGAGCACGAGCGGCACGTGCGCCTGCACCGATTCGGCGAGGGCCGTGATCGTGTTCGTGAAGCCGGCGCCGTAGGTCGAGGTGCCACAGGCGATGCGACCTGAGGCGCGAAAGTGCGCGTCGGCGGCGACCACCGCGCCCTGCTCGTGCCGGACGGCGGTGAAGACGGCATCCGTCTGCTTCTCGATCGCGTCGAGGAAGTAGGCGTTGCCGTTGCCCATGACGCCGAAGACGGCGTCGATGTGCTGGGCGAGGGTGAGGGCGACGTGCGCGGAGACGGTGGGCATGCGAGAGCCTTTCGAGACACGGAGAAGGGGATTCCGTATGTGTCTCGCCGAGTGCCGACTTCGTGCCTCTTTTTCAGGCACCGGCCTTCGACGGCCGGACATATGGAGTCTATCCGTCGCGGGGCTGTAACGTGTGTGAAATGAGAGGCGAGGAGCATTCCCGCATGGAATCGCTGTTCAACGGGTACTCGAACCGCACTCTTTCCGGCAGCGGCGCCTGGGATGAGATGTTCCCCGAAGGCAGCGCCGCCGTGCGCGAGCCGTATCGCGAGATGTTCCCAGCGCTCGATCGCATGGACGACTCCGAGTTGCGCGCCCGCACCGAGGCGCTGGCCAGTTCGTATCTCGCCCAGGGCGTCACGTTCGACTTCGCCGGGGAGGAGCGCCCCTTTCCGCTCGATGTCGTGCCGCGCATCGTCGCCGCCGAGGACTGGTCGTACGTCGAGCGGGGCGTGAGTCAACGCGTGCGGGCGCTCGAAGCGTTCCTCGCCGACGTCTACGGCCCGCAGCGCGCGGTGCGCGACGGCGTGATCCCGGCCTCGCTGATCAGCTCGTCGACGCACTTCCATCGCCAGGCGGCGGGCGTCGTCGGCGCGAACGGCGTGCGCATTCACGTCGCCGGTATCGACGTGATCCGCGACGAGCGTGGCGCCTGGCGAGTGCTCGAGGACAACGTGCGCGTTCCCAGCGGGGTCAGCTACGTGCTCGCCAACCGGCAGGTCATGGCGCAGACGCTCCCCGAACTGTTCACGAGTCTGCGGGTGCGTCCAGTGGTCGACTACCCGAGCCGTCTGCTGCAGGCGCTGCGGGCGGCGGCCCCGCGCGGCGTGGAGAATCCGAATGTCGTCGTGCTCACCCCCGGCGTCTACAACTCGGCGTACTACGAGCACACGCTGCTCGCGCGCACGATGGGCATCGAGCTCGTCGAGGGTCGCGACCTGTTCTGCTCGGGAGGGCGGGTGTGGATGCACACCACGGCGGGGCCGATGCGCGTCGACGTCATCTACCGACGCGTGGACGACGAGTTCCTCGACCCGCAGCAATTCCGGCCGGACTCCGTGCTCGGCGCTCCCGGGCTCGTGCTCGCGGCGCGCCTGGGCAACGTGACGATCGCGAACGGCATCGGCAACGGGGTCGCCGACGACAAGCTCGTCTACACCTACGTCCCCGACCTCATCCGTTACTACCTCGGCGAGGAGCCGGTGATCCCCAACGTCGACACGTGGCGGCTGGAGGAACCGGATGCTCTGGCCGAGGTGCTCGACCGGCTCGACGAGCTCGTCGTCAAACCCGTCGACGGTTCGGGGGGCAAGGGCATCGTGATCGGCCCCGACGCCTCGGCCAAGACGCTCGACACCCTCCGGCGCTCCCTGCGCAAGGATCCGCGCGGCTGGATCGCGCAGCCCGTCGTGCAGCTGTCGACGATCCCGACTCTCGTCGAAGACGGATTCCGACCCCGGCATGCGGATCTGCGTCCGTTCGCGGTGAACGACGGCGAGGACATCTGGGTGCTTCCGGGCGGGCTGACCAGGGTGGCGCTGCCCGAGGGACAGCTCGTCGTCAACTCCAGCCAGGGCGGCGGTTCGAAGGACACCTGGGTGCTCGATGCCGCGACAGCGGCCAACCCGAACAGCAACCAGTCGGGTGCCGCCTCCGACGAGGTCACGCTCGCCACCGCCGCGATCACGACCGTCGCTCCGGTACGGGAGGATCCGCACACGCCGTTCCGCTCCTCTCCCGCCGATGAGGATCTCGTCACCCGCCATCACCAGCAGCAACAGCAACAGCAGCAGGCGCGAGCGGAGGTGCTGCCGTGCTGAGCCGCATCGCCGAAGCCCTCTTCTGGATCGGCCGCTACATCGAGCGCAGCGACGGCACCGCGCGCATCCTCGATGTGCACCTGCAGCTGCTTCTCGAAGACCCCTGGGTCGACGAGGACACCGCGTGCCGGTCGTTGCTGTCGGTGATGGGCACGCAGGCCGAAGGCGATGCGCCCCTCAGCCGCGAAGACGTCGTCAGGATCCTCGTGCTCGACCGCGACCACGCAGCATCCGTCGCGCACTCCGTCGCCGCGGCGCGGGAGAACGCCCGCCGCGCCCGCGAGATCATCTCGACCGACCTCTGGGAGACCCTCAACGAGACCAACGCCCGGATGCCTCGGCGGATGGCGTCGGACAAGACGCACCAGCACTTCCGTTGGGTGCGCGACCGCGCCGCCCTCGCGTTCGGCGTCGTCGACTCCTCGACGAGCCGTGACGAGGCCTGGCACTTCTTCTCGCTGGGGCGCGCCATCGAGCGGGCCGACATGACCGCGCGCCTGCTCGCCACCCGCTCGCTCACCGAGGCGGGCGGCCCCAGCTGGACGACGCTGCTGCGCAGCTGCGGGGCGTACGAGGCGCATCTGCGCAGCCATCGCGCGGTGCCGACGGCGGCGTCGGCTGTCGAGTTCCTGCTCGTGGACCGGCTCTTCCCGCGGTCGGTGCTCTCCAGTGTGCTGCACGCCGAGGAGTGCCTGCGCGGCATCGACCCTGTCGGCTCGTTCCGCACACCCGGACGGGCGCATCTGGTGCTCGGGCGCATCCGCTCCGAGCTGGAGTTCCGGCCGATCGCCGATATCGTGCACAGTCTGTCGGAGAGCATGGAAGAGGTCCAGGTGGGAGTGTCGATGGCGAGCGACGCGATCCGGGAGCAGTACTTCCCGTCGATCGCGATGCCGGTGTGGATCGGAGAGGCGCTGTGAGCCGCCTGCGCATCGTGCACCGCACGGGATTCAGCTACTCGGAGTCGGCGACGGCGTCGTACAACGAAGCGCGGATGCTGCCGCACACCCGTGAGGGGCAGTTCGTGCTGCAGGCGACGCTCGAAACCCTCCCGGCGGCGACCCAGCACTCCTACATCGACTACTGGGGCACCGAGGTCTCCACGTTCGAGGTGCTCACGCCGCACCAGTCCCTCGTGGTGACGGCGACCAGCATCGTCGACGTGCGCCCGGTGCCGGTGCCGACCGGCACGCTGTCCTGGGAGATGCTGGCCGAATCGCTGCCGCGATCGCTCGCGCTCGCCGAGTGCCTGGAACAGACGCCGGCGACGATGCCGGATGCCGAGATGATCGCGATCGCGGAGCGGGCCCGTGCCGAGGGGACGGGCATCGACGAGACGGCCCTGGCAATCTGCCGTGTCGTCGGAGATGCGATGGAGTACCGGCGCGGGGTCACCGGCGTCAACTCCACGGCGCGCGACGCGTGGCCGACGCGGTCGGGCGTGTGCCAGGACATCGTCCACGTCGCCCTCGGCGTGCTGCGCGCCGCCGGCATCCCCTCGCGGTACGTCTCGGGCTACCTGCATCCCGACCGTGATGCGCCCATCGGCGAGCCCGTGGCGGGGGAGTCTCATGCCTGGGTGGAGTGGTACTCCGGGCGCTGGCGCGGGTTCGACCCGACCAACCTCGTCGAGATCGGGCCGGGTCACGTCTACGTCGGTCACGGCCGCGAGTACGCCGATGTCGCGCCGCTGCGCGGCGTGTACGCAGGGCCGATCGGATCGGAGCTGTTCGTGCAGGTCGAGCTGACGAGACTGGAATAGGGTCGTGGGAGAGGATCGTCACGTGACCGATGCGGCGAACGAGCGCGAGACGCTCACCTGGGACGGTTTCGGCGCGGCGACGCGCGACCTCGCGCGGAGCATCCTGACGAGCGGCTTCGAGCCGGACGTGGTCGTCGCGATCGCCCGCGGCGGGTTGCTGCCCGCCGGCGCCATCGCGTACGGCCTCGGCGCGAAGAACTGCGGCGTGATCAACGTCGAGTTCTACACCGGCATCGGCACCGTGCTCGATGCCCCCGAGGTGCTGCCGCCCGAGCTCGACATGGCTTATCTCGACGGACGCCGGGTGCTGCTCGTCGACGACGTCGCCGACTCCGGCAAGACCCTCGTGCTCGCCGCGCAGCTGTTGCGCGACAAGGGTGCCGATGTGCGCTCGGCGACGATCTACACGAAACCGACGACGATCATCCAGCCCGACTACGCCTGGAAGGACACCGATCGCTGGATCGACTTCCCGTGGTCGTTCCAGGGCACGGTCCGCGAGGAGGACCTCGGCCTTCCGCCGACGGCCTGACGCGCTTGTCTTCTTTCTTTCTTCTGGGTGAGAAGGATTGTCCGGCCGAGAAGGTCTGTCTGGGTGAGAAGGTCTGTCTGGTCGAGAAACCACTTCGGCGGCGAGACACCACCCCAGGCGTGGTGTTTCGAGGCGGAAGTGGTTTCTCGGTGGAAAGGGCGTCGGGGACGGGCTGGAGTGTCGGTGGGGTCGGGCAGAGTGGGATGCATGACCTCCGCTCGTCCCTCCGGCATCCGCGATGCGGCGCTCTCCGCGCTGCGCGATCTCACCGGACGGCGCGACGCCGAGTTCCACGACGGGCAGTACGAGGCGATCGACGCCCTCGTCGAGGGCCGGCGGCGCGCGCTCGTCGTCCAGCGCACAGGGTGGGGCAAGTCGGCGGTGTACTTCGTCGCCACGCTCCTGCTGCGCCGGCGCGGTGCGGGACCGACCGTGCTCGTCTCACCGCTGCTGGCCCTGATGCGCGACCAGATCGCGGCCGCCGAACGCGCCGGGGTGCGCGCGGTGGCGATCAACTCGACGAACGCGCACGAGTGGTCTGACGTGCTCGACCGGCTCGATCGCGACGAGGTCGACGTGCTGCTGGTGTCGCCCGAGCGCCTGAACAACCCCGCGTTCCGCGAGGAGCAGCTGCCCGCGCTCGTGCGGCGCATCGGCATGCTCGTCGTCGACGAGGCGCACTGCATCAGCGACTGGGGGCACGACTTCCGCCCCGACTACCGGCGGCTGCACGACCTCATCGCTCAGATGCCGCAGGGCGTTCCGGTGCTCGCGACGACCGCGACGGCGAACAGCCGTGTGGTCGCCGATGTCGCCGAGCAGTTGGGCGGCAGAGGGACGGATGCCGACGTGCTGACCATCCGCGGACCGCTCGCGCGCACCTCGTTGCGCATGGGCGTGCTGCGTCTTCCGAACTCGGCGAGCCGTCTCGCATGGCTGCTCAGCCATCTCGACGACCTGCCCGGATCGGGCATCATCTACACGCTCACGGTCGCGGCTGCGGTCGACACGGCGCGACTGCTGCGCGAGAGCGGACACGACGTGCGCGCCTACACGGGGCAGACCGACACCGATGAGCGCACCGAGAGCGAGGGGATGCTCAAGCGCAACGAGGTGAAGGCGCTGATCGCGACGAGCGCGCTGGGCATGGGGTTCGACAAGCCCGATCTCGGGTTCGTCATCCATCTCGGTGCCCCGTCGTCGCCGGTCGCCTACTACCAGCAGGTCGGACGAGCGGGCCGGGCGAGCGAGAGCGCCGATGTGCTGCTGCTGCCCGGGATGGAGGACCGCGACATCTGGCACTACTTCGCGACGGCCTCGATGCCCGATCGGGAGCGCGCGGAGCGCGTGATCGCCGCCCTCGGCGATCGACCGGTGTCGACGCCGGCGCTCGAGGCGATGGTGGACATCCGTCGTACTCCTCTCGAACTGCTGCTCAAGGTGCTCGACGTCGACGGTGCGGTGCGTCGGGTGCAGGGCGGCTGGGTCGCCACCGGCGAGCCCTGGGTCTACGACGCCGAGCGCTATGCGCGCATCGCCGCCGAACGGGTCGCCGAGCAGCAGAGCATGCTCGAGTACGAGTCGACCGGCGGGTGCCGCATGGAGTTCCTGCAGCGGGTGCTCGACGACGAGAGTGCGGCTCCCTGCGGGCGCTGCGACAACTGCGCGGGCCCCTGGTTCCCGGTGGCGATCGGTGACCGGGAGCGGGAGAGCGCGGTGCAGTCCCTCGACCGCGTCGGCGTGCCGATCGAGCCGCGCAAGCAGTGGCCGACTGGAGCCGACCGGCTCGGCGTGCCGGTCAAGGGGCGCATCGCCCCCGACGAGCAGTCGGACGAAGGGCGCGCTCTGGCCCGTCTCACCGACCTCGGCTGGGGCGGTGCGCTGCGGGAGCTCTTCGGAGCGGGAGCGGCGGATGCTGTCGTGTCATCATCCGTGCTCGGCGGATGCGTGCGCGTGCTGGCCGAGTGGGGCTGGGCCGAGCGCCCGGTCGCGGTCGTCGCGATGCCGTCGCGGTCGCGGCCGCAGCTGGTGGATTCGCTGGCGCGCGGCATCGCCGAGATCGGCCGGCTGTCCTATCTGGGCGCGCTCAGCCTCGTCGACGGCGGCCCCACCGGGCAGCCCGGCGGCAACAGCGCCTTCCGGCTGGCCGGCGTGTGGGGCAGGTTCTCCGCCGAGGGCCTTGCGGTCCCCGCCGGCCCCCTGCTCCTCGTCGACGACCAGGCCGACAGCCGATGGACCCTCACGGTCGCCGCGCGCGAGCTCCGCGTCGCCGGCGCGTCGGCCGTGCTCCCGTTCGTGCTCGCGCTGCGCGGCTGACGACGTCGCGCGCTGTGCGCGCCGGGGGGACGCGCGCCGGGGTCGTGCGTTGGGGTCGCGCGTTGTGGCCGTGGGCTGGGGTCGTGCACTGGGGTCGTGCGTTGGGGTCGTGCACTGGGGTCGTGCACTGGGGTCGTGCGTTGGGGTCGTGCACTGGGGTCGTGCGTTGGGGTCGTGCACTGGGGTCGTGCGTTGGGGTCGTGCGTCAGGGCCGTGCGCTGGGGTCGCGTCGGGGTCGTACGTCGGGGCCGTGCGTCGGGGCCGTGCGTTGGGGCCGTGCGCCGG
>NZ_JASGCY010000006.1:0-14889 GCF_047607465.1 Microbacterium sp. | reverse complement strand
TGCCGTCGCATCGGCTTGCGAGCGGCACAAATCGCGACTGGAGCGGCAGGGCGGATGCCGGGGAGCGGCAGGGCGGATACGGGAGCGGCAGGGCGGATGCCGGGGACGGCAGGGCAATGTCTGACCCCCCGCGTACGCTCGTGAGCATGAGCGATCGTGTGGACAACTGCTACATGGCAGAAGTCATCCTGCAGAAGGAGGAGGACCTGAAAATGTGGTGCCCGTCCAGCGGTGAGAATGTCGGACGGATGCTCCCGATCGCCGGATCGGACGATTGGTACATTCAATGTCCCACCTGTTCGACCCGGTGGGCTGGCGGCTCGACGGTGCTCGACGATCACGACCGACCGGGTGGTACGAGACGATACGACCGCGGGCGGCGTTCATGACCTCGGCAGACGACGAGATCCACATCCTGAAAGAGGGGTGGCGCCTGCTCGGCCATCACGTGCAGGCAGAGCTACTCGCCCGCGGCTGGCAGGTCACGAATCTCGACGTCGCCGACGATGCGCCGCTCGAGTTCTTTTGGCCGCCGACGGCGCCGGTCGGGTACGGCGACCACACCGAAGCTGCGCCCCGTCGGCCGCCCGAGATGTCCTCTTCTCGCCCTAATCCGTGGACGCGCCCGACGACGATCACGCACGTCGGGTCAGGCTGGCTGGTCGAATATGGTGCGGCGATCGCACAGGCACCGGACGCGCCGATCGAGCATACCGACGATGATGCATTGCTCGCCGATCTGCCACGCATCGAATGGTGGCCGATGTCGGTCGACGAGGCCGGCCGTCTGGAGCACGAGCGCGTGCTGCGCACGACCTACGCCGATGCCTACGATCAGCACAGCCTCGGGTACGGCATCATGACTGAGCCGTACCTGAGTCGTCTCCGTGAGGTGTGCGACCGGATTTACTCGAACCCGGCTGTGATGACGGACGATCCGCAGCCATGGAGATGGGCGGGCGACCTGCGCGCGCGGGCGCGCATCATCGACGGAGAGATGTGGGCTTCCGCCGTTCGCACAGCCCGCGCCGGCGGCGACGACTCGAACCCGTAGCAGGAGGTGATCTCGTCACCGTCCGCCAGGTCGCTGACAGTCGCTGCGCGCAGACGCGCGCATATGCAGACGCGCGCATATGCAGACGCGCAGAAAGGGGCGCCGAGGACAAAGCCCCGACGCCCCTTCTGTGCGACTCCGGCTCAGAAATCGAAGTCGGCGATGTTGTCCGCGTCGAACACGTAGGGGTCGCCCAGCAGCACGACGCTGTCGGCGCCGACGGTGTACTCTCCCAGGTCGCCTGCCTCGAACGTGTCTCCTTCAGCGCCCGTGATGTCGCCCTTGATCAGCGCCGCTGCGGCATAGGCCGCAAGGTAACCGAGGTCTTCGGGGTTCCACAGGGCGAACGCGGTGACGGTGCCGTCCTCGACGTATTCGCGCATCTGGTTCGGCGTGCCGAGACCCGTGATGGCCACCTTGCCCTTGTAGTCCGAGGTCGAGACGTAACGCGCGGCTGCGGCGATGCCGACCGTCGTGGGCGAGATGATGCCCTTCAGATCGGGGTGCGTCTGCAGCAATGCTGCGGTCTTGTCGAAGGACGTCTGGTCGTCGTCGTCACCGTAGACCGTCTCCACCAGGGTGATGTCGGGATACTCGCTTGCGAGGTACTCCTCCATCAGCTCGATCCAGGTGTTCTGGTTCGTGGCGTTCGCGGATGCCGACAGGATCGCGATCTCGCCCGACCCGCCGATCTGCTCGGCGATCAGGTCGACCTGGACCTTGGCGATTCCCTCGGAATCTGCCTGGTTGATGAACAGGTCGCGGCAGTCGGCGTTCGTGTCGGAGTCGAAGGTGACGACCTTGACGCCCGCATCGCGGGCTTCATTCAGCGCGTCGCAGATTGCCTTCGGGTCGTTGGCGGAGACGACGAGTGCGCCGACTCCCTGCTGGGTCGCTGTGTTGATGTAGCTGACCTGTGCGTCGGGGGTCGCCTCTGCGGGCCCGACTTCGGCGAAGGTGCCGCCGAGCTCCTCGACTGCTGCCTTGCCACCCTTGCTGGAGGTGTCGAAGTACGGATTGCCGAGGTTCTTCGGGATGAACGTGATGGCGAGGTTGTCCGAGGAGCCAGAGGAGCCGCCGTCAGACGATCCGCCAGTTGTGGTGCCGGTGTCGGCGCATCCGGTGAGGACGAGCGCCGCAGCCATGGCCAGCCCGGCCAGTGCTGTGACGCGCTTGCGTGCAAACTTCATTGTTCTTTCCTTTCGGGTGTGCGCCGCAGACGGATGCCGGCGGCAGGTTGCTGCCTCATGCTGTGGAAGAGGCTGCGGTTCTGAGTGGCGGACCCGCCTTGCGGCGCACGCGCTGCGCCCAAGCGAGCACGCTGGCGGCCACGACCGAGAAGACGAGGAGTCCGCCCGTGATGATGTTGATGACGTCACTGGTGACGCCCGCCAGGCGAAGGGCGCTGGACAGCACCCCGATCAAGAGCACGGCGGCGACGACTCCGTGCAGATGCCCTCGTCCGCCGAAGACCGACACGCCCCCGAGGACGACGGCGGCGATGACTTGCAGCTCGAGTCCAGTGGCGTTGTCTCCTCGTGCCGAGCCGAAGCGCAGGGTGTAGAAGATGCCGGCGAATGCGGCGACCGCTCCTGCCAGGACGAAGAGGATGAATGTGGTTCGTTCGACATCCACGCCGGAGAACCGGGCGGCATCCCTCGACAGTCCGATCGCGAATATGCCGCGGCCGAACGGAGTGAAGTGCAGCAGCACCGCGAAGATCGCGAGCAGGATCAAGAACGGTACGACGATGTACGGAATCGTCGTACCGGCGATCTTCGCCTTCGCAAGTGCGGTCCAGAACTCGGGAAAGTCGGTCACTGCGGTGGTGCCAAGCAAGCCGACGGCAAGCCCGCGGTATAGCGCGAGGGTGCCGATGGTGACTGCAAGCGACGGCAGTCCGACGATGGTGACGAGCGCCCCGTTGAACGCGCCGCCCACGATCCCGACGAGCAGTGCGGCGAGCGCGGCGAACTCGAGGGGCGCCCCGGCCTGGACGAGCACTCCGGTCACGACGCTGGAGAGGCCGACCATGCTCCCCACCGAGAGATCGATCTCTCCTGTGACCATGATCAATGCCATGGGCAGGGCGATCAGCAGGATCGGTGCGACATCGAGCAGCAGGTAGTTCACGGTGATGGGCTGCGAGAAGCCCTTGACGCCAATCGACGCGACCGCGATGACGAGAAGGAGCAGACCGATGATCGCGAACTCGCGGGTGAGCAGGATGCGGCGCCAGGCGGGTCGATCGTGGTCGCGGATGACCCGCGTCGTCTCGGTCGTCGCAGTGGTCATGATTCATCCCTCGCCTCAATGAGCTGGCGCTTCTGCCGCACAGCCAGGACGCGGTCGAGGACGATCGCGCCGATGATGAGTACGCCAACGACGGCGCGCTGCCAGAAGTCGGGTATCCCGAGGATCGGCAGCGCACGGTTGATCGTCATCAGAAGCATCGCGCCGATCGCCGCTGCCCAGACCGAACCGACACCTCCGGTGATCGCGATACCGCCGATGACGGCGGCGCCGACGGCATCCAGCTCCCACCCCGAACCGGCCTGCGACGAGACCGAGCCGTAGCGGGCCGCGTAGAAGACTCCCGCAAGGCCCGCGAGGGCTCCGGAGAGCGCGAACGCCGTGAGGACCCGACGGGTGACCTTGAGCCCGTAGAGCTCGGCTGCAGCGGGGTCGGAGCCGATCGCGTAGTACTCCCGCCCGCCGCGGGTGTTGCGCATGTACCACGCGGCCGCAGCGAGCACGACGATCGCGATGATCGAGAGCACGGGGATGAACAGCACCTGCTGCGTGCCCAGTCCGAGGAACTCCTTGGGCATGTCGGAGGCGTTCACCCGGTCGCTGCCCGTCCACAGCACATTGATGCCGCGGTAGGCGTACAGCGTGCCGAGGGTGATCACCATAGCGGGCACCTTCGCGTAGGCCACGAGTGCGCCGTTGACGAGACCCAGCACGCACCCGAGGGCGACGGCTGCGACCACGACGAGGATGATCGGGATGCCGGGGACGTCGATGAACAGGCGGCCGGTGAGGTATGCGGTGAGTCCCATGACCGAGCCGACCGACAGGTCGACGTTGCGGGTGATGATCACGATCGCCTGGCCGACGGCGACGAGAACGAGGATCGACGGGGTCAGCAGCAGGTCGCGCCATCCGTCGCCGGAGAACAGGAAGTTCGGGTTCTTGACGGTGGCGGCGGCGACGACGATCACGAGGGCGGCGAGGATGCCGAACTCCCGAGCCCTGCCGACCCCGGCGAGGGCCTTCTTCTTCTTCGCGGCAGCGGGCGCCGCGGGGGTGGTGAGCGTCATGCGGGCTGCTCCGATGCGTGGGTCGCGGCGAACATCACGTTCTCGCTGGTGGCTGTCGAGCGGTCGAGCTCGGCGGTGATCCGGCCCTCGCGCATCACGAGCACACGATCGGCCATGCCGAGCACCTCTGGCAGCTCGGAGGAGATCATGATGATGCCCATGCCCTCTCCGGCGAGCTGTGAGAGGAGCCGGTGGACCTCGGACTTGGTGCCGACGTCGATACCGCGTGTCGGTTCGTCGATGATGAGAACCTTCGGCTGCGTGGCCAGCCATTTCGCGAGGACGACCTTCTGCTGGTTGCCGCCGGAGAGGGTGGCTGAGACCGTGTCGAGGGCGTGCGTTTTGACCTCCAGTCGCGAGGCCCATTCCTTGGCCGCGCGGTTCTCGATGCCGGTCGTGATGAGGCCCCACTTCGCGAGCCGCTGCCGGATCGCGAGGGTGATGTTGCCGCCGACGCTCGAGTCGATCACGAGTCCTTGCCGACGGCGGTCCTCGGGGACGAGGGCGAGGCCCGCGCGCATGGCCGCTGTGGGGTTTCGTCGGGGAATCGCGCTGCCGAGCATCCGCACCTCCCCATCGCGGTACGGGTCGATGCCGAACACGGCCCGAACGACCTCGCTGCGACCGGCGCCGACCAGACCCGCCAGGGCGACGATCTCGCCTGACCGCACGGTGAAGGAGATGTCGTGGAAGACGCCGGGGCTTGTCAGCCCCGAGACCTCGAGCAGGGGTTCGCCGATGGCGGCATCCTGTTTGGGGAAGAGTTCGGTGACGTCGCGACCGACCATCTGGCGCACGAGCTCGTCGACGGTGGTCTCGGCGATCGGAGTGGTTGCGATGTATGCACCGTCGCGCATGACGGTGACGGTGTCGCAGAGGGCGAAGACCTCTTCGAACCGGTGGGAGATGAACAGGATCGCCCGCCCTTCGTCCCGAAGGCTGCGAGCGACGGCGAAGAGGCGCTCCACCTCGACGCCGCTGAGCGCTGCGGTGGGCTCATCCATGATGAGAACGCTGGCGTCGAGCGAGATCGCCTTCGCGATCTCGATGATCTGCTGGTCGGCGATCGACAGCCCGTCGGTGATGCGATCGGGATTGAGTGCGACACCGAGGCGGCGGAAGATCTGCTCGACCTCGGTGCGCATGGACTTCCGGTCGATGCGGCCGAATGGACCGGTCGGCTGGCGTCCCATGAAGATGTTCTCGGTCACCGAGAGGTCGGGGAACAGCGTCGGCTCCTGATAGATCACGGCGATGCCCGCTGCCTTCGACTGCGCGGTGCTCGTGAAGTCCACATCCTCGCCATGCAGGCGGAAGTCACCGGAGTCACGACGGTAGAGGCCGGCCATGATCTTGACCAGCGTGGACTTGCCTGCGCCGTTCTCACCGATCAGGGCGTGGATGGAGTTCGACTGCAGTCGCAGACTCCCTGAGCGGAGTGCGACGACAGGTCCGAAGGACTTCACGACGCGATGCAGCTCCAGCGCCGCGCCGGTCGCGCCGCCTGGGGATACTTCGTCGACCACGGGGCAGGTCCTCTCCTTCGAGGTGGGATTCGTACGGGATGAACTATACATGAATCGATTCAGATCGAGTTCAGGCTAATGTAAGTGCCGATGGCCGGAGATCAATACCCCTGGTCTGGATCGAGATGGAATCGATGACGATGTCATCCGCGCGATTGAAGAGAGGAACGCCTGTGGCCGTCAGCATCCGCGATGTCGCGCAGCGTGCCGGCGTGTCGGTCGGCACGGTATCGAACGTGCTGAACAGGCCGGACGAAGTCTCCGCAGACTCGGTGGATCGTGTGAGTCGGGCGATCGACGAACTCGGCTACGTTCGCAACGACGCGGCCCGCAAGCTCCGAGCCGGAGTGAGCACGACGGTCGGTTTCATCGTGCTCGACGGGCAGAATCCCTTCTACAACGACGTCGTCAGAGGCGCGGAGGACGAAGCCTCCCGTCACGGCATCGCCATCCTCTACGGCAATACCGACGAGGATCCACGACGCGAATCGATGTACTTCGATCTGTTTCATGAACAGCAGGTTCGAGGGCTTCTGGTGATCCCGTACGGCGATGTGATCAGTCGATTGCGCAGACTCAACGCAAGCGGCATCGCCACCGTGCTCGTCGACCGCTTCAGTGCCGACAGCGGGGTCTCCTCGGTGTCGATCGACAGCGTCGCCGGTGGCAGGCTGGCTGTCGAGCATCTCGTCGATATCGGGCGCCGGCGCATTGCGTTCGTCGGCGGTCCCTTCGACATCCGGCTGGTGAACGACCGGCTCGCCGGGGCCCGATCGGCGGCCGAGAACGCAGCAGTGAATGTCGACCTCCAAGTCGTGGCCACCTCCGCCCTGTCCGTCGAAGAGGGCGCCGCCGCAGGAGCGCGCATCCTTGCCCGGCCGCGACGCGAGTGGCCCGATGCGATCTTCGCCGCCAATGACATGCTCGCTCTGGGTGTGCTGCAAACACTGATGTCGGAGGGGCGGATGCTGGTGCCGGACGATATCGCGCTGATCGGCTTCGACGACATCCCCTTCGCGGCGGCTGCTGCGGTTCCGCTGTCTTCGATCCGCCAGCCGGCGCGCATGATCGGTCGCACGGCTCTGCGTATCGTGCTCGAAGAGGCAGCCGACCCTGAGAGCATCCCGCGACGGACGGTGTTCCCCCCTGAGCTCGTGGTGAGGCGTTCCACCGGAGGCTGAGGCGGACGCGGGCGAGCTCTGGAGGCTGGACGGACGCGTCCGAACTGCCAGACTGGACACTGCGAAGCGGAGGACATCATGGAAAATGCGGATGTGGTCGTCGTCGGGGCAGGGATTTCAGGGCTCACCGCGGCGCGCCTGTTGCAGGCGAAGGGTCGCGCCGTCATCGTCCTCGAGGCGCGCGACCGCGTCGGCGGGCGCGTGCACACCGTGCGCGATGGCCGGGTCACCGACCTCGGAGCCTCGTGGATCCATGGCGTCACCGCAAGCCCGGTCGCCGCCGCTGCGGAGGCGTTCGGCATGCCGACGGTCGAGTTCACCGTCGGCGGCTACCAGGTCGACAGCCGCCCGATCGCGTACTACGGGCCCGACGGCATCCGCCTCTCCGACGACGAGGCCGCACGCTTCGCTGCCGACGTGCACGACGTCGACGCCCGCCTCGGAGCCGTCATCGCCGTGAGCGCACCGGATGCCTCGTACCGCGACGTCACCGAGGCCGCGCTCGCCGAGACGGGATGGGATACCGCTCGCGCCCAGCGCGTGCGCGAATACCTCGAGCACCGCGCGGAGGAGCAGTACGGGGCCTGGATCGAAGACCTCGCCGCTCACGGACTCGATGACGACTCCATCGACGGCGACGAGGTCGTCTTCCCCGAGGGGTACGACGTGCTCGCCACCCGCCTCGCCGATGGGCTCGACGTGCGGCTCGAGCAGACGGTCACCGGCATCCGCTGGTCTCCCGACGTGCAGGTCGCAACGGCTGAGGACGAATACCGAGCGGATGCCGTCGTGCTCACCGTCCCGGTCGGGGTGCTGAAGTCCGGTTCGCTCGAGATCAGCCCGCCCCTGCCCGAGGTCAACGCCGACGCCCTCGGCCGTCTCGAGATGAACGCTTTCGAGAAGGTGATCCTCCGGTTCCCGGAGAGGTTCTGGGACGAGGGCGTCTACGTCTTCCGCCAGCAGGGCGAGGAGGGCCGCTGGTGGCACTCCTGGTACGACCTCACCGCGCTCCACGGCGAGCCGGCGCTGCTCACCTTCGCCGCGGGGCCCGCCGCCCGCGGCATCCGGCACTGGGACGATCAGCGCGTCGCTGCCGATATCGCCATCCAACTGCGACGGCTGTTCGGCGACGGCATCCCGGAGCCGGTCAGCATCCATCGCACCGCCTGGCAGGATGACCCGTTCGCGCGCGGCTCCTATGCCTACATGACCGTCGGGTCGACGACGGCAGACCACGACGATCTGGCAACGCCCATCGGCGGCGTCCTGCACATCGCCGGCGAGGCGACCTGGACCGACGACCCGGCGACCGTCCCCGCCGCGATGCTCTCAGGACACCGCGCGGCCGAGCGCATCGCCGGGCACGGGATTCCGATCGAACGGCTGTGGGCGCGATAGCGTGAAGGCATGCGTCAGGCCCTGAGCACCCTGCGGCGAGTTCTCGTCCGGCACTGGCCGACGCTTATGGCCTGGTATCTCGCGGGCGAGATCGTGCACGAGCTCGCGATCGAGCTCGCCGGTTTCGTCGGCGGCAGGACCACGCTCGGCGGCCTGCTCATCCTGCCGATCGCGGTCGCCGCGCGCCTGATCTCCTACGTCGCGATGTACCTCACGGTGCGCCCCTCGCTGCGGCACACGAAACCTGCGGCGTCAGGCGGGCTGCGCGGCTTCACGACCGCGCTCCTGGCCTCGATCCTTCCGTTCTTCGCCTTCTATGCCGCGTGGGGAATGCTCGACGCCGACCGCAACGAGTTCCTCCGCATCGCCGCCAACAGCGCCTTGGCCGAGACCGGTTACGGCACCGAGGCGCTCGGCGACCGCGGCGGCCTCGTCGGGGGCGGGCCGCTCTCGGTGGCCCTGCTGATCGTCGCCCTCGCCGTGCGCCTGCTGCTCGGGAGGTTCGAGCAGCGCCTGCCCGTCTGGACCCGAGCTGCGGCGGTCTACACCGAGGTGCTGTGGACCTTCATGCTCTTCACCCTCGTCGGGCAGTGGTGGGCCGGGGTGCTCGGCTGGATCTCGCAGCGCGCCGGCGTCGACTGGTTGCAGGGGATCGGCGACTGGTTCGCCGCGCAGATCCCTTTCATCGCGGGCATCTGGGAGCTCGGCACCTGGACGATCGGCGCCGTGACCGATGTGGTCGTGATGCCCGCCGCCTGGCTCATGATCGTCGGCGTGATCTACGGCACGACCTTCGACGGCAGAACGCGCCTGCACGCCTGGAGCGACACCCGTCTCCGTGGCGGCGCCCGATGGATGATCCGCGGCCTGCTCGACCGCATCGAGAGCCTCTGGGCCGCCGTCACGGTGATCTGGCGAGGCGGACCTGCGCTCTTCGGGGCGACCGTGCTCGGCTATGCGCTGTGGATGCTGCTCGAGCGGGCCGGCACCCGCGGCGTCCTGCAGATCATCGGCGGGCACGAGGAGCTCTTCTGGAGAGCGGTTCTCCCGATGATCCTCGTGCTCATCGCCGCGGTGATCGAGCCGTTGCGCGTGGTGCTCGTGGCGACCGCCTACGACGCGATCGTCGCCAGCCCGGGGTCGCATCTCGATGCGGCGGGTTCAGAACGCGATGTCGAAGCGCGCGGCGCGGCCGGCACCGTCGGCGATGGTGAGCACGAAGGGGCCGTCGGCGTCGTCCGGGACGACGAACACCGTGACGATGTCGTAGGGGGCTGATTCGGCGACGCAGTACGGTTCGCCTTCCTCGGAGGGCACGTCGACGATGTCGTCGGCATCGAGCCAGATGCGCCCGCCCGGTTCCGACAGGGTGACCTCGCCGCACACCTCGGCCTCGGCCCCGCCGGAGGAGTGCAGGCGGATGCTGACCGTGCGGGTCCCATCGGGGGAGGGGAACTCGTCCCACTCAGCGCCCCGCAGCGTGAGCCGTTGACCCGCGACCTCGAGGCTGCCGTCGTCGCCGGCCGTCGCGTAGGTCTCGCTCTTGCGTTCGATGACGGGCATCGCGTCGAGCCAGAAGTGCACCCCCAAGGCGCAGGCAAGCAGAGCGATCAGGGTGATCGCGCGGGTACGCGTGCGCATCACGGCATCCCCTCCAGCTCTGGCCGGTCGATCTCGATCTCGTCCTCGTGGGCGACGTCGTCGAGATCGAGCGGCACGACGATGACGTCGTCGAGATACGGGGTGGAGTAACGATCAGTGAGGCGCAGTTCGGCGTGACCGCCGTCGACGTCTGCGGGCAGCTCGAAGGCGACGGCGCCGATGGTGTCGACGCCGAGCCGCAGCCTCTCCCCGACGAGTGAGGTCGGCGGTTGCTCGCTCGCGATGAACTCACGACCGCCGACGAGGAGGGTGATGAGCTGCAATCCGGCGTCGACCTCGGTCGTGATGGCGGCGGCGGAGAGATCGACCACGAGCCAGTTGCCGCCGACGGTCCAGTCCTTCGAGGTCAGGCGGCCGGTGAAGGCCGCGTCCTCGACGGTGACGACGAGGTTGCGCGCGGTGACCGCTTCACCGACCACGCCGCGGATGAGGAAGGGACCCTCCACTGCATCCGGACCGGGGGTGGCGGCGGCGACGGCTCCGGCGGCGACGACGCAGCCGACGCCGACGATCCACGCGGCCGCGCGCCTCATCTGTCGGCCCCCAACCCGATGCGGGCGACGTGCGCGCCCTGGGTCCAGGTGATCACGTTCGAGGCGAGCAGGATCTGTCCGTGGCGCACATCGGCGTTGTAGACCTCGAGCGTCGCTTCGTCGAGGTCGTCGGGATCGACCGCCCAGCCGACGGTGATCTCGGCGGGGACGTCTGGCTGCAGCAGGGGCGTGGCCGAGGAAGCGCCGCGCCACACGCGCGGTCCGCGCTCGATGGTCACCCCGGTGAGCTCGAGCAGTGAGGTCGACGATCCCACCAGCCGGGAGGTGACATGGTCAGGGGTGGTGTCGACGCCGATGGTGCTGTCCGAGAGGTTCTCCAGACGCATCGTCACCACGAGCAGCACCTCGCCGGGATCGGCGTTGAAGTAATGCTCCTCGACGGCATCCGTCACCTCCACGTCGATCACGGTGACGGCGTAGGTGTCCAGCCGCACCTCTTCCCCGATCGCGACCGGCTCCGGGGGTGCTTCTACGGTGTCGAAGGCGCCGACCGCGATGAGCACGACGATGGCGACGGCGAGAGCCCCGGCGGCGATCCAGGCGGGAACGGCGCCGCGCGAGAAGGCCGAGCGGATGCCGGTCGAGGCGCGCTCGCGCGCGCGCCGCACGGCTGCCTTGATCTCGCTCACACCCTCAGCCTAGGAGGGGTGCCCGCCATCGTGTTACAGTTCCGGGGTGTCCCTGACGAGTCGTTGTTGTCGCTGAGCTCTCTGCTCGCCAACGACCGACCCCAGACACCCGCGCGCTCTCCGTGCGCTCCGAACAGGAAGATCCTTCCGTGCGCTACGCCCAGCACATCGCCGACCTCGTCGGCCGCACCCCGCTCGTCCGCCTGAACGCCGTCGCCGCCGGCATCCGCCCCACCGTGCTCGCGAAGGTCGAGTACTTCAATCCGGGCAGCTCCGCGAAGGACCGCATCGCCGGCGCGATCATCGACGCCGCAGAACGCGAGGGGCACCTGAAGCCCGGCGGCACGATCGTCGAGGCCACGAGCGGAAACACCGGCGTTGGTCTCGCCCTTGTCGCGCTCCAGCGCGGATACAGGATGGTCTTCGTCGTGCCGGACAAGTTCGCCGGCGCCAAAGTGGCCGTCTTGCGCGCCTACGGCGCCGAGGTCGTCGTGACGCCCACCAGCGTCGAACCGGACGATCCGCGGTCGTACTACAGCGTCGCGGCGCGCCTCGCCGCGGCGATCCCCGGCGCGTTCAACCCGAATCAGTTCGCGAACCAGAACGGCCCGCGCGGGCACTTCGAGACCACGGGGCCCGAGATCTGGGCCGACACCGATGGCCGGGTCACGCATTTCGTCGCCGGCATCGGCACCGGCGGCACGATCAGCGGTACCGGGCGCTACCTCAAGGAGGCCAGCGCCGGGCGCGTGCGGGTGATCGGCGCTGACCCCGAGGGCTCGATCTACTCGGGCGGGCCGATCCACGGCTACCACGTCGAGGGGGTCGGCGAGGACTTCCTGCCGACGACGTTCGACCCGTCGGTCGTCGACGGCTACGAGCGGATCTCGGATGCCGAGTCGTTCGCGATGACGCGCCGCCTCGCCGCGGAGGAGGGGCTGCTCGTCGGCGGCTCGAGCGGCATGGCCGTGGTGGCGGCGCTGCGCGCGGCGTCGAGTCTCACCGAAGACGACGTGGTCGTGGTGCTGCTGCCGGATCACGGCCGCGGCTACCTCGACAAGGTGTACGACGACGCCTGGCTTGCGGAGCGCGGCTACGCCGTGCCGACGGTTTCCGTGGACCCTGCGGTCGCCGAGGTGCGGGCTTTCCTGGAGGGCGGGGTCTGACGCGCGGTGGCCGGTGCGCCGGGCGCGGCCCTTGGGCGTGCCCGGATCGCGGGGTCGTGCCCCGGCTCCGATGTCAGCAGAGCACGAACACGTACCCGTCGTCGTCTGGCGTCACCAGATCGCGGTCGCGGAGGACCATTGAGGACGGGGAATCGTCGTCTGCGCACATCTGCGCGAAGGATCGGGGCAGTCGGTCGGCGTACTCGATGTCGATGACGTGCTCGCCGTAGACGGCGGCGTACTGCGGGCATTCCCGGAATGCCGCGCACTCCTCGGTCAGCGCGAAGTCGAAGCCCGCGTGCTCGCGCAGGGCGGCCGCGTCTTCGGCGGCGTTCTTCTGGCCGGCCGCCAGGCCCGCCTCGTGGGCGGCCGAGACGAGCAGCTCGGCCAGGGCGAGGTTGTCTTCGATGGTCAGCGCCCCGTGCGAGCGCATGTAGAAGTCGAGGTTGTCGAACTCGACCGTGTCGAATCCCGCATCGGCGCATCCCTCGATCCACGGCGAGATCATCGCGGCGATGCGATCTCGGTGCGACGGCGTCGACGTGTCGAGGAGCGCCTCGTCGGGCCAGTCGGGATCGAAGACCGGCTCGCGGTGCTCGTCGCGCAGGAGCAGGTCGTCGTCCCAGTCGTCGAACGCATCCGGCTGGGTCTGGAACCCGTTGATGTAGCAGATGGAGTAGCGGCCCTCGGCGGGAGAGGCGGAGCGGTCGCGACCGACGACGCCGACCCCCGAGGCGGGCGGGTAGGCGCCGCCCAGTTGATAGTCGGGTGAGGCGGCCAGCGGAGGCAGCCGGATGCCACTCGGAGTCGGCGAGGGCTGCCGGATGCCTCCTGGAGTCGGCGGCGGTGCCGCCTGCGCGCAACCGGCGAGCACCGCGGTGGCGGTCACGATCGCGACGGCGGCGCGGGCGATGCCTCCGGCCGTGGCGCGGGTGATGCTCGCGACAGTGGCGGTCATCGTGTCTCCGTTGTTCGAGGATGCCACCCAGTGTGCGCTGGGCCTCCGACATCGTCAACGGTCTCGACAGCTCCGGGTTCCTGAGGTTGTCGGAGGACCCTTGCGGCCGGACGAATGTTCCTCGGGTTCGCCATAACCTCTTCCCATCTTCGCATCTTTGTTCTATTGTGGAGGTATGAACGATACCGCGTTACTCGATGGTTTGGATGCTTCGTTGGTGTCCGATCCGGTGGGTGGTGTTGTCGCGTCTCCGGTGTCGGCTCTCGAGGTCGCGTCGATCCTTCTTGATGACCTGGAGTGTCTTGACATCGAGCTCAACCGGGTTGCGGCGCGTCGTGCGGAGCGGATTGTCGAGGCTATCGCGTTCGCGGCCGAGCATCCGGAGGTGTATACGTTCGATGCGGATCCGGTGATGGCGGAGCGGGCTGCGACCCTCGATATCGCCCTGCGTTTGCGGGTCAGTGAGGATCAGGTGCGGTTCCTGCAGGCTCGCACCGTGCAGGCGATGCGGGATCTTCCCGGGGTGTGGCAGCAGGCGCGCGACGGGTTCGCGACCGGGCGGCAGGTTGATCAGGTCCTCGATTGCCTGCACGTGATCCGTCCTCCTGCCGATGCCCCGCAGGAGGTCCTCGATGAGGTCGCCGCGGTCATCGCGGCCGTTGATGCGGCTGCGTCCGGGTGGGTGCTGGAGTGCCCGCCCGAGACGTTTCGTCGGAAGGTGAAGCGCCTGGTCGACAGTGCTGCTGGGAACATCGCGTCCCGCAGGCATGCGCGGGCGATGGCCGACCGGAACGTGCGCGTCTCCCCGGCCGGTGACGGGATGAGTTGGCTGACCGCGCTGATCCCGACCGTCGAGGCGGAGAAGATCATGGGTCGGCTCACGGCGACCGCGAAGCACGTGCAGAAGGGGGAACGGGGCGGGCGCACTCGTGATCAGGTGCGCGCCGACCTGCTCTGCGCCTGGCTCACCGGGAAGGGCACCGCCACCGCGGTGAAGACGAAGATCTTCGTCACCATCCCCGTCCAACTCCTCGCCGGCACAGGCACCGGCACCGGCACCACCGTGCCCGGCTCCGCTCCCGGCACCGCGCCCATGCCGGTGCCGGTCGAGCAGGCGTGCATCGTCGGCGGCGACACCATCGACCCGGTGACCGCTGCGCAGCTGTTCCTCGACACCACCGCGTTCCACCGGGTCATCACCGACCCCGTCAAAGGCATCACCCTCGACATGGACCGCCGCACCTACCGGCCCACCCGCGCACAGCGCGACTGGCTGATCCTCACCCACGGCACCTGCACCAGAGACGGATGCCACCGCCTCGCCGCCGACGCCGACATCGACCACGACCGCCCCTGGGCGAACGGCGGCACCACCAACACCACGAACCTGCGGCCCCTCTGCCCCCGCGACCACACCCACCGCCACAGAACCCGAACG
>NZ_JASGCY010000005.1:0-5256 GCF_047607465.1 Microbacterium sp. | reverse complement strand
GGGTGGGCGTTTGGGGCCCGGTGGGTTTTGGGCCCCCCCGCCACCCACCTCCCCCCCAAAACCCGCCACGGAAACCACTCGGGCCCGTGCCGAAGCGGCACAAATCGCGACCGGAGCGTCCGGCGTCGGCGGCCGGAACGGCCGGAGACCGGCCGCCGTGGCTCACTCGTCGGCGGAGGCACCCCCCGTGTAGACGAACTCGATGTCCAGAGTGGGATCCACGGCATGGATAATGCCGGAGTAGAACACCTCAACCTGGTCGCGCAGCGCCTCGTCGTGCTTGTCCAGATATTTCTCCTTGACCTCGTCGCTGAGGATGCTGTTGATCATCTCGTCACGATCGATCTCCGGCGTGACAAAGCTGAGGATGCCGTCCTTCGACATCACGAAGTCGTACTTCACGTCATCGACCCCGATCCAGATGAATCCGGGAATCGACACCACCACGGTGTCGCCCTGCGGGTCGACCTTGACCTGCTCTCCATCGACTCCGATCTTCGCCGTGAACTCATACTGCAGGTAGGTCGCACGCGAGCTCCCGAAGATGTCAGAACCGAAGAACTTCAGCCCGTCCTCCTTGGACTTGATCCCCTGGATTCCGAGGCTGAGGAGAGCGACCTCCTGCTTCTGTTCAATCGCCGCGACGACCTGACTATCTCGCGTCTCCGACTTCGTACTAAAGATCGACTGCACCGAAAATGCGTTGAAAGCGCCGAAGGCAGCGGCCGCGATGACGAGCGCCACAACGATCACTCCGCTAAGAATCAGCGGCCACAAGAGCACCCGCTTCTTGAAGAATGCAATCACTGAGATCGACCTTTCCCTCTGTCGCTCTGAAACTCGCGAGTCCCGTCCGCCCCCGGCAGCGGGCACCGCGCACCGCCTGGCTCTGACAGTACTAGTGACCGGGCGTCTCGATGGTCACGGCATCCGTGGTGCCCGTCGCGATTTGTGCCGCATCCGCGAGCCGCCCATCCGCTCCGGTCGCGATTTATGCCGCCCGCGCCCGCCGCAAGCGGCACAAATCGCGACGGGAACCATGAAGACCCGCGCCGAAGCGGCACAAATCGCGACCGGAAGCGCGAGGGGGCCCGCGACGGGAAGCACGAGGGCCCTCGCCGGAACGCGGGACGCGTGGAGCTCGGAACGCGGAGCGCCCGGAACGCGGAGCGCGCGGAACGCGGAGCCCTCAGGCCTGCCGAACCTCGGCGTCCGGCATCCGCTCCGCCATGACACGCACGGCCTCGGGGTTGTTATCCACGAGCACGGCGTCGCGTCCGAGGGCTGCGGCGACCGCGCCAGTCGTGCCGGAGCCGGCGAACAGGTCGAGCACGCGGTCTCCAGGGCGGCTCGACGCCGCGACGATGCGCCGCAGGATGCCTTCGGGCTTCTGCGTGGGGTAGCCGGTCTTCTCGCGTCCGGTGGTCGGCACGATCGTGTGCCACCACACGTCGGTCGGGAGCTTGCCGCGCTCAGCCTTCTCCGCCGTGACGAGCCCCGGCGCCATGTACGGCTCTCGGTCCACCGCCTCGGAATCGAACACGTAGGTCCGCGGATTCTTCACGTAGACGAGGATCGTGTCGTGCTTGGTCGGCCAGCGCCGGCGCGACTTCGCGCCGTAGTCGTAGGCCCAGATCAGCTCGTTGAGGAACGAATCGCGTCCGAACACCGCATCGAGCATGACCTTCGCGTAGTGCGCCTCACGGTAGTCGAGATGCAGGTACAGGGTGCCGTCGTCGGCGAGCAGCCGCCAGGCCTGTTCGAGTCGCGGCATGAGGAACGCGCCGTAGTCGTCGAACCGGTCGTCGTAGGCGCGCAGCATCCCGCGCACCCGCTCGTACTCGTGCCCGTGGAAGCCATGACGGATCTCGGATGCTGTCGCGATCCCGGATCCCGGATCGATCCCGGACGCCGCCCCGTCCGGCTCGGTACCGCTCAGCGACGCCGGCCCCTCGTGCTCGGCCCCAGACGGTTCGGCATCCGCATCCGATCCCGCATCCGCCCCCTGCTGACCCCGGCGCGTCCGCCGGGCGGTGACGACCTGCCGTTCGCGGGCGCGCCCCGTGTTGAACGGCGGGTCCAGGTACACGAGCGTGAACGACCCTGCTTCGAGGCTCTCGGCGACCGCGAGGTTGTCGCCCTCGATGATCGTGACGGCCCCGCGCTCCGCCGCGAACGCCGCTGGCGCCACGGAACCCGTCGACGTCACGGAACCCGGTGCAGCCACGCGTCGGTGGCGAACTTCGACGCGACGAGAGCCTCGGCATCCGCGTATTCCTCGGCGGTGATCGATCCGTCCTCCGCCGAGGTCAGCGACCGGAAGGTGTCCTTGAACCGCTCGATGATCTCATCGCGCGCGAGGCCCGTCTGCGAGCGCAGCGGGTCGACGCGCTTCGCCGCCGACGCCGTGCCCTTGTCGCTGAGCTTCTCGCGCCCGATGCGCAGCACCTCGGCCATCGTCTGCCCGTCGATGTCGTACGAGAGGGTCGCGTGGTGCAGCACGCCGCCGTTGGCGAGCCGCTTCTGCGCGGCCCCGCCGATCTTGCCGCTCGGCGAGGCGATGTCGTTGAGCGGCTGGTACACCGCGTCGATCCCCAGCGAGCGCAGCGCCTGCAACACCCAGTCGTCGAGGAAGGCGTAGGAGTCGGCGAACGTCATCCCCGCAACGAGGGATGCCGGCACGTACAGCGAGTACGTGATGATCTGCCCCGCGGCCATGAGCATCGCCCCGCCGCCGGAGATGCGACGGACGACCTCGAAGCCGTGCCGGGCGGCGCCATCGGGGTCGACCTCGTTGCGGTACGACTGGAACGATCCGATCACGACGGCCGACTCGTCCCACTCCCAGATGCGCAGCGTCGGGCGGCGGCGCCCCTCGCCGACCCGCGAGGTCAGCACCTCGTCGAGGGCGAGGTTCATGCGCGGCGAGACCGCCTTCTCGTGCACGATCTCCCAGTCGAAGTCGCGCCACCCCGGGGCGGTGACGAGCGCCCGGCGCACGGCCGTTCCCACCGCCTCGGGGGTGAATCCGAGCAGCTGCGCACCCTCGGGGAGCGCTCCGCGCACCGCGGCGGCGATAGCCGTGGCATCGGCCTGCACCGGCAGCCCGTTCACGGCGGCGTTGATGTCGTCGAGCGCCGTGTCCGGCTCGAGGAAGAAGTCGCCCGCCAGGCGCAAATCCGCGAAGCGACCGTCGATCACCTCGAGGTCGACGACGACGAGCTTTCCACCAGGGACCTTGTATTCACCGTGCACGGTTACAGCTTAAGCCGCGGCCCCAGCCCGAGAACTCAGCCGCCGAGGACCACGGCCCGCTCCCCCGCCCTGATCGAGGCGGTGTAGCGGTTGCCGGCCGGCGGCAGCGGGCACACGAACTGGTCCGAGAACGCGCACGGCGGCAGGTAGGCGCGATTGAAGTCGATGAAGGCGGTGCCGTCGGCTGCGGGCTCGTCGATCGGCAGGAAGCGGAAGCGGTAGGTCTCGATGCCGTTCGTCGCATCGGCGAAGACGGCGGTGAGACCGCCTTGAGGATTCCTGGTCACGGTGAGGGTCGACTCGGTGCCGTCGAGCGTGAACCTCAGCCGACCGGCCACCAGCGACTCCTGCTCATGGCCGTCGACGGCGGTGAGGACGATGCGCTCGTCGGGAGTCGGCTCGAAGACCGCGGGGATCCGCCAGACCTCGCGCGGGGGGTACGCGTCGATCCCGCTGAACCGCTCGCGCTGCGGGCGCCGCGGGTTGAACACGCGCAGCGCCACGACGCCGTCACGGCCGAACACCCGCAGCTCACGGTGTCCGAGCCGGATCGTGTCGCTTCCGCGCAGAACCACCACCGACCCTGCGGTGCCGAGCTCGCTGCCGCGGATCCCTCCGTCGCCGGTGAGCGCCCACAGTCCCGGCACGCCCTCGACAGCCGCCGGCTCCGTGATCAGCCAGTTCGTGGATTCCAGTGCGGCCGGCCCGTATTCGGCCCCCGCGTAGCGCTCCCGGGCCTGGTGCCACGCTCGCCATTCGTTCTCGAAGCTCATCAGCTGGCCCTCCTCTCGTCGCGAATCTATGACGCGAGAGGCGGTGCAGACGCGGACTGCGTCACACAGCATCACCAGGTGTAATGCCAGGACTCCGAACGAAATGTTTCAGCGCCGGGGAATGCGCGCGTCGAGCCAGGCGAGCAGGTCGGCGCGCACCTCGTCCTGCTGCAGCTCGTTGAAGATCTCGTGACGGGCATCCGGGTAGACGAGAGTCGTCACATCGGTGAGGCCCGACCGCGTCCGGTACGCATCGGCGAGCTTGTGCACGCTGACGGGGCCGCCGACGGGGTCGTCGCGTCCGACCATGAGGAGCATCGGAACGTCCCTGCCGAGATCCTTGCGAGGACGCCCGTAGAGTCTGGCGGCCTCGATCGGGCCGAACAGCTTCAGCAGCGGCTCCTCGGTGGTCAGCGGGTCGTCGTGGAACTCCGCCCAGACGGCCTCGTCACGCGAGAGCCATTCGAGTCCGGTGGCCGAAGGCCCCGCCCAGCGCTTGTTCAGCGGCGCCGCGTTCAACATCAGAGGCGTACGCAGCGCCGACCCCGAGAGCACGACGGCGTCGTACGCCTCGGCGTGCTCGTTCACCAGCATCTGCGCGAGGAACGAACCCCAGGAGTGCCCGAGCAGCACGAGCGGCAGGTCGGGGTGGTCGAAGCGGATGATCCCGGTGAGCTGCCAGAGCGCGTCCTTGGCTGCGCGCACTCCGCCCTTCCCGAGGCGCCCGAGCCTTTCGGGTCCCCCATGCTGACGGATGCCGGTGCGCCCGTGTCCGCGGTGGTCGTCGGCGTAGACGATGAAGCCGGCCCCGGTGAGAGCGGCGATCAGCGCGCCATAGCGGCCTGCGTGCTCGCCCACCCCGTGCAGCAGCTGCACGACGCCCCGCGCAGCGCCCACCGCATCGTGGATGTCGTAGACGATGGCGATGCCGTCAGCATCCGTGTACTCCCGCGTTTCGGTCACGCCCCCACCCTACTCACGCCGCGCGCCAGTGGGGGCGCGAGCCGAGCGCGAGACGCGTGGTACGGTGTCCCCGTGAAAAACGAGACTAAGTGGATAGTGCCTTCACGGTCAGCAGCACTCACGGCAAGTGCGGTCACTCTAGTGTCGCGTGGCGTTAGTTCCTAAATGGTTTATGGTTTGGGAGAATTGGTTATGGCGAATTCTCCTGCTCCTGCGTTGGCGCTTTGGGATGGTGATCGAGACAAGCTGTTGTCGTGGACGCGGT
>NZ_JASGCY010000004.1:0-30512 GCF_047607465.1 Microbacterium sp. | reverse complement strand
CCGGCTTCTTACCTCACTCGGCGGGAGCCCTCCGCGGTGGGATCCGGCCGTCTCGTCGTGTTTTCGTCGTGCGGCGGTCACACCGCGCGCAGCACCGCCACGACCTTGCCGAGGATCGTCGACTCGTCGCCGAGGATCGGCTCGAACGCCGAGTTGCGGGGGAGCAGCCAGGTGTGGCCGTCGCGACGGCGGAGCACCTTCACCGTCGCCTCGCCGTCGAGCATCGCCGCGACGATCTCGCCGTTCTCCGCGCTGACCTGCGCCCGCACGACCACCCAGTCGCCGTCGCAGATCGCGGCGTCGATCATCGACTCGCCCGAGACCTTGAGCATGAACAGCTCGCCCTTGCCCACGAGCTGACGCGGCAGCGGGAAGATCTCCTCGACCTGCTGGTCGGCGGTGATCGGCACGCCGGCGGCGATGCGGCCGACGAGCGGGACCAGCGCCGCGTCGCCGACCGGGGTCGCGACGTCGGCCGGGTTCTCGCCGCTCGTGCCGGGCAGGTCGATGAGGACCTCCATCGCGCGGGTCTTGCCGGGGTCGCGCCGGAGGTACCCGCTGAGCTCGAGCTGCCCGAGCTGATGGGTGACGCTCGAGAGCGACTTCAAGCCGACGGCATCGCCGATCTCCCGCATGCTCGGCGGGTAGCCGTGGCGGCTGATCGAGTTCTGGATGACCTCGAGGATCGCCATCTGCTTCGCGCTGAGGCTCTTGCGGCGACGGGTGCGCGGCGCCTCGGGTTCAGGGGCGGAGATGTCGCTCATGGTGCTCCTCAGGTGCATGGCTCCGGGGCCGGAGTTCGAATGTCGGTGGTCCGTGATGTGGTGTCGATATCGAAACCGTATCCGAGAATCGTGCTCGTCTGGTAGATCTGTTCGAGCGTGTCGGCCAATTCGAAGATCGGATTTCGAAGAAGTCTTGACAGATATTCGAAATCGAAGATAGATTCGGAACGTAGCTTCGCATTCACGGCTCCCGGCCGAGCCGTGAATGCGAACGCTACGCCAACTTCCCCCGCGGGGGTCACGAGAGGGAGCACGACATGAGCACCATCGCCTTCAGCACCACGGCACAGATTCCGGCACGCGCGACGACCCGTCTGCGACTGACCGCTCGTGGTCGGCGTCTGCTCCTCGCCGCAGCCTCCGTGCCCGTCGCCGCGGCGATCGCATTCGGCATCCTCAGCGGCGGCAGCGCACTGGCATCGAACGACGGTGGCGCCTCGGCGACGTTCGAGACCGTCACGGTCGCACCCGGCGAGTCGCTGTGGTCGATCGCTTCGAGCATCGCCCCCGACGAGGACCCGCGGGTCGTCATCTCCGAGATCCGCGCCCTCAACGCGCTCTCCGCCTCCACGCTGCAGATCGGCGACGAGATCGCGATCCCGGCGCAGTACACGAAGTAGTCCGCAGTCGTCGTTCATAGCCGGATTCGTCGCATCCCGTCATCGTCACTGTCGCCGACGGCGACGGGTTCTAGCATGGGGAGGGTGACCGTTTCACTCGACGACCTCCCCCTTCGCGACGACCTTCGCGGACTCACTCCGTACGGCGCGCCCCAGGCCCCGCTGCCGATCGCGCTCAACGTCAACGAGAACACCCACCCGGTGCCCGACGCGGTGGCCAGCGACATCCTCGACGACATCGCGGTCGCCATCCGCGACGTGAACCGCTACCCCGACCGCGAGTTCACCGCCCTTCGCGAGGCCTTCGCCGGCTACCTCGGCCACGGGCTCACGTCCGACCAGATCTGGGCGGGCAACGGCTCCAACGAGGTTCTGCAGCACATTCTCCAGGCCTTCGGCGGGCCGGGGCGCACGGTGTTCGGTTTCGCGCCGACCTACTCGATGTACCCGCTGCTCACCCAGGGGACGGGGGCGAGGTGGATCGCGGGCACCCGTGAGTCCGACTACACGATCAGCGCCGAAGATGCAGCGGAGCAGGTGCGCGCCGCCGACCCCGACGTCGTCATCCTCTGCACACCGAACAACCCCACCGGCACCCCGCTCGGCCTCGACGTCGTCGAGGCGGTGTACGAGGCGGCGCGCGGCGTCGTCATCGTCGACGAGGCCTACCAGGAGTTCGCGCCCCACGACGCGGCATCCGCTCTCACGCTCCTCGAGGGGCGGGGGCGCCTTGCCGTCTCCCGCACGATGAGCAAGGCGTTCGCCTTCGCCGGCGCGCGGGTGGGCTACCTCGCAGCCGCCCCCGCCTTCATCGACGCGCTGCGCCTGGTGCGCCTGCCGTACCACCTCAGCGCGCTCACGCAGGCGGCGGCGGTCGCGGCGCTGCGCAACGCCGATGTGATGCTCTCCATGGTCGACGAGATCATCGAGCAGCGCGACCGGATCAGTGCGACGCTCGAGGCCCTCGGGTACACGCCGCACCGCTCCTGGTCGAACTTCGTGCTCTTCGGCGGCGTCGCCGATCCGAAGGCCACCTGGCAGGCGCTCTACGATCGCGGCGTGCTCGTGCGCGACGTCGGCATCCCAGGGCACCTGCGGGTCACGGCGGGCACAGAGGCCGAGACCACCGCGTTCCTCGACGCGCTCGCCTCGATAGGATCGGCGTCATGAGCACCTCCGCGCCCCGCACGGCTCGCCGCGTCCGCAGCACCTCCGAGTCGACCGTCGAACTCGAGCTGAACCTCGACGGCACCGGCGTCAGCCACATCGACACCTCGGTGCCGTTCTTCGACCACATGCTCACGGCGTTCGCGAAGCACTCGCTCACCGACCTCACCGTCCGCGCCTCCGGCGACACCCACATCGATGCGCACCACACGGTGGAGGACATCTCGATCGTGCTCGGCATGGCGATCCGCGAGGCTCTCGGCGACAAGTCCGGCATCTCCCGCTACGGAGACGCCCTCGTGCCTCTCGACGAGGCGCTCGCCCAGGCCGTGGTCGACATCTCCGGGCGCCCGTACCTCGTGCACGAGGGGGAGCCGGCCGGCTTCGAGTTCCACCTCATCGGCGGTCACTTCACGGGAGCCCTCGTGCGGCACTCCTTCGAGGCGATCACGTTCAACGCCGGCCTGACCGTGCACGTGCGGGTGCTCGGCGGGCGCGACCCCCACCACATCGCCGAGGCCGAGTACAAGGCCTTCGCGCGGGCGTTCCGGCAGGCCAAGGCGCTCGACCCGCTCGTCGACGGCATTCCCTCCACCAAGGGCGCGCTGTGAGCGCACCCAAGGTCGCCATCTTCGACTACGAGTCCGGCAACGTCCACTCCGCCGTCAAGGCGCTGATCGCCGCGGGCGCCGACGCCGTGCTCACGCGCGACAAGAACCAGGCGTTCGAGGCCGATGGTCTTGTCGTCCCCGGCGTCGGCGCGTTCCAGGCCGTGCGCGATGCGCTCTCCGCGCACGGTGGCGACGAGATCATCGATCGGCGCCTCGCCGGAGGGAGGGCGGTCCTCGGGATCTGCGTCGGCATGCAGGTGCTCTTCTCGCACGGGGTGGAGCGCGGCCACGACGCCGAGGGCCTCGGGGAGTGGCCGGGCGCGGTCACCGAGCTCAACGCGCCGGTCCTGCCGCACATGGGCTGGAACACGGTCGAGCCCGGCGCCGACAGCATCCTCTTCCGGGGCGTGGAGGACGAGCGCTTCTATTTCGTGCACTCCTACGCCGCGCAGTCGTGGGAGCTCGATGTGATCCCGCCGTTCCCGCAGCCGGTGCTCACCTGGACGACGTACGGCGACCCGTTCCTCGCCGCTGTGGAGAACGGGCCGCTGTCGGCGACCCAGTTCCACCCGGAGAAGTCCGGCGAAGCCGGCATCCGCCTTCTCGGCAACTGGGTCTCCAGTCTCTGAGACGCTCGTGCGGTGTCGCGCATTTGGGCGCCGGCGACCGCAGGAGTACCCTCGATTCTCGTGCCGCTGATCGGCGCATCCACTCACTCAAGGACGTCATGAACGACTTCGCGCAGTCTCCCTCGCTCACGCTCCTTCCCGCGGTCGATGTCGCCGGCGGCAAGGCCGTCCGACTGACCCAGGGGGAGGCCGGCAGCGAGACCAGCTACGGCGACCCGCTGGATGCCGCGGGGGAGTGGGTGTCGCAGGGCGCGGAGTGGATCCACCTCGTCGACCTCGACGCGGCGTTCGGCCGCGGCAGCAACGCCCCGATCCTGCGCAAGGTCATCAAGCAGTTCAAGCACGTGAACGTCGAGCTCTCAGGCGGCATCCGCGACGACGCGAGCCTCGAGGCCGCGCTCGAGACCGGTGCCGCGCGCATCAACCTCGGCACCGCCGCCCTCGAGAACCCCGAGTGGGCCGCCGATGTGATCGGGCGGTACGGCGAGGCGATCGCCGTCGGCCTCGACGTGCGCGGCACGACTCTCGCCGCACGCGGGTGGACGAAGGACGGTGGCGACCTCTGGGAGGTGCTCGACCGCCTCGAGGATGCCGGATGCAGCCGCTACGTCGTCACCGATGTCACTAAGGACGGAACGCTGCGCGGCCCGAACATCGAGCTCCTGCGCGAGATGACCTCGCGCACCCCGAAGCCCGTCGTGGCCTCCGGCGGCATCGCGACGCTCGACGACATCGCAGCTCTCCGCGATCTCGTGCCGCTGGGCGTCGAGGGCGCCATCGTCGGGAAGGCGCTGTACGCGGGCGCCTTCACGCTGGCCGAGGCTCTGGATGTCGCCGGAGACTGACCCGCACGCATGCGGACCGGATTCGCGCGACCACGGCGACTCCGCGGGCATCCCCTGGGAGGGGCGCCGCTTCGAGGCGAACCCCCATGCCGCCGACGACGGCTCGGCCGACCCCGCGCTGCTCGAGGCCCTCGTGCGCTTCCGCGCGGGGGAGGGCTCGCAGGTCGAGGTGGTCGACGCCTTCCGCGCGGCACGCGTGCTGATTCCGCTCGTCGCAGAGAAGGGCGATGAGGGTGTGGGGCCGACGGGGCTCGTGGTCGACAAGACCCAGGAGCTTTCGATCGTGACGGTCGCCGCTCCCGACGGCAGGCGCGTGCAGCCGGTGTTCTCCTGCGTCGAAGCGATGCAGAAGTGGGATCCGCTGGCGCGGCCGATCCCCGTCGAGGGGGTGCGCGCAGCGCTGGCGGCCTCCTCCGACGACACCGATCTCATCGTGCTGGATCCGACCGCTGCCACCGAATTCGCGATCCGCCGTCCCGCCGTGTGGGCGGTGGCCCAGGGCCACCGCTGGGAGCCCAGCTATCAGTCGCCGGAGGTGTTCGCCGCGCTGCAGGAGAGCGTGGCGCATGAGCTCGCCGTGATCGATGTCGCCGTCGCCGCGGGAGATCCAGACGCGCGCCTGCGCGGCCCCGAGCTCGTCGTGATCCTCGAGCTCACCGCGGGGCTCGAGCGCGAGACGCTCGACGCCGTGCTGCAGCGTCTCGCCCGGCGCTGGGCCGCCGACGACCGGATCGCCGTGCTCGCCGACTCCCTGAGCGTCAAGCTCCGCCCTTCCGCCTGAGCTCCCCGGCGGCGGGTGGCACCAGTTCCGGCATCCGCTGTCCGCATTCTTGCGCAACGGCCACTTCTCTGCGCTGGCGGATCAGGTGACCGGCCCCGTCCACTTCTCGCCCGGTCCCTTGCCGATCGGGTCGGGGATGGTCGACGCCTCGCGGAACGCGAGCTGCAGCGAACGCAGCCCGTCGCGCAGGGAGCGCGCGTGCATGTCGCTGATCTCGGGTGCACCGGCCGTGATGAGTCCGGCGAGGGCGTTGATAAGCTTGCGCGCCTCGTCGAGGTCGAGCTGCGCGTCTGGGTCGTCGGCGAGGCCGAGCTTGACGGCGGCCGCGCTCATCAGGTGCACGGCGGTCGTGGTGATCACCTCGACGGCGGGCACATCGGCGATGTCGCGCGTGGCGGACGCCGCTGCCTCTTCCTGCCGAGCCCAGCGCTCCTCGCGTTCGCGTGCCGCCTCGTCCGGTGCCTGGTTCGTCACTTCGCCTTGCCTTCTGTTAGACTTTGTCGGGCTCCAGAGCGTTCATGCTCTGGCACGAAAGAGGATTCACTTCCCACCCGCGCTTGCCGTTCCAGGCTACCGGGTCTTGCACTCCGCCGGATCACGTCGAAAGACGCGTGAGGTAGACAGGGTGCGGCGCCGATATCTGAATGTCGGCGGGTGGGAGACGACTCTGATTTCGCCTGGGATGCAGTCAGCATCCTGGTGGCCGAAACCATCGTCTAAGGAGTTCCGCATCAGCGATCCCCGTACCAATGAGCGCATCCGCGTCCCCGAGGTCCGCCTCGTCGGTCCCGCGGGTGAGCAGATCGGTGTCGTCCGCATCGAGGCCGCACTGCGTCTCGCGCAGGAAGCCGATCTCGACCTCGTCGAGGTCGCCCCGAACTCGAAGCCTCCCGTGGTCAAGATCATGGACTACGGCAAGTTCAAGTACGAGGCTGCCCAGAAGGCGAAGGAAGCTCGTCGCAACCAGGCGAACACGGTCCTCAAGGAAGTCCGTTTCCGTCTGAAGATCGAGGCTCACGACTACACGACCAAGCTCAAGCGCGCCGAGGGCTTCCTCAAGGCGGGCGACAAGGTCAAAGCGATGATCCTGTTCCGCGGTCGTGAGCAGTCGCGTCCGGAGCAGGGCGTGCGTCTGCTGCGCAAGTTCGCCGAGGATGTCGCCGAGTTCGGTACCGTCGAGTCGAACCCGACCATCGACGGTCGCAACATGGTGATGGTCATCGCGCCGCTGAAGAACAAGTCCGAGGCCAAGGCCGAGCAGAACGCGGTCCGCGATGCGAAGAAGCAGGCCGCTCGCGTGGCCAGATCGTCGGATGCCGCGGCTGACGCCGCAGCGGAGTGATCTCCGCCCCTGAGACTCCCGCACAGCGGGTCCCCACCGTCGCCTGAGAAGGCGCCATACGAAAGAAGAGAAGATGCCGAAGCAGAAGACCCACTCGGGTTCCAAGAAGCGCTTCAAGATCACCGGCAGCGGCAAGCTGAAGAAGCAGCAGGCCGGTATGCGCCACAACCTTGAGCACAAGTCGAGCCGTCGTACCCGCCGCCTCAACCAGGACCAGGTTCTGTCGAAGGCAGACTTCAAGGTCGCCAAGAAGCTTCTCGGTCGCTGACGCGTCCGATCGCAGGAATAGGAACACAGGAAAATGGCAAGAGTCAAGCGGGCAGTAAACGCCCACAAGAAGCGTCGCGTCATCCTCGAGCGCGCCTCCGGTTACCGCGGTCAGCGTTCGCGCCTCTACCGCAAGGCCAAAGAGCAGGTCATCCACTCGCTGGTCTACTCGTACCGTGACCGTCGCAAGCGCAAGGGCGACTTCCGCCGTCTCTGGATCCAGCGCATCAACGCCGCTGCCCGCCAGAACGGCATGACCTACAACCGCTTCATCCAGGGCCTCGGCCTCGCGGGTGTCACGGTCGACCGTCGCATCCTCGCCGACCTCGCGGTCAACGATGCGGCGACGTTCACGGCGCTGGTCGAGACGGCGAAGAAGGCCCTGCCCTCCGACGTCAACGCACCGAAGTCGGCCGCGTAAGCAGCACTGCTTCCAGAAGGCGCTCTCCCTCGGGAGGGCGCCTTCTGCCGTCCGGCGGCGGTGCGCGACGGGGGCCGCGTCGTTGCCTAGACTGAGAGCGTGTTGGAGAACCCCCGCTCCCCCCGAGTCCGTGCCGTCGCCAAACTGACCAAGCGCAGTGCCCGATCCGACACGGGCCTCTACCTCCTCGAGGGCCCGCAGTCGGTCCGCGAGGCGCTCACCTATCGCCCCGGGGCGATCGTCGAGCTGTTCACCGCGACCGCGGGATGGGACAAGCATCCGGACATCAGGGCGAAGGCGGCGGATGCCGGCATCGAACCGGTGTTCGTGACGGACTACGTGCTCGCGGCGATGGCCGACACGGTGACCCCGCAGGGGCTCGTCGCCGTGGCGCGGCAGACGCCGACATCGGGGCGCGACGTCTTCGCGGCCGCGCCCCGCCTGGTGGCGATCTGCGAGGAGATCCGCGACCCGGGAAACCTCGGGACGATCATCCGCGCGGCCGACGCTGCGGGGGCGGATGCCGTCATCCTCACCGGTCGCACGGTCGACCCCTACAATCCGAAGGTCGTACGGGCGACGACCGGATCGCTGTTCCACCTGCCGGTGTCCGTCGCGGCCGATCTCGAAGACGTCGTCGAGCAGGCCCATGCCGCGGGGCTCTCGGTCATCGCCGCCGACGTGAAGGGCGACGACCTGCTCGCCGCACGCGCCGAGGGCGTGCTGGCACGCCCGACGGGCTGGCTGTTCGGCAACGAGGCCCATGGGCTCGAGGATGCGGCCCTCGCCCTCGCTGACCACGTGCTGAAGCTGCCCATCTTCGGCAGGGCCGAGTCGTTGAACCTGGCGACGGCGGCGAGCGTGTGCCTGTACGAGAGCGCTTTCGCGCAGCGCGCGGCATCCGTCTCCTGAGGCGCTGGTGGAAAGGGGGCGGGATCGATGCGGATTCTGATTGTCGAGGACGACGATCGTGTCGCCTCCGCCCTCGACGCGTTCCTGCAGCGCTCGGGGTACGCGACCCAGCGCGCCGCCGACGGCGCCGAGGCGCTGGCTCTGCTCGACGCGCAGACCGAGGCGGTGCTCCTCGACCTCGGCCTTCCCGACGTGGGCGGCATCGATCTGTGCCGCCGCATCCGCGCCCGCTCCGAGGTGCCGATCGTCGTGGTCACGGCGCGCAGCCAGGTGATCGAGCGGATCAGGGGGCTGCGCGCCGGCGCCGACGACTTCGTCATCAAGCCCTACGACGTGCACGAGCTGCTCGCGCGCATCGAGGCGGTCACCCGCCGGGCGCGGCCGGCGCAGGTCGAGGCCGAGCCCGTCGTCGTCACCGCCACCGGAGACGTCCGCATCGACCTCGTCGCGCGCCGACTGCTCGTCGGCGACGAGATCATCGATCTCACCCCGAAGGAGTTCGATATCGTCGCGGTGCTGGCCAGGCACCCCGGTGTCGCCGTCCCGAAGGACCGGCTGATCCGCGAGGTGTGGAACACCGACTGGCGTGGTTTCACGCACTCCCTCGAAGTGCACGTCGGCGCGATCCGGCGCAAAGCCGGCGAGCGTCGTTTCATCAAGACGGTGCGCGGCGTCGGCTACCGGCTCGTGAGCGGCTGACGTGCGCAACCGGCTCATCATCGTCTTCCTCGTCCCGCTGGTCGCCGTGCTCCTCGGCCTCGGGGAGCGTGGCCGGCTGGAGCGCGGCGCGCGGGATCCAGCAGGCGTTCTATTCGCAGCAGTTGGGCGACCTCGGCTACTTCACCACGACGGCCCGGCAGTCGCTGCTGGCCGGAAGCACCGCCGTGTTCGACGCCGAGGCCCGGAGGTTCCAGGAGGTGTACGGCACCGAGGTCGCGGTCTTCGATCTCGCCGGCTCCGTCTGGGCGGCCGGTGCGCGCTCCTCCGGGGATGTGCTCTCCGAAGCCGAGGGCGAGCAGGTGCGTCTGGCGCTGTCGGGCCGTCGCGCGGAGCTCCCAACGTCGTCGCGGCCGTGGGAGATCGCGGACGTGTCGCTGGTCGAGCCGGTGTTCGACGACGGAGACGTCATCGGCGCGGTGATGATCACCGCGACGGGTGAGGGCGCAAGGTCGGCGCTGACGCGCGAGCTCGCCGTGCTCGTCGCGATCGCGCTCGTCGCCGTCGCGCTCGCCGTCGCGATCGTGTTCCAGCTCGCGCGGTGGGTGCTTGCGCCCGTGCACCGGCTGGACAGGGCGATGGTGGCGATCGAGCACGGCGAGATCGGAGCGCGCGTCGACGTGGACACGGGGCCGGCGGAGCTGCGCCGGATGACCAGGGTGTTCAACAACATGGCGGGCGAGATCGAGCGCGTGATCACCCGGCAGCAGGAGTTCGCCGCGAACGCCTCGCATGAGCTGCGCAACCCGCTGAACGCGCTGCTGCTGCGGGTCGAGCACCTGGCGACGGGACTCGGCCCAGAGTGGGATGCCGACGTCGAGGAGACGCGGCAGGAGGGCCGGCGCATGACGGAGATCCTCGAGACGCTGCTGAGCCTGACGCGGTCGGGGCGCGAGGCGTCGACGTTCTCAGCCGTCGATCTCGCCTCCCTCGTCGCCCGTCGCGCCGGCGCCTGGCGCGACGTGGCGGCGCAGCGCGGGGTGAGTCTGAGCACGGCGCGCACAGGGCCGGTGCTGAGCGTCACCGATCGGATGCTGATCGAAGGGGCGCTGGATGCGCTGATCGACAACGCGGTGAAGTATTCGCCGGCCGGTGGCCTGATCGAGCTCGAAGCAGCTCGAGAGGGCGCGGTATGCGTGATCTCGGTGCGTGATCACGGGCCAGGACTCACCGAGGAGGAGGCATCGATGGCGATCGACCGGTTCTGGCGCGGTGCGGAGGACGACGTGGCCGGCGCCGGTCTCGGCCTCGCGATCGTCACCGATCTGATGGCCTCGATCGGCGGGGACCTCGTCGTCGCCCCGGCCGACGGCGGGGGGCTCGTGGCGATCCTGCGCATCCCCGACCCCGAGGGATCATGAGAGCGCCGGTGCGCAGGGCGCTGGCAGCGATGATGGCGCTGTTCGTCATCATCGCCATCGCGGGGTGCTCGCCGCGAGCGGGGGAGTGGAGCGCGGAGCCGTACGCGATCGCCGGCGGGGCGGCGGGCGGGGTGTACGACGCCTACGGCGATCAGCTGGCCCGCACGCTGGTGCAGGCCCGCGGCATCGTCGCCGGCGTGCTCGGCTGGGTGGTGTGGCGGCTGCAGGCCACAGGGCAGTTCGCCCCCGAGAAGTGGAACATCTTCACGTACTCCGCGGTCTGGGTCCGCTTCGGCCAGGGACTGCTGGCCACCCTGGCGGCGTTCGCCGTGGCCGGTGTCGGCTCCCTCGTGCTCGGCTTCCTGCTCGGCATCGGGCGGCTCTCCGAGCACGCCTGGGTGCGCGAGCCCGTGCGTTGGATCATCGAGCTGCTCCGGGCCATCCCCGTGCTCGTGCTGATGATGCTCCTCTACTACGGACTCCCTGTGCTCGGCGTGAAGATGCCCCCGTACTGGGCGGTCGTCATCGCCCTCATCGTCTACAACGGCTCGGTGCTTGCCGAGGTGCTCCGCGCCGGTGTCGAGGCGCTGCCCCGAGGGCAGAAGGAGGCCGGTTACGCGATCGGCCTGCGCAAGACCGGTGTGATGTCGCTGATCCTGCTGCCTCAGGCCGTGCGGGCCATGATGCCGGTCATCGTCGCCCAGCTCGTCGTCGCGCTGAAGGACACCGCGCTCGGGTTCATCATCACGTACCAGGAGCTGCTGTACGTCATCAACCAGCTCGGCAACCAGGCGCCCTACGGTTCGCCGCTGATCCAGTCGGCCATCATCGGCGGTTCGATGTACGTCGCGGTCTGCCTCCTCATCTCCTACGTGGCCTACCGCATGGAGAAGCGCGCGAAGCGCTCGCCGAAGACCGAGGCCCATGCGGCCGCCGATGCCGACCCGCGCATCAACAAGGACTCGACGGTGACCGAGGTGATCGCCATGCAGCGCGGTGCGGGGAAGTTCGACGGGACCAACACCGGCGTGTGAGGCGCCGGGGCGCTGGCGTACGACGCGCCGGAGGTCAGCCGGCGATGAGGGCGTCGTACACGGCGGTGAACCGCTCGAGCAGCGTCGCGTAGTAGTCCTGCTCGTCCTGCTCCGGCATGATCGGCTCGGTGGGCGCGACCTGCGCGGCGGTCTGATCGGGGTGCAGCACGGACAGCGCCAGCACCGCGGCGCCGCGCATCGTGACGCGCTTGACCTCCACCGCCTGCAGGGGGAATCCGATCGCCTGTGTCACCACGCGCATGAGCCCCGGGCGAGCGCCGGCGGCGCCGCCGGAGGCGATCACCCGCTCGATGCCGGGGTTCGCCTCCCTGAGCTGGGCGAAGACGCGGGCGTACGACAGCGCGATCCCCTCGGCGGCGCCGCGCCACAGATCGAGCGGCGTCGTCGACGAGGAGACGTCGGTGAAGATCGCCCGTGCGTCGCCCGCCCAGCCCGTGGCGCGCTCACCGGTGAAGAACGGCAGGACGAGGGGCACGCCGTCCGTCGGCGGGGCGCTGAGAGCGACCTCGACCGCTTCGGGCGGCACCGCGGCCAGGGTGCTCTCCAGCCACAGGAGGACCCGGCCCACGTCGTTGAGGGCGCCGCCGACGATCGACTGGGAGCGCGAGACGCGGTAGGCCCACAGACCGGACGGGACCACATTGGGGGTCCCGTCGACGATCACCCTGATCGCCCCGGAGGTGGCCGCGGACATCGCGGCGATCTCGGGGCGGTCGGCGCCCACGCCGATGTTCGAGGCGTAGCCGTCGGGCACGGCGGGGAACCAGGCGGCGCCCTCCAGCGCGGGCCAGCGCTCGGCGACCTCGGGCGACACGTCGGTGATGGGCTGGTCGGGATCGAGCGCGGGCGCGAACCGGGAGCGGTCGACGCCGACCGCTGCGAGGAGCTCGTCGTCGAGTTCGCAAGTGTGGCGGTTGAGGATGCCGGCCCAGGCCATCGTCGAGGTGGCGGCGCCTTCGATGCCCGCCAGGCGCGCGTACACGTACTCGCCGAGCGACAGGAACTTCGCCGTGCGCGCGAAGACCTCGGGCTGCGTCTCCTGGAGCCAGAGCAGCCGCGGCGGGTGGTAGCTCGTGTGCAGGCGCGCGCCGATGCGCTGGTGCACCTCGGTCTCGTCGAGCGTCTCGCGAAGACGGGCGAGCTGCGCGGACGAACGGGAGTCCGCGTACGTGTAGCAGGGGGTCAGCGCGCGGCCCTCGGCATCGACGCACACGAGCGAGGAGGCGAAGGTGTCCATCACGACGGCGCGGATCAGACCGGGCCCGATCTCGCTCACCACGTCGCCGATGACCGAGGCGACCTCGTCGGCGACCTGATCCGCGTCGATCTCGGCGGTGCCGTCGGTCGTCTCGGTGAAGAGGTGGTCGGCTTTGACGGTGCGCTTTTTGATCGGGCGCGCGTACGCGTCGTACAGGCAGCACCGGGTGGAACCGGACCCGATGTCGATGGCGAGCACGCACGGGGCGGGTGCCGTCTCCAGGGGAATGCTGCGGGTGGTGGGGGCCTCGGACTGCATGTTTCTCCCTCTCCCTCGCCATCGGGGGTCGCTCTCGCCATCGATCCTATCCGGCCACTAAGGTGTGGCGTAGGCTGCGGTCGTCAAGGATCCGCGCTCAGTGAGGAGCCCGTCAATGAATGCACTGTTCGCGGCTGCGTCCCCGTACACGGGGATGCTGCCCTTCGCGGATCCCGCGGCCCCACCCGCCGCGAGCACGGCCCAGTTGATCATCGCCGCGGTGGTGTCGATCGTGATCATCGTGGCCCTGATCCTGTGGGTGAAGATGCATCCGTTCTTCGCCCTCATGCTCGGCTCGGCCGTCATGGCGGTGGCCGCGAACATGGGGTTCACCGACGCCTTCACGTCGTTCTCGGCCGGCCTCGGCTCGACCGTCGGCGGGGTGGGCGTCCTCATCGTCCTCGGCGCGGTGATCGGGCGCTTCCTCACCGAATCGGGTGCCGCCGACGAGATCGTCGACACGGTGCTGGCGAAGACGCCGGCGAAGCGTCTTCCCTGGGCGATGGCGTTCGCCGCCTTCATCATCGGCATCCCGCTGTTCTTCGAGGTCGGCGTCGTGCTGCTGATCCCCATCGTCATGCTCGTCGCCAAGCGCGCCAAGCTCCCGGTCATCCTCGTCGGCATTCCCGCCCTGGCCGGCCTCTCGGCGCTGCACGGCCTCGTGCCCCCGCACCCCGGCCCGCTCATCGCCATCGACGCGCTGAAGGCGGACCTCGGCGTCACCCTCGCCCTCGGCCTGCTGGTCGCGATTCCGACGGTCATCATCGCGGGCCCCGTGATGGCGAAGCCGATGGCGAAGTGGGTGCCGATCGCGGCCTCCGACAAGCTGCTCGCTCCGGTCGACGAGAACAGAGGGCGGCGGCCCTCGTTCGGCATCGCGCTCTCCGTTGTGCTGATGCCCGTCGTCCTCATGCTCATGATGACGGTCGTGAAGGCGACCGGCATCGGCGAGACCGGTGTCGGCCAGGTGCTCGTGTGGCTCGGCACCCCGCTGCAGGCGCTGCTGATCACCGCGCTCTACTCGATGGTCGTGCTCGGCACGACGCTGGGACGGACGATGTCGGAGGTCGCCTCCGAGACCGGCGCCGCGTTCGCGCCGATCGCCTCCATCCTCCTCATCGTCGGCGCCGGCGGCGGCTTCAAGCAGACGCTCGTCGACTCCGGTGTCGGCCAGGTGATCGGCAGCGGGATCGCCGGATCCGGGATGCCGCTGCTGATCGCCGGCTGGCTCGTCGCCGTCGTCATCCGTCTCGCCACCGGCTCCGCCACGGTCGCCACGATCACGGCCGCCGGCATCATGGCCCCGCTCGTGGGCGACCTGAGCAGCACGCACGTCGCGCTCATGGTCCTCGCCATCGGCGCCGGATCGGTCTTCCTCTCCCACGTCAACGACGCCGGATTCTGGCTCGTGAAGGAGTACTTCGGCATGACCGTCGGTCAGACGTTCAAGACCTGGAGCCTCATGGAATGCGTGGTCTCGGTGGTCGGACTGATCGGAGTGCTGCTGCTCGGACTCGTCGTCTGAGGCGGGGCGGCCGCGGCACGGGGGAGAGGGTGCTCGGCGGGTAGACTCGGTTCTCGTGTCCGATTCTCCTCGCGCCGTCGAACCCCCCGAGATCACCCCCGAAGCGGTCGAAGCCGCTGTCGCCGCAGCCCTCGAGGCCATCGGCGCCGCCGCCGACACCGCTGAGCTGAAGGCGGCTCGTGTCGCGCACGTCGCCGACGGCTCGCCGCTGGCCGTGCTGAACGCCTCGATGCGCCAGGTCGCGCCCGAGAACAAGGCCGCGTTCGGCAAGCTCGTGGGCCAGGGGCGGGGGCGCGTGACCCAGGCGCTCGCCGCCAAGGAGGCCGAGCTCGCCGCCGCCGAGGTCGCCGCGCGCCTCGAGGCCGAGCGCGTCGACATCACGGCGGTGCCTTCCCGCACACGCGTCGGCGCCCGGCATCCGCTCACCCTGCTCAGCGAGCAGATCGCCGACATCTTCGTCGGCATGGGGTGGGAGATCGCGGAGGGCCCCGAGCTCGAGCACGAGTGGTTCAACTTCGACGCCCTGAACTTCGACGTCGACCACCCCGCCCGCCAGGAGCAGGACACCTTCTACGTCGACCCGACCTCCCGCCACCTCGTGATGCGCACGCACACGAGCCCCGTGCAGGTGCGCTCGATGCTCGAGCGCGAGGTGCCGATCTACGTGCTGTGCCCCGGACGCGTCTACCGCACTGACGAGTTCGACGCGACGCACCTTCCGGTGTTCACCCAGTTCGAGGGACTGGTCGTCGACAAGGGCATCTCGATGGCCCACCTCAAAGGCACGCTTGACCATGTCGCCCGCCAGCTCTTCGGCCCAGAGGCGAAGACGCGCTTCCGCACGAACTTCTTCCCCTTCACCGAGCCGTCCGCCGAGCTCGACCTCTGGCACCCGACCTTCAAGGGCGGCGCGCGCTGGATCGAGTGGGGCGGCTGTGGCATGATCAACCCCAACGTGCTGCGGGCGGCGGGCATCGACCCCGACGTGTACAGCGGCTTCGCGTTCGGCATGGGCGTCGAGCGCGGGCTCATGTTCCGCAGCGACGTGCAGGACATGCGCGACATGGCCGAGGGCGATATCCGATTCAGCGAGCAGTTCGGGATGGTGGTGTGATGCGCGTCCCGCTTTCGTGGCTGCGTGAGTACGTCGATCTGGCAGCGGATGCCACGCCCGAGGACGTCCTCGCGGCGATGGTGTCGGTCGGCTTCGAAGAGGAGGACGTGCACCGCTTCGAGATCTCCGGACCCGTCGTCGTCGGCCAGGTGCTGTCCTTCGAGGAGGAGCCGCAGTCGAACGGCAAGACCATCCGGTGGTGCCAGGTCGATGTGGGCGAAGCCAACGGCGGCGTGCGCGGCATCGTCTGCGGTGCGCACAACTTCGCCGTGGGCGACAAGATTGTGGCCACCCTGCCCGGGTCGGTGCTGCCTGGTCCTTTCCCGATCGCCGCGCGCAAGACCTACGGCCACGTGTCCGACGGCATGATCGCCTCGGCGCGCGAGCTGGGTCTTGGGGACGAGCACAACGGCATCCTGGTTCTCGCCGAGCTCGGCCTCGACCCCGAGGTCGGCGCCGATGCGATCGCCCTGCTGGGTCTTGACGACGTCGCGGTCGACGTCAACGTCACGCCTGACCGCGGCTACGCGTTCTCCGTGCGAGGCATCGCCCGCGAGTACTCGCACGCGACCGGTGCGGCCTTCCGCGACCCGGCCGAGCGCGATGCCGCCGACCTGCAGCCTGGTACCGGCCACACCGCTGTCGTCGACGACCGGGAGCCCGTGCGCGGGCGCGTCGGTGCGAGCGAGTTCGTCACCCGCGTCGTCCGCGGCGTCGATCCGTCGCGTCCGACCCCGCCGTGGATGATCGCCCGCCTGTCGCTGGCCGGCATGCGGTCGCTGGGCGTGCTCATCGACATCACGAACTATGTGATGCTCGAGCTCGGCCAGCCGCTGCACGGCTACGACCTCGACAAGCTCGACGGCGGCATCACGGTGCGTCGCGCGGCGCCGGGGGAGAAGATCACGACGCTCGACGGGCAGGAGCGCGTCCTGCACGAAGAGGATCTGCTGATCGCCGACGGCTCCGGCCCCATCGGCATCGCCGGCGTCATGGGCGGCGGCACCACCGAGATGACCGAGACCACCCGCAACGTGCTCATCGAGGCGGCGACCTTCGACCCGACCACGATCGCGCGCTCTGCCCGTCGGCACAAGCTGCCCAGCGAGGCGTCCAAGCGCTTCGAGCGCGGCGTCGACCCGCTGATCCCGTTCGTCGCCGCCCGCCGAGCGGCCGACCTCATGGTCTCCCTCGCCGGCGGCACCCTGACCGACGAGGGCGGGGCGCTGTTCGCCGAGGTCACCACCTGCGAGATCGAGCTGCCAGCCGGTTTCGTGCAGAGCCTCATCGGCGTGGACTACACGGATGCCGAGATCACGGGTGCGCTGGAGACGATCGGCGCCGAGGTGACCGCCTCAGGGGAAGGCTGGGCCGTCATCCCGCCCACCTGGCGCCCCGACCTCACCGACAAGTGGACGCTCGCCGAGGAGGTCGCCCGCATCCACGGGCTCGACCGCATCCCCTCGGTGCTGCCGACGCCGCCGTCGGGGCGCGGGCTCACCGCGCACCAGCAGGGCCGCCGCCGCGTGGCGAACGCGCTCGCGGCCGCAGGGTTCGTGGAGACCTCGGCGTTCCCGTTCACGAGCGACATCCAGAACGATCTGCACGGCTCCGCCTCCGGCGAGAAGCTGCCGAGCATCCGTCTGGCGAACGCCCTCGACGGTCAGGCGTCGTACCTGCGCCGCTCGCTGATCCCCGGGCTCCTGCAGACCGCGCACCGCAACATCTCGCGCGGCTTCACGGACCTCGCGATCTTCGAGACGGGGACCGTGTTCCTGCCCGAGCCGGGGTTCGTCTACGGCACCGACGAGGTGCCGCCGCTGGGCGCGCGGCCGAGCGATGAGAAGCTCGCCGAGCTGAACGCGTCGATCCCGCCGCAGCACCGGCACATCGCCGCACTCCTCACCGGGAACGTCTCGGCTCGCCAGCCGGGCCGTGCGGCCGAGGCGGCTGGCCTCACCGAGGCGCTCGACGCGGTGCGGGTCATCGCCGCCGCCGCGGGGGTCGAGATCGACGTGGTCCAGGGACAGCGCACCGCCCTCCACCCCGGTCGTACCGGCGTGCTGCTGGTCGGCGACACCGAGGTCGGCTACGTGGGTGAACTGCATCCCGACGTCGCCGCCGATGCCGATCTCCCCGGCCGGGCCACTGTCCTCGAGCTCGACCTCGACGGCATCCTGTCGCTCGCCGGAGAATCGGCGGTCGCGGCCTCGCTGTCGACCTTCCCCGCCGCGACGCAGGACGTGTCGCTCGTCGTGCCCGCCGAGCTCCCCGCCGCCGAGCTGCGCGACGCGCTCGTCGAGGGTGCAGGGCCGCTGCTGGAGTCGCTGCGTCTCGTCGACGACTACCGCGGCGAGGGCGTGCCCGACGGCTCGAAGAGCCTGACCTTCGCCCTGCGCTTCCGTGCCGACGACCGGACGCTCACGGCGGCGGAGGCCACGGAGGCCAAGCTCGCCGGCGTCGCGGTCGCGTCCGAGCGCTTCGGCGCCGCGATCCGGGACTGAGTCCTGCATCCTGCAGGAGTTTCCGCATCGTGCAGTGCCGGTCTCTGTGATCCGGTCCTGCATGACTGCGGAACTCCTGCAGGATGCGGATGCGGATGCGGATGCGGATGCCGGAACCGGATGCCGGACACATGACGGGCCGGATTTGCGGATGCCGCGGCACCCGCGCTATCGTCGCGGCATGCCATCGGCCGTCCTCGCTCCCGCCACGCGGTCTCTGAGCGCGCGCCGACGCCGCGACGGCCGCCGACTCTAGGCGACCCCGCGCTCCTGCCTGCTTGCGCATGGCGGTCGAGCGGCGGTGTCGCCGCTCCGGCCCCAGACCCTCCCAGCGTTAAGGTAGAAGCATGACGTACACCGTCGCCGTTTCCGGCGCATCCGGCTATGCGGGCGGCGAGATCCTGCGCCTGCTGGCAGCTCACCCCGACATCGAGATCCGCACCGTCACGGCGCACTCGAACGCCGGTCAGCCGCTGATCCAGCATCAGCCGCACCTGCGCTCACTCGCACACCTCACCCTTGAGGACACCTCGCCCGAGGTCCTCGCCGGTCACGACATCGTGTTCCTCGCCCTGCCGCATGGGCAGTCCGGGCAGTACACCGACGCCCTCGGCTCGGTGCCGCTCGTCATCGACGCCGGAGCCGATCACCGGCTCACTTCGAAGGAATCCTGGGACGCCTTCTACGGCGGGGAGTACCACGAGCCGTGGGCGTACGGCGTACCGGAGCTCCTCGTCGACCCCCAGCGCGAGCGGCCGAACGAGCCGATGAAGCAGCGCGAGAACCTCGTGGGCACGTCACGCATCGCCGCCCCCGGCTGCAACGCCTCGACCGTGAGCCTCAGCCTCGCGCCCGGCGTCGCCGCCGGCGTCATCGATCCGGGAGACATCGTCTCCGTGCTCGCCGTCGGCCCATCCGGCGCGGGCAAGAGCCTGAAGACCAACCTGCTCGGCAGCGAGATCCTCGGCACCGCCAACCCGTACGCGGTCGGCGGCACGCACCGTCACATCCCCGAGATCCGCCAGGCGCTCGCCGCAGCATCCGGGGCGGATGCCGACGGCATCCGCATCTCGTTCACCCCCGTGCTGGTGCCGATGTCGCGCGGCATCCTCGCCACCTCGACCGCACCGATCGCAGGCGGTGTCACCGACGCGCAGCTGCGCGACGCGTGGGAGAGCGCCTACGCCGGCGAGACCTTCGTGCAGCTCCTCCCGGAAGGCGAGTTCCCGCGCACGGCCGACGTGCTGGGCGCGAACACGGCGCTGATCGGCCTCGCGATCGACCGCGCGGCGAACCGCGTCACGGTCGTGACCGCGGTCGACAACCTCGTCAAGGGCACCGCGGGTGCCGCCATCCAGTCCATGAACATCGCGCTCGGCCTCCCCGAAGACCGCGCGCTCTGTGTAAACGGAGTCGCACCGTGAGTGTCACCGCCCCCGCAGGATTCGAGGCGGCCGGTGTCGCCGCAGGCCTGAAGAGCACCGGCAAGCCCGATGTCGCCGTCGTCGTGAACCGCGGGCCGCGCAAGGTGGGAGCTGCGGTCTTCACCAGCAACCGCGCCAAGGCGAACCCCATCATCTGGTCGCAGCAGGCCGTGGCCGACCGCGTGGTCGAGGCCGTGGTGCTCAACTCGGGCGGGGCGAACTGCTTCACCGGGTCGTTCGGCTTCCAGACCACTCATCAGACCGCCGAGAAGGCGGCCGAGCTGCTCGGCGTCAGCGCCGGCGACGTGCTCGTCTGCTCGACCGGCCTCATCGGCACCGGCGACGAGGTGTTCCGCGCCAAGGTCCTCGCCGGCACCGAGCAGGCCGTCGCCGAGCTCTCGGCCGACGGCGGGGAGCTCGCGGCCCAGGCGATCATGACCACCGACACCGTCGCGAAGACCGCCATCGTCAGCCGCGACGGCTGGACGATTGGCGGTATGGCGAAGGGCGCGGGCATGCTCGCCCCCGGACTTGCAACGATGCTCGTCGTGATCACGACGGATGCCGTGCTCGAACCGCTCGAGGCGGACGCCGCGCTGCGCGGTGCCACGGGGCGCACCTTCGACCGCCTCGACTCCGACGGCTGCATGTCGACGAACGACCAGGTGACCCTCCTCGCCAACGGCGCGAGCGGCATCGCCCCCGACCTCGACGTCTTCGGCTCGGCGCTGGCCGAGCTCTGCCAGGAGCTCGCGGTCAAACTGCAGAGGGACGCCGAGGGCGCCAGCCACGACATCACGATCGAGGTGCAGGGCGCCGCATCCGAAGCCGAGGCCGTCGAGGTGGGACGCTCGGTCGCCCGCAACAACCTCTTCAAGGCCGCGATCTTCGGCAACGACCCTAACTGGGGTCGTGTGCTCGCTGCGATCGGCACGACGTCCGCGCAGTTCGACCCCTACGACGTCGACGTTTGGATGAACGGCGTGCGGGTGTGCACCGAGGGCGGCCCCGACCGACCTCGCGAGGAGGTCGATCTCACGCCTCGGGCCACGCACCTCGTGATCGATCTCAAAGTCGGCGAGGCCACGGCATCCGTCCTCACCAACGACCTCACCCACGACTACGTGCACGAGAACAGCGCCTACGCCTCATGACCGACATCCAGGACACCCCGGCCGATATCGCTGCGGTCAAGGCCGAGACGCTCATCGAGTCGCTGCCGTGGCTGAAGAAGTTCCGCGACCAGATCGTCGTCGTCAAGTACGGCGGCAACGCCATGGTCTCCGATGAGCTGCAGGAGGCCTTCGCCCAGGACATCGCGTACCTCCGCTACGTGGGCGTGCAGCCGGTGGTCGTGCACGGCGGGGGCCCGCAGATCTCCGACATGCTCGGACGGCTCGACATCCCCAGCGAGTTCAAGGGCGGCTACCGGGTCACCACGACCGAGGCGATCAGCGTCGTGCGCATGGTGCTCACCGGGCAGGTCAACCCGCAGCTGGTGTCGAAGATCAACTCGCACGGCCCGATCGCGACCGGTCTCAGCGGCGAGGATGCGGGCCTCTTCGGCGGTCGCCGCCGCGGCGTCGTCGTCGACGGCGAAGAGGTCGACCTCGGCCGTGTCGGCGATGTCGTGCAGGTCGACCCGACCGCGGTGCTCGATCACCTGGCGGCGGGACGGGTACCAGTGATCTCCTCGATCGCGCCCGACCTCGATCACCCCGGGCAGTCGCTCAACGTGAATGCGGATGCCGCGGCTGCAGCCCTCGCGGTCGCCCTGGGGGCGCGCAAGCTCGTGATCCTCACGGACGTGGCAGGCCTCTACGCCGACTGGCCCAACCGCGACTCGCTCGTGTCGCATCTCACCTCGGACGCCCTCATCGAGATGCTGCCGAGCCTGGAGTCGGGCATGATCCCGAAGATGCGGGCATGCCTCGACGCGGTCGAGGGCGGCGTCGACGCCGCGGCGATCATCGACGGACGGGTGCCGCACTCGGTGCTCGTCGAACTTTTCACCAGCAAGGGAATCGGAACAGAAGTGGTCTTGGGAAGCGCAGGGACGCAGGCATGAGCAATTGGCAGGAAGACGCAGCGAGCGACCTGGTACTCAACGCGGGGCCGCGACTGGCGATGCTCACCCGCGGCGAGGGGTCGTACCTGTGGGATGCCGAGGGGAAGCGCTATCTCGACTTCCTCGCCGGGATCGCCGTGCTCTCCCTCGGGCACGCGCACCCCGTGTTCGTCGAGGCCGTATCCCGCCAGGCGGCCACTCTCGCTCATGTGTCGAACTACTTCGCCACGCCCCCGCAGCTCGCCCTCGCCGCCCGGCTCAAGCGCCTGGCCGGCACCGGTATCGACGGGCGCGTCTTCTTCTCGAACTCGGGAGCCGAGGCCAACGAGGCCGCCTTCAAGCTCGCCCGTCTGCACGGCGGGACGGACAAGCCGCGCATCATCGCGCTCGAGAACGGCTTCCACGGCCGCACGATGGGCTCGCTCGCGTTGACGGCGAAGGCCTCGATGCGCGCGCCTTTCGAGCCGATGCCTGGGGGCGTCGAGCACATCCCTGCGACGGTCGAGGCCCTCGAGGCGGCGATCGACGACCGCGTGGCGGCCGTGATCGTCGAGCCGATCCAGGGCGAGGCCGGTGTCGTCGAACTGCCGGAGGGCTACCTCCAGGCCGCGCGCGCGCTCACCCTGAAGCACGGCGCGCTGCTCATCGTCGACGAGATCCAGACCGGGGCCGGGCGCACCGGTGCCTGGTTCGGCTTCTCGCACGAGGGCATCACTCCCGACGCGATCACCCTCGCCAAGGGCATCGGCGGCGGCTTTCCGATCGGGGCGCTCGTCACCTACGGCGCCGCGAGCGCGCTGTTCACCCCCGGATCGCACGGGTCGACCTTCGGGGGGAACCCGCTGGCGACCGCGGTGGCGGATGCCGTGCTCACCGAGATCGAGAACGCCCGGCTCGTCGAGAACGCGGCCTGCCGGGGGGAGGAGCTGCGCGAGATCATCGCGGGCATCGGCTCTCCGCTGGTCGAGGAGGTGCGCGGCCGCGGCCTGCTCATCGGCGTCGGCCTCGGCGCACCCGTCGCGGGTGATGTCGTCGCGGCTGCGCAGGAGTGCGGGCTCATCGTCAACGCCGCCAACCCCCAGACCGTGCGCATCGCACCGGCGCTCACCATCGGCGACGCTGAGCTCGCCGAGTTCCGTGAGCTGTTCGCCGCCGCGCTCGCCGCCGTGTCGGCATCCCTCGACACCTCCGGAAAGGCCTCCGCATGACCCGCCACCTGCTGCGCGACGACGACCTGACCCCCGCCGAGCAGGCGGAGATCCTCGATCTCGCCATCGAACTGAAGAAGGACCGCTGGGCGAACAAGGCGCTCGCGGGCCCGCAGACCGTCGCTGTGATCTTCGACAAGTCCTCCACCCGCACCAGGGTGTCCTTCGCCGTCGGCATCGCCGACCTCGGCGGCTCCCCGCTCATCATCTCCACGGCGAACAGTCAACTGGGCGGCAAGGAGACGCCATCCGACACCGCGCGCGTGCTCGAGCGCCAGGTCGCGGCGATCGTGTGGCGCACCTATGCGCAGGCGGGACTCGAGGAGATGGCCGCAGGCACCAGGGTCCCGGTCGTCAACGCGCTCTCCGACGACTTCCACCCGTGCCAGCTGCTCGCCGACCTGCTCACCATCCGCGAGCACAAGGGCGAGCTGAAGCGTCTCACGCTGACATTCTTCGGCGACGGGCAGAGCAACATGGCCCACTCCTATGCGCTGGCCGGCGTTACAGCGGGCATGCACGTGCGCATCGCGTCCCCGGCCGACTACGCACCCCGCGCCGACGTCGTCGAGGCGGCGGATCGGCGGGCCGTCGAGACCGGCGGATCGATCACGCTCTACACCGACCCGATCGAGGCGGCCGCGGGCGCCGACGTCGTCGTCACCGACACCTGGGTGTCGATGGGCAAGGAGGAGGAGAAGATCGCGCGCATCCGCGACCTCGGCGGGTACAAGGTGACCTCCGAGACGATGGCGCTCGCCGACTCCGAGGCGATCTTCATCCACTGCCTCCCCGCCGATCGCGGCTATGAGGTCGACTCCGAGGTCATCGACGGTCCGCAGAGCGTCGTGTGGGACGAGGCGGAGAACCGCCTGCACGCGCAGAAGGCGCTGCTGGTGTGGCTGCTCGACAAGAACGAGAAGGCGGCCTGATGAGCGCGCAGAAGCACGAGGGCACGAACGAGGGTGCGCTCTGGGGTGCCCGCTTCGCGAGCGGGCCGTCGCCCGAGCTCGCAGAGCTCAGCCGCTCGACGCACTTCGACTGGATCCTCGCACCGTACGACATCGCCGGCTCCCACGCGCACGCCGCGGCCCTCGAGGCGGCGGGCTACCTCGAAGCCGACGAGGCGGAGCGGATGCATGCGGGCCTGGATGCCGTTGCTCGTAAGGTCGCCGCGGGCGAGATCGTGCCGCAGCCGAGCGACGAGGACGTGCACGGCGCTCTCGAACAGGCGCTGATCGCCGAGCTCGGCCCCGAGCTCGGCGGGCGCCTGCGCGCCGGACGCAGCCGCAACGACCAGATCGCCACGCTCGTGCGCATGTACCTGATCGACCACGCCCGCGTGATCGCGCGCGACATCCTCCGCGTCATCGACGCCCTCGTCGCGCAGGCCGAGGCGCATCCCGGAGCGATCCTGCCAGGACGCACGCATCTGCAGCACGCGCAGCCGGTGCTGCTCGCCCATCACCTGCAGGCGCACGGCTGGCCCCTGGTGCGCGAGCTGGAGAGGCTGGTCGACTGGCGCCGCCGCGCCGGGGTCTCGCCGTACGGCGGGGGAGCGCTCGCCGGCTCGACGCTCGGCCTCGACCCCGCTCTCGTGGCGACCGAGCTCGGGCTCGACCGTCCGGCGGAGAACTCGCTCGACGGCACCTCCGCCCGCGACGTGGTGGCGGAGTTCGCGTTCATCGCGGCGATGACCGGTGTCGACCTCTCGCGTCTGGCCGAGGAGATCATCCTGTGGAACACGCGCGAGTTCGGCTTCGTCACCCTGCACGACAGCTACTCGACTGGGTCGAGCATCATGCCGCAGAAGAAGAACCCCGATATCGCCGAGCTCGCACGAGGCAAGTCCGGCCGACTCATCGGCAACCTGTCGGGTCTGCTGGCGACGCTCAAGGGCCTTCCGCTCGCGTACAACCGCGACCTGCAGGAGGACAAGGAGCCGGTCTTCGACTCGGTGCAGACCCTCGAGGTCGTGCTGCCCGCGTTCGCCGGCATGGTCGCGACCCTGCAGTTCGACACCGAGCGCATGGCGGCCCTCGCCCCGCAGGGCTTCTCGCTCGCGACGGACGTCGCCGAGTGGCTGGTCAAGCGACGGGTCCCCTTCCGCGACGCCCACGAGATCTCCGGCGCGCTGGTGCGCGCCTGTGAGGAGCGGGGGATGGGTCTCGAAGACGCGGATGAGGCGCTGCTGCTGTCGGTGTCGCCGCACCTCGTGCCCGAGGTGCGCGAGGTGCTCTCGATCGAGGGATCCGTGGCGTCGCGCACCGGCGCCGGAGGCACGGCTCCGGCGCGCGTCGCCGAGCAGCGGGCCGAGCTCGTCGCGCGCGCACAGGCTGCGGCGCACGCCCTGGGAATCTGAGCCGCACATTCCCTCAGGGTGCATAGCCATGAACCTATAACCAATTCAGGCATAATAATCGAACTATTCCTGATATGGTTATGGCATGGTCATCGCCGTCATCGCCGATATCGTGGGTTCGCGCCGGCTCCCTGATCGCGCCGCGGCCCAGCGGCGCCTGGACGAGGCGATCGCCGCGGTCGAATCGGATGCGCCATCGGCGATCCATCCGCTGACTCCGACTGTCGGCGACGAGCTGCAGGGCGTCTATGGGCACCTCGGCGACGCGCTCGTGTCGTTGCTGATGATCCAGTTGCGGTTGCCCGCCGACGTCTCCTTCCGCTTCGGCATCGGGGTCGGCGAGGTGCGGGCCGTCGACTCGATGCACGGCGAACTCTCCGACGGTCCGGGGTGGTACGCCGCGCGCGAGGCGATCGAGACGGTCCACGAACGCGAGGATCGCGTCATGCCGAGCATGCGCACCTGGATTGTCGGTGCCCCGGGGCAGGATGAGGTCATGGACTCCACGATCGCCGCATCCAACGCCTATCTCCTCGTCCGCGACGAGCTCGTCGGCGCGATGAGCGACCGAGAGCGGCGCCTGGTGTACGGGCGGCTGGTCGGGCTCTCGCAGCACGCGCTCGCCGCCGAAGAGGGCATCACGCAGCCGAGCGTGTCGAAGGCCCTGCGCTCGGCAGGGGCCGTGGCTCTCATCGACGGCGCCGCGGCGCTGAGGGGAGTGGGTCGATGATCGCCGCGGGGCTCCTGCTGCTGGCGGTGGGCGCCGCCGATATCGTGCGTCAGTTCGCGCCGCGCCGGTGGATCGGCTATCTCACCGTCGCGATCATCCTGCTCGTCCTCGGCAGCGTGAGCGACGCGGTGCTGCCGATGATCTTCGCACTCGTCGCCGGCGCGCTGTGGGTCTGGTGCATGCCGACCCGGGGACGGGCTCCGATGAGCTTCTGGCCAGCGGTGATCCTCGGCGTCCTCGCCGTGGGAGCCGTGGTGTGGTTCGGCGATCGAGCGGATGCCGGGCTCCTCGGCGCCGTGTGGAACCCGCGTTCGCCTTTCGGAGCCGTCACCGTCGATCTCGCGGTGCTCGCGGTGGGTGCCGGAGCGTTCCTCCTCGAGTCGGCGAATCTCGTGGTGCGCACGGCGCTCGACGGCGAGCACACCTGGAGGCCGATCGAGCTGATGCGGGGAACCGGCGAAGAGATCGGTGCCGAGGATGCCGGTCAGGCGGACGGCACTGCCGACGTGACCGATGCCGAGGGCGGCGGTACTCCGCTCTCGCGGGGCGGCTTCCAGGGCGGTCGGCTCATCGGTCCGTTGGAGCGCGTGCTCGTGATGATCCTCACGCTCGCCGCGGCCTATCCGATCCTCGCCTCGATGCTGGCGGCCAAGGGCATCGTCCGCTTCCCGGAGATCTCGCGAGACGGCGAGACCGGCGCGCGTGCGGAGTACTTCCTGGTCGGGAGCCTGGTGAGCTGGGTGATCGGGCTGAGTGCGGCGTTCCTCGTCTGGTGGGCGGCGCACAGCTGAGCGACGTCCCCGCGCTGATAGCCTGGAGCGCGTGTCGAATTCTGATCTGACGGTCGCGCCGATCGCCCTCGACCCCGCGTTCGAGAACGTGTGGGACGAGCTGGTGTGGCGCGGACTCGTCCACGTGTCCACCGACCAGGAGGCGCTGCGCGCCCTGCTCGCCGGAGACCCGATCACGTATTACTGCGGCTTCGACCCGACCGCTCCCAGCCTGCACCTCGGCAACCTCGTGCAGCTGCTCACGCTGCGCCGCATCCAGCTCGCCGGCCACAAGCCGCTCGGCCTCGTAGGAGGATCGACCGGTCTCGTCGGCGATCCGCGTCCGACCGCGGAGCGCACGCTCAACACGCGCGAGACGGTGGCCGAATGGGTGGGGCGCCTGCGCATCCAGGTCGAGCGCTACCTCAGCTTCGAGGGCGACAATGCCGCGCGCATCGTCAACAACCTCGACTGGACGGCGCCGCTAAGCGCCATCGACTTCCTCCGCGAGATCGGCAAGCACTACCGCGTGGGCACGATGCTGAAGAAGGACGCCGTCGCCGCGCGGCTGAACTCCGATGAGGGCATCAGCTACACCGAGTTCAGCTACCAGATCCTGCAGGGCCTCGACTACCTCGAGCTGTACCGCCAGTACGACTGCGTGCTGCAGACCGGCGGCAGCGACCAGTGGGGCAACCTCACCAGCGGCACCGATCTCATCCGCCGCGCCGAAGGGGCCTCCGTCCACGCGATCGGCACCCCGCTGATCACGAACAGCGACGGCACCAAGTTCGGCAAGAGCGAGGGCAACGCGATCTGGCTCGATGCCGAGATGTGCAGCCCGTACCGGATGTACCAGTTCTGGCTGAGCACGACGGATGCCGATGTGATCGACCGGCTCAAGGTCTTCACGTTCCTCACCCGCGCCGAGATCGACGAGTACGCGGCACTGGTCGAGACCGAGCCGTTCCGCCGCGCGGCGCAGCGGCGCCTCGCGCTCGAGGTCGTCGCCACCGTGCACGGGCTCGAGGCGGCATCCGCTGTGATCGCGGCGTCCGAGGCGCTCTTCGGGCAGGGCGATCTGTCAGCCCTCGACGCGGCGACGCTGCGCACGGCGCTCGAGGAGCTGCCGAACGCGACGGTCACCGCGGGCACGGCGGTCATCGATGCGCTCGTGGCGACCGGTCTCGTGTCGAGCCTCGGCGAGGCGCGTCGCGCGATCGCCCAGGGCGGGGTCTCCCTCGACGGGGAGCGGATCGACGACGACACGGCGACGGTGGAGGGCTCGCTGTCCGGAGGCGTGTCGGTGCTGCGCCGCGGCAAGAAGACGCTCGCAGGCGTGTTCATCGGCTGATGCCCTTCACTCCCAGCCATGCGGTGGTCGCGCTGCCGTTCATCCGCACGCCGCTGGTGCCGGCGGCGATCGCGATCGGTGCGATGACCCCGGACCTGCCGCTGTTCCTCCGGGGCACGCCGCTGAGCTACGCCTTCACGCACACCTACGCCCACGTCGTGTGGACGGCGCTCGTCGCGTTCGTGCTGTTCCTGATCTGGCGCACGGTGCTGCGCCCGGCGGTTCCTGAGCTCGCGCCGGCGTGGCTGGCGCGCCGCCTTCCGTCCGACTGGTCGACGCCCGCGCTGCGCGCCGCCCGGGAGGCCGTCGTCGGCGACGGTTCGCGGTGGTACGCCGTGCTGCTGGCGGTGTCGCTCCTGCTCGGCGTCGTCTCGCACATCGCCTGGGATGCCTTCACCCACGAGGGCCGCTGGGGCGTGCAGGTGCTGCCGATCCTCGACGAGCAGTGGGGTCCGTTCACCGGATTCAAGTGGATGCAGTACGGATCAGGGGTTCTCGGTCTCGCCGTCATCGCCCTCTGGGCGGCGCTGCGGGTGCGCAGGGCCGTGCCTCGTGAAGGGAGCGGATCCGTTCTCCCTGCGGGGGTCCGCATCGCCTGGTGGATCTCCCTGCCCGTCGTGCTGCTGACGGCGTGGGTCCTCGGCCTCATCGCGTACGGACCGCTCACCGCGGAGTTCACCGTGCAGCATCTCGCCTATCGTGTCCTGCCGCCGGCGTGTGCGATCTGGGGTGCGCTCACCCTGCTGCTTTGCCTGTCGATCCCGCTCTTCCGCAGGGGTCACCAGCGCGGCTGATCCCCGCCCCACGGGCGAGGCGCGCGGAACTCGACGCCGGGAACGGCCGGCCTCGCCGTCGTCACCTTGTGGCCGGCGACATCGAAGGTCGCCGCGTGCGCTGCGGGATCGAACGGGTCAAGCGGCGCCGGGGCGTCCCTACGGGGCAGGCCGAGCAGCTCGGCGGCCATGCGGCGCAGCGAGGTGCGCGCGATCCAGCTGCCGCCTTCGGCCCCGCGCCGTCCGAGCAGATCGAGCACGGCGGCGGCGAGCAGATAGCCGGCGCTGTGGTCGAGCGCCTGCGCGGGCAGCGCGCCGGGGCGCACGCCGTCGGGCGACTCGGCCAGCGCGATGCCCGATTCCGCCTGCACGAGACTGTCGAACCCGGCGCGGTCGGGTTCGTCGACGCCCCACGCGCTCAGCTGCGCGACGATGAGGCCGGGGTGGCGTTCGATGATCTGCTCTGGGGCGAGGCCGAGGCGCGTGAGGGCTGCCGGTCGGTAGCCCACGACGACGACGTCGGCGCGGTCGAGCAGGTCATGGATGACGGGGGAGTGCGCATCGAGCAGGGCGGAGCGCTTGCCGTGTCCGGTGTCGAAGTGCTGGTACTCCGGCTCGGGGAGGTGAGGCGGATCGATGCGCAGGACGTCCGCGCCGAGGAGAGCGAGGCTGCGCGTGCACACGGGGCCTGCGATCACACGGGTGAGATCGAGCACGCGGACTCCGTCGAACCCTGCATCCGTGCGATGCGGGGCGCCCTCGGAGTCATGGCGCGTGATCGTGACGAGCGGAGAGCTGCGCAGAGCGGCATCGAGCTGTTCGTCCTCTGGTGACACGGCGACCGCGAGACCTCGGGTGCTGGTGATCCGCGCGACGGCGTCGTCGGTCGTGGTCTCGCGCAGCATCCGTTCGATGTCCGCAGGATCCTCGCCGACGCCCAGGGCGTCGATGAGGCGCCGGGCATGGTGCGGGTAGTTGCCGTGCGTGCGCATCCAGCCGTCGGCGCACTCCCAGAAGCGGGAGTACGCAGACCAGACCTCAGGGACGGCGCCGTCGACCGCGAACACGCGATCGCTCTGATAGGCGATGGCGATCCGCTCCGGATCGAGCGGATGCCGGATGCCGGCGGCTGTCGCGAAGGCGGAGACGCTGGACAGCGCGAACTGCGCCGTGGAGAGCCGGGAGGCGAGCGGAACGTCCATGCACGGAGCCTACTCCGCGGGCAGGAGCGAGGATTCGCCCACTGGTCTGGGGAAAGCCGCCCAGTGCGCCCCGCGACACGCCCGGGTGGGCTCGTTCGATTTGCGAGGGTGGGGGATCCCGCGTAAGTTATTACTTGTTCGCCCCACAGGGAAGCGGAGAGGCCGAGAGCCTTACCCCCCTCAAGCGGAGAACCACCTCCCACTCCACCTCACTTGTGAGATCAGGCGCGTGCGTCTAGGATGGGAGATCCACTCCTCCTGCGGCTGTCATCGGCTGCGCAGCGGATCATCGATCCGAAGAGCGCGTCGGTTTGACAAGCGCGTGAGGGTGGCTAAGATTGAGAAGTTGCCCTTCGGGCCTGGCTGTGGTGGCTGGGTTGGGGGAGCGTCCGATCCTTGAGAACTCAACAGCGTGCACTTGTCAAATGCCAAATTACCTCGCCTCGGCT
>NZ_JASGCY010000003.1:0-70516 GCF_047607465.1 Microbacterium sp. | reverse complement strand
GCGTCGGCGGCGGCGAGAGCGGCGGCATCCGCCGCACCGGCCGCGCGCTGGGCGGTGACCGCGGCACCCCCGACGGCGGCGAGACCCATCGACAGGGCCCCGGCGACGACGAGCACGCCCGCCGCGAGCGCGGATCCGGCCATCAGCGGCCTCCGCTCAGCGCACAGCTCGAGGCCTGCAGCGGCAGCCGGAGCAGAGCCCCGATCGCGACCTCGACGCTCGTCGTCACGCAGATCAGATCGCCGCTCCCGCTGGAGGCGAGGTCGGCGCCCGGCACTGCGGTGGAGACGACGCCGGCGGCGGCATCCGCTCCTTCTCCCCGTCCGAGCAGGCGTGCGGCGTCCGCCGCGGCGTCCTGCAGCAGCACCTGCGTCGAGGCGGCGGCGAGCGCGCCGACGCCGAGGAGCACGGTGAGCACGACGGCCGGGAGTGCGAGCGCGAGCTCGGCAGCCACCGAACCGCGCTCGCATCCGTCCGCGGGGCGCGGGCGCATCACGAGACCGTGAGCGCCCGACGGACCATGTCGGTGAGGATGCCGCGCACCTCGTCCGAGCGCAGGACGAAGACGAGGGCGCCGGCGAAGGCCACAGCAGCCATCGTCGTGACGACGTACTCGGCGGTGGCCGCCCCCGAATCGTCTCCGAAGAGACGGGCGGCGCGATGGCGGGTGAGGGGCGGGAGGGTGTTCATGGTGTTCATGGTGTTCCTTCTTTCTTCGGGTCCTGTCACAGCGACAGCGACGTGGTGGTGAGCACGCTCAGCAGCAGCGGCGCGACGCCGAGCAGCATGAACGCGGGGAGGGTGCAGACCCCGAGCGGGATGAGCAGCCTCGTCGAGAGCGACGCCGCGCGGATGCGGCCCTCGATGCGGGCGGCGTGGCGCTCCTGAGCGGCCGAGGCGCGCAGCAGCTCCCCCGCGGGCACTCCGGCAGCGCGGGAGAGGGCGAGCACCGTGTCGATGTGCGCGCGACCGTCGTGCCCGGTGGCCGTGCTGTCAGCGACGAGCTGCAGCGCGCGCTCCACCGACGCCCCTCCCGACAGCGCGACGGCGAGGAGCTCGGCCTGCATGCCCGGAGTGCCGGGCGCAGGTCGCGCGCGGGCCAGGAGCCGCGCCGTCCACAGTCGCGCCGCGAGCATGAGCAGCAGTCCGAGCCCGACGCAGAACGCCCCGATCGGGTTGCCGACGATCACGCTCACCGTGTCGAAGCCGAGCGCGAACCCGAGGAGGAGCCCCGCGAAGGGCATGAGCAGCAGCAGGCGCGCGGTGCCTGCGGGCTCCGCCAGGGCGATGCGCACGTCGTCGGCGGCCGACGCGGCGTCGCGCAGCGTCTCGGCGATCATCCGGAGCACGTCGGCGAGAGGCGCGCCCACCGTGGTCGCGATCTCCCACGCGGCGGCGAGGTCGAGCCAGGCGCCGCCCTCCTTCTCGATCGCCGCCGTGAGCCCGACGCCGGCGTCGACGCGTTCGACGACCGCGGCCGCGTGCGCGTCGCCGGTGTCGGCCAGCTGCCTCCAGGCCGTCAACGGCACGGCGCCGGCCTGCAGCAGCACGGCCAGCGTCTGGATGCTGGCCGCAGCATCCGCTCCGGTGTCGATGCGCGCCCGACCGCGCCTGCTCACCACGGCTGCACCTCTTCGATCTGCAGCCGGTCGCCGGCGAGCACGAACCTGCCCGCCTGCGCGACGCGCCGCACGCCACCGGGAGCGCGCGCCAGGTGCAGCACGACCGTGAAGGCGCTGACGACCTGGCGGGCGAGGGCGACGGCGTCCATCCCGGCCAGGGCGCCGAGCGCTTCGAGGCGCGCCGGCACGTCGGCCAGGCCGCTCGCGTGCAGCGTGCCGGCGCCGCCGTCATGACCGGTGTTGAGCGCCGTGAGCAGCTCGCGCACCTCGTCGCCGCGGCACTCGCCGACCACGAGGCGATCCGGCCGCATGCGCAGCGATTCGCGCACGAGGCGGGCGAGGGTGATGCCGCCTGCGCCCTCGAGATTCGCCTGACGCGCCTCGAGGGCGACGTGGTGCGGATGACGCGGTCGCAGCTCGGCCACGTCCTCGATGGTGATGATGCGCTCCGCCGCGGGTGCCGCGGACAGCAGCGCCGACAGCAGCGTGGTCTTGCCGGTGCCGGTGCCGCCGGTGATGAGGATGTTCGCGCGCTCGGCGACGAGTTGTGTAAGCCACGCCTGTCGGCGCGCGTCGAAGGCGCCGAGGGCCGCCAGTGCGTCGAGGTCGGCCGCGCGCACCCGCGGGATGCGGATGGACAGCGCCGTCCCCGACGTCGCCACCGGAGCGAGCACGGCATGCACGCGGATGCCGGAGTCGAGTCTGACGTCGACACAGGGCGCCTGGTCGTCGAGATGCCGCCCGCCGAGGCCGACGAGGGCGACGGCGAGGTCGCGGACCTCGCGTTCGGATGCCGCCCAGTCGGCGACGGGCTCGGCTCCGCGCCCGCGGTCGACGAAGAGTCCGGCCGCGCCGTTGACGAAGACGTCGGTGACCTCGTCGTCGGCGCAGTGCGGGGCGAGCGGGCCGAACGCAGGGTCGATGGTCAACGGCGCAGGGGCGGCCGTCGGCGACGGCGCAGGTCCCCGCGGGCGGATGATGAACGGCTCTGGCATGCCACGCAGTCAACAGCGACGGCAGGGTCCCCGTCGGGGCGCTTCCCCGGGATCGCGCTGGCCGGTGCATAAGAGCCGGAATCGCCGGACTGTGCAGGATCAGTCACAGAGCCTCAGGATCAGTGCCGGGACCGCTCCCACACAAGAAAGGGCGACACCCCGCGGGGGGAACGGGGTGTCGCCCGAGGCTGCCCTCGATCGGGGGGGGGAATCAGGGCACGCCGAGGCCAGAATGAGAATTCGGCTGAGCACGAGTGTACGCAAGGCGACCGTCCTGACAAAACCCGCCCCGCTACCGACTTTCGACAGTATTCGGTGCCGACGGCCGATACTAGATTCACGATGACCCGGTGCCCGCCCCGCGTGCGGCCGGGTCACGAACACCTCGCCGCAAAGGAGCGCCCGCCGATGAGCAGCCAGATCGATCATCTTCTCGATGAGACCCGCCAGTTCCCGCCGTCGGAGGAGTTCGTGGCGCGGTCCGTCTCCTCCCCCGCGCTCTACGAGCGCGCCGCCGCCGATCGCGAGGGCTTCTGGGCCGACCAGTCACGCGAGCTGCTGCACTGGCACAAACCCTTCACCGAGGTCCTCGACTGGTCGAACCCACCGTTCGCCAAGTGGTTCGACGACGGCGAGCTGAACGTCGCCTACAACTGCCTCGACCGCCACGTCGAAGTCGGCAACGGCGACCGCATCGCCCTGCACTGGGAGGGCGAACCCGGCGACGCGCGCAGCATCACCTACGCCGAGCTGACCGACGAGGTCAAGCGGGTCGCGAACGTGCTCGAGGGCCTGGGGATCGGCCAGGGCGACCGCGTCGCGATCTACCTGCCGATGATCCCCGAGGCGATCGCGTCGATGCTCGCCGTGGCGCGCGTCGGCGCCATCCACTCCGTCGTCTTCGGTGGCTTCAGCGCCGACAGCCTGCGCTCGCGCATCGACGACGCGGGCGCCCGGCTCGTCATCACCGCCGATGGCGGCTACCGCAAGGGCAAGGTGTCGGCGCTGAAGCCCGCCGTCGACCAGGCGCTCGCCGATCGGGGCGCGGGCGAGCAGCTGACGGTCGAGCACGTGCTCGTCGTCAAGCGCGGCGGCAACGACGTCGACTGGGACGACGAGCGCGACCTCTGGTGGCACGACGTGGTGCCCGCGGCATCCGCCGATCACGAGGCCCAGCCGTTCCCGGCGGAGAACCCGCTGTTCATCCTGTACACCTCCGGCACCACGGGAAAGCCCAAGGGAATCCTGCACACCTCCGGCGGCTACCTCACGCAGGCCGCGTACTCGCACAAGTACGTGTTCGACCTGCATCCCGACAGCGACGTCTACTGGTGCACGGCCGACATCGGCTGGATCACCGGGCACAGCTACGTCGCCTACGGCCCGCTCGCCAACGGCGCGACGCAGGTGCTGTACGAGGGCACACCGGATGCTCCGCATCCTGGTCGCTGGTGGGAGATCATCGAAAAGTACAAGGTGTCGATCTTCTACACCGCCCCCACCGCCATCCGCTCGTTCATGAAGATCGGCCGTGCTGTGCCGCAGAAATTCGACCTGTCGTCGCTGCGCGTGCTCGGATCGGTGGGCGAGCCCATCAACCCCGAGGCGTGGATGTGGTACCGCGAGGTCATCGGCGCCGAGAAGACCCCGATCGTCGACACCTGGTGGCAGACCGAGACGGGCGCGATCATGGTGTCGGCGCTGCCCGGCGTCACGGCGACGAAGCCGGGATCGGCTCAGGTCCCGCTCCCCGGCATCTCGATCGACGTCGTCGACGAGTCGGGCGCCGAGGTCGGCAACGGCAACGGCGGCCTGCTCGTCATCACCGAGCCGTGGCCGAGCATGCTGCGCGGCATCTGGGGCGACCCGGAGCGGTTCAAGGAGACCTACTGGGACAAGTTCTCCGACCAGGGCTACTACTTCGCCGGCGACGGCGCCCGCCTCGACGCCGATGGCGACCTCTGGCTGCTCGGACGGGTGGACGACGTCATGAACGTCTCCGGCCACCGCCTCTCGACCGCGGAGATCGAGTCGTCTCTGGTCGCCCACGAGGCCACCGCCGAGGCCGCCGTCGTCGGGGCATCGGATGAGACGACCGGTCAGGCCGTCGTCGCCTTCGTGATCATCAAGGAGAGCTACCTCGCCGCCCACGACCCCGCGGGCCTCGCCCAGCAGCTGAGGCTGTGGGTGGGCGAGCAGATCGGCGCGATCGCACGTCCGCGCGACGTGTACATCGTGGGCGAGCTGCCCAAGACCCGCTCGGGCAAGATCATGCGGCGACTCCTGCGCGACGTGGCCGAGGGCCGCGAGGTCGGCGACACGACGACGCTCGCCGACACCGCGGTCATGTCGATCATCTCGGCGCAGGTGAAGTAGGCGCACCCACGGGCACGCCGACGCCCCTGTTCAGCAGCGACGCCCCCTCTCATCGACGTCGGTGAGAGGGGGCGTCGGCGTTCAGAGGGGGGCGTCGGCGGACGCGGCGACGCGGCGACGTGGCGACGCGGCGACGCGGGTCAGGCGATGATGAAGGTCACCTCGACCTCGACGGGGCTGTCCAGCGGCAGCACCGGCACGCCGACGGCCGCGCGGGCGTGCCGCCCGGCGTCGCCGAAGATCTCCCCGAGCACCGTGCTCGCTCCGTTGATCACCCCGGGCTGGCCGGTGAACTCGGGCGTCGACGCGACGAATCCGCCCACGCGCAGCACCCCGACGATGCGGTCGAGACCGCCAGCCGCCTCCGCCGCCGCGGCGAGCGCGTTCAGCGCGCACGTGCGCGCGTAGACGGCAGCATCCTCGGCGGAGACCTCCGCGCCCACCTTGCCGGTGGCCGGCAGCGAGCCGTCGGCGAACGGCAGCTGTCCCGAGGTGTAGACGAGGTCGCCGTGCACGACGGCCGGCACGTAGGCGGCGACGGGGGCCGCGACAGCGGGCAGCGCGATGCCGAGCTCGGCGAGGCGCGCAGCGACGCTCACGCCGCTCCCCCGTCGAACTGGCGCGCGGCCTCCGCCGCCGCGGCGAGGCCAGCGTTGGCCGAGGCATCCGCCGTCACGGGGCGCTTGAAGTACGCGACGAGCCCGCCCTCGGGGCCGGTGACGACCTGCACGAGCTCCCAGCCCTGCTTGCCCCAGTTGTTGAGGATCGCTGCCGTGTTGTGGATCAGCAGCGGCGTGGTGAGGTATTCCCACGTGGTCATGGCACTCCAATACGAGGTCGGGCCGTCAAAAGCGGTTACTCAGGGAACTCCCCTACGATCAAGCGTATGCCCCAACAGAATCGCACGGTGAAGAGCGTGCTCGGCGGCCTTCTCGGGCTGGCCGGTCTCAGCGTCGTCGCCGGTCTCCTCGTCACAGCCAGCGTCACCCCGGTTCTGGCGATGACGGGGATCACGGGTTCCGCAGCGATCAACCTCTTCGAGGACCTGCCCGAGAACCTCAAGGTCAACGCCCCGATGGAGCAGTCCACGATCTACGGCACGGGCGCCGACGGGCAGCCGTTCGCGATGGCCGCGTTCTACGAGCAGAACCGCATCCCGGTCGAATACGACCAGATCGCCCCCGTAATGTACGACGCGATCCTCTCCAGCGAGGACAAGATCTTCTACAGCCACGGCGGCGTGAACCTCGGCACGACGATCAAGGTCGCCTTCGGCAACGCCGTCGGCACGACCGACCGCGGCGCCTCGACCATCACGCAGCAGTACGTCAAGAACGTGCAGATCCAGGAGTGCGAACAGGGCGTCCCCGCGGATGCCACGGACTATCAGGACCAGGTCAATGACTGCTGGTACACCTACGCCGTTGGCAAGGGCAGCGAGGGCATCGAGCGCAAGCTCCGCGAGATGCGCTACGCCCTGCAGATCGAGAAGGACTACTCGAAGAACGACATCCTGCTCGGGTACCTGAACCTCGCGAGCTTCGGCGGCCAGGTCTACGGCATCGAAGCCGCGGCCAACCGCTATTTCTCCACGAGTGCCGCGAACGTGACCCTCGTGCAGGCGGCCACGATCGCCGGCATGGTACAGCAGCCGAACACGCTGCGCATCGACATGCCCCAGGGCACCGAAACCGATGAGAGCAGCGGTGCGCCGGTCAACGGCGAGGCCGACGGCTACAAGCTCACCCTCGACCGCCGCAACTACGTGCTCGAGCGGATGCTCATCGATGGCAAGATCACGCAGGCTCAGTACGACGAGGCCGTCGCGACCCCGGTGGTCCCCGTGCTGCACGAGTCACCCCAGGGCTGCGGCACCGCCGGCGCCAACGCCTATTTCTGCCAGTACGTGAAGACGCTCATCGAGAACGACCCCGCCTTCGGCGAGGAGCCCGCGGACCGCAAGGCGCTGCTGCGCCGCGGCGGGCTGCAGATCTACACCACGCTCGACATGCGCGTGCAGCAGGCGGCGATCGACTCGGTGCACAACCACGTGCCCCAGACCATCCCTGGAATCCTCGTCGGCGGCACCGGGGTTTCGATCGAGACCACCACCGGCCGCGTGCTGGCGATGGCGCAGAACACCGAGTTCAACGAGACGACGTCCGCGAACCTCGCTGCCGGCCAGACAGCGATGGTGCTCGCCGCCGACCGCGCCCACGGCGGATCGACCTGGGGCTTCGAGACCGGATCGACGTACAAGCTCTTCACCCTGCTCGAGTGGCTGAACAAGGGGCACTCGGTGAACCAGGTGCTCGACGGGCGCATGAAGGTCTTCAGCTCCTTCACCCGTTGCGGCGACAAGATCACGAACAAGGACAAGATCGGCAACTTCGGAGGAGGCGGCGGCTCGATCGGGACGGTGCGGCAGTTCACCGCGTCCTCGCTCAACACCGGCTTCCTGGCGATGGCGCAGCAGCTAGATCTCTGCGACATCAACAAGGTCGCCAAGAGCCTTGGCGTGCACTACGGCAACGGCGACGACATCACCGTCGGCGGCACGAACGCGAACACCGCAGCCAACGACCCCTTCCCCACCGTCCTCGGCTCGAAGAGCGTCGCACCGCTGCAGATGGCCGGTGCCTACGCGACCGTGGCCAACGGCGGCACGTACTGCGAGCCCAAGGTCATCGACCGCGTGGTCGGCGCCGACGGGCAGGAGCGCGCGATCCCCGAGACCACGTGCACCCCCGGCACGCTGACACCGGAGGTCGCCGCCACGGCCGCCTACGCGCTGCGCGGCGTGATGGAGGGCGGCACCGGTGGCCGCGCCAAGCCGAGCGACGGCATCCAGGTGATCGGCAAGACCGGTACCGCCGAGAAGGAGCACACGATGCTCGTCGAGTCGAGCACGAACGTGACCACCGCGGTCTGGGTCGGCAACATCGACGGCCGCGAGGCGCTCGGCAACTTCCGGAACAATCAGGGCGTCGCCCTGAACAACATCCGCTACGATCTCGCTCGGGACATCCAGACCGCAGCCAACGCCGCCTACGGCGGAAACGACTTCCCGCCCCCAGACGACAAGCTCACCAAGCAGGTCATGGCCGATGTCCCCGACGTCGTCGGCATGACGATCGATCAGGCGACGGCCACGCTGGAGGCGGCGAACTTCACGGTCGCCGTCGGCGCCCCCGTCGATAGCGATCAGCCGACGAACATCGTCGCAGCCCAGGACCCCTCCGGGCGTGCAGCGACCGGCATGACGATCACAATCTCGCCCAGCAACGGGCTCGGAGCCTCGGTGCCCACCGCCGTGATCGGCCAGTCGAAATCGGATGCTCAGAGCACGCTGTTCAGCGCCGGGTTCACCTCGATCGCCTTCGACAACTCCTGCAACCCGCCCAACGCGACCGTCCGGAGCACGGACCCCGCCGCCGGCACCAGGGCGAGCAAGGGCACGACCATCCGGATCTCATGCAACTGACCGCGCGCCGCTCGGTCCACCCGGCCCTCATCGCGCTCGGCGCGGTGGGGGCCCTCGGTGCGGGCGCGGCGATCTGGGGCATCGGCATCGAGCGCTATCTCTTCACGGTGCGCGAAGCCACGGCATCCGCTCTGGCGCCGGGCTCCGCGCCGATCAGGGTCCTGCACCTCTCCGACGCGCACATGGCCCCCTGGCAGCGCCGCAAGCAGGACTGGCTCGCCTCTCTCGCCCAGTTGCAGCCCGACCTCGTCGTCAACACCGGCGACAATCTCGGACACCGCGACGGGCTCGACGGCATCCGCCGAGCGTTCGAGCCGCTCGCCGGCATCCCCGGCGTGTTCGTGCACGGCTCGAACGACGTCTCGGAGCCCGCTCCCCGCAATCCGCTGAAGTACTTCACCGGCCCGTCCGAGCGGCACCGCGATCCCGACCCGCTCGACACCGCCGCGATGGACTCGTTCTTCATCGACGAGCTCGGCTGGACCGATCTGAACAACGCCGCCGCCCGCCTCGAGGTCGCCGGCAACACGATCGACTTCTTCGGCACCGACGACGCGCACCAGGATCAGGACCGCCTCGAAGAGCTCCCCGCGGCGATCGATGCGCTGGGCGCGCGCCCCGAGCGCGCATCGGCGATCGCGGTCACGCACGCCCCCTACCGGCGCGTGCTCGACGGGTTCGTCGATCTCGGCGCCGAGGCGATCTTCGCCGGCCACACCCACGGCGGCCAGGTGTGCCTGCCCGGATTCGGCGCTCTGGTCGCGAACTGCGACATCCCGCTCAGGCAGGCGAAGGGCCTCAGCACCTGGACGCACGACGGCCGAAGCGTGCCTTTGAACGTCAGCGCGGGCTGCGGCCACTCGATCTACGCACCGGTGCGCTTCGCCTGCCGCCCTGAGGCGACCCTGCTCACGCTGACCGCACGTCGGTGATGCCTGCGCGAGCCCTGCCCGATTCGGCGTTTCGCGCTCCTCTCCTATAGACTCGGAGGGTTGCAAAACGGGGTGTGGCGCAGCTTGGTAGCGCGCTTCGTTCGGGACGAAGAGGTCGCAGGTTCAAATCCTGTCACCCCGACCGGTAACACGAGAAGGCCGCCTCACGGGCGGCCTTCTCCGTATCAGCAACACGCACCGACGGCATCCGCTTCTCCGACCTGGGATCACCATGACCGCACCCGCACTCGTCGCCTTCGACCTCGACGACACTCTCGCCCCATCGAAGAGCGCGATCAGCCCGCGCATCGCCGACCTGCTCATCGCCCTACTCAGCCGCGTCGACGTCGCGATCATCTCGGGCGGCAACGAGGAGCAGTTCCGCACGCAGGTGATCGCGCACCTGCCCGAGACGGATGCCGGAGAGCTGCGGCGTCTGCATCTGCTGCCCACCTGCGGCACCCGCTACCTGCGCCACGACGGCACCGGGTTCGCGGCGCTGTACGCGCACGACCTCACCGACGACGAGAAGCAGGCGGCGCTGACGGCCCTGCGCGAAGAGGCCGAGCGGCTGGGTCTGTGGGAATCGGAGCCGTGGGGCGAGATCCTCGAGGACCGCGGCTCGCAGATCACGTTCTCGGCGCTCGGGCAGAAGGCTCCTGGCGACGCCAAGCACGCGTGGGACCCGACCGGCGCCAAGCGGTTGGCGCTGCGCGACGCCGTCGCCGCGCGCCTGCCCGACCTCGAGGTGCGCGCCGGCGGGTCGACGTCGATCGACATCACCCGCGCGGGCATCGACAAGGCGTACGGCATGACCCAGCTCGCCGAGCGCACCGGCATCCCGCTCTCCGCGATGCTCTTCTACGGCGACCGCCTCGACGAGGGCGGCAACGACTACCCGGTGCTCGCGCTCGGTGTGCCCTCCGTGGCCGTTGAGGGCTGGGAGGACACCGCCGACAAGCTCGACGAGCTGCTGAAGACGCTCTGACAGCGCCGAACCCGTTGCGGGCGCCCCGGGGAAAACCCAGAGCATCTCGCCGCCTGTCGGCGTGTCGGGCGCCAACACGCCGACGGGTGATCGGGCAGTCTGGGATTTCCCCCGGCGGGGCCGTCAGCGCGCGGCTGCCTCCGTGGCCGTGCGGGCGACGGGCACGAGACGGGTGAGCTGGGTGACGTGCCCCGGCTCGAGCTCCGCGAGCGCGGAGACGCCCAGCAGCCGCATGGTGCGCTCGATCTCGCCGCGCAGGATCTCGATCGTGCGGTCGACACCTGCGCGCCCTCCGGCCATCAGGCCGTAGAGGTACGCGCGGCCGATGAGCGTGAAGTCGGCACCGAGGGCGACCGAGGCGACGATGTCAGCGCCGTTCATGATGCCGGTGTCGATCATGACCGTGAAATCGTCGCCCACCGCCTCGCGCACGGAGGGCAGGAGGTGGAAGGGGATCGGCGCACGGTCGAGCTGGCGCCCGCCGTGGTTCGAGAGCACGACGCCGTCGACGCCTGCGTCCTTCAGCCGCACCGCGTCGTCGACGCTCTGCACGCCCTTGATGACGATCTTCCCCGGCCAGAGGTCGCGGATGACGGCGAGGTCATCGTAGCTGATGGTCGGGTCCATCGCCGCGTCCAGCAGCTCTCCCACGGTGCCGCCCGTGGTGCTCAGCGAGGCGAACTCGAGCTTGGGCGTGGTGAGGAAGTCGTACCACCACCACGGCCGCGGGATGGCATTGACGATCGTGCCGAGGGTGAGCTGCGGCGGGATGCTGAAGCCGTTGCGCTTGTCGCGCAGGCGCGCACCAGCCACCGGGGTGTCGACGGTGAAGTGCAGGGTGTCGAAGCCGGCCGCCGCAGCGCGGCGGGTGAGCTCATAGGAGATCTCGCGGTCGCGCATCACGTAGAGCTGGAACCAGTTGCGGCCGTGCGGGTTCGCGGATTTGACGCCCTCGATCGACGTCGTGCCGAGCGTCGACAGCGTGAAGGGGATGCCGGCCGCCGCCGCGGCTCCCGCACCGGCCACCTCGCCCTCGGTCTGCATGAGGCGGGTGAAGCCCGTCGGCGCGATGCCGAACGGCAGCGCGGAGGGGCCGCCGAGGATCTCCACGGAGGTGTCGACGTCGGGCGCAGGGCGGAGGATGCCGGGGTGGAACTCGACGTCCTGGAACGCCTGCCTGGCGCGGGTCAGGGACAGCTCCCCCTCCGCCGCTCCATCGGTGTAGTCGAAGGCCGCCTTCGGCGTGCGGCGCTTCGCGATCGTGCGCAGATCATCGATCGTGAGAGCCGCCTGCAGTCGGCGGCGCTTGCCGTTCAGATCGGGCTTCTTGAACTTCATCAGCTCGAGCAGCTCGGCGGGGTTGGGAAGCTGGCGCTGGACCATCGTTATTCCTTCGATCGGGGCCTCAGTGGCCGAGGATGTCCTGGTAGTAGCCGGAGATGTGGTCGCGCACGCGCACCGCGGCGGCATCCGCATCGCCGTCGTCGACCGCGGCGACGATGTCGCGGTGCTCCGCGCGCAGACGGTCCGTCATGGCCCGCCAGTCGGAGACGGATGCCGCCCCCGCCGTCACGTACGACTCGATCGCCGTGCGCAGCCCCGCCATCGTCGCCGCGATCACGCCGTTGCCGCTGGCCTCGGCGAGCGTGAGGTGCAGCTGAGCGTCGAGCGCGAGGAACTCCTCTGGCGCGAGCCCATCGGCGTCCATCGCGTCGAGCAGCGCGTGCGCGCCCGTTGTGTCGCGGTCGGCGGCGCGGGCCAGCGTCGAGACGACGGCGCTCTCGAGCACGAGGCGGGTGTCGACGATGTCGGAGAGCGCGAAGCCGTGCGCTGCGACCTGCAGCCGCAGCAGCGTCGATATGCCGCCGGTGGGCGTCGCGATGACGATGGCTCCCGCCTGGGGGCCCGACCCGGTGGCGGTCCGGATCAGGCCCATGACCTCGAGCACCCGCAGCGCTTCGCGCACGCTCGAGCGGCCGACGCCGAGCTCGGCGGCGAGGTCGCGTTCGGAGGGCAGGCGGTCGCCGGGGGCGAGACGGCCGTCGAGCAGGTCACTCTCGATGCGCGCGAGCACGGCGCGCCAGGCGCGGGGCTGCTCCGGCATCCGCTCCTCCTCCGCTGTGTGGTCTGACCACAGTAGCGCGTGTGGTCAGACCACGCAATCCCCGGTCGGCGGGCGGGTTCAGCCCAGGCGTCCGCCGGACTCCTCGAGGTAGCAGGCGCCGCACAGCGACTCATAAGTCGTCACCTCGGGTGCGGCGCCCTCGGCGCCGACCGCTGCCTCGTCGATCGCGACCTGGTCGCCGTCGAAGACGAAACGCCCGCCGATCACACGGCCGTTGAAGACGGCCTTTCGTCCGCAGCGGCAGATGGTCTTGAGCTCCTCCAGCGAGTGCGCGATCGCCAGCAGCCGTGCGGAGCCGGGGAAGGCCTGGGTGCGGAAGTCGTTGCGGATGCCGTATGCCAGCACCGGGATGCCGTCCTCCACCGCGATGCGGAAGAGGTCGTCGACCTGCGAAGGAGCGAGGAACTGCGCCTCGTCGACGAGCAGGCAGGCGATGTCCCTGTCGCGGTCGTGAGCGGCGAAGAGCGCTCTGGCGTCAGCATCCGCCTCCACGAGGAAATCGACCTCGCGCGTCATGCCGAGCCGGCTTGCGATCTCCGACGCGCCCTTCGTGTCGATCGCGGGCTTGGCGAGCAGCACGTGCTGTCCGCGCTCCTCGTAGTTGTACGCCGCCTGCAGCAGAGCCGTGGACTTGCCCGAGTTCATCGCTCCGTAGCGGAAGTAGAGCTTCGCCACGGCAGGCTCAGGCGTTCAGGCCGAGAACCTCGGCGGTCGCCGCCGTGTACTTCGCCGCCGCGTCGGCGTCGGCGTTGAGCTTCTGGCCGAGCGTCGGGATCAGCGCGCGCAGCGGCTCCTCCCAGCCCGGGTACTGCTCCGGGAAGCACTTCTTGAGCACATCGAGCATGATCGGCACGGCCGTCGACGCGCCAGGAGAGGCACCGAGCAGACCCGCGATCGAACCGTCGGCTGAGGATACGACCTCGGTGCCGAACTGCAGGATGCCGCCTTTTTCCGGGTCCTTCTTCATGACCTGGGCGCGCTGCCCTGCGTCGATGAGGGTCCAGTCCTCGTCCTTCGCCGTCGGCATGAAGGTCCGAAGGCTCTCGACCTTCTTGCGGTGGTTCTTCAGCAGTTCGCCGACGAGATAGGTGATCAGATCGGGGTTCGCGAAGGCGACCCGCAGCATCGGCCAGAGGTTGTGCGTGCGCACCTGGGTGACGATGTCGAGGAGCGAGCCCTGCTTCAGGAACTTCGGGCTGAACGTCGCGAACGGACCGAACAGCAGCGACGACTCCCCGTCGACGACGCGGGTGTCGAGGTGCGGCACCGACATCGGCGGGGCGCCGACTGATGCCTGCGAGTACACCTTCGCCTTGTGCTGCGAGACGATCGCCGGGTTCGTGGTCTTCAGGAACTGGCCGCCGATCGGGAAGACCCCGTATCCCTTGATCTCGGGGATGCCCGAGCGCTGCAGGAGCTTGAGCGCCCAGCCGCCCGCACCGACGAAGACGAAACGCGCCTTGATCTCGTTCGGGGTGTGCCCGAGGGTGTTGCGGTAGCCGATCTTCCAACTGCCGTCTTTCTGCTTCTTGAGGCTCTTGACCTCGTGGTTCAGGCGCAGATCGACACCCGATGCTGTGAGGTGATCGAAGAGCTGGTGGGTGAGCGCTCCGAAGTCGACGTCGGTGCCAGCGGGCACCCTCGTCGCCGCGAACGGCTCGCCCTTGCGGCGCTTCTGCATCAGCAGCGGCGCCCACTGGTTGATGACCCGGGAGTCCTCGCTGTACTCGATGCCCGCAAACAGCGGCTGCTCCTTGAGCACCTCGTAACGCTCCTTGAGGTACGCGACGTCCTTCTCGCCGCGCACGAACGTCATGTGGGGCGTCGCGTTGATGAAGGTCTTGGGCTCATCGAGCACGCCCTTCTCGACCAGCGACGACCAGAACTGACGGCTCTGCTGGAACTGCTCGTTGATGCCGACGGCCTTGGCGGGATCGAGCGGCTGACCTGGGACCTGCGGCATGTAGTTCAGCTCGCACAGCGCCGCATGGCCGGTGCCGGCGTTGTTCCAGGGGTTGGACGACTCCTGGGCGACGTCGGAGAGTCGCTCGAAGGCGACGATCTTCCACTCCGGCTGCAGCTCGTGCAGCAGGGTACCCAGGGTGGCGCTCATGATGCCACCGCCGATCAGGACGACATCGACGTTTTCGGTCACCGGACTAGTCTAGTTCGCGGATGCCTGCCGGCTGACCTCGCCGAACGACAAGACTCCCCACAAGCAATCAGGCAGGTGAGGTCGATCCGGGTCGAGCCCGTCGGCATGCGGCACTCACGGCTGTGCGACTCGCCAGATCGGGGCCTCTTCGTCGCACGCGGCCGGGATCGTGTCTGAGTCGAGGCGCGTGGTCTCGCCACCGGGCAGCTCAGCCTCCTCGCCATAGAGGAAGGTCGTCGCACCGTAGCGGAGCCCGCTTTCTTGCGTCGCTGACGAGACGGAATCGGCGAAGACAGGAAGCCAACGCGTGCCGTCGGCATCTTGAAGGTAGGTGCATCCAGCCTCGACCGTCAGGATGCCGAAGAGTTGTGCCGCGGCCGCTCCTGCATTGCCGGCGACAGACTCATACACCGCGACGCGTGAAGGGGGATCGGACGTGGCTGTGCAGCCGCCAAGGAGGAACATTGTCGCAGAGACCACGACCCATCTGGCGACCCGCGTGGCTTTCACAGAAGTGCTACTCCCAGGTTGGATAGCCTAGACACCGGCGTTTTACACTACTGGGTGGTCGCATTCTCGGCGGGTCGGAGTGAGAACCGCTGGGACCTTCAGACTGCGATGCGCTGTGCGACCAACTCGGCGATCTGCACGGCGTTCAGCGCCGCACCCTTGCGCAGGTTGTCGTTGCTGATGAACAGCACGAGCCCCTTGCCCTCAGGCGCCGACTGATCGGCGCGGATGCGGCCAACGAAGCTCGGGTCCTTGCCTGCGGCGTGCAGCGGCGTCGGGACCTCTTCGAGCACGACACCCGGCGCTGCGGCGAGCACCTCGGCTGCGCGCTCCGGCGTGATGTCGTCGCGGAACTCGGCGTGGATCGACAGCGAGTGACCCGTGAAGACGGGAACGCGCACGCAGGTACCAGCAACGCGCAGCCCGGGCAGCTCGAGGATCTTGCGGCTCTCGTTACGGAGCTTCTTCTCCTCGTCGGTCTCGTTCTCGCCATCGTCCACGATGCTGCCGGCGAGCGGGATCACGTCGAAGGCGATGGGGGCGACGTACTTCGCAGGTGCAGGGAACTCGATCGCCGAGCCGTCGTGCACGAGACGCAGCGTGTCGCCCTGGGCGAGGACGCCCTCGACCTGGCCGAGCAGCTCCTGGGCGCCGGCGAGACCGGAGCCGGAGACCGCCTGGTAGGTCGAGACGATGAGGCGCTCGAGGCCGGCTGCGGCATCCAGCGCCTTCAGCACGGGCATCGCGGCCATCGTGGTGCAGTTCGGGTTGGCGATGATGCCCTTCGGGCGCTCGTCGATCGCATGCGGGTTGACCTCGCTGACGACGAGGGGCACCTCTGGATCGTTGCGCCACGCGCTGGAGTTGTCGACGACCACGGCGCCCGCCTCGGCGAAGCGCGGCGCGTAGGCGCGGCTGGCGGTCGCGCCCGCGGAGAAGAGCGCGATGTCGATGCCACCGGCATCCGCCGTCTCGACGTCCTCGACGATGACCGTCGCGCCGCCGTACTCGATCGCCGTACCCGCCGAACGCGAGGAGGAGAACAGGCGCAGCTCGCGGACCGGGAATGACCGCTCGGCGAGAATCTCGCGCATCACCGTGCCCACCTGGCCGGTGGCGCCCACGATGGCGACGGAGAGTCCTGAGTCGGAGATGCTGGTCATGAGGTAATTTCCTTGCTGTCAGGGCACCGGCGAGTCTACCGCGCCGGGTATGGCGCGCAGATTGCGCAGCGGATGCCGTGAATGGATGCCGTCAGCGGCCGGTGCCTGCGTGGACTGTGGCCTCAGTCTCGCCGTCGAGCCCGTAGGCCGTGTGCACCTTGCGGGAGGCCTCCGCAAGATCAGAGTCGCGCAGCACCACCGAGATGCGGATCTCTGAGGTCGAGATCATCTCGATGTTGATGCCGGCATCCGACAGCGCCTCGAAGAGGATCGCCGAGACACCGGAATGCGTTCGCATTCCGGCGCCGACCACCGACAGCTTGCCGATCTGATCGTCGTGCACGAGGCTTGCGAAGCCCACCTCCGACTGATCGCTGGCCAGCGCCTTGAGAGCAGCCGAGGCATCGGCCTTCGGCACCGTGAACGAGATGTCGGTGCGGCCCGTCGCTGACACGTTCTGCACGATCATGTCGACGTTCGCCCCGGACTTCGCAACGATCTTGAAGATCTCGGCGGCCTTGCCTGGGACGTCAGGTACCCCGGCAACGGTGATCTTGGCCTGGCTGAAGTCGGTGGCAACCCCTGCGACGATCGGCTCTTCCATGGTTTCTCCCTCGGATGCGCGGGGGGACTTCTGCCCCTCACCCAGAACGTAGGTGCCCTCCGTCGACGAGAACGTCGACCGGGCGTGGATCAGGACGCCATGACGGCGTGCGTACTCAACGGCGCGGATGTACAGCACCTTCGCGCCGTTCGCTGCGAGTTCGAGCATCTCCTCGCTCGAGATGTGATCGAGCTTTTGGGCCTTCGGAATCACGCGCGGGTCGGCTGTGAAGATGCCGTCGACATCGCTGTAGATCTCGCACACATCAGCGGAAAGTGCAGCGGCGAGGGCGACAGCGGTGGTGTCTGAGCCGCCTCGTCCGAGAGTGGTGATGTCACGGGTGTCGCGGTTGAAGCCCTGGAAGCCGGCGACGATGACGATCGCACCCTCATCGAGAGCCTCGCGCAGGCGCACAGGGGTGACATCGACGATGCGGGCAGCGCCGTGCTGCGAGTCTGTGATCATTCCGGCCTGGCTGCCGGTGAACGAGCGCGCCTCGAAACCCATCGAGTGGATCGCCATCGCCAGCAGCGCCATCGAGATGCGCTCCCCGCTGGAGAGCAGCATGTCGAGCTCTCGCGGCGCCGGAATCGGGGCGACCTGATTCGCCAGATCGAGCAGCTCGTCGGTGGTGTCACCCATCGCACTGACGGCGACGACGACGTCGTGGCCAGCACGACGGGTGTCGACGATGCGCTTGGCGACGCGCTTGATGCTCTCTGCGTCGGCGACAGACGAGCCGCCGTACTTCTGCACGATGAGGGCCACGTTCACTCCCTGGGATGTCGGGCGGATCCGCCCGCACCCATTCTACGGAGCGTCTGTATGCTCCCAGGCGCATGTGTCGGACGCCGGGCGGACTCAGGGAGCCGGTGGCAGCGGGGCGGATGCCGCGGGGCGCAGCCGTCCGCCGGTGGCGGCGAACCAGCATCCGGCGATGATGAGCGGGAATCCGATGAGCAGCCCGGGGGTCAACGGCTCGGCGAGCACGATCGCTCCGAGCACGATGGCGACGACCGGGTTGACGTAGGTGAACAGGGGCGCCCGCACCGGCCCCGCCTCGCCGATCAGCGCGAAGAACGCGAGGAAGGCCACGGCCGTGCACACGACACCGAGCACGAGCAGAGCGACGATCGACGGCAGCGTCGGCACCTGGTGCTGCGTGAGCAGGCCGATCGGCAGATACAGGATGCCGATCATCATGAGCGACAGCGTGATGGTGCCGAGCGAGGACACGTCTCCGAGCTTGCGCGCCACGATGAACGGGGCGATCGCGTACAGCACCGCGACGAACAGCACCTCGGCTGCGGCGAGCAGGCTGACGTCCCCACCGAACAATCCGGGACCTGCGACCACGATCGCGACGCCGACGAAGCCGACGACGAGTCCGATCGCCCTGGCGGGGCGCAGCACGCTGCGGTCCCCGCCGCCGAGAGCGATGAGCGCGGCGAACAGCGGCACCGTGGCGACCAGCAGGCCGGTCATCCCGGAGGGCAGGGTCGTCTCGGCGTGCCCGAGCAGCACGAACGGCCCCGCCATCTCGACGAGTCCGAAGGCGAGCACCCAGGGCCACCGTCGCAGCGCGGCCCTGAGCGCGCCGGAGCGGATCGCGAACGGCAGCAGCAGGAGCGCGGCGATGAGCGTGCGCCCCGCGACGATCGCAGGCGGTGAGAGGGACTCGACCGCGATGCTGATGAAGAGGTAGGGGACGCCCCAGAGCAGGCACATCGCGGCGAAGAGCAGCCAGCCGCGTCGGGAGAACCCCGAGTTCACAGTACGCGCCGCCCTTCGAAGGCCCGACCAAGGGTGACCTCGTCGGCGTACTCGAGGTCGCCGCCGACCGGCAGCCCGGAGGCGAGCCGCGACACCGTGATCTGCATGGTGGTCAGCAGCCGGCTCAGGTAGCTCGCCGTCGCCTCGCCCTCGAGGTTGGGGTTCGTCGCGAGAATCACCTCCTGCACCGTGCCGTCGGCGAGCCGTGTCATCAGCTGCGCGATGCGCAGGTCTTCGGGGCCGATGCCGGCGATCGGGCTGATCGCGCCGCCGAGCACATGGTAGAGACCGCGGAACTCACGTGTGCGCTCGATGGCCGCGACGTCCTTCGCATCCTCCACGACGCAGATGAGCGCCGGATTGCGCCGCGGGTCGCGGCAGATCGCGCAGCGCTCCTGCTCGGCGACGTTGCCGCACACCTCGCAGAAGCGCACCCGCACCCGGATCTCGGTGAGCAGCTCAGCGAGACGCGCGACATCGAAGGTCGGCGTCTGCAGGATGTGGAACGCGATGCGCTGCGCAGACTTCGGTCCGATGCCGGGCAGTCGGCCGAACTCGTCGATCAGCTCCTGGACGATGCCGTCGTACATCAGTTGAACCTCGTCGGGGGCTCGTAGGGCTCTTCGCGCACGAATGTCGCGCCGAGCACTTGGCGGATCACGGCTTCGCCGTAACGCTGCACGCCGCCGGTCGGCGTGCGTTCGCTGACGACGGGCGCGGACGCCGCGGGGCGGCGAGGGGCGGCAGGAGCATCGGATGCCGGTGCGGCCGAAGCGCCGGCGGGAGGCTGGGCGGGCGCGACGGGTCGCGCAGCCGCTCTCCCGGCGGAGCCGTAGGACTCCGGTTCACCGGTCGTCGACCAGTGGCCGCCCCGCTCTGGGGGCGCGGAGTCGTACTCGGGGTCGTACGGAGGTTCGGCGTCGTACGGAGGTTCGGGGGTGTAGGGGGGCTCGGGGATGTAGGAGAGTCCAGGGTCGTAGGAGGGTACGTCGTCGTAAGAGGGTGCGACGTCACGGGACAGTGCCCCGTCGCGGGACAGTGCGCCGTCGTAAGAGGGTGCGGGCTCGTGGGAGGGCGTGTCGTCTTGGGAGGGTGCGGGCTCGTGGGAGGGCGTGTCGTCTTGGGAGGGTGCGCCGTCATACGGCGGAGTGCTCTCGCCGGACGCCACCCTGCCGCCGGACGACGCGGAGGCCGCGGTGGGGGAAACGGGGGCCGTCGAGGCGGAAGCGGTCGCAGACGCAGGCCCGGTCGCCGCAGCATCCGTGGGCGCGAGGCTGTCCGAGACGGTCTCCGAAGGCGTGGCCTCGCCCGCGACGCCCTCAGCCGGAGCAGCGCCCGCCATCGCGCTGCTCGATCGCTCCGCGGGCGCGGGGGCGACGGCATCCGCTCCTGACGGTATCGACGCGACCGCCCACTCGGTCACAGCGGCGGAATCGGCACGGGTCTGCGGACGGGAAGAGCCCGCTGACGCAGGCTCCGATGGCGCCGGTGCGTCGTTGGTCGGCGCCGCCTGCGGCGCGCTCTGGCGCGGTGCTCCCCCGACTGGCAGCGGCGCGGGCCGGTACTTGACCTTGATGCCGAGTTCCTGCTCGATCGCGGTGCGCAGATGGTCGGACGGGCCGGATCCGGGCGTGGCGCCCTTGAACTTCTGCACGTCGTGCTGACTCGTGAACCCGAGCGTCAGGACGTCGCCGTCGGCGTCGAAGGCGAGCGGCTGCACCGCCGTCGCCAGCAACCACGAAGTGCGGCTGATGTCTTCGAGGCGCCGGAGGACTCCCGACCACGCGGCGGTGATCCGCTCGATCGTGACGGGGCCGGAGGAGACGGATGCCGCAACCGGAGCGGGCGCCGCAACCGGAGCGGGCGCCGCGGCCGGAGCGGGCGCCGCAGCCGGAGCGGGCGCTGGAGCCGTCGCGCTCGAGGGAGCCGGAGCCGCCGCGGCGGTCTCCGCACCCGGACGTTCGGCGGGGACCGGAGCGACGTTCGCGGCGGCGGACCTCGCGGCTGCGGACTCCCCGGCTGCCGATTCCGAGGCTGTGGACAGCACCCTGGCCACCATGAGCTCGAGGTGCAGCCGCGGCGAGGTGGCGCCGGACATGTCGTCGAGCGCGGCGCTAACGACGTCGGCCGTGCGGGACAGGCGCGCCGAGCCGAAGGACGCGGCCTGCGCCCTCATCCGCTCGAGCTCGTCATCGGCGACACCGCGCAGCACCGCGGAGGCGCCGGTCCCGACGGCGGCGATGACGATGAGGTCGCGCAGGCGCTCGAGCAGGTCGTCGACGAAGCGCCGCGGATCCTGACCGGTTTGCACGACCTTGTCGATCGCGGGGAAGGCGGCAGCGGCGTCGCCTGCGGCGAGCGCGTCGACGATCTCGTCGAGCACCGTGGCATGCGTGTAGCCGAGGAGGGCGACAGCTCGTTCGTACGCGACCGTGACGGTCTCGGAGCCGGCCGGGGAGTCGGAGCCGGCGATGAGCTGATCGAGCAGCGAGAGCGTGTCTCGGGGAGAGCCTCCGCCGGCGCGCACGACGAGCGGCAGCACGCCCTGCTCGACGACGACGCCCTCTTCGGCGCAGAGCTTCTCGACGTACGCGAGCATCGCGGCCGGCGGCACGAGCCGGAACGGATAGTGATGCGTGCGCGAGCGGATCGTGCCGAGCACCTTCTCGGGCTCGGTGGTCGCGAAGATGAACTTCACGTGCTCCGGCGGCTCCTCGACGAGCTTCAGCAGCGCGTTGAAGCCCTGCGGCGTGACCATGTGCGCCTCGTCGAGGATGAAGATCTTGTAGCGGTCGCGGCTGGGCGCGAAGGTCGCGCGTTCACGCAGATCGCGGGCGTCGTCGACGCCGTTGTGGCTCGCCGCGTCGATCTCGACGACATCGAGGGAACCGCCCCCAGCGCGCGACAGCTCGACGCAGCTCGGGCAGGTGCCGCAAGGGGTGTCGGTTGGACCTTCGGCACAGTTCAGGCAGCGTGCGAGGATGCGCGCCGAGGTGGTCTTGCCGCAGCCGCGAGGGCCGGAGAAGAGATAGGCGTGCCCGACCCGGTCGCCGCGCAGCGCGGTCATCAGCGGATCGGTCACCTGGGACTGCCCGATCATCTCACCGAAGCTCTCGGGGCGGTAGCGGCGGTACAGGGCTGTGGTCACCAGAACAGCCTACGGCGTGCCGCAGACACTCGCGCCGCCAGCATCCCCCTCCCCCTCTCCCCCTCCCAGCATCCCCTCCCCTTTCTCCCCAGCATCCCCTTCCCACGGCCGACGCCCCACCTGGCCCGCGACGCCCCACCTGGCTGACGTCAGCCAGGTGAGGCGTCGCCGCGCAGATGGGGCGCCGACGGAGAAAAGCAGAGAAGAGCGGGGGTCAGTCGATCGGGGCGGCGTCCAGCACGGGGATCGCCGTCGTGATCACCGGGACCGTCGGGGCGAGCGGAGTGCCGTCCTCGCGGACGGCGTCCTGGAACGGCCGCAGCGTCGGGCGCCCCGCGATGACGGGCCCCTGATCGGCCAACGGCACCACGACGGGAGCGTCGACCTCGGCGATGAACGCGTCGCCGCGCACGCTGAACGGCACCGGATCCCCTGATCGCACCTCGACCCGCAGCGCATCGCGCGTCAGCGTGACCTGCAGCACCGACCCCCGCCACCGCAGCGGATACGACAGCGACGGCCAGTCCGCGGGCAGACGCGGGTCGAAGCTCAGCTCGCCGGCATAGTCGCGCATGCCGCCGAAGCCGCTGACCAGCGCCGTCCACACGCCTCCTGCCGACGCCACGTGCACGCCGTCGGCGGCGTTGTGGTGCAGGTCGTGCAGGTCGACGAACAGCGACTGCTCGAAGTACTCGCGGGCGAGATCCTGGTAACCGACCTCGGCGGCGAGGATCGACTGCACCACCGCCGACAGCGTCGAGTCGCCCGTGGTCAGCGGGTCGTAGTAGTCGAAGTCGGCGCGCTTCTCCTCGAGCGAGAAGTGGTTGCCCTGCAGGAACAGCGCGAGCACCACGTCGGCCTGCTTGAGCACCTGGAACCGGTAGATCACGAGCGGATGGAAGTGCAGCAGCAGCGGACGCTGCGACGCCGGGGTGTGCGCGAGATCCCACACCTCGCGCTCGAGGAAGAGCGAATCCTGCGGATGGATGCCGAGGCCCTCGCTGTACGGGATGAACATCGCCTCGGCTGCACGTTCCCACTCGTCGGCCTCATCGGGGCGCAGCCGGGTGCGCTCCACGACCTGCGCATACGCCTCGGGGTGCGCCTCGGCCATCTCGCGCACGACCTTCGCCGCATAGCGGAGGTTGTAGCGGGCCATCACGTTCGTGTACAGGTTGTCGTTCACGACGGTCGTGTACTCGTCGGGCCCGGTGACCCCATGGATGTGGAAGGTGGAGATGCCGTCGGCATCCGCATCGTCGACGACGTCGCGCGCGACGCGCCAGAACCCGAGCGTCGCCCACAGCCGGGCCGTCTCGATCACGACATCGGCGCCCTCGCGGCGCAGGAACTCGTCGTCGCCGGTGGCGCGCACGTACTTGCCGAGCGCGAAGCTCACGTCGGCGTTGATGTGGTACTGCGCGGTGCCTGCGGCGTAATAGGCCGACGCCTCCTCGCCGTTGATCGTGCGCCAGGGGAACAGCGCCCCGGCCTCGTTCAGCTGCGCCGCGCGCCTCCGGGCCGCCGGCAGCATGAGCACCCGCGCGCGCAGCGCGTTGCGCGCCCACTGCGGCGAGGTGTAGGTGAGGAACGGCAGGACGTAGATCTCGGTGTCCCAGAAGTAGTGGCCGCTGTACCCCGACCCCGAGACGCCCTTCGCGGCGACGCCGGTGCCGTCGGCCCGAGCGGAGGCCTGGGCCAGCTGCAGCAGGCACCAGCGCGTGGCCTGCTGCAGGTCGTCGTGGCCGGCGATCTGCACGTCGCTGCGCTCCCAGAACGCGGCCAGCCATTCCGCCTGCCGGGCGAACTGCACCTCGACGCCCTCGACGGCGACCCGGTCGAGGGAGCGGCGGCAGCGGTCGACGAGCTCCCGCGGGGGCACGCCGCGCGAGGTGTGATAACTGACGAGCTTGGTGATCCGGATCGGAACCCCCGCCTTCGCCTGCACCCGGAAGACGTTCTTGGCGATGTCGGACTCGATGAGCGTGCGGGCGCTGAACTCGTTCTCGGTGTCGACGACGTGGTCGGCGACGACCGCCACCGTCATGCCGGATGCCGAGACCCGGTACGACAGCGCCGAGCGCAGGCCGTCTTGCCAGTGCTCTGCGGGCTGCAGCACTCGGTCGGCGATCTTCTCGGCCTTGCGCGGGTCGAAACCGGCCCCCTTCGCCTCGGCCGGGGTGCCGGCATAGACCCCTGCGCCGTCCTGTCGATTCAGCATCTGGCAACTGATCGTCACCGGCGCATCGGAGTTCTCGACGACCACCTCGAGGTTCAGGATCGCAAGGTGTCGCTCGACGAAGCTGACGATGCGTTCGTCGCGGATGCGCACGCGCTTTCCCGATGGCGTCTCCCACACGACGAGCCGTTCGAGCACGCCGGTGCGCATATCGAGAGTGCGACGGTATTCGCGTACGTCGGCGTCGTCGAAGGAGATCGGCTCGTCATCGACGTAGACGCGCATCACTTTGGCGTCTGGCGCGTTGACGATGGTCTGCCCTACCTCGGCGAAACCGTAGGCCTGCTCGGCGTGCTTGATGGGCCAGATCTCGTGCAGGCCGTTGATGAACGTGCCGTGCTCGTGCGCTCCGCGGCCCTCGATGTGGTTGCCGCGCAGACCCAGATAGCCGTTGCCGACGCCGAACAGCGTCTCGCCGACGCCGTCTTCTGTGTAGCGCGTCTCGATGAGCCGCCAGGGGTCGACGGGGAAGCGGTCGCGGTCGATCACTCGTTCTCCTCGGAGTCGGTTGCGGAATCGGATGCTGCGCCTGGGGCGACGGCATCCGATGCCGCGCCGGCAGCGCCGGCCGAGACGTTCAGGAAGGCGGCGAGGTCGGCGACGACCACCGTCGCCCCCGCCGCACGGAGGGCGTCGGCGCCGGTGCCGCGATCGACGCCGACAACGACGTGGTAACCGGCCGCCGCGGCGGAAGCGGCGCCCGAGGTCGCGTCCTCGACGGCCGCGCTGAGGCCGGGGTCGACCCCGAGCGCCCGCGCGCCCTCGGCGAACATGTCGGGAGCGGGCTTGGAGGCGAGGCCGTCGCGTTCGGCGACGACGCCGTCGACGACGACCTGGAAGAACGAGCGGATGCCGGCGGCGGCGAGCACCTCCTCGGCGTTCTTCGAGCTGGAGACGACTCCCAGGGGCACGCCCGCCGCGTGCAGCTTCTCGATCAGCGCCAGGGAACCGGGGTACGCAGCGATGCCCTGACGGCGCAGGGAGGCGGCGAAGGCCGCGTTCTTGCGGTTGCCGATGCCGCAGATGGTGAGCGCCTCTGGCGGATCGTAGACGTCGCCCCATGGGACCTCGACGTTGCGGCTGTGCATGAGGCTGGCGACGCCGTCGTAGCGCTTCTTGCCGTCGACGAACTCGTAGTAGTCGGCATCCGTGTACGGCGGCGCGATGTCCCAGGCGGCGAAGACCTCGTCGAAGACGGCCTTCCACGCGCGCATGTGGACCTCGGCTGTCGGTGTGAGCACACCGTCGAGATCGAAGAGCACGCCTTCCGCGCCGAGCAGGTCGGGCAGGACATCGGGCACGGGAACCTCCAGGAGAAGGACGAGGGGTTCGGCACCTCTCCGTGCCACGACTGCCAGCGTAGTCGGGTGGCGCTGGGCGGGGTAGTCCCCTGCGCGGCACTCATGTTCTTTGAGCGCGTAGGGCTTCCCGTGCCCGAGCACGCGGGAGGGGCCCGCCGGGTGGCAGGTGTTCCGGCATCCGCGCTGCGCGACCCTGCGCGACTGCCACCCCGTGCGGCGGGACCCGCGCGGCGCGCTCAGCGGAGCGAGACGGCGAGCTCGGCCGTCTGCCGGGCGATCTGCAGCTCCTCGTTCGTCGGCACGACCAGGACCGTCACGCGCGAAGCGTCGGTGGAGATCCGGCGGATGCCGCGCCCACGGGCGGCGTTGCGCTCCTGGTCGATCTCCACCCCCGCGAAGCCCAGGGTCGCCATCGCCTCGGCGCGCACCACGGCGGCGTTCTCGCCGACGCCGGCGGTGAAGGAGATCACGTCCACGCCGCCGAGCTGCGCGAGGTAGGCGCCGGCGTAGGCGCGCAGGCGGTGGATGTACACGTCGAACGCGAGAGCGGCGGCATCCTCTCCCGCATCGCGCCCCGCGAGGATGTCGCGCATGTCGCTGCGCCCGGCGAGCCCCAGAAGTCCGCTGCGCTTGTTCAGCAGGTCGTCGAGATCGTCGATCGAGTACCCCGCTCGGCGCGCGATGTGCAGGAGCGCCGCCGCGTCGATGTCACCCGAGCGCGTGCCCATGACGAGCCCTTCGAGCGGGGTGAGTCCCATCGACGTCTCGACCGACCGGCCGCCGTCGACGGCCGTGACCGAGGCGCCGTTGCCGAGATGGAACACGATCTGCCGGAGCTCCCCCGGGTCCCGCTCGAGGAAGGCCGCGGCCGCAGCGCTGACGAACTGGTGGCTGGTGCCGTGGAATCCGTAGCGGCGCACCTGCTGCTCGCGGGCGAGGTCGGCATCGATCGCGTACGTGTACGCCGCCGGCGCGAGCGACTGATGGAAGGCGGTGTCGAAGACCGCCACGTGCGGCACCTCGGCGAACACCGCCCGCGCGGAGCGGATGCCGGCGAGATTGGCGGGGTTGTGCAGCGGCGCGAGCACGGAGAGCTCGTCGATCTGCTGCTCGACCTCGGCGTCGATGATCGTCGGCGAGACGAACCGCGAACCGCCGTGCACGACGCGGTGGCCGATCGCGGAGGGCGGATGCTCCTCCAGCGCCGGGCCGTGCGCCGCGAACTGCTCGAGCATCACCGCGAACGCTTCGTCGTGATCGGCGATCTCCCGCTCGGACTCGTATTCGGCCACGAGCATCGTGGCGACGGCATCCGCTGACGAATCCGGCCGCACCGTGTGCGAGACCGGGCTCGTCGCCTGGCCGATCCGCTCGATGAGCCCGCCGCCGAGCTCCTGCTCGCGGTCGACGTCGATGAGGCTGTACTTCAGCGACGACGAGCCGCTGTTGATGACGAGGACCGTGCTCATGCCGTCTCTCCCTGCGCCTGGATCGCCGTGATGACGACCGTGTTGACGATGTCGTCGACGAGCGCACCGCGCGACAGGTCGTTGATCGGCTTGTTCAGTCCCTGCAGCACGGGGCCGATCGCCACCGCTCCGGCGGAGCGCTGCACGGCTTTGTAGGTGTTGTTGCCGGTGTTCAGGTCGGGGAAGACGAACACGGTCGCGCGTCCGGCGACCTGCGAATCCGGCAGCTTCGCCTTCGCCACCGCGAGGTCGGCGGCGGCGTCGTACTGGATCGGGCCCTCGACGAGCAGCTCCGGCGCCCTCTCGTGCACGAGAGCGGTCGCCGCGCGCACCTTGTCGACGTCGGCGCCAGAGCCCGACTCGCCCGTCGAGTACGACAGCATGGCCACGCGCGGGTCGATGCCGAACTGCCGGGCGGTCGCGGCCGAGGAGATCGCGATGTCGGCGAGCTGCTCGCTGGTCGGATCGGGGATCACCGCGCAGTCGCCGTAGACGAGGACCCGATCGGCGAGGGCCATGAGGAAGACGCTGGAGACGACGTTCACACCCGGCTTCGTCTTGATGATCTCGAACGACGGGCGGATCGTGTGCGCCGTGGTGTGCGCGGCGCCGGAGACCATGCCGTCGGCGAGACCGAGATGCACCATCATCGTGCCGAAGTACGACACGTCGGTGACGGCGTCCGCGGCTTGGGCGAGCGTGATCCCCTTGTGGGCGCGGAGCCGGGCGTACTCGGCGGCGAACCGCTCGACGAGGGCGGGATCGGTCGGACTGATCACCTGGGCCGCGGCGATGTCGACGCCGAGCTCGACCGCGCGGGCTCTGACCGCCTCCTCGTCGCCGAGGATCGTCAGGTCGGCCACCTCGCGGGCGAGGAGCGTGGCCGCCGCGCGCAGGATGCGGTCGTCGCTCCCCTCCGGGAGGACGATGCGCTTGCGGTCGGCTCTGGCGCGCTCGATGAGGCCGTACTGGAACATCAGCGGAGTGACCACGGTCGACGTCGCCAGTCCCAATTGCGATGCGAGCGCCGTGTAGTCGACGTGCGATTGGAAGAGGGCGAGGGCGCGGTCGTAGCGCACGCGCGAGGCCTGCGTGAGCCGGCCGCGGGTGTGCATCACGCGCACGGCCGTGTCGTAGGTGCCGAGGTCGGTCGCGACGATAGGCACGGTGGAGGCGAAGCCGTCGAGCAGCTGCGTGATGGGCTCTGGCAGCGGGAACGGCCCGTTCAGCACGATGCCGGCCACGCGCGGGAACGTGCCGGCCGCGTCGGCGAGCAGCGTCGCCAGCAGAACCTCGGTGCGGTCGGCGGGGATCACCACCACGGCGTCGTCGGTGAGCCGCGGCAGGACGTTCACCATCGACATCCCGGCGACGACGATCGACAGCGCCTCGCGCGACAGCTGATCGGGATCGCCCTTGATGAGCGTGCCCTCGACGGCGTCGAGGATGCCGCGGATCGAGGGGGCCACGAGGGTGCGGTCCTCGGGGATCGCCCACACCGGCGTCTCCGGACGCTCCTCGGCCACGGCCCCGATGATCTCCTCGCGCACATCGGGGTCGGCGCGGTTCACGACGACGGCGAAGAGCTCGGCCCGCTCCGCCTCCAGCTCGGCGAGCGCGAGGGCGGCGATCTTCCCGACGGCGGCCGGGGTGCGCGCGGAGGTCGTGCCCAGCTGCTCGGCCCGGTGCTGCTGATCCCTGCCCGACAGCACGAGCAGCACCGGCGAGCCGAGGTTCGCAGCGATCCGCGCATTGTAGCCGAACTCCGCGGGGCTGGAGACGTCGGTGTAGTCGCTGCCGACGATGACGACCGCCTCGCACTGCGCTTCGACGGCCTTGTACCGGGAGACGATGCTCGACAGGGCGCCCTCGGGGTCGTGCCGCACGTCGTCGTAGGTCACCCCGATGCACTCGTCATAGTCGAGCTGCACACCGTCGTGGGCGATCAGCAGCTCGAGGATCTCGTCGCGCTCGGTCACGGAGCGCGCGATCGGCCGGAACACGCCGACCCGCGGCGTCACGCGCATCAGCGCGTCGATCACCCCCAGCGCGATCGTCGACTTGCCCGTGTGTCCTTCGGCTGAGGTGATGTAGATGCTCCGCGCCACGGTGCCAGCCTAGTTCGGAGCCCCCGCGATCCGCTCTCCTGACGATCCGTGGATTTCCCGGACGGCTCCGGTCGCAGTTCGTGCCGGTCTCGGATGCTCCGTTGCCGTTCCGGTCGCAGTTCGTGCCGGTTTCGGGTGCTCCGTCGCCGCTCCGGTCGCAGTCCGTGTCGCTATTCCGGAGCTCAAGCGGCACAGATCGCGACCGGAACGAAAACGGATGCCGGACGGATGCCGGACGAAGCAGACGGATGCCGGAACAAGACGCCGGACGACCAAGCTCACGCGCCGGACGCCAGACCACGCGCACGGCGCGCCGGGGACTACAGCGCCGGGCAGCCGCGCGTCAGGGCGTCGACGACGGCCGTCGCATCCTCCTGATACCTCGTGTAGTAGTCGGCATCCGTGTTCACCTGCACCCGGTGGATCGCGTGCGACGGCGGCATCGCCTGCCAGTCCGGAACCAGGGCGAGCTTCCGGTAGAACAGCGTGGCCGCGGTCGCCGGATCCATCCGCTCCTCGACGCTTCCCCACCACTCCTGCTGCTGGAAGAGCCCGATGCTCGTCGTGCGCGAGCCGTCGGGGTTCGTGATGCCTCTCGTCTCCCAGTCGCCGTAGTCGATGTTGCGCAGGCTGCTCTCACCCATCGCCGTCATCACCCCGAGGATCTGCCCGTCGCGATCGAATCCCAGAGCGGATGCCGTGAGCATGATCGTCGCCGCGTTCTGCAGCTGCTCGCCGCGCCAGCCGGCGACATCCGCGGTGGCCAGCTGCGTCGGCTCGGTCGCGCAGTACGCGGGCGCGGCGGTGAGCTCCGGCGCCCAGGACACCAGTGCCGGTGCGGCGAGCACGCCCGCGACGGTCGCCGCGGAGACGGCGGCCAGGGTGATGGCGGTGCGACGCAGCATCCGCTTGCGCCGCATCCGTCGTCGCGCGCGCTGCCGCGGCGAGCGCCTCGGGGTCTTCGACATCGTGCCGCCGCCTCAACGCCTGTCCGCGCGGGTCCGGCCGGCGAACGCGGCCGCTCCTCCGCCGATCGCGCCGAACAGGTGCCCCTGCCAGGAGACCCCGGCCGCGGCGGCGAAGACGCCGGCGAGCATCGACCCGCCGTACACCCCGATGACCACGAGCGCCACGACGGCGTAGAGGATGCGGTGGGCCACCCGGCCTGGAGCGAAGACGCGCATCACGAGATAGCCGAAGTAGCCGAAGACGAGACCGGATGCGCCGACGGTGAGGGTTCCCGGTGCGTTGACGATCCAGGTGCCGAGCCCGCCGATCACGGTGGCGAAGAGCGTCACCACCCAGAACCGTCGCGCCCCCCTCGGCCGCGACGAGGAAGCCCAGCACGAGGAACGGCGCGGAGTTGCCGATGAGGTGCAGCCAGCTCGCGTGCAGGAGCGGAGCCGCGACGATGCCGGGCAGGCCCTCCGGCGACCAGGAGCGGATGCCGAAGACCGAGAACGACCCGGGAAGGATGCTGTCGGCCAGCTGCACCGCCCACATCAGCGCGAGCAGCACGAGCGGGGCGCCGAACCGGCGGATCCTGTTCGGCGAGGTCTGCGGCTCGATCGCGGTCATGATCCGATTCTCGCAGTGCGGGCTGTGCGCGCCTCGTGAGGAGCATCGACGGAGACCCCGGAGAAGGAGAAGACCCTCCGCGCACCCAGCAGAGCCCGGTTACCCTTGCTGCGTTTCCGCCCTGGGGGAATTGGCCTGGATGCCGCCGCGCGGAGAGCCGTCAACCAGTCTACCCGAGGTCTGAGGGCCGCCGTGCGCGAGATCGGGTTACGATCGGTTCACGCGCGCATCGGAGCGCCCAGGCGAGAGGGAACGCATGACAGACACCGCCCCGGCAGCACTCTCGTCCGAGCGCTTCGCCGCCTTGACCGGAGCGATCGCGGCCTCGGTCGGCCAGGTCATCGACGGCAAGCCCGAAGCCGTGCGCAGCGCCCTCGTCTGCCTTCTCGCCGAGGGCCACCTGCTCATCGAGGACGTGCCAGGCGTCGGCAAGACCATGCTCGCCCGCGCCCTCGCCGCGAGCATCGACGCCACGGTGCGGCGGATCCAGTTCACCCCCGACCTGCTGCCGGGAGACGTCACCGGGGTGAGCGTGTACAACCCCGTCGACCGGGAGTTCGAGTTCAAGCAGGGCGCCGTCTTCGCGCACATCGTCATCGCCGACGAGATCAACCGCTCATCACCCAAGACCCAGTCGGCGCTGCTCGAGGCGATGGAGGAGGGCCAGGTCACCGTCGACGGCGCCACCCATCCGCTGCCGGATCCGTTCCTCGTCGTCGCGACCCAGAACCCGCTCGAGATGGAGGGCACCTACGCACTCCCCGAGGCGCAGCGCGACCGCTTCATGATGCGCATCTCGATGGGATATCCGGATGCCGCCGCCGAAGCCCTCATGATCCGCCAGCGCGACACGGTGAACCCCCTCGCCGCGGTCTCGGCGGTCACCGACGCCGACACCGTGCGGGCGCTCATCGCCTTCGCCCGGAGCGTGCACGTCGCCCCCGCGATCGAGGAGTACACGGTCGCGCTCTCCCGGGCCACCCGGTCGGATCCGAGCCTGCACCTGGGTGCGAGCCCCCGTGCGACGCTGCAGCTGATCCGCGCCGCGAAGGTGCGCGCCGCCCTCGACGGCCGCGACTTCGTGATCCCCGACGACGTCTCCGAGCTCCTGATCCCCGTGCTCGCGCACCGGCTGCTGCCCGCGCGCGGCGCGCACCGGGCCGGAGCCCAGCCCGTCGAGGCCGCCCTCGAGCAGATCGTGGCCCGCGTGCGGGTACCCGTCGCCTCCCGCGCCTGACGGACGCTGCAAGCATGCGACCCCGACGCACCCTCACCGCCCGGGGCACGGGTGCGCTCCTGGCCGGTATCGGCTGCATCGTCTTCGCGAACCTCATCGGGGCGGCGATCCTCGTCCACGTCGGCATCCTGCTCATCGCCGCCACCGCGATCGCCGTCCTGGTCGTACGGCTCCCCCGGCGCAGCGGCAACGTCTCGCGGCAGATCTCGACCGACCTGCTCACCGTGTCGGAGACCTCCCGCGTGTCGGTGCGCTTCGACCTGCGCTCGCTGCGGACACCGAGCGCCCTGTGGCGCGACATCCTCCCCGACGCGGTATCCGGCGACGCGGCCGGCGAGTTCCCGACGCCGAACGGGCGGCTCGGCTACTCCATCACGGGCGTACGGCGCGGCGTCTGGTCGATCGGGCCGCTCATGCTGCGCACCGTCGATCCGTTCGGTCTCGCCCAGCGCGAGCAGGCGTTCGGTGAGACCCACACGATCACGGTCGTCCCCGAGGTCTTCGCGCTCACGCCCCTGAAGGTCAAGGTGGGCGCCGCCGGCGGCACCGCGCATACCTCGACGAGCCGGCTCGGCCAGGGCGCCGACAACCTCTCGCCGCGCGGCTACGTGCCCGGCGATTCGATGCGGCGCATCCACTGGCGCGCGACAGCGCACCGCGGTCAGCTGATGGTGCGACAGGAGGAGGCCGAGTCGAGCCCCGACGCGCTGGTGATCCTCGACCGCAGCGCCGCCCGCTGGGCGAAGCCGGGCGACGAGGCTGATCCTGCCTTCGAGGCCGCCGTGTCGCTGTGCGCCTCCGCCGCCGTGCACCTCGAGCAGGAGGGCTACGGCGTCGACGTCATCGACAGCGCCGGCAACGCCCTCGGCACGCTGCGCGGCCACGAGGACGACAGGGAGAGCCTGCTCGTCGCCCTGGCGATGACCACCCCCCGCGGCGAGGCGCGCGATGCGACCGCGCTCGTCGGCGGCACCCCGCCCGGCCCCCTCGTGTACATCACCGGGAGCCTCGAGGAGGACGACGCCGATGCGCTGCGCACCGCGGCCGCGGCCGCGGGGATGCTCTTCGCCACCGCCCTCGGCGATGGTGCTGCCGCCGCCGCGGGGCGCCGCGGATGGCGGGTGGCCGAGCTCGGCGACGACGTCGCCGCGGCATGGGACGACGCGCTTCCCGATCAGATCGGAGTCGGCGATGTCCCGCGCTGAGCCCAGGGCGCCGCACCTGCGCTGGCATCGCGACGAGGCTCCGCGCGAGGTGTTCTTCGTGCCAGCGGTGCTGGCCACGGCATCCGCCCTGGTCGCGCTCTGGCCGTACACGTCGGTGATCGAACCAGGGGCCTGGTCGTTCACCGCCGTCGTGATGGTGTGCGCCGTGGCGCTGATCGGGTTCGGCGTGCGCGTCGCGCTCCGGTACCGCCGCGTCTGGGCGCGCGAGGTCGTCGCCCTGGTGGCGCAGCTGCTGGGTGCTCTGGGCCTGCTCACCCAGCTCGTCGCGCCGAGCAGTGCGGTGCTCGGCGTCGTCCCGACGGACGCCACATGGACATCGTTCGCGGCGCTCTCGGGCACCGGATGGGATCAGATCATCCACGGCGTCGCGCCGCTGGACAGCACGCCGGGGCTGCGTCTCCTGCTCGGGGCGGGCTTTGCGGCCGTCACGCTCCTGCTCGATCAGCTGATCGCGACGCGCGGCGCCGTGCTCGCCGGCCTGCTCGTAGCCGGCGTCGGGGTGGTGCCGATGGCCGTCGTCGGCAGCGGCGTCAACATCGTCTGGTTCCTCATGCTCGCCGTCATCGTGCTGATCCTCCTGCGGTGCACCGCGCTGCGGCATCCGGAGTCCCCCGGCCGGCTCGCGCCGGTCGCCGTCGTCAGCGCCGGCGCTGTCGCGATCGCGGCCTCCCTCTTCATCTCCCCCGCACTGCCGGTGGCCGCGACGCTGGCCGGCGTCGGCCCCGGCGTGCGCGTCGACGCGTCGCTGCGGCTGGGCGACGATCTGCGTCAGCCGAGCCCGGTCGAGGTGCTCGCCCTCGCCACGGCGCGCACCACCGCCCCGTACCTGCGGCTGACCACCCTGTCCGACTTCGACGGCCGCGTCTGGAGCCCCGATCGCAGCGCGCTGCAGCCCACGAGCGACGGCTTCGGCGCCGCGGAATGGGGACCGGACATCGCCGTCGCAGAGGAGAGCACCTCGATCAGGGTGACGCGCATGTCGAGCTCGTGGCTACCAGTGCCGTATCCGGCGACGAGCGTGCAGGGCGTCGGTTCGTCGTGGCGCGTGATGCCCGAGAACCGCACGCTCGCCTCCCGCACCGCGGACGCGGTCGGCAACGACTACACCGTCGCCTCGCTGCGGGTGACGCCGACGCTCGAACAGATCCGCAACCTGCCCGCGGCGCCCGCCAGCGACGGCGGCGACCCGGTGGAGCTGCCGGCGTCGATCGCGAGCACCGCCGCCGCCGTCACCGCCGCGGCGACGAACGATTACGACCGGCTGATCGCGCTGCAAAGCTGGTTCCGCAGCGAATTCGCCTACTCTCTGGAGACGCCGGTGGAGGAGGGGTTCGACGGGACAGGGGCGGATGCCGTCGCCACCTTCCTCGAGGTGAGATCCGGGTACTGCGTGCACTTCGCCGGCGCGTTCACGTTGATGGCGCAGAGCCTGGGCATGCAGTCGCGCATCGTCGTCGGCTATCTCCCTGGCACGCGCACGTCGGAGCGGCGCGGCGATGAGTACATCTACTCGGTCGCCAGCGACAAGCTGCACTCCTGGCCTGAGGTGCTCTTCCCCGGCGTCGGCTGGGTGCCGTTCGAGCCGACCGCCACGCTCGGCACGCCCACCGCGTTCGCGTCGGAGCAGGCCTCGGGCGGGACCGCGGGGCAGGCGACCCCCGCACCGACGTCGGTGCCCACGAGCACCGCGACCTCCCCTGCCGAGATCGACCGCGGCGACGTCGGCGGCGGAACGACCTCCGGCGGAGAGCTGCGCCGCCTCGACCCGGCTCCCGTCGTGCTCGTCGGGTTCGGCATCGCGCTGGTGCTGCTGCTGCCGATGCTCATCCGCTGGACGGTGCGCGTGCTCCGCATCCGCCGGGCGCGGCGCGGTGACGCGGGGGCGGCCTGGGCCGAATTGCGGGCCACCCTCATCGACCTGCAGATCGCGATCTCCGACGCCGATTCGCCACGGATCCGCGGCACCCTGCTGGTGAGGGAGAACAGCGCGGATGCCGCGGCGACGGCGATGCTCGTCGATGCGGTCGAACGGGCGAGCTATGCCCGTGCCGGGAGCGCGGACGACCTCTCCCCCGCGCTGCGCACGGTGCTGCGCGGAGTCCGCAGGAGCGTCGATCGGCGGGCGCGGGCCGCGGCGCTGCTGCTGCCGCGCTCGCTCATCGCCTCGCGGCCGGTCGGACGCGTCGACATCGAGCCCGACCCCGAGTGGTTCGGCGAGCTCGTCGGAGACGGGAAGGCGGACCGGCGCTGAACGGTGCGGTGGCCGGGGGCGCCCTGCGTGCACGACCGGGCGATCAGCGGATGGCGGCGTGCGCCCGGCACGGCACCGCATCGCACGCCTCGCACACCACCGACTGGGTCTGACAGGAACGGTCGGGGCAATTCGCGGTGCGGTTCGTTGCCGCGCCGCATCCGGCGCAGACGCCGATGACGGCGGCGTGGTCGGAGAAGTCCATCGAACGGCGCTTGTCGAAGACGTAGAGCGAGCCCTCCCAGAGCCCGTCGTCGCCGTATTTCTCGCCGTAGCGCACGATGCCGCCCTCGAGCTGATAGACCTCGCCGAAGCCGCGCGCGGTCATCAGGCTCGACAGCACCTCGCAGCGGATGCCGCCGGTGCAGTAGGTGACGACGGGTTTGCCCTTGAGATCGTCGTAGGCGCCGGAGTCGAGCAGACTCACGAAGTCGCGCGTCGTCTCGGTCTCGGGGACGATCGCGTTCTTGAACCGGCCGATCTGCGCCTCGAGGGCGTTGCGGCCGTCGAAGAACACGACCTCGTCGCCGCGCTCGTCGATGAGCTCGTGCAGGGCCTGAGGACTCAGCCGCATGCCGCCGCCGATCACGCCGCCCTCGTCGACGTGGAGCTCGCCCGGGGCGCCGAACGACACGATCTCGTCGCGCACCTTGACGCTGAGCTTCGGGAAGTCGAGGCTGCGGCCGTCGGCATCCACTCCGCTCCCCTCGCTCCACTTGATGTCGACGTCCTTGAAGGGCGCGTAGCCGCGGAACTTGCGCACCCACTTCTTCAGCACGAGTACGTCGCCGCCGAGCGTGCCGTTGATGCCGTCCTTGGAGATGATGAGGCGGCCGCGCAGGCCGAGAGACTCACCGAGATCACGCTGCCACAGCCGGATCGCCTCGGGGTCGGCGAGCGGCGTGAAGACGTAGAAGAGGATGATCTTGGGTGTTGCCACCCAGGAATCCTACGCGGTGGGCTCGGTCACAGAGCCCGCCGCCGATCGGCTAGACTGTTCAGGTTGTTCCCTGGTGACGTGTCCGAGCGGCCGAAGGAGCACGCTTGGAAAGCGTGTGTTGTGCAAGCAACCGCGGGTTCGAATCCCGCCGTCACCGCCAGTAGAAAGTAGGGCTCGCGAGGGCCTTGTTGAAACGGATTCTGATCCGGTTGAAACGAGGGCCTGCGAGCCCTACTCTTGTCCCCTATGGCTAGCATTCGGGAGCACACCAAGAAGGACGGGTCGAAGACTTTCTACGTCCTCTGGCGAGACCCTGACACCGGGAAGCAGACCTCGCTCCCGTTCCCTGTCGAGGCGAACGCCATCGTTCTCCAGCGACTTCTGAACGCGAACGGGCAGCGGCTCGCCGCGGCGGAAGCTCTCCTCCAGCAAGCATCCCCAGCCGCCGAGATGACGTTGAATCAGGCGTTCGAGCGGCACATCAAATCCTTGACGCGGGCAAACGAGCACACGACCGCGGAGTACGAGAAGATGTGGGAGCATCGCCGCATTGCTTCCGACCTCGGAAACTTACCGGTCGCCAAAGTGACCGACGAGGAAGTGGGGGCTTGGCTCAAGGAGGGGCTGAAGGTCTACGCCCACAAGACGATGGCGAACAGCGTCGGCTTGCTCTCCTCCGTCTTCAAGACGGCTGTCCGACGCGGTTGGGCACCCGCCAACCCCTGCGATCTGGTGCGCCTTCCAGAGAAGGTCGACACCGAGCGCAAGGCCACGTTCCTCACCTTGAAGGAGTTCTGGCTCCTGCATGACGTGTTCGCTGAACGTCATCGACTGATGCTGCGCGCTTTCGTCGCCTCCGGGCTGCGATTCTCCGAGATGACTGCACTCGAGGTCGAGACCACACAGGAAGCTCTCGCGCGGAAGACTCCAGCGCTGCCCGTCGTGCGCGCGTGGAAGAAGTCGAAGGCGGGAGGGTTCCACCTGGGGGCACCGAAGGCAGAGTCGGTTCGGGACGTCTCCATCCACGCCGACCTTGCCGCAGAGATCCTTGAGCACATCGAGAACTTCGAGCCAGGCGGTCTCGTTTTCCCCAATCAGTTCGGTCGGCAGTTGCGGAACACCACGTTCCACAACGCCGGTTGGCAGGATGCCGTCAAGGCCGCACGCAAGAAGGGACTCCGTAAGACACCTCGCCCTCACGACCTGCGGCACACGCACGCCTCCTGGATGCTCAGCGAGGGGATGTCCGTCTACGACCTCAGCAAGCGCCTAGGACACAAGTCCACGAACACGACTGAGCAGATCTACGGGCACCTGATGCAGAAGGCGCAGACCGCCGGTGCGACCATGATCGGCGAGATCATGAAGCGTTGAGCGCTAAGTCACTAAATGTAGCACCTTATTCGTGTAGCATCACCTTTAATGAATGAGGAGATCTACACGCTGGAGGAAGCTGCGGTGCGGTTGCACATGCCGTACCGCACCCTCCGGGACGCCGTGTACGCCGGCCGCTGGCCGCACCGCAAGATCTCCCAGCGTCGGCGCCTGATGACGGAGGCGGACATTCAGGCCGTACTGGAGTTGACCCGCGAGGACGCTCGCCCCGCCCCCTCCATCTCGGATACCCGGCAGTCCCGCGCCAACGTCCTCTCGCTGCTGAAGTCGGCGTAGCCGGATTAGGAGCATGATCCGGTCGTAGCCTGGATGTATGGCCCTGTCCCGTCCAAAGCACCTCTCCGCCGATTCCTGGCCGGACGAGATCGCCGCCGTGGCGCGCGGGCAGTTCAACGGCACGATCACAATCCGCAGGCCGGGCACACCCGGCGGCTACGACCCGATCACAGGCGACCGTTTTCCCGATGCTCCTGGTGAGATTGTTCTGGGCCCCCGCCCCGCGCGCGCACAGCACCTTCGAGCACCTCGCGTCGTTAGTGACGGCAATGGCTCGCAGACATCCATCACCTACCAGTTCCAGTGCGACTTGCTTCCTGGTGACGCAAGCATCACGAAGGGCCTGGTGGTCACCTTTGACGGCGGCCGCGACCCGGAGCTTGCGAAGATGACCTTCCAGGTGGAGTTCGCCACCAACTCCTCCCATGCGGCCGTCCGCACCATCGACTGCTCGACGGAGGGTGGCCGCAATGCCTAAGCGCGTCTACCACGGCGCCACCAAGGGCGTGTTCACAGCGATGGCATCCGACATCATGGACTACTTCGAGAGCAAGATCGAGGAAGCCGAGAAGGCCGGGTTCCGAGCCTTGACCGAAGCCCAGTCGACCGGGCTCAGCAAGATGATCGAGTACACCGACCGGATCGACACCGGGCACATGCACGACAGCGTGACCGGCAACGTGACCAGCACTGGCCGCGGGGGTCTTGTCGGCTGGTGGGGTTGGGAGGATGGCCTTGAAGACTACTTCATCTACCAGGAGTACGGCGATGAGAAGTTCAACGTGGGCTTCAAAGGCATGAGGGCGCTACGGCAGTCGTACGTGGAGGCTCGGGAAGAATACCTCGCGAAGCTGAAGCAGGCAGGGTTCAAGGTGAGTTGAGTTGGCAGGACACGGACTCGAGGAACGGCGCGCCACGCTGGCGCGCCTGAAAACCATCAACGGTGGGCGAGCCTTCCAGGGCGCTCTATCGGACGACTACGAGGTTCCCCGGGACTCGTCCGGGCGCGTCCTCCCGCACATCCTCGTCGACTTCGGGGCGCCGATCCAGACCGCTCGGGACCGGTGCCTGGCAAAGCGTGAGCAGGGCCAGCCGCACGTCCTGCCCGCTACCCTTGCCTGCGTCGCGGGGAATGCAGATGACGCGCAGGCGCTCATGGCGGCGGCGTTCGACCTGCTGGTGGACTGGTCACCCAGCGATACCTGCGATTCTTACGAGGCGAAAGGCGGCTTCGGGTCGCGCCGCCCCGCGACCGCCGCTGTGCCCACTAGGTTCGCCGAGGGGCTGTATCTGGAAGCGGTCACCAATCAGGGCGTCGACGCATAACATCGTCGAAATTAAGCGCCTAAAACACGCCTAGCGTTGAATGCGTGAGTAACGACAACAGGCTGTACCGGCACAAGCTCACCGGCTTGCTCGGTGAGTACGACCCCAGGGTCGCCTTGGCGCACCCTGAACTCATCGAAGTCCCGCCGGGCACGAAGCCACTGGCGTTCACTCCGATCCCCCGCGAGGCAGTTGAAGAGTACCTCGCATCCCGCGCAAGCGAGTCGGATGAGACTATGCCGCGAGGCGCAAAGGCTGCGCGGCGTAAGCGTTCAGGTAGCTAATACCCGCATCGAGGCTTAGAGCGCGGCATGGTTGGCATCCCGAAAGTCTACTCGACGCCTAAATTAAGCCACAAAAACGAGCCTAGCGTTGAAGTGAACGCCCAGGATGTGGGCCAATAGAAAAGGTGGTGGTTCCCATTCCTGACAAGACCTTGAACGAGACCGATACGGTCCTCCTGATCCCTGCCCACGAGGTGATCGGCATCCCCAACGCCATCACGCCCACCGGCCTCGTCCCCTACGACGCACTCACCGTTGCCGTCCTCAACCGCTGGGCGGTTGTGACCAGCACGGGTCACGCGAACGCTGGAGCCGGCGGCAACGTCTCCTGCGCTCTCGTCTCGGACGGGTTCACTCTCGGCTTCACTGACTCTGCTGAGGACGACGAGAAGTCCCTCTGCGACCCGGCGAACTCCACCGACCTGACGGACCTGAACTTCGACGCCGACATGACTGGCTTCCGCGACGCCAACCCGGCCGCCACGGATAGCGTGTTCGTCCTGTGGAAGAACCTCACGTTCGCGCCTGACGTGCCTTACCTGATCGTTCACCGCGTTGGCTACCCGTCCAGCACGCCCTTCGCAGTCGGGCAGGAGATCGACGTCTACTACGCTCACACCGACCTCCCCGTCAACGTGCACGAGGACGGTGGGAAGCAGAAGATCCAGCAGGTCTTCATCCCGAAGTCGGTCGCCAAGCCCAACTACGTGCTCGCAGCGTAAGGAGAAGAACATGCCCGCAGTCAAGATCAAGTCGAACCAGAACACACTGCTCGCCACCGGGCCGAAGGCCGCCGTCGCCGACGTCCTCACGCCCACCCTGGCGCAGCTGAACACGCTCACCAACGTGTCCGACGCAACCAAGTGGGACGGTTACGACTTCGGCATCGAAGCGTCGGAGCAGGACGAGGATCGCGCCCTCACGGACGCCGCGGGTGCGGCGACGCGAGGCTACGAGAACTTCGGTGGCTCGGTGGCGTTCTACACGCCCACGCCGGCCGACACCAGCTCCATCTACCGGCAGACCCGCAACCTCGTGGCGAAGCCTCACACCGAGATGGTGAACGTCCAGCGCGACGGCTACCCGGCCGGCGCAGCCTTCGCTGCGGGCCAGGTCGTCAACACTTACCACGTCATCACCGACGCACGTAAGGAAGAGCGCGGCGACAAGAACCGGTACTACACGGTCGACTTCAAGCCGAAGGGCTTTGTCGGCGTCAACCGGATCATCCCGTCCACTGTCCCGACCGCTGTTGCCATCACGGGCGGCTCGACCGTTGCGCCGGGAAACAGCATCCAGCTCAAGGCGACCTACGAGGGCAACGACATCACGGTCGGCGCCGTGTGGGTGTCGTCCGATGAGACGAAGGCCATCGTCACCAAGCACGGTCTCGTGATCGGTGTCGCGGCCGGCTCCGTGAACATCACCGCCACCTACCCCGGCTCCGCCGCTGGCACAGCAAAGGCCATCACAGTTTCCTGACGCCGCTACCTCAGGAGCAGAGAACCCCCGCCTTCCCCTCCTTGGCGGGGGTTCTCTGTGTCCAAATTAAGGTACGGAAACGCACCTACCGTTGAAGTGACCACAAGAGGAGGGCTCTTTCATGGGCAAGAAGAATGCATTGCAGGCCGAGATCGAGGAGATCCAGGCCGAAGCTCGCGAAGGCTTCGATTTCCGGGCACGCCTGGCGAACGCCAACAACCGCCGCCGCGTCGTCACGGTCTACACGGATGCCGCGATCGGCGAGAAGATCGGTTACGCCGTCGACGAGGAACTCCCTGGCGGCATCAAGACCGGCCGGCGCACCCGCAAGGGCCTAGCGGGGAAGTTGGACGCGCTGTACGAGGAGGCGGAGGCGCTCAACAAGCATTTCGACTTCCTCGAGGAGTCCGGCCAGGAGATCCCCGACGTGGACGTGGCGCGCGTCAAGGAGATCAAGGCGCAGATCGGCAAGATCGAGAAAGAACTGGCGGCCGTCCGTAAGGATCTTGAAAGCACTGCTTTCGAGTTCCACCTGATCTCCCTGCCCAGCATCGCCGACCGCAAGGCGCGCCGCGAAGCCAAGGTCGCCCTCGGGATCAAGGGGAAGAACATCCCGGAAGCGAAGGCGGACGACTTCAACGCCGAGTTCGCCTCACGCCTCATCGCCGCCTCCGTGGAGAAGTGGGTTGACCGCCAGACCGGGGTGACCTACACGGGGATCACGCCGGAGCAGGTTAACGACCTTCGCGACTGGCTTCCTATCGGCCAGTATGCGCGCATCGACACCGCCGTGTCGGAGTTGAGCTTCCAGGCGGCCATCGCCGATGGCGCCACTGACAACGCGGATTTCTAGCGGAGTACCTCGCCTCGGACGCCGGGGCGGGGTACGTCCCTCTCATTGAGGCATCGATCACTGCCGGCGTCCGGCCTACGACGATGATCCTCGGGGGTGACAACCGCAAGAAGTGGTCAAACCTGGACGTGCTCGTCATGCAGGCGTACCAGATCGTCAAAGACGAGCGGTGCAGTCAATGCGGAGTGCCGCGATGGCTGTGCCGAAATAGCGACCCGCGCATCCAAGTGAGGGTGAAAGTCGACGAGTGCTACGCCAAGCAGGAGATCGACAAGTTCGAGGAGCGGCGCCGGAAAGACGACGACAAGTCCGGTATCGCATACCCGGAGTTCTATACGACGGACGGGACGCCGCTGCACGAGTTCCGGCGGGCCTACTACGAACAATTGGCGGCAGAGCGCGCCGAGGATGCCGAAGAGAACGACTAGGCGCCGAAATTAAGCGGCCGAAACGGCCATAACTTTGAAGATGATCGCAAAGACCCGACTGGTGGAGGATGATGTCTGACGCATTCGACGCCAGGGCGGAACTCCAGTTCCTCATCGTCGGCGCCCGGCAAGCCCTGAACGACCTGGAGCGTGTCGCTGAGGGCACGATGACGGCCGGCAAGGCTGCCGATCAACTGGCTAAGAACATCCGCAACGCTGAGAAGGCGATGCGCGACGCAGGTAAGGCGTTCCGTGAGACGGGCGATGCTGCCAACCAGGTCAAGAAGGGCCTGAACCCCGACAAGGAGGGCTCTGCCGAGTGGCAGGCGCTCTCCAAGAAGGTGCGCGAAGCTGAGGCTGCCTACCGCGAGTTGGCGAAAAGCCGTGCCGCCGCCGGCAAGTCCGCGCCGAACATAGACAAGTTCATGGCGGGTCAGGGCATCACGTCCGCCATGATGACTCAGTACAGGCAGGGCATGAACGCCGGGCTGGTCAAAGACCAGTCGGCCCAGGTCCGCACGGAAGCCAAGGCGAAGGACGAGCTGGCTGCCGCCGAGAATCGGCTCACGGCCGCGCAGCTGAAGCGCCAGGCGGCGGAGGCGAAAGAAAGCAACCGCCAGATGGACGCGCGCGCCCGCGCGGAAGCCAAGGCGATTGCGGAACAGCAGCGAGCCACACAGAGCCTCGTCGGCGCGCAGGAGAAGCTTGCCGCATCCAATCGGAACCTCTCCGTCGCCATCAACCCCGCTCGCGAGAACTCTGTCGCCCAGGCGCGTCTGGGTGTCGCCGAGGCGACCAGGCGGCAGGCGGAAGCCCAGCGGAATCTTCTCTCCGCCGGGGCCGACCCGCGCGCGCAGCTTGCCGCAACGAGGGCGCTCACGACAGTCAACAATGATCTGGCACGCGCGCACCAGACCCTTCGTTCCGCTCGTGAATCCGACCTGTCCACACTGCCGACCTTGCGCTACGCGCTCTACGACGTGGCGACTACGGCGGGTTTCACGGCGTCGGCGATCACCGCGCTGGGGACGGCGAGTGTCGTAGCGTTCGCCTCCATGCAGTCTTCGTTCACCAACGTGGAGCGGACACTCGACGGCGTTACCGACCCGGCTAAGGTGCAGGCCCTCCGCACCGAGCTTGTCGGCCTGACCAGGGAAATCCCTCTCGCGTTCGCAGACGTCGCCAAGATCGCCACCCTCGGCAACCAGCTCGGTGTCGCCGCTGACGACGTGTCCGCGTTCACGGAGACGGTCGCAAGGTTCTCCGCAGTGACCGGCCTGACCGCGGAGGCTTCCGCCCAGGCGTTCGGCTCCCTGGGAACCCTGCTCGACGTGCAGGCGCGGGATTACGAGGCGCTCGGCTCCTCCATCGCCCTCGTCGGGCGTCGCTCGGTTGCGACCGAGCAGGAGATCGTCTCCATGACGACCCGGCTCGCCGCGTCTGCCTCCAATGCCGGCTTCACGGCCGATCAGGTGGTGGCGCTGTCTGGCGCATTCGCCTCGCTCCGCATCGCCCCCGAGCGCGCGCAGGGCGTGATGGAGGTCTACTTCAACCGCCTCAACACCGCCATCTCCGAGGGTGGCCCCCGTCTCGAAGAGTTCGGGCGCATCGCCAGGGTTGCTGGTGCCGACGTGGAGGCGATGGTGCGCTCCAATCCGGTCGAGTTCTTCCAGCGCCTCGCTACCGGCCTTGGGGAGATGGACCAGATCGCCCAGACGGGCGCGCTCGACAAGCTGGGCCTCAGCGGCATCCGTGCCGGCGAGGTGTTCGGCCGTGTCGGCGCGAACGTCGGCGTGTTCAACAAGGCGCTCGCGAATGCTAACCAGGGCTGGATGGAAGGCACCGAGCTGGGCGACCAGTATGGGAAGGTTGTCGACGACCTGGCCTCCCGCTGGCAGATCTTCCTCAACGCCATCCAGGACGCAGGCGCTGGTGTCGGCGCCGCGCTGGCTGGCCCGCTGGGTACCGCACTCGCGGTTGTCACCGGGCTCCTCCAGGGCTTCGCAGAGTTCGCGTCCAACCCGATCGGCGGGTTCTTCGTCAGCCTCATCGCAATCCTGGGGGGCGTGGCGGCGGCTCTGACTGGCTTGCTCGCGGCGGCCGCATTGGCGGGCGCGTCGTTCGTCGCGTTCCGCACCGCCGTCTCCCAGGCCACCTTGGCGATGGGCGTCGAAACCCTCACGGTACGCGGCCTGATGGGTGCGCTCACTGGCCTTACGGCTTCGGCCGGTGCCGCCACGACGAGCATGAAGGTGCTCCGTGTCGCCATGTGGGCCACTGGTATCGGGATCGTCGTATCCCTCGTCGGCTCCCTCGCCGGATGGCTGACCAGCGCCGCCGACAGCGCAGGCGGGCTGAGTGCGGAGCTTCAGCCGGTGGTCGACGGGCTGAACCGTGCCATCGACGCCGACACCGGGATCTTCAACGGCAGTGGCGAGGCAGTCCGCACCTTCACCACAAAGCTTGAAGAGAACTCGAGCGCCGCGGAAGGGGCGGCCACCGCCGCCCAGCAGTACGCGGGCACGCAGGCTGGCATCGTCTCACAGGCCGCCGAGGCCACCTCGAAGATCGAGGAGCAGACGCGGGCACTCGGAAAGAACACCGAAGAGTTCTACCGCAGCCAGCTCGCCCGGGACGAGGGTTTCAAGCAGCTGGCGAACGACCCGGAGTTGCGCGCAGCGGCCGAGGCCGCGGGCTTCGCGGTTGGGGAACTGATCACTTCCGGGATGCAGAAGAACGGCGGCATGACCGCCTACATCCAGGGACTGCGCGATGAGGCCAACAAGCTTCTCGACGAGGGGAACTCCATGGGTACGCCCCTCGCGGACGTCGGCATGGGCGCTGTGGTCGAACAGGGGGCGGCGCTCCTCAGCGTTGCTGACGCGCTCGAAGAATACGCGCGCATGACGGATACTGCGACGCTCGCAGCGCAGGAGGCAGGGGTTGCGGCCGAGTATGCGGGCACATCGATAGCGGGCGTCGGCCCGGAGGCGGACAGTGCGGCGAGCGGCGTCGCCGGCCTCGCGGATGCGCTGTTCGATGTCGAAAACGCCGCGCTGTCCACCGAGAGCAGGATGTACGCGCTCGGCTCCGCGGTCGGCGAGAACACTGGCGTCTGGGACATCTTCAGCGAGGCTGGCCGCGCTAACCTGGGCGCGCTGTACGCCGTGCTGGACGCCATCGCCGCCGAAACCCCCGGTAACGCCGCTTCGATCGCTGCGAACTTCCAGGCCCTCTACAACACGCTGATCCAGGGCGGGTACGCCACGGCAAGCCAACTTGAAGTGATCCGGCAGAAGATCGTCCAGTTGACCGGCTCCACCTCCGTAGAGCCCGCTACCCGCGATTTCAGCTCGTTCTTCAACGGCATCTCCACGGGCGCCGCAAAGGCGGCTAAGGCTATCGGCGGTGGGGGTGGTAGTGGCAGTAGTCTCAAGAAGGAGATCCGCACCCTCGTCGACTACGCCAACGACCTCAGCGGTGTGTGGAAGCGTGCGTTCGATATCCGGTTCGGCGGAATCCAAGGACTCGATGACATCAACTCCAACTGGATCAAGATCGCGAACGCCGCCGACAAGGCCCGCGAGGCCATCGAGGAGCATCACCGCGCGCTGGCAGACATGGCCGCCGACAGGTCGATCAAGCAGTACTGGCTCAAGCAGGCCGAAAACTACGGCGACGAGTTGCGCGCCGCCAAGCTGCGCGCAGAACTGTCTGAGATCGACGCCGATATGGCGAAAGAGAAAGCGGAACTCGCCACCGAGCAGGACAAGCTGAACAAGTCCCTGGTGGGGAACAGCGAGGTCGCGATCAACAACCGCGGTGACATCCTCGGCCTGGTGGGCAGCTACCAGAACTACCTCAAGTCCCTCGCGGCATCCGGAATGGGGCAGGCGGAACTTCAGCAGAAGGCGCAGCAGCTTCGTGCCGAGTTCGTTCAGCAAGCGGTCTCGATGGGGTACAACCGCGACCAGGTAGAGCTGTACGCTCGCTCGTTCGACGACATGTCCGTGGCGATCGACCGCGTGCCCCGAAACATTACCGTGACCGCAAACATCGACCCTGCACTCCAGGCGCTCAACGAGTTTGTGGCGAAAGCCCAAGAGTCCGGTTCACGCGCCGGAAGCGGGATCGCCTCCGGCGTCGGCGCCGGCTTCAACAGCGCCGTCCAACAGGCCGCCCAGTCCGCAAGCGACATGCGGTGGTACTGGGAGTCGGCATGGTTCAGCATGACCGACACCGTTAAGCGCAACCCGCTCCCTATGACGACAGTGAACGGCGTCTCCGTCGTCGACTTCTTGACCGACGGTAGGCGCCGTAGCGGCCGTGGCGGCGGGGGCGAGTTCTCGTCCGGCGGCTACACCGGCGGATCGTCGGCCAGCCAGATCGCGGGCCTCGTGCACGGCAAAGAGTTCGTGTTCAGTGCTGCGGCGACCCGGACGCTCGGCGTCAACAACCTCGCCTACATGCACAACATGGCGAAAAGCGGCAAGGTCGCCGGCCCGGTCGGGATCGGCGCTGCGGGTTCGGGTGTGGTCGACCTGTCGGCGGGTTCGGCGCGGTTGCTGGCTGACATGCTGGCCGCAAACCTGACCGTCGTCCTTCCGGGCGCGCAACTCGCCGGGTCTGTCGGTTCGGTGAACGTCGCCCGCACTTCGAGGGGGAATGCCTGATGGCTAAAAACGTGTGGATCGGGGTCCGTGGGGCGGAGCAGTGGTTCAAGGCTCCTGCGCCCCGTGCGGCCTTCCAGCCTGTCGGGTGGAGTGCGACCACGCAGGGCCGCAACGGCCGTGTGACGGGGCGGGCGTCGCGTGTGACGCACATGGAGTACGACCTGTCGTGGCCTACCATCTCCGCGTCTGAGGGGCGGAAGGTGAACGACTGGTTTTACGGCGTCGCCGGGAGCGGGCTCATCCACTGGCTCGACCCGATGCTGGAAAACGTCCTCCCTGCGCACTGGTCGATGCCCGGCCTCGGGTGCACAGACGGGCCGGTGCTGTACGGTCTCACCCGGCCGACCGCCGTGTCCACCGCCACGAACACGAAAAACCTGCCCGCCACGTCGGCGGTTTACACGCTTGGTGCCGGCGTCGCCCCGCAGTGCTATATCCCGATACCCCCTGACTACACGGCCCACATAGGTGTGCACGGCGGAACCACCAGCACGGGCAACAGCATTGTGGTGGCCCGTCCGATGAATGGCGAGACCGCGATCGGGTCGAGCACGGTCCTCCCGTGGATCTCCACGTCGTCGACCACTCGGTTCACGACGACGTTCCCCCGCACTGGGGCGATGACCGGGCTGTCGATCCGCATAGCGCCTGGTGAGACGTTCGGCACCGTCACCACCCCCAATTCGGGGACGATCGCAGGGATCATGGTCGAAGTCCTGCCGGATGGACAGTCGCCGTCTGGTACCGGGTTCATCCGTGGCGGCGGAAACAGCGGGTGCCGCATGTTCGAACCGGCGACAGAGGTGGCCTTGCACGCCGTGGAGGGTCGTGAGCGGATGAGTGTCGCCGCGAAGCTGATCGAGGTGGGGCCGTGACCGCCGTCGATGTGAAAATCGGCGACGCCTGGTATTACAGCCTCTCCGACTGGAGTGTGGAATCCTCCTGCACCCCCCTGGTTGCCGGGGACACGACCGGTGGTGTCGGTGCGGTGTCATTCACCCTCCCGGAGGCCGCGAAGTCGAAGCGCCTCCAAGGCGACCCGTGCCTTCTCGTCGACCCGCACATGGGCACGATGGCCGGCGAGCTGCGCCTGGCGGGCGGCAACGGCGTGAACACCACTATCACCGGGTATTCGAAGATCGCGGCGTTGAACGTGAACCGTACAGCGGAGGCGTACACGGGCACCCTGCGCGGCGCCATCCTCTACTACCTGGGGTTGTGCGGGGTGACTCAGAGGATCGCCGTGCAAGCCTCCTTGGCGACACGGAGCGTGCGTTACATCGGCTGGCAGGGCAACGTGCTCGACAAGCTGAAAGACCTGTGCGCCGCACAGCAGATGGAGTTGACTCAGGTCGGGCAGTTCTACGTGTTCCGCGAACCCGGCAGTCGTATCGTCTTCGCCCGGTCTTTCGACGACTGGACATGGCAGGCCAGCGAGGACCAACTCGCGCAGAACGTGGAGGTCGCCTGGTACGACACCAGCCAGCCCACCAGCCAGATCGTGTACCCGGCGGGTGGGTGGACTGCGGACGTGCCGGTGTTCCAGGTGGGCGCGGGTGAGATAGCCACCTACGAGATCGACATGATGCCGCAGGAGGATGCAGCGAAGCCGATCGGTATGAGCGTGCTCAGCATTGACCAGCCTTCCTGCGTGGCGTCCGTCGCCCGACAGTACAGCGGCACCGCATCCGTGTACGCCGTAGCAGGGAAAGACGGGCTGCCGATCCAGCCCGCACAGTGGACGGCGGGTGGCGGGGATCTAAAGGTGGAGATCCTGGAGGCCGGCCTGAAGTTGAAGGTGACGATCACCGGCTCCAGTGAGACCGAGTACGCCCCGTACCAGATCGCGATGACCAGCGGCACCAGTGACGCCTATTCGTCGTTGCGCCTGTACGGCAACGCGATGCGGTTCAAGCGGGGTGTCCTGACAATGCAGACCGGCCTGGACGGCGACCGTGCCCCGCAGGAGACCACGCCGATCATCGACAACCCGTTCCTGAACTCTTACGACGCCGCACACAGGGCGGCGGTGGGGGTGCTGTCGAAGCATTCGTCCGCCACGTACACGATCAACGGCACCGTCACCCAGGTGGAGGCGGGGCCGGAGAATGTGATCACCTTTTTCGGCTCCGAGGACATCAGCAACGACCCTGCGGCGCACCCGTTCGGGAACCTTGAAGGCTCCTTCTTTTTCGCGGAAGGGATGGTGTTCCGTATTCGTAGCGTCACCTACACGCCCGGCGGCGCCCGTTTCACCGCCGAACAGCACCACACAGGGCTCATGGACTCCGCCCTCCTGTCTTACGCCACTGGCACGTCCTCCCGCACTGCGACTGCATGGAACGCCGCCTACCCGGCCGGACTGACTGCCGATGACTTCAACGCCGACCCGACGAACGGATTCTCGCTGTGACCAACTGGCCCGCATCCAACCTTCCCGACGAGGCGCAGGCTTGGCGCCGCAAGATGGAGGAGGAGCTGGACGCGCAAAAGCGCACCTTCAAAACCTGGCAGGTGAACGGCGCGGCCCTCCAGAAGGCGCAAGAGTCACTGTCCAATGCTATCGCTGACGCCAACCTGACCATCAAAGAGCAGACGGAGACAGTCGCCGACGCCCGCCGCGTCCCTGCCGCGCCTGCCGACGCGCAGGTGAGTGCGAATGCCTACTTCGACGAGTACGGGCGCCCGCAGGCGACCGTCTGGGGCTCTTGCGCGCCGGTGCTGAAAGACACTAACGGCAACCCGATAGAGGTGAGCTACCACGAAATGTACGGGCGCCCCACCAATGCCGGTGAGGCGTGGCAGAAGCTCGCCGACTCGTACGCACTCCCCCCGGAGTTCAAGTACGCACCCCTGCCCGGCGGGGAGCAGTGGGATTTCTGCATGGCGGCCGTGTCCATTCATGGCGTCGTCGGCGAACGGTCGGCGGTGTTGACGGTGACGCTCACCAAAGACACCACCCCGCCCCCGCAGCCGTCCGCACCCACTTGTACGGCACGCCTCGGGCAGGTGATGGTGAACTGGGATGGCCTCACCTCGGGTGGTCAAACCCAGCCGGCGGACTTCTCCCACTGCGAAGTGCTGATGGCGAGCTCCTCCGGCGGGTCCGGTTACAAGGTGGGGACGATCGACAAGGACGGCGACACCTTCTACGCCCCCGAACAGGAGTACAACGCCACCCGTTGGTTCTACCTGGTCGCTGTCGATTACACCGGTAACCGGTCGCTGGCGTCGACCAGGGTGTCGGTGGCCGTGACGCCTCTGGTGAACACGGACCTGATCGGCCGGGTGATCGACGGCGTGAACGTGAAACTGGACACGCTGGACACGGACGTGCTCAAAGACAACGCCGTGTCAATGGACAAGTTGGATTCTCTGACCCGCGATACGATCAACAACGCCGCAGCTGACGCCGTGACCGCCAACGGGAGGGTGACGACCAGCCTGAACGCACCCACCGTCCCTGACGGCGCGGGGAAGCCGGTCGGTGCGTTGTGGTACCGCAACGACGCCGCCGGCGGCGTGATCGGCATGTGGGAGTGGACGGGCACAGCATGGTCCCCGCGCGAGTTCCAAAACGCCGTGTTCGGCTCCATTGACGCCGCCAAAATCACCACCGGCATCATCGACGCGGGGCGGATCGGCGCGAACACGATCACCGCCGAGAAGATCGCCATCGGGGATTTCGAAAACCTGGTCGACGGGTCGGGTTTCGAGGATGCCGCGACGATCCCCTGGAACCTCGCCAACGCCCCAGGTACCATCACCCACGTTACGACAGGCCCCGCTCATTCCGGCACTGGTGCCCTCGAAATGTCTTCGGCTGGGACCGTGAGTAATGTTCCCACTTTCGCGACCTTCAACGTGCAGGAAGGCGACGGGTTCTACGTCGAACTGTGGGCCTACCGGGACGCCGCCTACAACGGCACCGCCGGCAATGCGAAACTTTCCATGCGACGTACAGACACCGGGGCGCAGATCGGGTCGTGGTCGTATAGTGCGGCCGCCGTGCCGACCGCATCCACCTGGACACTGATCTCCGGAACCGGCACCGTCCCTGCCGGTGTGACGAGGGTGTATTTCGTTCTGTTCCGTGACAACACGGCCGGGTCGATCGTCTTGGACGACATTGTGATCCGCCGCCGCTCCAAAGGCGAGTTGCTTGTGGATGGCGCAATCACCGCCAGGACGCTCGCCGCGGGCGCCGTCACCGCGGGAAAGATCGCCGCGAACTCTATCGGCGCCAACGAGATCGTCGCCAACAGCATCACCGGCGATGAGATTGCCGCCAACGCGATCACCGCCAGCGAACTCGCCGCACTGTCCGTCGAGGCGGGGCACATCAAGGCGAACGCCGTCACGGCCGACAAGATCGAGGCAGGCGCGATCACCACGGTGAAACTGGCGGCGGGCGCCGTTACGGCCGACAAGATCGAGGCAGGCGCGATCACCACGGTGAAACTGGCGGCGGGCGCCGTTACCGCCAACGCGATTGCAGCCGATGCGATCAACGGTAAGACGATCACGGGCGCGCTGATCCGCACGGCGGCATCCGGCGCCCGGACGGAGATGAACACGTCCGGCATCCGCGTGATTAACAGCAGTAGCCAAGAGCTCCTCCGCATTGGTTACGGCATCTCGACCGGCATGTCGATTCGAAACCCTGGCACCGGGTCGCTGGTGCCGCTGTCGGATGCCGCGTTCGGTTCGGTCACTGACGCGAAAACCGACAGCCTCGGCTATGCAGTGCCAGTTTCCGAGACGAGCGCCGCGAATGGCGGGCCGGGAACGTGGGGTCCGTGGAGCCGCCACACGACAGAATCCCTCCAGGTCGTCTTCACCGCTGTCGCACCCGTGTACCTGATCAACTTCGGGCAAGTGTGGTCGGCACCCTACGCAGCCGGCCATTCGGTTCAGGTGCTCGTCGCCCCAACAGTGAACGGCACGCGACTGTCCGCCACGAACGGACCATACTTCGCCCCCAGCGATTATATGAACTGCTCGGCGACTGCTGCCGAGCCCCGCATGGGGCCTGTAGTGGGGTCCGTCCCGATCAACACGACAGTCGGGACCGCGTACACCATCCAACTCCAATTCCGGACAAACGGGTGGGGCACCAGCGCGCCGGTCGCCGTCCTTGCAAACCGTTTCATCGTCGCGACGCCAGTCTTCAACTGACCCCCGCCCCGTTCTAAATTAAGGAGCCTGTGCGCATCTAACGTTGAAAGTGCATCAGTTCGCACGAAGCGCCGGAAGGGGTGAGGCGGGGCTTAGACTCCGTAGGCATGGCAACCACAGGATCGCCCTGGAACATCCCCCTCGTGGACGGGGCGACCATTGTGCAGCCGATCCAGACGCCGTTCAACGCGCAAGCGAACGCACTCCACACCGCCCTCAACACAGTGGACGCCCGCATCGACACCAAGGTTGACGCGGGGACCACTCTTTACATCGGCACCGCCGCTGACCGGGCCGCGATGAGCGGTTCCAGCCTGCGCAACGGCATCGAGTTCAACGAGACCGACACCGGGGTGAAGCGCCGCCGCAACGCGGCCGCCTGGTCGCGGGTCGCACAACCTTATGCGGTTGCCACCGGCACTGTCGCGGTCGCCGGGACGGGTGCCACCACGGTCACGTTCCCCACCGGTTTGTTCACGCAACCGCCCATCGTGCAATGCTCCGTGATCTCCGTCGCCGGCCTCGTGTACGTGCCCCACCGCTCGGAGGCGGCAACCACGACCGGCTTCAACGTCCGCATCTACGGCCTCGACGGGCAGCAGAGCGCAGGGACGATCGAATGGACAGCAATCCAGGCCACCGCCGCCGGGCCGGGTGGCGCCTGATGGCTTACCCGAACGGGCTCGTCCCCCTGCACCTGCTCGTCCACCTGGGCGGAAACCACTACCTGCCGCCCGGCACGGCCGCACGCTGGCTGTGGGCTGTCGCGGAAGGCAAGCGGCGTTTCGGTGTCACATTCCGCATCACACCCGACCGTGACGGGCTGGGCGGCTGGAACGCCTACCGCCCCATGTCTGCACAGATCCTCTACAAGAAGAAGCTCGGCAACCTGGCGGCCGCGCCCGGCTACTCCACCCACGGCGGGTTCGTCGGCGGGCGCGAAGTCTTCGCGGTGGACGTGGACAACTGGCAGGCCGTGCCGTGGGCGGATTTCGCCCGCCTCATGAACAATGCGGGCTTCGCTGTCGATTACGTCACACCCCGTGAACTCTGGCATGTCGTCGACCTGAACAACCCTTGGGTGGCACCCACGCTCACTGGCGCCACTACCACGAATACGAACCCCCCTGTCTCCGAGGAGGATGACATGCCCCTGATGGTGAAGGCGAACGGAAACATCTACACGTTGTCGCCCCAGCAGATCAAGCACGAGATCGACACGGCGGTGGTGCAGCGCGCAATCGCCGCCGGCCACAAGCAGGTCGATCTCACCGGCACCAACGCGGAGCAGGTCGCCGCGCTCGCGGGGTGGCTGGACCACTTCGGCATCCCGCAGGGGATCGACGGGGTGGCGATGATCGACGCCGCCGGGCGGGTGCTGAACCCGGAGACCGGCAAGCACGAAGCCGGGGGCATGTGGAACTGGGACCGCGCCAACCGGGCGCTCCTCAAGCAGCTCCTCGCACGGAAGTAACCCGGCCCGAGCCATGACCGCACCCACCCCGACCAACCCCGGCCGGTTCGCCGCGCTCCGCTCCCTCTGGGACCGCGTGACCGAACCGAGGCGGCTGAAGGCTCTGTATGCCTTCCTGTACGCCGTCGCCACCGGGACCGGGGTCGTCACCTTGCTGTTCCCGCCCCAGTCCGTTGAAGGCGTGCTGGGACGCGCCCTCGTGGTCGTCTGGTCGTCGCTGTTCATCGCCGGCGGCGTTGGCGGCATGTCGACCGTGCTGAACGGCCGATGGAAGTGGGAGAGGTGGTCTATCGGGTCGATTCTCATGGGGATCGGCATCTACGGCGCCGTCGTCCTCTCCCTCCATTTCACCTCGTCAGGCTCCCGGCTCACGCAGCTCGGCGTCCTGGTGCTGGCAGCAGGGCTGTTCGTTGTCAAATTGGAGCTGATTCGCTGGTACAGCTTCGATCCACGGAGGTAGAAGTGACCGACCCGATCGCCTACTGGGTGGGCCTTGCCGTGGCTGCCTTCGGTGGTGGTTTCATCAAAGATTTCATCCGATGGATGCGCGACAAGCGTGCCGGCGTCATCGCCGCGCGCCGCAGCGAAGTGGAACGCGCCATCGCCGAGAAGGACAAGGCGGTGGCCGAAAGGGACGCCGCCCGCCTTGAGCTGCGGGAGATCGCGTCGTGGTGGGAGCGCTGGGCTCGCATCCTCGAGGAGGCACTGGGCGTCCACCGCCGCCGCCTCATCGACAACGGGCTCCCCGTCGACCCTTACCCCACCCAGCCAACCGACTACCGATAACCTCAAGGCAAGGAGAGGGTGTGCCTAAGTCACCACTTTGGGAAAACGCGGAGTTCCTGGCCGCATGCGCCAGCGACCGCCCGAAAAACGAGATCATGGAAGAATGGCAGGTCTCATCCGGGCTTGTCGTCGACGTGCGCAAGCACCTGGGCGCAACGGCCGACACGGCGCGCAGCCGTGAACACGGCGAATCGGATGAGATCACCGACAACGGTGACGGAACCCGGCGTTTCCAGTTCATCCGGCACAGGCCCGTCACCCTTGAGGACGCCCGCGAGCTGATCCGCTCCAGCGGCGACAACCCGGATGCGTACAACGTGTCCATCCGCACCATCAGCTACGGTTCCGACCAGTCCAGCAACAAGATCTCAGCCTGGCCGAAGGCGGGTGTCGCGCTAGCGGAAACCTACCCGCTCACGCACCTGTACGCGGAGGCAGAACGGTACCGGAAACAGTATCGTTCTGCCGCGCCCGTCACGGGGTCAGCGCGCGCCACCGTCGTCTGCGTGGCCGACATGCAACTGGGGAAGGTGGCGCGGCGTGGCGGGACCGCGGACACACTCGCCCGCCTGGAGGCGAAACGGGGGAAACTGGACGCGCTCTACGCCGAACGCCACCCTGGACGCATCCTCATCGCAGACCTGGGCGACGGGATCGAAGGGTTCGAATCGGGCGGCAACCCGGCGTTCACCAACGACCTGTCGCTGCCGGACCAGTTGGACGCCTACTCGACAGAGATGTTCAAGTTCGTCGCCCAAGCGGGCGGCTTCGCTGACGTCTCAGTGGCCGTCGTGGCCTCGAATCACGCAGCCTGGCGCAGGGGCAAGCAGGTTCTGGGGAACCCCTCGGACGACTTCGGGATCTTCACCCACAAGCAGGTTCAGAAAGTCGCCGAAGCCGCCGGCATCCGGGCCGACTGGAACTACCCGGCCGAGTATGACGAATCCCTCCGGGTTGACATCCTCGGCGTGCCTCTCGGTTTCGTGCACGGCAACCAGTTCGCCCCCGGCAAGGCGATCGACTGGTGGCAGGCGCAGGCGTTCGGCGGGCAGGCCGTGGCGCACTGCGACGTGATGGTCCACGGGCACTACCACTCCTTCTCGGCAGGCGTCGCCGGCACCAACCCGTTCACCAACCGGGAGCGGATGGTGTTCGGTTGCCCGACCTTGGACAACGGCTCCGACTGGTTCCGCCAGACAGCCGGGCGGGACTCCGAGCCTGGGCTTCTCGTCTTCGACGTGACCGCGGACGGCCTCGACCTGGGGAGCGTGAGCATCCTGTGAGCACCACGCGCACGGAGGAATGGCACGCCGGTCATGCCGAAGGGTATAACGCGGGCGAAGCGGACCTGCTCGAGTTCGTGGACGACTGGGTGCGGCAGTCTTGCGACATGAAGCACATCGACGACCACCAGATGATCGCGCTCCAGTACCTGCTGCGGGCGCTCGACAGACGTGCGGCCCACTAGGGGTCGCCGGGAGATAGGAGAACCCATCCGATGAGAAAGTTCTTTACCGCCACGTTCTGGGACTACGCCGGTGAGCGCGCCCTGAAGACCGTCATCCAGACGCTCTTCGTCGGCGGCCTGCTGGGTGCGGGCCTGTTCGACCTGGACTGGGGCGTGATCGCGTCGCTCGCGGGCGGCACGGCGCTCGCATCCGTCGCGACGAGCATCCTGTTCTACAAGGGTGACGGCTCAGACAACCCGGACGATACGTCCATCGGCGCCTAGCCAGGGGGTGATCACCATCTCCAATGCCCGGCAGGGCGAACCTGCCGGGCATTCGGCTATGTCGACGTAGCCATAGCCGGGGCGCGCATTTCAAGCTCCCCATCCGCCTATCGGAGCCATCGCGAACCCGAACGGCATCGCCATCTCCACCTGCGCGCCAGCAACGTCGATCATCGGGTCGTCGCCGGGCTCTGGCACCGGCTGCGGGTCGTGCCGGTGCGTTGTGCGCCACTCCCGCAACGCCTTCAGGCGCCAGAACGGAACCTTGATCGAAGCCCCGCAGGAGCACCGCTCCTTCAACGAAGCACCCCCAGCCTGGATGCCAGGTCTGCGCCCGTAAGCCCCTCCGCCATCCAAGAGGCGTACCTGGCATCGCTGGTGGACAAGTGCGGGTCGAACCTCCCGAACCTGCGCAGATACCTGAGGTTGATCGACAGGCGGACAGCGTGCCGCCGACGCTTGAAATCGCCGAAGCAGAACTTGCGGATGGTGTGTTCATACTTCTCGAACACGTCCGCCCCGCTGACCCGTGCGGCATCCAGCATGGGGCGCCACTTCTCGCCGGCGGGCCACCAGAACTTCTGGCGGGAGAACAGCGCCTCGACGGACTGGTGCGACCCGCTGAACGCCAACTCAAGGAATCGCGGCAGGCCAACCTCCGTGCAATCGGAGTCGCCTTCCACCCACCGCCTCATCAGTCGGTCGTCGTCGTAGACGGCGAAAAAGTCGAAGTCGGAGCCTTCATGCGCAAGGCCGTACAAGCGGGAACCGTGCTCGGTCATGAAAATGAGGCTCATGCCGACCACCCCCGATGGCGCAACTCGTCGGCACAGGCCCGCACAAAGAGGCCCGCCTCGGCCTGCTCCTCGGCGCGTTCAACTTCGAGGTAGCTGGGACTCCCCTTCCGGGACGCCCAACGCCACTCGCGCTTCACGGCTCGCAAATACACCCGCTTCAGTTTGCGGGTACTCATGTCTTTAGGGTTCATGCTGAATCCTTTCCTCCTGCCAGCATCCGAAGCGTTGGGGCGTGCCTTCGGTTCTTGAGATTGACCAGGCTGTGACAGATCGCGTCGTTCGAGTCGTCGTTCTCGGTGCCGGGCGCGAACATGTCAAACCTTTCCAGCAGGTCGAACCTGACCCGCTGCCGTTGAGCTTTCGTGGTCGCCTCGGGCGGGTAACCGGTCAGGCCGGCCTTGTCGAAACGGGTGTGCCAGAGCACCGTCGCCCCGCTCTGATGCGCCCACAGCGCCACCACCCCTTCGATCGGCACGCCGGAGATGTCGGCGTTGGCGCCTTTCTCGTAGACGAACCGCTCCACCACCGCCTCATCGACACCAGTGAGCGTGCCCGCATTGGCGTCCATCCAGGCGATGAACCCGGTCAGCCCGTTGTGAACCTGCCAACGCCCCAGCAGGCGGTATGGCGTGGTCGCGTCGTAGAAGCCGAGGGAGATTCCGGTGTTGAGACCGGGATCAACGCTCAGTTGGAAAGTCATGCCGCTTCCTTTCGTAGATCCATCGTGAACTTGTGCTTGCGGGAGGCGGGGAGCTTCGTAAGCCCCATCTCCTCCATCTCCTCGTAGGTGCGATTGGTCGCCGCTTTCACTGAGACGCGCCTACCCTCCTTGTCGACCCAGCCCGGGTGCCCGCGCATCGCGCCCTGGTACTCCCAGTTGGTCGCCCGATAAATCTGGCCCAGGTGCCCCTCGCCCTCGTCGGCGTACGTGACCAAGTGTGTCCAGCGAGGGTTCTGGCGGATGCGCCTGATGCTTCGCCCGAGAAGGAACGAGGCGCCGTTAGTCGGGATCTCCGGCGCCACGACCAAGCGCGTAAGCACCAGAACCCCCTTCCGCCCATCGCCAGCGACGCTGACCGCGGCGGGTTTTGTCGGCGGCAGCCACCACGCAACCCCGACTGGCTCGGATTGCCCAGCGCGAAACAGGCCGTGACGGAACACTGCGGTATTCGAGCCACCCTTTGCGTAGTGATAGCGCTGCACGAGATCCAAGGCTGCGGCGTGCGGAATGTCCTCGATGTAGTAGTCGACCGCGCGGAGATGGCTCACTTCCCACCCCGCAGCACCATCTCGAGCGCGCCGACGTAGCCTGTCGCAATGGCCTCCCCCGTCTTATCATGGGTCAGCGCCGCAAACTCCAAGCCAGCACGCCAGTTCCGCAGCGCGTCGCACACCTCTTCTTCGGTCATCATGGGTTTGCCTCCTTGAATGCTCTTGCGAAGCCCTGTGAGCAGAGCGAACGCAGTTCGGCGTCGGTTGTCGGTGCGGGCATCCCGGAGTCTCGGAACTCGGGGATGAGGTTGAACGCGCTCTTGTGCAGGTAGGCGATGCTCGGCTTCCGTCCCGGCCTGGCCCAGAGGTTCAGCTTGCCCGGCACGTCATCCCACGTTTCGTACAGAGGGGGGGGGCGGAGTGAAGTTGCCCCAGAGGGCCGTAGCTTTCGTCCAGGGCGAACCGTACTGCCACGGCTGGTACGTGAAGCCAGGCTTGCCAAGATAGTTGCGCAGCGCACCAATGGCAGGGTTCTCGATGGCCCACCATTTCGGCTTCGCTTCGGCGATTATTCGCTGGCATTCGCGCACGAGTCGCATCCCCTCCTCGTGGTCGCTGACGTGAGGGTACTTCTGACCCGGCTTGCCGCGCCTGACCGCGCTGAAATGCGTGCAGACGGGGTTCGCGATGATGCCGCGGATCGGCCTGTCGGGCGAGTAGTTCTCCACGCCGATATCAGCGCCCACTGTGATCACCTCATATCCGGGGTCGCTGCGATACGGCCAAGTGTCGGAGCCCGTGTCCGCGCACAATTGAAGGATCGTCATCATGCCGCCACCTTCCTTCTGTTCCTCGGCCGCTCGATGGTCTCGCCGAGTGCCGCCGCCCGGACGTACGCCGCGATGCTCTCCCCCCACCACGCCGCATTCTCTTCGATGCGTGCCTTCTGCTCCGGCGTCACCTCAAGTGTGAGGAGCTTCTTCCCAGGCGTGACGCTCATGCTTCGGCCTCTCCCAGATACTCGTCGACCAGGATGTCGGCGGCGGCGAGCAGGTCGGCGTCCGTCTTGCACGCCTCCAGGTGGCGGAGCCGCTCGGTGAACTCGTTTCGGGCCGCCCAGTAACCGCGGTCCCACGCGAACCAGATCCTATTCCGCTCTTTGGCACCCTGCTGCGCGTAGTGGCGTGTCGCGTAGTCTTTCGCCATGCGCCTGATCCGGCGCGGGTTCGTTTCTTCAGCCATCTGCTGCCTCCTTTTTTCGTTTTTTCAACTCCGCCTCGGTGGGGGCGACCAGTTTGAGCCATTCCGTGAAGCTCATGGGCGCCGGGACGCCCTCCTCCGCCTCCCAGTCGCGCTGCTTGCGCGGCTTGGAAGCGGTTGGGCGCCACTCCTCACCCAGGTACGGGTCCAGCGTTCGCGCCCCCAGGAACGACAGCGGTTTGCCGTCTTTCTGCGCCCAGGTCGCGTGCAGGCCGACCGTCGCGCCGGCCGCGCTCTTGTGCGCGAACACCTCCCAACAGTCCGCCTCGAAGGCGGCGTATCGCACGTCGCCTTTCGAGTAGTCGTCACCGTCGTTCTCGTAGCGGACGGCCGGGTTCCATGCGCGTGAGTACCCGACTCGCACCGTCCACCCTCGACCGTTTAGGCGCTTGAACAGCGAGCCGAGCGTCCCTTTCAGTGCGGCCTTCTCTGTGCCGTCCAGTTCGCGCCCTGGCTGGATGACGCGGATCGGCTCGTCCGGCTCGCGCACCGGCTCCGCGTGCTCGTCGTTCAACGCTTTGTGGTACGCCGCCCAGTCGCCCCACAGTGCCGACTTGTCAGACAAAGCGCACCTTGCCCGCCTGGTCTTCTTCGTGAACCAGCCGCACGTCGCACCCCATCCACTGCGAGTAAAGCCACGCCTCGTCGAAGCAGGTGTCCCCGAAGTCTTCAAGCCAAAACCGCAGCGCCGCCTCGATGGAATCGATGCTCTCCGCGTTCTCCGCCCGGATCGGAACACTCTTGCAGGTGAACGGCGGCACCGCCCCCCATGCCAGGACGCGCCCTGGCGAGCCGTAGGCGGCCTCCTGAGGGACTATCCGCACGTCCGTACTGATCCGGGCCTTCGCGGCCTTCAGCAAGCCCATGCGAGCTTCGCTGACCGGCCACGGGAATACGGGAAGCGGGATCACATCAACAATGCTCACTTCTCCTCCTTCCGGTAACGGCGCCTCAACCACCAGTCGGGGATTCCGCTCAGCCGAGCTGCGAACATCACGGACGTGCCCTGGCCTGCGTCCAACATCGCCGTCACATCCTCGGCGCTGACACGCTCGCCCCGTGCGTGGGCGTTTCGTAGCTTGAGCAAGCCAGCCAGGCATGCCGGGTCGAACTTCCCCCGCATGCGGGTTTCGCGCGGCGCGGTCAGCTTGTAGACCGTCGTGTGCGAAATACCCACGATCGCGCCGACATGCATGGCGGAGAAGATACCCCAACCCCAGAGCGACGCGACCGCATCGTAACGCTGCTGCCGCGTGTAGTTGACCTGATGCTCGTACACCCATGCCGCCTCTTCGAGCGGCGTCAGGTTGATCATTCCCCCCACCCCGCAAGTCGGATGAGTGCATCGTTCTTGCCGAACGGGAGCACGTCTGCGCGCCCCTGTGCGACCAGCTCGCTGATCAGGCCGTTGGTGGTCCTCTCGTCGCCCGCGTAACCTTTCACTGAGTGGATCTCGCTGCGCTTCATCCCGCCGCCGTTAGCCTCCAGCATGCTTGCCAGCCTGTTCACCTGCCTCGCCCGTGGCGACTCGTCGGTGGCCTCTACCATCTCCAAGATGTTCTCCGTCCATTCCTCTGCCTGCTCAAGCGCGAGCAAATAGTCGCTCATCTCCACGCAGGTGCGCCTTTCGGTGATCGCGACAAGCGCCGCGCACTTCAAAACCGTCATCTCCATGCGGGTGAACGTCGGCCTCAGCCGATCCGGGTAGGCGCTGTTCTCGGCGATCCGCTCAAACTTCTCGGTTGTGTCGATGTGCCTTTCCAGCACATCGTCGTCGAAGTCGATCCATGTCGGGTTGCCGTCTTCGCGTGTCAGCTTCAACTCCACTGTTTGACGGAAGCGGGACGCCCACTGCGCGTACCAGGTCTCGATGCCGCGTTGGGCGCCCTTGCCGGGGCGCCTGATGCGGAACCTTTTCTGTTCACGGGTGCGCGACTTGCGGTGCCCGTTCGCCCAGACAAACCGGTTGACGAACCCGCTCTCCCAGTCGTGCGGCTCGATCGCGTCCGCGATCCGCTCGTCCACGCCCGTGAGGTGCACGCACAGGTATGCCTTCGCCCGGATGCCGGAGATGTCTTTCGCCCCAGTCCGGTGAAGCATCGGGACCTTGCCGCCGAAGATGTCCATGATGCGGTTTTTCATGCCACTGAAGGCACCCTGCGAGTCCGACCAACTACGAAACACCGCGTCTGCCTCGTCCCCGTGGAAGAAGCTGGAGCGCCCATCCTTGCGAATGAGGGCCTGCGTGAGGCCGGCCGTAGTGGCATCGCCACCGATGTCAGGATCGTCCTCAGGCAGGTAATAGGCGTTCATCATGTCGGTCACACAGTTCAACGACTCCGACTTGCCTGTACCTGAAGGCCCGAGCAGGATGCCATAGAAGTTGAGTGGAACCATCGTCCCGTTCTCGGTCGGGATGACAGCCTTGCTGGCGAAGATGAGCGAAAGGATCATCCAGCGGTTCAGGCGGTAGTACGCCTCGCTCATCACAGGGTTGATCTGTTTCATCCGTGACATGAAGTTCTCCTCCCTCTTGTCATCGCCCCACCATGTGACGTTTTGAAGCGCCGCCGCCTCGGCCGCCGCCAAGAGCTGGACACGGTTGTCCTTCGCTTCCACTTCGACATCCGGCTCGCCCGGAAAGGTAGCGGATGCGAGGGCCTCCACACCCTCGCGAGATGTGATCGGGCACGATACGTGCTTGCGAGCTGCGGCATTCCAGGCGATCTCGACCGCCTCCCGGCGGTTTACCCCGCCGTCTTCCAACGCCAGGTTGAGGACCAGGCGCACCTGCTCCACCAAGCGTTCCGGCGTGGGCGGATTGGGCAGGGTCGTCCAGGCGGCGAAAAACTGCGCGTCGTCCACCCTCCCGGCCGCGTCCACGTAGTCGATCGCAGGCTCCGCCTTGGGTGGCGTCGCGAACTCGCCCAGGATGTCCGCCTCAAAGGCGCCGTACTTTTCGATTGCCCCCCTCAGTCCGAGAGCCCAGTCTTCACGGTAGACCTGCGTGTCGTAAGGCCCTCGCAGCCATTCAGCCTTCAGCCGCTCCAATGCCCACGGGATGCCGCTCCTGCCGCTGGCCCCCATGCCGACAAGAGCTGCCTGCATCTGAATCATGTCGTCATGCCCGAAGTCGCTCTTCGGGATGCTGTCCACGAACTCGAGAAGAAACTGTCCCGGCTCGCCCGGAGCGCACTTGCTCAGCCACTCGTCGACCGTCCCGCTGTACGGCGCCAGCTCTGGCTCCTCGGATGGCGTCAGGAGCCACGCTGGCGCGGGCGCGAACTCGTCGCGGCTTGCCGGTATGCGCTCTGTCCACCACAGGAAGTAGCTTGAGCCTGCGCGGCGATCCACCGAGTCCAGTACCACACCTTCCGGCGTGACATGGTTCTTCGTCGGAGCCAGGTGGCGGCCGTCGACCGGGCGGTAGACGTAGTGGCTGCCGCCGCGGCGGGTCTCATAGTTGAAAGTCTCGGGCAGGTCGTCCAGGCCGTTCTCGGCCAGCGTTGCCCACCCGTCGTGACTGTTACCTGCGCGATCCTCCCCCATGTCGATATCCGCGCAGACAAGACCCGACGCTCCGGCGTTCACGCCGATTAGCGCGTCAGGCCAGCGAGTCCACCAGTCGAGGATCTGCTTCTTATCACTGGTCGCTTCGTGGTGCCCTCGCCGCGTGCGCGGGGTTTTCGCCTCCCTGAGGCGCCCATCCACCACCTCGTCCGCCTCGAAGGCGGGGAAGACGTGAGCGCCCAGGTCGGCCAGTGCGAGAGCCGTGTCGAGATTCCCGATGACCCTGCTCCCTTCTCGGTCGATCTGACTTCGTATCGTGCGGACTGGGGAGGATTCGAACCTCCGCGCTGGCGCTACCCATCCAGCCCGTGCGGCCCGTTAGCGGTGGGCCAGACCGTACTACTTAGAAGCCGTTGGACGCGGCGGCGGCGAGGCGGAGTCGGACGGCGTTCACCGTCTGAACCGTCGCGCCCTCGATGACACCAGCGATGGCCTCGTCGTCCAGCGACTTGCCGATCAGCACCTTGATCCGCTCTTCGAGCTGCGGGTCTGCGCCCGCACCCGCCGCCTGCGGGGTGGCCGGTGCCGGCGCCTCGAGCGCGGCGTCCAGTGCGGACTTCTTCTTGATCTCGTAGCGGAACAGCTTGGGTGCGAACCCGCGCTGCGGCTTCTCGCCGTCCGCGTAGTAGGTGGCCGTGAAGATGTCGCCGGGGTGGGGCGCACCGCCGGCCTGCTGTGCCGCGAGACGGAACGCCTTCTTCTGGTCGCCCCACATCTTGATGTAGATAGCGCGCACGCCGTCATCGGTCTCGTCCTCGCGAAGGTCGGTCTGGATGGAGACGACGGCCTGCATCTTCGGCTGACCATCGTCCCAATGGTCGGGCTTGCCCGTATCGAAGTTGGTCGCCTGACGGGGCTCGGCCTTGACCACCACGCCGCTCCAGGTCGTGCCAGGCTTTTCGAACTTGGCCGTCTTGCCGCCGCCGGCAATCAGGTCATCGAGAGTGTTGCTCATCTTATCTCCTTGATCATGTTGTCTTTCTTGTTCTTTCGAGCGGCCGCCCGGAAGTCTTTGTGCGCGTCGCTGTACTCATGCCCTTTCGGGCAATGCGTCTTTGCTGACTGATGGTTCACCAGACGCCCCCAACCAGTTCGTCGAGTGTTGTCGGTTTCGACGCCTTTGGGGCGTCCCAATACTTGCCGCAATCGAAACATTTCGAACTGCGAGCGAGGTTGGTTATGTAGGCGTCTCGTGCCTCCATGCTCGGGAATGAGTCGAGCAGATCGCCCAGGCGTTCCACGCGAGCGAGGGCCTGGAGTGCGACCTTGGGGTCCCACTCCTCCTCCCACCAGACTCCTCGTCGAAGGCTGATGTCATTGCGCGGGAGGTAGTTGATCGCAACGCTCTTCACGTCGAACCCTGCGCGGAAGAAGCCCAGCCCATACAGGTGCGCTTGCCCTCGGTACTGCTCAGTCGGCCCGCGCTTCGCGCCGTCCAGCGTGGACTTCCCGACACACTTATGGTCTATCACCTGCCCCAGCTCGATAGCGAAAAGGTCTGACGTGCCACTGACCACCTGGCCTCGTACCTCACCCACCTGTACGCGGGTTTCCACAAGCCAGCCGGGCAACGGCTTGAACGTCTCCTCCAGCTTGGCGTGCAGAGCGGTTCCTATCCAGGGCAGCCAGGCCGCCTCCGGCGCCTTCGCCCAGCCCGCCAGGCGCGCAGCCAGACAGTGCTCGCAGCCCATCGCAAGCTCGCTCGGCCCCATTGTCGTTTGCAACGTGCGAGGCTCCTGGGTGATCGCGTGCTCGATGATCGAGTACACGGACTCCTTGGCGGACTGGAACGTCACTTGACGAGGATTCGCGGCTGGCCTTCGATGTAGAAGGCGTTCAGCTCGATCGGGGCCATGTACTCCTTCAGTGCCGCAGTGTCGACGGCGGGGCGGTATAGGTGCGGGTACTGCGCGACGGGGAAGCGCTGTTCGATGCGCGCAGTGTCGATGCGGCGGTTGGGTGAGACGGTGACCGTCCACTCCCCCGCGTCATGCTTGCCGGGGCCGAGTTCGGCGAGCTTCTCGTCGATCTGCTTCTTCTCCTGCGTGAGCCGGTCGATCTGTTCGGCCAGTGCGACCTTCCTCGCGGTCAGGTCGGCGATCGTCATCGTGATCATGACATCCTCCTTGGATTGTCGAGTCTATGGTTGGGTTTACCGCTTAATTTTGGTGGCAAGGGTGGCCGGCCTGAAACCGGCCACCCTCACTTCCTCCTGGGGATCCCTCCGCAGCCAGTCATTCGCCCTCCCTCTTGTCGATGTAACAAGGTCACATTTTATGACTGCTTAGAGGCTACATGTGATCGGAGAGCATGTCAAGAACAAGTTCTTATCCAAGTCATGTTTCGTTCTCGCACCAGGACCAGCGGGGGTCAGCGGGCTTGAGAATGTGCGCCTGGCGCCTGTCGATCCAGGCGATCCCGCCCCAGACGCCCCAACTGGGGAGCTGCTGGCGAGCGTTCAGGTTGCATTGTTCCAAGAGCGGACACCCGGCGCACATGGCTTTCGCCTCGTCTTCGGAAGGCGGGTAGCCTTCGTAGTCCATGAACTCTGCCGACCGGCCCGCACACAACGGTTGCGGTGCCCCCTCGTCGTCCACAGCGGTAGCCATGACGCCGGCGTACTCTTTCGTCGGTCGGCGCCCATGCCTGTGCCTATACGCCTTAGCCACCGATGATCTTCTCCATGAGCGCCAGCGCATCCTCCGCGTTGCCCCGCGCGAACTCCGCTTCCTTCCGAAGTTCGCGAAGCAAGTCGAAGTCGGCCTGAGCTTGAAGGCTGGAGCGCCATCGCTCCACCGAGGAGGCGATCGGGTCTGTCGCGCCGGACTGCTCGCGCCAGTCTAGGAAATCTTCTACGGCCTGGATTTTCTCATCAATGGTCACCATCCATTGGTAAAGAGGAACCAAGACGGGCGCTAGTGTGTGCGCCCTCTCGGGCGCAGGTCGGCGTGGTATCCGGCCAGGATGGAGTTGTGCCTGATCTGCTGTGCCACAATCTTCCACTCCGGCGTCGGCGGGATGCCTTCTTCGCGTCGGATCTTGCGGATCGTGGCGGGGTCGGCGCCGACATCCTCCGCCACCCAGCCGTCCGGCACCCCGTCCCTGCACAGGACCACGGCCCGCGCCCTGGCCTCCGGCGCTAGCGGGCGGGATGCGCGATACTCGCCTGAGTCCAGCTCCTTCCGGAGCCAGCGTTGCATGGTGCGCTCTGACACCCCGAACCTGATCGTCAACTCCAGGCGCGTGACGCCTTCCCGGTACAACTGCGCAGCACGCTGCGCGTTGTTCACAACTCCCCCTCCATTTTCACGATGTGGCGGATGATTGCCGCCGTGCGCTCATGAGTGTCCGCGATCTCGAGCGGGTCGGTGCCGGCGGATCGGGCCGCTTCGATCTCGCCCCTGGCGTGGTCCCACAGGTTCACGGTCTCAATGGTGTAGTCGGCTACCATTCGCCCTCCTCCTCGTCGAAATCCGAGTCACCCCATTCCAGTATGACTTTGTGTCCACCGTCATGCCCGTGATCGAGCACGCACTGTTCAAGCATGAACGGGATGGGTAGCGCGACCGCCTTTGTGCAGCGATAGGGCAGCATCTCAGTCATCGTCTCTCCCGGTTGCTTCGAGAAAACCAATTCTGGTTTGTCTTTGGTTTTGTGAGCTGCGAGCTGCGAGCCGCGAGCCGCGTGAGCACCTTGATGGCGTGCCCCTTGGGGCGCTTGTCCCGCCCGAATACCCTCCCTCCCAGGTGGTCAGGATGATGATGGGTTCGCCACAGCACGGCGTGACGATGTTCGGGACCGTGATTTGCGTCATCTCCCCTCCTCTGGGATCAGGTTGTTCGCGGAGTCCCAGTCGCAGGAGACCCCGCCGTACGAGTAGTTCTGCGCGCGGTTCTCCAGGACCACGCACGTCACCGTGCGCCCGTCCGGGAGGATGATCGTCTCGGCGTACAGCTTGTCAGCAAGGCCCCATCCAGACCCCACGACGTTCGGCTGCGGAGTCCCCTGGACATGTGCCTCAGAGGGGGTGCAGCCCGCCAGGGCGAGCGCCCCGAGCAGTGCCGGCACAGCGGCGATTCCCTTCATGCCGCTTCCCCGCCTTCCAGGTCGATTTCGCCGGCGTCCAGTTGCGCCGTCTCGTGCAGGTAGAACTGTGGGGACTTCGCCTTCATCAGTACGGGTACTCGCCCGCCCCATCCCGCGCAGGTCATCCCTGTTCACCCGGATGCGGTTCGGCGGGTCTTCCTGCACCCACGCCTTCGCGAACGTGGACTTTCCTGATGCGGGGATGCCCCGCAAGATCAACAGCTTCGACATGTGTCACCCTCCCTCAATTCAAGTTCAAACTTTAGGTTACATTTTGCAACGTCAAGCCGCAAGTGCTTCCTTACCAATCGACGCCCGCAATGTCTCTGCCTTCGCGAGCAGGGTTTCCAGAATCTTCGTGTCGTGCGACTCGTTCTGCACCAGCACGACTTCCTCGAACTCGCCGTACTTCTTCGTCATCCCCTGCCGGAGGATGCGCCCGCGAGCCTGGATTTCCAGCTTCGGGTCGCCGTCCGGCTTGTTCAGCCAGACGATTTTCGAACACACCGCCTGAAGCCCGTCGAGGCCGGTACCCATTGCCTGCACCGTGCCGACAAGGTACTGGTACTCGCCCGCGATAAACGCCTGCTTGATGCGCTCGCGTTCCTTCCGCGGCACATCCCCCGTCCAGGCGACGGCGTTGTACCCGGCCGCCCGCATCCGGTCTGTCGCCAGGTTGGCGAACAGCTTGCTGTCAGTGAGCAGGACGACCGGCTGCGCACCCCAATGGTCGAGGATGCCTTTCAGGGCGCGCAGCTTAGCGCTGGCGGCGCCCGGGGCGAACTCGACGCTCTCGCCGTCCGCACCGATCGTCAGCTCCGCCAGTGCCAACTGCTTGAAGCGCGCATACAGCGCACCCGGCACGTCCACTACGAGCGGGTGCTCCCCGCCATCGGTTTCCACCCAGGTCATCAGGTCGCGCTTCAAATCCTGCATCTGTGCCTCCTGCTGCGGGGTCGGGTCGACGTGGATTACGGTGGCCTCAGGGGCCTCCTCGGTGGCACCGTTCGCCACGTAGCAGGGGAGGGTTTTCACGAACGCCCCCGGCTCCTTCTCTCCCACCACCCGCGGAACCGGGTCGCTCCTGCCAGGGATGTACACCTTCTCAACCTCGCACCATTCGTCGTGCCAGTTCCAGAACGCCGGAATCAGCGTCGGCCACAGCCAGCGTGTCAATGACCAGGCGTTCTCGAAACTGTTCCCCGCCCATGTCGCCGAGAGTGCGATCTTCCACATCTGCTCATGCTCACCATCCTCGAGGAGCCGGCCCCGGAAACTGAGAAGCGTCGTTCGGCCGGTCGACTTGCGGTTACTGACCGCGTGGGCCTCGTCGAACACCACGGCATCCAGGCCGCCCCGCTTGCGGCGGCACATCTTGTCGAACGTTTTCAGGTGCACCTTCTCCCGCTCGAACTTGCCCGTCAGCATCCCGGTCTTCTTGTCGATCTTCTCGATCGGGTTGCCTTCGAAGTCGAGCTTGTCGCGGTACGCGAAATCTTGGCGCATCAGCCAGTGAATCGTGGCAAAGAAGAAGCCGTCCTCACCGGCCAGGAAGTCGGCATAAACTTGCTTCCCGGCCTTCGTGGAGTCCAGTCGGCGGATGCTCGCAGCGCCCGCCGACTGGCCCTCAATGGTTGCCTTCCATTGGTCGAACGTTTCCGCGATGCCGATGAAAAGCACGCGCTTCCACCCGCCAGCCAGGACGATCTCAGTGGCGCAGAGCGTTTTCCCCCGCCCCACGCCTTCCCCGATCAGCGCAGCGCGCGTTGGTTCCGCAAGAACCTTCTCGATGGTTTCCGTCTGGTAGTCGTGCGTTTTCAAACGCGCCATTGCAACCTCCTACTCTTTGACGCTGGCGATGAACGCGAGCGCGTCCCGCTTACCCTGCTCGGTCATGACGGCCTGGACGACCGGGTTACCCCACGTCGCGTCGACGTTCGCGTCGACCGGTAGGATGCGGCCGCCGTCCGCCGTGAAGCTCCACGTCTCCGATGCTGTCGGAAAAGTCGATAGCATCGGAGCGAAGGGGATCAGCGCCACCGGGGAGGCCGTGACGGTCAGGGTTTCCCCATCCCAGTCGTAGACCATGTGCGGGTCGTCCAACACCTCCACCTTCGGCGTGCGTAGCTTGCGCCCGAGCTTGACGGCATCGTCGATCGTCCGCCAGTTCTTGCGCATCAGCCGCGAAATCTCGTTGACGCTCAAGCCCTCGTCGTCCACCAGGAACGCGAGGTAGGCGTTGTACCTTTCGTGGTACTCCCGGATTCGCGCCTCTGCCTGCGCCTTCGCGATCATCTCCTCGCGTGCCCGTGCGCTTTTGCGCGCAGCATCCAGCGCCAGCGCCTTCTCGATCAGTGCCTTGCGATCAGGTTTCTTCATCTTCTCTTCTCCTTGCCCCTAGGCCGCAGCCCGGTCTGGCACGTTGTTGCTCAACCAGGTGTGGCAGAACGGGCATTCGCCCTCGGGGTCGTTGCGGTAGTCGGGGTGCACTTCGGACTTGCACGAGTCACACCAGGCCGGCGTGAACCCTGGCACGTCGAAAAACCGTGACGAAGACCCCTTGTCGAACTCCGCCCACTTCTCGGCGGGTCGCAGGGTGTCCCACTGCGCTATGCGCGCCATCATGTTCTCGCTGTCACGCAGTGCGTCACGCGCGTAGATGCCGTGCATGACCTGATCAGTCAAACTGTCGAACCGCGTCATGCGAATACCTCCGGCAGGATCACGTTCGCGGGTGCGCCCTCGAACAAGGGTGCGATCTCGGCGTGTGTGTACCCGGCAATGCCGCAACCGATCGGTGTAACCAGGAACGTCAGACCGGGGTGCGAGTGCGCATAGTCGATGAAGACGTAGACGCCCGCCGCCAGCACGTCGAACCCGCTCATCGTGTCAATCGCGTACGACTGCCCGTGATGGCCGTGGCCTTCGCCCCAGACCGCCCCGAACTTCTCGTACGCGACTCGCGCCGCGCCGCCTGCGTGGATGCCGTCCGCATTGCTGCCGAAGACGAAGACCTGCTCCGGCTCCAGGCGGGTGATGTTCTCAGGTGTGTAGATCACTCCGCCTCCACCGCCTTTCCGTCCTTGAGAGTGTAGAACGTGTCGGCCTTGATGATCTCGCCGTCCACCTTGAACGCCTGGAAATCGATCGGCTCCCCGGACTCGTCGTGCTCCATGAGCGCGATCCATCCACCAACACTGCTGCGCGCCTTCCCTCTGTAACCGACGTTCACGGCGACGCCGTACTGGCCCGAGTTGGTGCTCGCGCCGTAGTGGCCCGAGTTGGTGCTCGCGCCGCCGTGGCCCGAGTTGGTGCTCGCGCCGTAGTGGCCCGAGTTGGTGCTCGCGCCGTAGTCGCCCGAGTTGGTGCTCGCGCCGCCGTGGCCCGAGTTGGCGCTCGCGCCGTAGTTGCCCGAGTTGGTGCTCGCGCCGCAGTGGCCCGAGTTGGTGCTCGCGCCGTAGTTGCCCGAGTTGGTGCTCG
>NZ_JASGCY010000002.1:0-11894 GCF_047607465.1 Microbacterium sp. | reverse complement strand
TTCGGCGGCCATAGCGTGAGGGAAACGCCCGGTCACATTCCGAACCCGGAAGCTAAGCCTCACAGCGCCGATGGTACTGCAGGGGGGACCCTGTGGGAGAGTAGGACACCGCCGGACTCCTTTTAAGCAAGAAGGGCCACCCAATGCTGGGTGGCCCTTCTTGCGTTAACGCGCGGCACGGACACGGGCCGGTGCGCGAGTTCCCCCGCGTGCGCTCAGCGTGGGATGGGCAACCGCAGCGTCACCTGGGTACCCGCGTCCTCGACGGAGCGCAGCGCTACGTCACCCCCGTGGCGGCGCATGACCGTGGCGACGAGCGTGAGACCCAGGCCCGATCCGCTCACATCGCGGGCGTTCTGCGCGCGGGCGAGCTCGTCGAACACGTGCGGCTGATCGTCCACGGGGATGCCTCGTCCGGCATCCGCCACCTCGATCAGCGCCCAGCCTTCCTGTTCGCGCAGGCGCACCTCGATCGGTCCGTCCGTCGAATACTTGGCCGCATTGCCGAGCACGTTGTCGAACACGAGCGAGATGAGGTCGATATCGACCGTCAGGGGCGGGACTGCCCAGGGCACGCGCGTGACCGTCAGCGCGATGCGCGCTCCTGCGCCCGGGTTCTGCTGCGCGAGCGCGGCGATCGATTCGGCGAGCAGCTGCTCGATGTCGATGCGCTCGAACTCCAGCGGCCGCGTCTCGAGCTCTGCGAGCTTGCGCAGATCGCGCACGAGGGTGCTGAGCTTCATCGACTGCGCGTCCACTGTGCGCCAGGCATCCGCCTGCGCTTCGGCGTGCTCGCCGTCCTGCGCGGAGACGGCCGTCGCCCGGATCGCGGTGATCGGGTTCTTCAGCTCGTGGTCGAGTTGAGCGAGAAAGCGCTGATGGTGGGCGCGTTCGTCGGCGCGTGCCGCATCGGTGGCCGCGGCGATCGCCTTCGCCTCGGCCTCGCGTCGGCGGGCGGCCCGACGACGGTCGACGAGGATGCTCAGTGGGATCGCCGAGGCCACGACGCCGACGCCGAAGACGACACCGGGAAGCGTCGCGGTGGCGACGAGCATCCGGTCCTCCCCGGCAAAGAGCATGGCGCCGGCGGCCAGTGCGCAGACGCCGACGGGCACGGCCGACGCGATCGCCCAGCCGACGGTTCCGCTCCGGCTCATGCGGCGACTACCTTCGGGGCGAAGAGGTACCCGACGCTCTGCGAGGTCTCGATGAAGCTCGCGTCTCCCAGCACGCGCCGAAGCTCTGCGATGCGGTGATCGACGGCGCGGCTGGAGCTTGCGAAATCGAAGCCCCACAGGGTCGACAGGAGGCGCTCGCGGGTGTGGACCTCCTGCGGGTGCAGCATCAGATACTCCAGCAGAGTCAGCGCCTTGGGTGTCAGCGTGAGCTCGGTATCGCCGCGCCAGACGCGTCGTGCCGTGCGGTCGAGCACGAGGTCGAGGGCGCGCAGCCGCGGCGCCGACCGCAGCGACCCAGCCCCCTGCGCTGTGCGCCGCAGCACCGCGCGGATCCGCGAGATGAGCTCATGCGGGTCGAACGGCTTGTTCAAGTAGTCGTCTGCACCCTCGTCGAGTGCGGCGCTGCGCTCCCACGACTCGCCGACCTGGGTGAGGAGGATGATGGGCAGCCAGAGCTGGCGGGCGCGCACGCGCCGCACGAACTCCCGACCGTCGACATGCGGCATGAGCACGTCGCAGACCACCAGGTCGGGCACGTCGCGCTCCACCTCGGCGAGGCCGGCGTGGCCGTCTTCGGCGATGCGGACGTCGAAGCCGCTGCGCTCGAGGAACGGGCCGAGCGCGCCGGTGATCGCCGCGTCGTCGTCGACGAGCAGGATGCGAGGGCGGTGCGGGCTGTCCATCGGCTTCAGCCCCGCTTCAGCACGTTGGCTGCTCCGGAGTCGGAGACGTCGGGCGTCGAGCCGGACCAGAAGACCGAGCTCGCGTCGCCCGTCACCGTGAGCTCGAGCACGTTCTCGACGAACACCGTGGTCCCGCTGCCGGCGAGGGTCAGTGCATCGACGTCATCCGCGATCACGACGCCGGCATCGATCTCGATCACGAGCTGCTCGCAGTGACCCTCGACCCGCACGATGTCGCCGTCTGCCGTGAGCGGGCCGTCGGGGCACAACATGGTGGTGTCGACAGCGGCGAGGAGCGCCTCGCGCTGCGCCTGCGTGTCGTCATCGCCCGCCTCGGCGGGCGCGTATGCCGGCGGGCTCTCCAGACCGGCATCCGAGCCTTCCGCCCCGTCGGCCGTTCCGGCCGGGGTCCGCTGGGCGCTCGGCGCGCCCGCAGACGGGTCGACGACGGCCACCGTGCACCCGGCCAGCGCCGGTGCGACGGCCAGGGCCAGCAGCAGCGCCGCAACAGAGCGATTCCTGATCACGCGCATGACGTCCATCCTCTCCTGTTCCCGCTCAGAAGGTGGCGGGAATGAAGATCTCGACCCGGCGGTTCAGCTGCCGACCTGCGGGGTTGTCGGCGCCGTTCAGCTCGTTGGGTGCGACAGGGCGGCTCTCGCCGAACCCCTCGGCGGTCAGTGTCGTCGTCACCCCGCGCTGCTCGAGTCCGGCCACGACGGACTCCGCCCGCGCCTCGGAGAGCTGCTGGTTGTAGCTGTCGGATCCGATCGAGTCGGTGTGACCCGAGACCTGCGCCTGCGCGATGTCGAGCGTCGTGAGCACCTGCGCCACCGCGTCGAGGGTGGCCGCGGCATCCGCTCTGATGTCGCTCCTGTCGAAGTCGAAGAGCACGCCGTCCTCGAAGGTGAGGGTGGTGCCGCACGACGCGAGCGGCGCGAGCGCGGTGAGCGGAGGGAACGAACCGAGCTTCGGCACCGGCGGCAGGGGGGCGGCCTTCACCCGCTCGCCGTCGACGTCGGCGGTGCCGTTACCCCAGTTCTGAATGGTGATGCGGCCGTCGGAGTAGGTGCCCGATCCGTCGCCGAAGTTCTGGATGGTCACCTCGCCGTCGGAGAAGTCGCCCGACCCGTCGCCGAAGTTCTGGATCGTCACCTCGCCGTCGGAGTAGGTGCCCGACCCGTCACCGAAGATCTGCACCGACATGGTCGCATCGGCATAGGTGCCCGATCCGTCGCCGAAGTTCTGGATCGTGACCGTGTCGTCGGAGTAGGTGCCTGACCCGTCGCCGAAGTTCTGGATCGTCACGCCGTTGATCGTCGAGGTGCCCGACCCGTCGCCGAAGTTCTGCACGGTGCCGTCGGGCCCGGTGAACGTGCCCGATCCGTCGCCGTACAGGTAGGCGGTGCCGTTGCCGGAGATCACGCTTCCGTCGGCGTCGCAGTGCGCGGGCGTCGCCGTCACCCCTGGAATGTCGGCGAGGGCCGCGTTGACCTCGATCGTGAACGCCGATGCCGAGGCGTCGAGCAGCGACAGGTCCGGCAGCACGAACAGCGGCACCGGCGGGAACTGGCCGACATCGTAGCCGGGCACCGTGGCCACCGCGGGCTCGGTCGTCGGCGTCATCGGCGTCGCGGAGGGCGTTGTGGTGGGCTTCGCGGACGGCTTCGCGGAGGGAGCGGATGCGGGGCCGGCGGCGCACCCGGTGAGGGCGAAGGCTGCGGCGAGGGTGAGGACGAGACCGCGGCGGCTGAACGACGTGAGACGTGTCGAGGAGGTCATGCTTCGACAGTAGCCAGCGACTGTGCCGACGTTGTCGCGGCGTTGTCGCAGGTCTGCGACATCTGCTTCACCGTTTCAGACGCGCTTCGAGCGTACGGGCGGTGGCGCGCACGGCGTCGGCGAGTCCGGCGGCGTCGAGGGCGTCCGCCGCCCACGTCACCGCGACCGCAGCGATCGGCCATCCGACGTGATCGTGCACGGCGACGCCGACGCTGCGGAGGCCGTCGGCGACCTCGCTGTCCTCCGTGGCGTAGCCGCGGGCGCGGACCTCGCGCAGCAGCTCGCGCAACTCGCCCGGTGTGCGCGGGCCGAGTCCGGTGCGGTCGGGGAACGCGGAGGCGTCCGGATAGAGCGCGCGTACCTGTTCGCGCGGGAGGGAGGCGAGCATGGCGCGACCGGACGCGGTGAGATGGGCGGGGAGACGCACGCCGACGTCCGTGATGAGGGCGGGGCGCCGCGGTGCGCGCTCCTCGACGATGTAGAGGACGTCGCCGCCGCTCATCACGGCGAGGTGCGCGCTTTCGCCGAGCCGGTCGGAGAGGGCGGCCACCAGCGGCCGGCCGAGCCGGGCGAGGGGCTGCTGCCTGGCGTAGCCCCCGGCGAGCTCGAAGGCCGAGGTGCCGAGCCCCCAGCGGCGCTCTTCGCGCAGGTGCAGCACGAAGCCGTGCGCGGCGAGCGCGGTGAGCAGATGGTAGACGGTGGAGCGGGGGAGCGAGAGCTCGCGGGCGATGGCGGATGCCGCGACGGGGGCCGGGCGCCCTGCGAGGTAGCGCAGGATGCGCAGTGTGTTCTCGGCGGCGGGCACCTGGGCGCCACCAGCATCCGCATTGTCTGGGATCACAGACAAAGGATGCCACGATCCCCTGCCGGGCGCGACTGGGACGGTGTGGAATCGAGACATGAGTGATCTGCCCGCTGTCTGTGTCGGCGCAGCGCCCCTGAGCGCCGCCGACGTCGTCGCCGTCGCCCGACACGGTGCCCCCGTCGCCATCTCCCCAGAGGCCCTCGCGCGCGTCGCCGAGACCCGCAGCGTCATCGACGGCCTGGCCGCCGATCCGCACCCGCATTACGGAGTGTCCACCGGGTTCGGGGCTCTTGCCACCACCTTCATCGCCCCTGAGCGTCGCCGCCAGTTGCAGGCGAGCCTCATTCGCTCCCACGCTGCGGGCACCGGTCAGGAGGTCGAACGCGAGGTCGTGCGGGGGCTTCAGCTGTTGCGCCTGCAGACCCTGGCATCCGGTCGCACAGGGGTTCGCCCGATCGTCGTCGAGACCTACGCAGCCCTGCTGAATGCTGGCATCACCCCGATCGTCCGCGAGTACGGCTCGCTCGGCTGCTCTGGTGACCTCGCGCCGCTCGCGCACATCGCGCTGGCGACGATGGGCGAGGGCGATGTGCGCGTGCGCCCTTCGTCAGGCTCAGGGACCGGGGAGGCGGTCCCGGCATCCGAGGCGCTCGCCGCCGTCGGCATCCAACCCCTCACCCTCGTCGAGAAGGAGGGCCTCGCCCTCATCAACGGCACCGACGGGATGCTGGGCATGCTCGTGCTCGCACTGCATGACCTCGATGAGCTGCTGCTCACGGCTGATATCGCCGCCGCGATGTCGATCGAGTCGCAGCTGGGCACCGACGCCGTCTTCGCCGCCGACCTGATGGCGCTACGTCCGCAAGTCGGTCAGGCCATCTCCGCCGCGAACCTGCGCGCCTTCCTCCGCGCCTCCCCGATCGTGCACAGCCACAAGGGACCGGAGGACGGTCGGGTGCAAGACGCCTATTCGCTTCGCTGCTCGCCGCAGGTGCACGGCACCGCCCGCGACACCGCCGGGTACGCGGCGACGATCGCGGACCGCGAGCTGGCCAGCGTCATCGACAATCCGGTGATCACGCTCGACGGTCGTATCGAGTCGAACGGCAACTTCCACGGTGCGCCAGTGGCCGCCGTGCTCGACTTCCTCGCGATCTCGGTCGCCGACCTGGCCTCGATCTCGGAGCGCCGCACGGATCGCGCCCTCGATCCTGCCCGCAGCCACGGACTGCCCCCATTCCTGGCCAGCGAGGTCGGCGTCGACTCCGGCCTCATGATCGCGCAGTACGCCGCGGCCGGCATCGTGTCCGAGCTCAAACGGCTCGCCGTTCCGGCATCCGTCGACTCCATCCCGTCGTCGGCGATGCAGGAGGACCATGTGTCGATGGGCTGGGCGGCCGCCCGAAAGCTGCGCCGCGCGATCGACGGCCTCGGCCGTGTGCTCGCGATCGAAATCCTCACCGCGGCCCGAGCCCTCGATCTCCGCGCACCGCTGCAGGCGGGGCCGGCGACCGGTGCCGTGCGCGACCTCGTCCGCACGGTGGCGGCGGGTCCCGGTCCCGACCGCTACCTCTCTCCCGACATGGAGGCCGTTACTGCCCTCGTGCAGTCCGGCGCCATCGCCCGCATCGCAAAGGAGCACATCGATGACTGACGCACGTATCGTCCGCGCCCCGCGCGGCAACGAGCGCACCGCCAAGAGCTGGGGCGCCGAGGCTGCCAAACGGATGCTGATGAACAACCTCGACCCCGAGGTCGCCGAGCACCCCGAAGACCTCGTCGTGTACGGCGGCACCGGCCGCGCCGCGCGCAGCTGGGAGGCGTACGACGCGATCGTGAGCACCCTCGATGAGCTCGAACCCGATGAGACCCTGCTCGTGCAGTCGGGAAAGCCCGTCGGCGTGTTCCGCACGCACGAGTGGGCGCCGCGGGTGCTCATCGCGAACTCGAACCTCGTCGGCGACTGGGCGACGTGGCCCGAGTTCCGTCGCCTGGAGTCGCTCGGCCTCATGATGTACGGGCAGATGACCGCAGGTTCGTGGATCTACATCGGCTCGCAGGGCATCCTGCAGGGCACCTACGAGACCTTCGCCGCCGTCGCCCGCTCGCTCGGGCGGGACTCGCTCAAGGGTACGCTGTCGCTCACCGGCGGAGCCGGCGGCATGGGCGGCGCACAGCCGCTCGCTGTGACCATGAACGAGGGTGCCGTGCTCATCGTCGACGTCGACGAGACCCGCCTCGCCCGCCGGGTCGACCACGGCTACCTCGATGTGTACTACGCCGACCTCGACGAGGCAGTGGCGCGTGCGGTCGCCGCCAAGGACGCGGGTGAGGCGCTCTCGGTCGGCATCGTCGGCAATGCCGCCGAGGTCTTCCCTGAGCTCCTGCGCCGCGGGGTCCCGATCGACGTCGTCACCGACCAGACCAGCGCGCACGACCCGCTCGCGTATCTGCCCATCGGCATCTCCGTCGCCGACTGGAAGGCCGAGGCCGAGCGCGATCCGGAGGAGTTCACGCGCCGGTCCCGTGAGTCCATGGCCGCGCACGTCGAGGCGATGGTGGGATTCCAGGATGCCGGAGCCGCCGTGTTCGACTACGGCAACTCGATCCGCGCCGAGGCGCAGCTGGGCGGCTTCGACCGCGCCTTCGCGTTCCCCGGCTTCGTGCCCGCGTACATCCGTCCGCAGTTCGAAGAGGGCAGGGGTCCGTTCCGCTGGGCCGCGCTCTCGGGTGACCCGGAAGACATCCGCAAGACCGATCGGGCGATCGCAGAACTGTTCCCCGAGGACGCGGCCCTGCACCGCTGGCTCGAGAAGGCCGGCGAGAAGGTGCACTTCGAGGGCCTGCCGGCCCGCATCTGCTGGCTGGGCTACAAGGAGCGGCACCTCGCCGGACTCAAGTTCAACGAGATGGTCGCCTCGGGCGAGCTGTCGGCGCCGATCGTGATCGGCCGCGACCACCTCGACTCCGGCTCCGTCGCCTCGCCCTACCGCGAGACGGAGGCGATGAAGGACGGATCGGATGCCATCGCCGATTGGCCCCTGTTGAACGCGCTGCTGAACACGGCGTCGGGGGCCAGCTGGGTGTCGCTGCACCACGGCGGCGGCGTCGGCATCGGCCGTTCGATCCACGCCGGCCAGGTCACGGTCGCCGACGGTTCGGCGCTCGCCGCCGAGAAGCTCGAGCGCGTGCTGACGAACGATCCAGGAACGGGCGTCATGAGGCACGTCGACGCTGGTTACGATCACGCGAAGGACATCGCGCGGGAGCGCGGGCTCAAGGTCCCGATGGGACTCTGACGGCGGGCGGCGGCCCGCTCCGTCCACCATCGGAGGATCGGACGGAGCGGGGCGGGTCGCGGACACACGACCGACACGGCGGGAGCGGATATGCGCACACTGATCACGAACATCGGCGAGCTGACGACGAACGACGGGCCGGTGCTGCGCGAGGCCGCCGTCCTCATCGAGGACGGTCTGATCAGCCGGGTCGGCGGCGCGGCGGACGGCTGGGTCGTCGAGCTTCTCGAGGCGGCGCCGACCTCTCGTCGGGTCGCTGAGCCTGCCGCCGGGTCGCACGGCGCATCGCCGGGTTCTGGGTCGCCCGGCGCAGTGCCGGTCGCCGCGTCGCTCGACGCAGTGCCGGGCACGTCCTCCGGGATCGAGGTCGTCGACGCCGGAGGCCGCGCCGTCATCCCCGGGTTCGTCGACAGTCACAGCCACCTCGTCTTCGGCGGCGACCGTGCGGCCGAGTTCGAAGCGCGCATGGCCGGCGAGAAGTACGCGGCAGGCGGCATCCGCTCCACCGTCGCGGCGACGCGCGCCGCCACTGACGACGAGATGCGGGCCCGGCTGCGCGGCTTCCTCGCCGAGATGCACGCTCAGGGCACGACCACCGTCGAGATCAAGAGCGGCTACGGGCTCGACGTCGACACAGAGGAGCGCCTCGTGCGGCTGGCCGCCGAGGTGACGCCCGAGGTCACCTTCCTCGGCGCGCACGTCGTGCCGGCGGAGTACGCCGACGACCCCGACGGCTACGTCGATCTCGTCGCCGGGCCCATGCTCGAGGCGTGCGCTGCGCATTCGAAGTGGATCGATGTGTTCTGCGAGACCGGGGCGTTCTCCGTGGCGCAGGCGCGCCGGGTGCTCGAAGCGGGCATCGCCCGCGGACTCGCCCCTCGCCTGCACGCCAGCCAGCTCGGGCCCGGCGAGGGCGTGCTTCTGGCGGTGGAGCTGGGGGCAGCATCCGTCGATCACGGCACCTATCTGACGGACGTCGACATCACGGCGCTCGCCGGATCGGAGACCGTGCTCACGCTGCTGCCCGGCGTGGAGTTCTCGACGAGGCAGCCCTATCCGGACGCGCGTCGGCTCATCGACGCGGGCGTTACGGTCGCTCTCGCCTGCGACACGAATCCGGGGTCGAGTTTCACGAGCTCGATGCCGTTCTGCATCGCCGTCGCGGTGCGAGAGATGGGCATGACCGTCGATGAGGCGATCCGGGCCGCCACCGCGGGAGGCGCCGCAGCGCTGCGCCGCGACGACATCGGCGTGATCGCCCCGGGATACCGCGCCGACCTCGTGCTGCTGACGGCGCCGACGCGCGTGCATCTGGCGTATCGGCCGGGAGTGCCGCTCGTCGACCGGGTCTGGAAGGACGGCGTGCCGGTCGCCTGACCGCGCGCCGGGCCCTCATGTCGCGCTGTCGAAACTGGTGTCGCGCTGTCGAAACTGGTGTCGCGCTGTCGAAACTGGTGTCGCGCTGTCGAAACTGGTGTCGCGCTGCTGGCCCCTCGGTGTCGCGCTGTCGATTTCGGTGTCGCGCTGTCGAAATCTGCACGCGCTGCTGGAAACTCGACAGCGCGTGCAGGGAAGAGCAGCGCGACGCGGGGAAGAGCCGCGGGGAAGAGCAGCGCGACGCGGAGATGAGTAGCGCGCCGCGGAGAAGAGCAGCGCGCCGCGGAGAAGAGCAGCGCGACGGACGGGCCGCTCGCAGAACGGAGAATCATGGCACTGAACGATGGTGTGCGTCCGCCGCTGACGCACGATGAGCTCTGGCCGCGCGCCGGATCGTGGCCCGCGTTCACCGCGGGTGAGAAGGCGGATGCCGTGCTGGTCGGCGTCCCGACGTGGCGCACGTCCCTGTCGCCGACGGGTGCACATGCGACGCCGGCGGCGATCCGCGACGCCCTGCCGCGGTACAGCGCCACGCTGATGGGGCCGCCGTTCGTCGACCTGAACGCGGCGCTGCGCATCGTCGACGCGGGCGATGTCGAGGAGCCCGACGGCGTGCGCGGGCATGCGCGGACCGTGACGAGGGTCGCGGAGCTGGCGGATGCCGCGCGGCTCGTCATCGCGCTCGGCGGCGACAACTCGCTCACCTATCCGGTCGCGCGCGGGGCCGGGGCCACCGGTCTCATCACGATCGATGCGCACTTCGACTTGCGCGACGGGGTCTCGAACGGCTCGCCGGTGCGGAGGCTCGTCGAAGACGCACCGGAGTCCGAGCGCATCGACCCGACGCGCATCGTGCAGATCGGCATCGCCGACTTCGCGAACTCTGCAGCCTACGCGCGGCGCGCCGCCGACTGGGGAATCCGTGTGGTCACGCTCGACGAGCTGCGTCGGCGCAGCATCCGCGATGTGGTCAGCGAGACCGTCGAGATCGCCGGGGCGGGAGCGGATGCCCGCATCCACCTCGATGTCGACGTCGACGCCGCCGATCGGTCCGTGGCGCCGGGGTGCCCTGCGAGCGTGCCAGGGGGGCTGGCCGCGTGGGAGCTGCGTGCGCTCGTACGGGCGCTCGCCGCAGACCGCCGGCTCGTCAGCGCTGACCTCGCCGAGGTCGATGCGACGGCGGATGCCGACGACGCCCGCACTGTGCGCCTCGCCGCCCTGTGCGTGCTCGAGTTGCTCGCGGGGCTCGCGGTGCGCTGAGTCCGCGTACCGTTTGTCGGGCGGGGAGCGGCGACACGCCGGCATCCGCTCTGGATCGGCCCGACGAACGGGAATCGGCCCGACGGATGGACCGGTGGGCCGGGTGGGAGGTGCCGCGGGTGGTCGGGCAGGGCGCGTCCCGCATCTGGCCGGCGCGGTGCGCTGAGTCCGCGTACCGTTTGTCGGGCGGGGAGCGGCGACACGCCGGGATCCGTTTCGGATCGGCCCGACGAACGGGAATCGGCCCGACGGATTGACCGGGCATCGGCCGGGTCAAGGGTGCAGATCAGCGGGATGCCGGCCGGGTGTGTGGCTTGGGGTGCGCTGGGTCCGCGGGGCGGTCACGGCACCTGCTTGCGCGGCGCGCGGTCTGCTGAGTCCGCGTACCGATTGTCGGGCGGGGTGCGGCGACGCGCCGGCATCCGCTCTGGGTCGGCCCGACGAACGGGAATCGGCCCGACGGATTGACCGGGGCGGAGGGGAGCGAGCCGGTGCGGAGGGGGCGGGGGCGGAGGAAAAGCGCCGGGGGCAGGGCGCCAGATCGGGCAGGGCGCCAGATCGGGCAGGGCCTAGAACAACAGATAGACGGCGCCCGATACGGTGAGCGCGATCACGAGCCGGTCGAACAGGCGCTGCGGGATGCGCTTCGCGATGCGCAGTCCCACGAGGCCCGCGGCCACCACGAGCGGCGCGAGCAGCAGGTCCATCAGCAGCACCTGCGGGGTGAACAGCCCGAGACCGGCGAGAAAAGGCACCTTCACGAGATTCACGATCGCGAAGAACCACGCCGAGGTGCCCAGGAACACCTGCACCTGCGTGCGCGTCGCGAGGAAGTACATCGCCATGACCGGACCGCCCGCGTTCGCGACCATGGTGGTGAAGCCGCCCAGGGCGCCGTAGGTCGATGACAGCAGGATGCCGCCGCGCACCGCTGGTGCGGCATCCGCTCTGTCCTGCAGCCGTCGGCGCCACAGCGTGATCGCGATCATGACCAGCAGGATCACCCCGACCGCCCGGCGCACGATGCCGTCACCGGCCAGGGCGAGGAACACGAAGCCGGCGAGCAGTCCCGCGATCACGGCGGGCGCGAGCCGCAGGAGTGTCGGCCAGTGCGCGTGCCGCCGGTAGGCGATGAGGGCGAAGACGTCACCGACGATGAAAAGCAGCAGCATCGCCGCTGTCGAGGTGCGGGCAGGCAGCGCCGCGGCGAACAGCACCACGGCCAGGGTCCCGCCTCCGGGCACCGCCGCCTTCGAGAGGCCGGTGATCACCGCGGCCAGGCACAGGGCGACCCAGGCCCAGACGCCGAGGTCGATCACCGGTCGATCTCTGCCGCGAAGGCGGCGTCGCCGCGGGGGAGCATGACGCCGGTAGGGAACGCGGGGCCGCGGGGGAGCACGCCGCCGGTAGGGAACGCGGGGCCGCGGCGGAGCACGCCGCCGGTAGGGAGCGCGAGGCCGCGGCGGAGCGCGAGGCCGCGGGGGAACGCGAGGCCCCGGGGGAGCCGGAG
>NZ_JASGCY010000001.1:0-11835 GCF_047607465.1 Microbacterium sp. | reverse complement strand
CCTCGTAGTAGATCGCCTCGACCGGGCAGGCGGGCTCGCACGCTCCGCAGTCCACGCACTCGTCGGGGTGGATGTACAACGACCGCTCACCCTCGTAGATGCAGTCGACAGGACACTCGTCGATGCAGGCACGATCCTTCACATCGACGCACGGCAGCGCGATGACGTAGGTCATCGGACGAGGGCTCCGTCGCGCGAGACGGCGACCTGCTCCTCACGCGGGACGACCTTGACGCGCTCGCGCGTGTACTCGTGGTTCTCGCCGAGGGCGCGCTCGTGCGCGTCGAGGGCGAGCCATCCGTCCCACGTCGTGTACTCGGTGCCGTTCGCGTCGAGCACGTTGAGCACGTCGCCATCCGCGCTCGGGGCCGACAGCAGTCCGGCCTCGGCATCCGCCACGAGGTGCGTGATGGTCTCCAGCGCATCGGACTTGGTGTGGCCGATCAGCCCCACAGGTCCGCGCTTGATCCAACCCGTCGCGTAGAGCCCCGGCTCGTCGTCCACGCGGCCCTCCGCGTTCGGGATCACCCCTCGCACCTCGTCGAAGGGCGCATCCACGACGCGGGTCCCGTAGTAGCCGACCGCGCGGTACACGGCCTGCACGTCGTAGTCGCGGAACTCGCCGGTGCCGACGAGCCGGCCATCGGCATCCGTCGTCGTCCGCTCGAAACGGATGCTCTCGACGGATCCGTCGCCCGAGATCTCGACCGGCGCGTGCCAGAAGTGCAGGTGCAGGCGGCGCGACGCCGTGCCCGCTGGACGGTCGCGCCAGCTGTTCAGGGTGCGCAGCATGACCTTCAGCTGGTTGTTCGATGCGGATGCCGCATCGACCCCGTCGAAGTCCTCGTCGTGCAGGACGATGTCGACGTCGCGCACCTCGCCGAGCTCACGCAGCTCGATGGGGGTGAACTTGATGTCGGCCGGGCCGCGGCGGCCGAACACGTGCACGTCGGTGACGGCGGATGCCTCCAGGCCCGCGAGCACGTTGTCCGGCACCTCGGTGGTGCGCAGGTCCACGGCGTGCTTCGCGAGGATGCGGGCGACGTCCAGGGCGACGTTGCCGTTGCCGATCACCGCGACCGACTCCGCCTCCAGCGGCCAGGTGCGGGCGACGTCGGGGTGCCCGTCGAACCAGGCCACGAAGTCGGCGGCGCCGTAAGAGCCAGGCAGATCGACGCCCGGGATGTCGAGGGCGGCGTCGCGGATCGCGCCGGTCGCGAGGATCACCGCGTGGTAGCGCTCGCGCAGCTCGTCGAGCGAGAGGTCGCGGCCCACCTCGACGTTGCCGATGAAGCGGATGGTGCGGCGGCGTCCCCGGGGCGCGGCGCCCGCCGAAGCGTCGTCATCCCCGAACGCGTCGAGCATCTCGTGCAGGGAGTTCACGATGCCCTTGATGCGCGGGTGGTCGGGGGCGACGCCGTAGCGGATGAGGCCGTACGGTGCGGGGAGAGACTCGAAGAGGTCGATTTCGACCCTTCCGCCGCGCTCCTTGACGGCGTTCGCGAGGAGGTTGCCCGCGTAGATTCCGGCGGGGCCGGCGCCGACGATCGCGACGCGCAGAGACAGAGGGGTCGAAGACATGGCGGTTCTTTCGGTGGATCGGGTCGATCGGGTGGATCAGAGAGGGGAGAGCGGAGGGTCCGCGAGGAATGCATCGGTCCAGTGGCCCGCTGGTGCGCTCAGCACGCCAACGGCGTGCGGGCTCAGGCGAACGACATCACCGACGACGATGACGGCGGGGTTGCGCACCTGGCGGGCGGCGGCGATGCCGGCGATCGTGCCGAGGCTGCCGACGGTGACGCGCTGGTTCTCGCCGTAGCCGTCCTCGACGATCGCGACCGGGCAGTCGACGCCGCGGGCGCCGGCGGCCAGCACGTGCGCGGAGTGCCCGAGCGTGTTCACGCCCATCAGCAGCACCACGGTGTGGTCGCCCTTCGACAGGCTGAGCACGCCGCCGGCCTCGATCTGGTCGTGCCCGGTGAGCACGGTGAACGAGGTCGCGACGCCGCGATGGGTGAGCGGGATGCCGGCCACGGCGGGCACCGAGATCGCGCTCGTCACGCCGGGGACGACCTCGACGGGGATGCCGTGCTCCTCGCAGAACTGCTGCTCCTCGCGGCCGCGTCCGAACACGAACGGGTCGCCGCCCTTGAGCCGCACGACGTGCTTGCCGGTCTGCGCGAGCTCGACGAGCAGCTCGTTGATCGCCTCCTGCGGCACTCGGTGGTAGCCGGGGAGCTTGCCGACGTCGATGACGTCGGCGCGCAGGCGGATGCCGGATGCGGCGAGCTGTTCGAGCACGGCACGCGCGCCGAGCCGGTCGGCGACGATCACGTCGGCGTCCTGCAGCGTCTTCAGCCCCCGCACCGTGAGCAGGTCGGCGTCGCCGGGGCCGGCGCCGACGAGGGTGACACGACCGGTCATCGGGTTCCTCCCAGGAGCAGGCCGCGGTTGCGCAGCATCCGTCGCTCCAACGGCCCGAACAGGACGAGCTCGATGACGATGCCGATCGCGAGGATCAGCAGGATCGTGGCGAGCACGCTCGCGAGGTCGGCGAGCTCGCGCGACTGGTTGAGCATGGTGCCGAGGCCGAAGCCGATGGATCCGCCGACGGTGATGATCTCGGCCGCCATCAGCGAGCGCCAGGCGAACGCCCAGCCCTGTTTGAGACCGGCGAAGTAGCCGGGCAGGGCTGCGGGCAGCGTCACCGCCGTCGCCAGCTGCCAGCGGGTCGCGCCGAGCACGGTGCCGACCCGGCGCAGCTGCGGCGGCACCTGGTCGATGCCCGAGAGCAGTCCGTTCACGATCGAGGGGATCGCGCCCATGAGGATGACGAAGTAGGCGGTCGCATCCGACAGGCCGAACCAGATGATGGCGGCGGGCACCCAGGCGACCGACGGCAGCACGGTGAGGCCGGAGATGAGGGGACCGGCGGCGCGGCGCAGCAGCTTCCACTCGGCCAGCAGCATGCCCAGCGCCGTGCCGACGACGATCGCGATGAGGAAGCCGATGACGCCGCGCTCGAGGCTGGTGGCCACGGCCTCCTGCAGGCGCCCGGAGGCCCAGGCGTCGCCGAGCGCGCCGACGACGGCTGCCGGGCTCGGCGCCTTGTCTGGCCGCGGGTTCGCGATGGCGATGTAGAGCTGCCAGACGCCGAGCAGTACGAGCAGGAGCACGATCGGCGGCAGCGCCTTGCCGAGGAGCTCTCGTCCGCGCGAGGACGTGGGGGCGACCTCGTCGGACTGCAGGCGGTCGAGGCCGGCGGAGAGCGTGGCGAGATCGTCGCCGCGTGGCGCGTCGTGGGCGGCGGTCGCCGCGGTGTCAAGCGGCATTGCGGGCGATCTCCTTGCGCAACTCGGCGGTGATCTCCGTGGCGAGGGCTGCGACCTCGGGCGATTCGATGCGGCGCCCGTGGGTGTTCGCGATGCGCCACTCTCCCGCGATGCGGCCTGGACGGCTGGAGAGCAGGATGACGCGCTGACCGAGCCGTGCGGCCTCGCGCACGTTGTGCGTGACGAACACGATCGTGCGGCCGGTCGCCCGCCACACCCGCTCGAGCTCCTCGTGCAGCAGGTCGCGGGTGATCGCGTCGAGGGCGGCGAAGGGCTCGTCCATCAGCAGCACGTCGCGGTCCTGCGCGAGGGCGCGGGCGAGGGCCACGCGCTGGCGCATGCCGCCGGAGAGCTCGTGCGGTCGCTTGTCGCCGGCCTCGGCGAGGTTCACCGTGCCGAGCAGCCGCAGCGCCTCGTCACGGCGCTCGCCGCGGGGGACGCCGCGCAGCCGCAGGGCGAGCTCGACGTTCTGCCGGGCGGTGAGCCACGGCATCAGCGCGGACTCCTGGAACATGACGGCGGCGCCGCCCTTCGGCGAGTGGTTCCTGAGCTTCGTCGACGCGCTCAGCGACGCGGAGGCCAGGTGGATCTCGCCCGCAGTGAGCGGCTCGAGGCCGGCGATGAGGTTCAGCAGCGTGGACTTGCCGCAGCCGGACGCGCCGAGCAGGCACACGAACTCGCCAGGGGCGATGTCGAGCGAGATGTCGTCGAGGACGACGGGTCCCGCGCCGTAGCGCTTGGTGACGTGGGCGATGCGCACTGCCGGGTCGACGGCGGGGGCGGGGGCCGCCAGAGGTGTGACCCCGTCGAAACTCGGCGTCAGCCGCTGGCCGCCCGGCTCCGAGGGTGCCGCGGACCAGGACCGTGCGCTCAGGGTCCCCGACTCCGTCAGGGGCTCCGAGCTCACCGGTCCGGGTTGCGCGGTCATCAGTCCTCCCCGAGACCGGCGGCGGAGACCGTGTCCTCGCCGGCGTCCGACAGCTGCTCGTTCAGCGCCCGCAGGTCGAAGAGCCCGTCGATCGAGCCCTCCTTCTGCGTGCCGGCCGCCAGGCCGTTCTTCACGAGGGTCTCGAAGGTCGATGCCGCAGGATCCACCGTGAACGTGACGTTCTCGAGCGCCCTGGCCAGCACCTCGTCGGAGAGCTTCTTGCCCGTGGCCTCCTCGAGCGCGCCGTTGATCACGGCCGGCGCCTCGTCGGCGTTCTCGTCGAGCCAGGCGACCGAGGCGATGTGGCCGGCGAGCAGCTCCTTGACGACCTCGGGATGCTCGGCGGCGAAGTCCTTGCGCACGAGCAGCACCGTGGTCGGGAAGTCGCCATCGGGCCAGAGGTCGGCCTCGTCCACGAGCACGTGCGCCCCGGCCTCGACGACCAGGCGCGACACCCACGGCTCGGGCAGCCACGCACCGTCGAGCTGGCCCTCCTGGAACAGCGTCAGCGTCTGCGCGTTCTCGGTGGGGGTGATCGTGACGTCGCCGCCGCCCGACGTCGAGGTCTCGAAGCCCTCATCGGCGAGCCAGCTGCGCAGCGCGACGTCCTGCGTGTTGCCGAGCTGCGGGGTCGCGATGTTCTTGCCCGCGAGGTCGGAGACGTCCTGGATGCTGTCGTTCACGACGAGCGCTGCCCCGCCGGAGGTGGCGCCGGCGATGATGTTCGCCGACTCGCCACCCGACTGGATGAACGTGTTGATCGCCGGGTTCGGGCCGATGTAGGTGGCATCGATCGCGCCGGCGGAGAGCGCCTCGATCGCGGCGGGGCCGGCGTTGAACACCTCGGTCTTCAGCTCCACGTCGCCGAGAGCATCCTGGAACAGCCCCTCGGAGAGGCCGACGAGGGCCGGGGCGTGGGTGACGTTGGCGAAGTAGCCGAGGCGCACCTCGGCGAGGTCGTCGGTTGCGGCGTCATCCGTTGCGGGCTCTGCGGATGCCGAGGCGCAGCCGGCGAGCATCATGGCAGCGACTCCAAGGACTGTGAGTGCGGTGGTCTTGCGGTTGATCTTCACGGTTTCGCCTCCTTAGCGAGTGGTGGGGTGGTGCAGGTCAGTCCCCTGCGACGGTCGCGGCGGCCAGCGTCGCTCCGTCGGCGGGGTGGATGAGCACGAGAGAGCCGCCTTCACGGCACTGCGCGTACGGCTCCAGGGGAAGATCGGCGGCGAAGCGAAGGCGCACGCGGCCGATCTCGTTCACGGCGAGGGTCTCGGCATCGTGGTGGCCGAGGGTCTCGAGGTCGCGCCGGTCGATGACCTCGGCGACGAGCGCCTGCACGGTCGCGGTGCCGTGCTTGACGAGGACCTTCAGGCCTGCGACGACCGGTCGTTGATCGAGCTGGAACAGCTCGACGACGGCCTCTCGACGGCCGGCGGGCACGGTGCCGGACGCTGCGATCACGGCGCCGCGCGCCGCGTCGATCTCATCGGCCAGCGTGAGGGTCACCGACTGCGCGGCGGTGGCGGCATCCGCTTCCCGGCCGGCGATGTGGATGCCGGTGACCGTCGTCGTGTGCCCGCCGGGGAACACCTCGACGGCGTCGCCGACGCGCACCTCGCCCGCCGCGATCCGGCCGGCGAACCCGCGGAAGTCGCGGTAGCGCTCCGGGTCGGCGATCTCGGGGCTGAGACCCCCCTGCGGGCGCAGGACGAGCTGCACCGGCAGGCGGAACGCGGATGCCGTGTCCTCGACCTCGACCGCGGTGGGCAGCGTCTCGAGCAGATCGATCAGCGTCGGGCCCTGGTACCACGGGGTGCGCGCGGAGCGGTCGACGATGTTGTCGCCCTCGAGCGCGGAGACCGGGAGCACGTGGATGCCTGCGAGGCCTAGCTGCTCGGCGACGCGTGCCGCCTCCAGCTCGATCTCGACGAAGCGGTTCTCGTCGAAGCCCGTGAGGTCGATCTTGTTCACCGCGATGATCACGTGCGCGACGCGCAGCAGCGAGACCACGGCGAGGTGGCGCCTGGTCTGCTCGACGATGCCCTTGCGGGCGTCGACGAGGACGATCACGGCGTCGGCGGTGGCGGCGCCGGTGACCATGTTGCGCGTGTACTGCACGTGGCCGGGGCAGTCGGCGAGGATGAAGCTGCGCCGATCTGTGGCGAAGTAGCGGTAGGCGACGTCGATCGTGATGCCCTGCTCGCGTTCGGCGCGCAGGCCGTCGGTGAGCAGGGCGAAGTCGAACTCGCCGTGCGCGAAGCCGCGCTGGCGGCTGGTCGCCGCCACCTGCTCGAACTGGTCGGCGAGGATCGCCTTCGCGTCGTGCAGCAGGCGTCCGACGAGGGTCGACTTGCCGTCGTCGACGGAGCCGGCGGTCGCGAAGCGGAAGAGCGTGGCCTGCGGGGTCGCTGAGCGCGCGTGCCTGGTCGCCGACCCGCCGTCCGTGATCGTGATCGCGTCGCCCATCAGAAGTACCCGTCCTTCTTGCGATCCTCCATGGCGGCCTCGCTGATGCGGTCGTCGGCGCGGGTCGCACCGCGCTCGGTGAGGGTGGAGCGCAGCACCTCGGCGACGACGGATGCCGTGTCGGCGGCATCCGATTCCACCGCGCCGGTGCAGCTCATGTCGCCGACGGTCCGGTAGCGCACCGTGCGGCGGACGACCTCTTCGCCGTCGCGCGGCTGCGAGAACTCGCCGACCGCCCACCACATGCCGTCACGGCGGAAGACCTCGCGCTCGTGCGCGTAGTACAGCGGTGGCAGGGCGATGCCCTCGCGGGAGATGTAGTTCCAGACGTCGGCCTCTGTCCAGTTCGAGATCGGGAAGGCGCGCACGTGCTGGCCAGGGAGGTGCCGGCCGTTGTACAGGCTCCACAGCTCAGGGCGCTGGTTGCGCGGGTCCCACTGGCCGAACTCGTCGCGCAGCGAGATGATGCGCTCCTTGGCGCGGGCCTTGTCCTCGTCGCGGCGGGCCCCGCCGAACACGGCGTCGTGACGGCCAGCGGCGATCGCGTCGAGCAGCGGCTGCGTCTGCAGCGGGTTGCGGGTGCCGTCCGGACGCTCGGTGAGGCGGCCGTCGTCGATGTAGTCCTGCACGCGGGCGACGGCGAGGTCGATGCCCAGACGCGCGACGGTCTCGTCGCGGAAGCGGATGACCTCGGGGAAGTTGTGGCCAGTGTCGACGTGCAGCACCGGGAAGGGCACCCGCCCGGGCGCGAACGCCTTCGCGGCGAGGTGCAGCACGACGACGGAGTCCTTGCCGCCGGAGAACAGCAGCACAGGGCGCTCGAACTCGGCGACGACCTCCCGGATGATGTGGATGCCCTCGGCCTCGAGCAGATCGAGGGTGGAGAGGACGGGAGCCCGGGTCACCGAGCTCTCCGAAGCATCCGCGGTCGCCCCGTGAGCGAAGCGAGACGAAACGCCCTGAGTACCGAGAGTCATATGTGCAGTCCGCATTCTGTCTTGGCCAGGCCCGCCCAGCGGCCCGAGCGCGGGTCCTCGCCGGGGGCGACGGGCTTCGTGCACGGCGCGCAGCCGATCGACGGGTAGCCGTTCGCGATGAGCGGGTTCACCGGGACCTCGTGCGCGGTGGCGTAGTCGATGAGGTCGTCGAAGGTCCACGCGGCGACGGGGTTCACCTTCACCAGCCCGTTGCGCTCGTCCCAGACGACGAGATCTGTCTCGGCGCGCGTGGGCGCCTCCTCGCGGCGGACGCCAGTGAACCACACCTCGTACCCGCCGAGGGCGCGCTGCAGCGGCTCGACCTTGCGGCGCTGGCAGCACAGGCCAGGGTCGCGCTCGAAGAGGTTCTTGCCGTACTCCGCGTCCTGCTCGCGCACGGTCTGCTCCGGCTTCACGTCGACGATGTTCACGTCGAGCTTCTCGGCGACCTCGTTGCGGGTGAACGTCGTCTCGGCGAAGTGGTAGCCGGTGTCGAGGAAGAGCACGTCGACGCCCGGAAGGCTCTCGGCGACCAGATGTGGCAGGGCGGCATCCGCCATCGAGCACGCGACGGCCGCCTGCGGCACGTCGAAGTGCTCGGCCACCCAGGCGACGACCTCGGCGGGCGTGGCCTCGCCGGGCCGACGGCTGCGCAGTTCGGCGTTGCCGCGCGCGGCGAGCGCCTGGAGATCGGCGGGTGCGCGTCGGGCGGAGCGGATGACGACGGGAGTCGCGTGCTGGGTGCCCGAGCCGGCCTGGGCTTCTGAGCCGGCCTGGGTTCCTGAGCCGGCCTGGATTCCTGGGCGCGTCGAAGGGCTCATTGCAGGGCCTCCTCGTCGGCGCGGTGCGCCCAGACCGCGAAGGTCTCGTCGGGGCTCTCGCGGTCGGCGAGGTAGCGGCGGATGACGCGCTCGGCGTAGTCGGCGATGCCGTCGGCCGGTACCTTGAGACCGCGCACGGTGCGGCCGAGTCCGGCATCCGCTCTGTCCACGTTCGCAAGCCCGCCGCCGAGGTGCACCTGGTAGCCGGGCACCTGCTCGCCGTCGATGAGGACGAGTTGGCCCTTCAGGCCGATGTCGGCGGTCTGAATGCGCGCGCACGAGTTCGGGCAGCCGTTCACATGCAGTGAGATGGGGCGGCCGATATCGGGCTCCAGCGCGCCGAGGCGCTCTTCGAGCTGCTCGATCGCGCGGGATGCGTTGGCCTTGGTCTCCACGATGGCGAGCTTGCAGTACTCGATGCCGGTGCAGGCGATCGTGCCGCGGCGGAACAGGCTCGGGCGCGCCGAGAGGCCGATCTCGTCGAGGCCCTTCACGAGGCTCTCGACGCGGTCCTCCTCGATGTCGAGGACGAGGAGCTTCTGGTGCGGCGTGGTGCGGATGCGCTGCGAGCCGTGCGCTTCGGCGAGATCGGCGAGGGCGGTCAGGGTGCTGCCGGAGACGCGGCCGACGAGCGGAGCCGCGCCGACGTAGAAGCGGCCGTCCTTCTGCTTGTGGATGCCCACGTGGTCGCCGAGGCTCTTCGGCTTGGGGGCGGCGGGGCCGTCGGGCAGCGGGCGCTCGAGGTACTCGTTCTCGAGCACCTCGCGGAACTTCTCTGTTCCCCAATCGGCGAGCAGGAACTTCAGGCGGGCCTTGTTGCGCAGGCGCCGGTAGCCGTAGTCGCGGAAGATCTGCGTGACGCCGTGCCACACCTCGGCCACCCGGTCGGGGGCGACGAAGACGCCGAGACGCTCGCCGAGCCGCGGCACGACCGAGAGGGCGCCGCCAACCCACAGGTCGTAGCCGATGCCGAGCTCCGGGTGCTCGACGGCGACGAAGGCGCAGTCGTTGATCTCGTGCACCACGTCCTGGCTCGGGTGACCGGTGATGGCCGTCTTGTACTTGCGCGGCAGGTTCGACAGGCTGAGGTCCCCCAGAAACCGGTCCGTGATCTCACGGATCTGCGGGGTCGGGTCGATGATCTCGTCGGCGGCGATGCCCGCAACGGGGGAGCCGAGGATGACGCGGGGCACATCGCCGCACGCCTCGGTGGTGCTGAGTCCGACAGCCTCGAGGCGCCGCCAGATCTCCGGGACGCTCTCGACCTCGATCCAGTGCAGCTGCACATTCTGGCGGTCGGTGATGTCAGCGGTGTCGCGGGCGAACTCGGTGGAGATCTCGCCGATGACGCGCAGCTGCTCGGTCGTGAGCTGTCCACCGTCGATGCGCACGCGCATCATGAAGTACTCGTCCTCGAGCTCGTGGGGCTCGAGCTGGGCGGTGCGGCCGCCGTCGATGCCCGGCTTGCGCTGGGTGTACAGACCCCACCAGCGGAACCGGCCGTGCAGGTCGGTCGGATCGATGCTCGCGAAGCCGCCCTGGGCGTAGATCGTCTCGATGCGCTTGCGGACGTTGAGCCCGTTGTCGGCGAGCTTCCACTCCTCGTTGCCGTTCAGGGGCTCGTTGCCGTCGACCGCCCACTGGCCGTGGGGTTTGGTCGGCACGCGCGCGGTGCGCGTGCGGGCACCGCGGATCGGCGTCGGCTGCTGAACGGTCATGGAGAGCTCCCTGTAATGGCTTCGGATCACGCTAAGGACGGTGGACCGGGTTCAAGAACTCGAAATGACACGTGACGTCAAGGAACGTCATATGACGTCATGAAGGAGGGCACATGACGCTCGGGTCTGGTACTCCGCCGGGTTCTGTGCTGGTGCGGGTTTCTGCCGGGCTCTGCGGTGTTCCGGTCGCGATCCGTGCCGCTCTGGGTCTCGGGAAGCGGCGCGAAGTGCGACCGGAACAGAGGGGGACGAGCGGATGCCGGCGCGAAGTGCGACCGGAACGGCGAGGGGTGAGCGGATGCCGGCGCGAAACGCGACCGGAACGGAGGGGGACGAGCGGATGCCGGCGCGAAGCGCAGCGCGGTGGGTGCGCACCAGGGTGTGGACAAGCCTGTGGATAACTCGGTGCACGTGTCCGCTGGCTGTGGCACCGTGGGGCGATGAGAACTCCTCGTCCCCTTCCCGGAACCCTCGGCCGGCGCTTCAGCGTCAGAGCCGCCGTCGAGTTCGGCGTCGACAGGGGCAGACTCCGCCGCCGCGACCTGGAGGCGCCCTTCCGTGGCGCGCGGGATGCCGGCGCAGCTTCGGATCTGTCGAGGCTCGGCGTGCACGACAAGCAGGTGGTCGAGCGCCGGATCCGGGCGAAGCAGTACGCGCCGCTTCTTCGCCCTGGCCAGATGATCAGCCACGACAGCGCGGTCGCGATGTGGGGCGGACCCATGCCGCTGAAGACGGAGAACGGCATGGCGGTCGACGGTGCGGCACTGCCCGTCCACGTCAGCACGGTCGGGGCAGGGCCTCTCGTGCGCGCGAGCGGGGTCGCCGCTCATCGCGTGAGTGCGCGCAACACGGTCTTCGTGCTCTGGAACGGCCACCCCATCGCCTCCCCGGCATCCGCTTGGGCGCAATGCGCGAGCTGGGACCTGCTCGATCTCGTGGCCCTCGGCGACTTCTTCTGCCGCGTGCACAGGCCAGGGCCCGGTCGGAAGGATGTCGGCAGGCGTCCGCTCGCCACGATCGAAGAGCTCAGGACGACGATCGAGACCGGCCGTCGGGTCGGCATCGCGCGCCTGCGTGAAGCGGTCGAACTCGTGCGCGAGGACTCGTGGTCGCCGAGGGAGTCGAAGATCCGCTGTCATATCGTCTTCGCCGGGCTCCCGGAGCCGCATCTCAATCACGACGTCTTCGATTCGTTCGGTCGTTTCCTCGGATGCGTCGATCTGGCGTACCCGGAGCAGAAGGTCGCCATCGAGTACCAGGGTCTGCAGCACAGCGAGACCTACGCGCAGGACGTCGAGCGGCTGGCCGCACTGCGGGCCGCAGGATGGACGGTCATCGAGGTCACCAGCGCGCTGTTCGCCGATCCGGAGGAGCTCATCCGCCGGATCCGTGCCGCGCTCGGACTCTGATCTCGATCCGCCGGGTACGGTCTCGGTTCTCGGGGTGGGGTATTCCCGCCTCACGGCGTTCCGGAGTTTGTCAAGGCGGGTGAGGCCGGTGGGTGTTAGGCGGCGAGTTGGAGCTCGTCGGTGGGTGGCTGGTTGATCCAGGCGGCCGGGTTCCGGTCGAGGATCTTCGGTCGCGCCTGTGCGCGGG